>NZ_JBHVRF010000002.1:0-691713 GCF_042885955.1 Microbacterium sp. NPDC058021
ATCCGCAGCGCCCGCTCACGCATCTCCGGCGAGTACTTCCTGTTCATCGTCTTCCATCCTTGCTTGAAGAACGGAACGAAACCCAGGCCGATTCAGACCGTCGGTCATCCCGCCGCTGTGGCATCGCCACTCCGAACTCGTCTGGGAGCTGTCCGCGCTGCACCTGCATTGGCTGTGCGCCTACGACGAGGAGCAGCACGGCTCCGCTCCCTTCGGCTGGCACCGCGACTTCGCCGAGGCCCGCGAACGTCTGCACCAATGGGTCGCTGCCTGCGGCTCGCGCCTCGACCGCGACAGGGCGACACGTCAGACCGCGTGGCCGGGCGAGGAGCCGGCGCCAGCGGTCGAAGACGCGATGATCGAGGACCGGGCAGCCGACTTCCGCAGATTCGTTGTCGAAGACATCGCACGCCGTCGCGCTGTCGAGGAAGCGTTCATGGCCGAAGCCGCCGCCTCGAATCATCACCCTTGATCGACTCGGGTGAAGTCTGCGAATCCTGCCCGCATGGCCGGGGTTGACCGTGCAAGTCTGCGGGCGGGTCATGCGATCGAAGTTCTCTCGTTGGCCGCTGCCTGTGCGAACCCCGCCTGCCTGGTCCAGTTCAGCGTCAGGCTCGCGCGCCGATGGACCGGTATCCGTACGGAGACCGACCGGCGTCCGCCGTCATCGCCACGGGACGGCACGAGCTTCACACGCCGTACGGCTCGGCATTTGGCGCGTTCTCGATGGGCTAGTCCCGACCCACACGACCTTCGCGACCATCCATACCCAGCCCTCGCAACAGGTCAAGCCCGTTTCAGTTGAGCTCACCAGCGGCGCGGGTTCCGCAAGCTCGCATCATCCTGACGCTCCGACGCGATTCGGGCGGTTGCACGAGTCGCAACGTCGTCGTAGAACCGGCGCACGGCCGAGCCGGGGTCGAACTGAAGGGCAAGCAGTTCGGCACCGGTCTTAAGCTCGACTTCCTCCGGGTCGTCCGTGCCGATGGATCGCGAATGGCTTGCGTATTCCGCAGCGCCATGCAGCCCCAAGATCACGTCACGCTCGAGGGAGCCAGGCAGCGCGGATGCGGCTTCAATGGCTTCAGCGACGAAGGTCGGGGCGCGTAGAACAAAGTCACGTGGAGCGCCGTCCAGAACAGACCGGACCAGCGCGACGCGATCCGGCTGCTGCGTTTGGATCAACGCAAGTAGTACGGCGAGTTGGTCATCCTCGTAACCGACGAACATCCTCTGGAGAACATCAAGGCCGTCGTGCCCTCGCCGGTGGGGAGCATCGAGGAGCCAGTCGACATGGCCTGCTATCAGTGTGGGCAGATCCGGGGTTGCTCGGAAACTGAACTGCATAGATTCGAGATACGGCAGCGCGTCGTAGTCGTCGCTCGCGTCCTTCTGCCGATCTATGCGACGTTGCAGGAAGGCCAGCGCCGCGTGTGGATCGATGGCAATCTGCTGCGTCATCAGTTCACCGAAGTCATACGCGTCGAGACTTGGCGTCTGCGTGAAGCGATCCAAGAAGCGTGCACGCTCTTCCCGCGATAGAGAGGTCCATGGAACCGTGGCGCTTCCGACGAGCACGGTCGCGGCGGCCTCGGCAACCGCGGGGTTCGTCTCGATCGGCGCAGCATCCAGGATTGCCAGGACCAGTTCGGGGTCGAGTTCCTCGCGCCATCGAGCGGCAGAGAGCAGCGTCGAGTAGACCGCGGGGTTCGACGTTGTCAGCAGAGCGCGCACGACGCCGTCCTGTGCGACGGTAAGCGGGCCCTTTGCACGCCCGACGGCTGACGCAACCATCGAAGCGGGCCGCTCGCCCTGGGCGATCTTCTCCGTGGCGATGGACATGAGGTCCGGATAGTCCGAAGCGAAACAAATGCCGATGGCCGCCTCGACGATGCAATCGTCCGCCGGCGTGGCGATAGTGCGCGGCGTGAGCGCGGCGCGGGTCAGCTCCGCGTTCGACAGGAACAAGAGCTCCAGCAGCTGGTGTGGTGGCGTGAAGCGGTCTCGTTCCCTCAGCGCGTCGTCTACCGCTGCGCGAAGTCGTGTCAGGATCTGCTCGGGCGAGAGGGTTGAGCTCCACCGACGGGCAAGATGCTGAATAGCCTCCCCGAGCTGCGCGGCCGAGCGGTGGAACCGGGCCACTGCGGGTGACTCGGCAGCATCGCTGCTTCCTTCGACGCTGACCTGCTCGTCTTCGAAGTCCTCATCCGTATGGAAGCCACCGCGCGTCACGCGTGCAAGCAGAAGCTCGTCATCTTTGGCCAAATCCTCTCGTGCCGCGCGAGCTGCTGAGCGACGCGCACCTTCCCCATACGTCGCGTGCCAGCCAAGCGCGCGGTAGGCCGCAAGCCGAATGCCGGCGGGGCGCGATTGATCCGACAGCACGGCACGCAGTCCGGCAACGATCGTCGTGAATTCCTCAGTCACATCATCGCTGCGGTTGTTCGAGAACAGTCCTTTCTTGAGCACCTCGGTGGCTGCATAGGCTGTGCCGTCGTCGCGCCCGAGTGCATCGATCGCGATCGTGATTGCGGTTG
Source organism: Microbacterium sp. NPDC058021 (assembly GCF_042885955.1). NCBI lineage: Bacteria > Bacillati > Actinomycetota > Actinomycetes > Micrococcales > Microbacteriaceae > Microbacterium > Microbacterium sp. NPDC058021. Next base: position 2,538 of record NZ_JBHVRF010000002.1, read on the forward strand.
CCCTCACGTCGGAGACGACTTCCAGGTCTATGTCATGGCGGGCCAAGGACAGATTCCATCCGCGAGATTCGGTGACGATGACGTCGTGAACCATGACCTCTCCCAGGAGTGAGATCAGTTGAGGAGCATGCGCCTCAAGGGCTGGATCGGCGAGCAGGTCAGCGACTGTCTCAACGTAGATGCGATTGAATCGAATGGTGCGGCGGGGGTGAAACTGACCCAGCTCGCGGAGCAATCTCATTCCCTGTTCAGGATTCTGGTTTTCCGAACGCGTGTCTGGGCCACCGATTTCGAGAAGCCTCCGCATCGACCGCGGGAGATAGTCGGCGTTGCTTCCCGCATTTGCGATGAGGGGTGCGAGCGCGCGAGCGACTTCGGTCGCGGTGATGGCACGCGGAGGACCCCAAATGCCGCTCAAAGGGTCCTCCTCGTCGGGCCCAGGATTCGTCAGCAGTAGATCAGCCAGATCGAGCGCACGTCCTGGGTAGATGGCCGCGATCGGCGCGACACGCTTCGCCAGGGCGATGCGATCAGAGTTCGCAAGCGTAAGCGCATGCTCAGCCAACGCAGACCAGAGCGTGTCTGCCAGCTCAGATGGCCCCTGTGTGCGTCTCTGCCAATCGATCACGCTGACATTTCTAAGCGCATGCGAAAGCGCGAGACCTCGTGCCTGATTGGCGAGTCGAATTGCGAAGCGCTTGTCGAACCCCGACTTTGAGACAAGCGCCCGTTCCAAGACGGCGTCGCCCAGGAGGTCGGGGACAACCCGAACCGTCTGTCCCCTGCGCAGCACCAGACCCAGGTCATCGAGCTCATCGAGGATGTCGAGAGCCCTGGCGTCGTCGACACCGCTGACACCGGCGACCACGTCTAGGAACTCTGACTCGCCGAGATTCGCCGGCTGGATCGCTGCAACGGCCTCCAGAACGGCGATCCGAGCGTCCGCATCTGAGCCGCGGATCACGATGTCAGCGAATCGGGTGAGGATTTGCTGGCGCAGCTCGGTCTGCGTCACGAGGTCGGTGTCTGTCAGGTCTCCCTCCCGAATCAGATGCGCGCCAAGCACGATCATGAACGGGCAGTCGTACCCCACGTGCGCGAGGCCCTCCACCCGAGAGTCCGTCGCTGACTCTCCGAGTGCCTCGCGGGCGAGCGATTCGGCCGCGTCGATGGAAAGATCATCGAGAGTAACCGAAATCTTCGCGGCTTCGATATCCGAAAGTTCGAGTGCGGCATACAGCGGGCCGAGCGCGCGGGGTCGCGTTGACATCACCAAGCTTGCATCCGGTCGAACGCGTCGGATTCCGAGCTCCAATGCGCGTACGTCAAACTCGGGATCCGTCGCATCGTCAACTACCACGACAGGCGCACCCTCAGGTAGAGCCTCGTAACTCTCGGGCGCGATAGCACCGCGCGATGCAAACACCACGGTTCGGCCGACATCGCTCCGCGCGAAGGCGCGCAGGAGACGTGACTTCCCGATACCACCCCGACCGATCAGGATGACTCGTTTCTCCAGGGCTGCGCTGAGCTCCATCATTCGACTCAGCTCCGTGTCGCGACCGACCAGTTCGAAGTTGCGGTCAACACCCAAACGGCCAGCGAGGGCAGAGTCATACTCGTCAGGCGTCAGCCACGGGCTGGGCTCTCGAACTCCCAGGAACGGCTCGCGCAGCCCTCTGAAGTAGGTGTCGACGAGGGCAAGGGCGTCCGAACGCGAAAGTCCTCGGACGAGCGCGGACAGGTCTTCCCCATCCCACAGTTTCCAGCCCGGGTGCTTGTGGATCTCCTGTCGGGCGGCGGGGGTTGCAGTCTTCCGGCTCAACGCGACGATGCCGGATGTGATCCGCGCCTCACCTGTGACCTCGTCGATTGCCCCGCGGATATCCTCCGGACCGAACGTCTTGTGCCGCTTGCACTGCACACCGATTCGCTCGCCGTCGCCGTCGATGAAGACGTCCACGCCGAACTGCTTATGGCCGGTCGAGCCATTGCGTGTTGCGGTCCGGCCAGGATAGATCCGTGCACCGAGGTCGCGGGTGAATGCTTCGAACGCCTCATCGGAGAGGTTCTCAAAAGGAAGGGCCAGGACGAGGTTCTGAGTGGCGACGGCCGGGTCGTTCTGGTATTGGCCCGCGATCGTCACCTCATCGAGCGAGAGGCGGAGAACCGAACACAACGTGGGGAGCTGAGCCTGTCGAGGCCGCGAACGACCGCGCTCCCAGGCACTTACGGTCTGCTGCCCTACCCCCATGGCGCGGGCAAGCGCTGCTTGGTCTAGCCCCACGGCATCCCTTGCAACACGGATCAATGTGCCAAGAACGGAGGTCACGCGAAAAATGTACACGCAGTAAACACGTATGGAGCATAACCACACGTACTAAACACGTACGCTTCTCGAACGACACGCCTGCCAACACTGGCCAAGGGCGTCGATCCACGCACGATGGGCAGGGCTGCTCGGACTTTCGTAGCGGCAGCGGTGGGGTTATCGAGGCTTGGGGCGTGGCCAGCGAGGTCGTCGGCCTCGTCTCACTCCCGGGCAAGGTCCACCTCGTTCACCCGCGCGCTGAGGGATCGTCGGACTATGTGAACGGGTCGTAGTCCTCCTGGTCCGGCAGCGCGAGGATGTGCTGCAGCTCCGAGGCAGGGTCGAGTGCGTTGCCGGCGAGAACGAGCATCAGCTGCTCCAGCGGCCAGGCTACGAGCGCCGGTACCTCGCGGCGTAGATGCCGACGTCGGTGACCCCTGCGCCGCTCGTCGTCGGCGCTGCTATTCCCCTCGGTCGGTGACACCGCCTGAGAGCGCCGGCTTGGCGAATACCGAAGAGATCCGACGACGGTTGGTGTCAGTCGTTTTCGAGAGTGATCACCATGTCGCTGCCGCGGTCGGGGTGATATGACCATTCAATAGTGATCCCGTCCCACGACTCGCTCTGACGGCCATCCATCGACGTTGTCTGTCCGATATGAGACTCGACGCTCGCCGGCACGTCGAGGGCGTTCAGCACGCACGCCTGCTCGTCGTACGAGGCACCATCGAAGTCGTCTTTGCCCTTCACGTCGATGATGAGGGTGCGGTCCTCATCGCCGAGCTCCATGCCGTTGCTGCCGCATTTCCTGACGGCGGTCGCGAGCCGCTCGTCCGCGGCGGCGGCTTCAGCGGCCGCGTCGACCTCGGCCTGCGACTCCGCAGCGGCCGCCTGAACGGATCCAACAACGTTCGTCACCCCAAGCGCCCCGACGACCCCGACGAGCAGCCCGCCGAGCGCGGCGAGACTGATCCACAGCGGAGTCCTAGACGACGGCCGAGACTCCGACCCGTTGCTAGACAACTCGCCTTGCGGCGGTGTGTAGTTACCCATGTTGGTGAGCATAGGGCCACGCGGCCCGGACCGAGGGTCACGTAACGATGTAGCGGCGGTGGAGCGCCACCCGCCTCCCGCCTCCCGCTTCCCGCTTCCCGCCTCCCGTCTCCCGCCTCCCGCCTCCCGCCTCCCGCCTCCCGCCTCCCGAGGATGTGACGGGTACGCCGTTGCACGCACAACCAGCCGATCGTTGCTTCGAGCTGCAGTGCGCTGGACGACCGATCATCGTGCAGCTCCGTCTGGGAGCAGTGCCACCGTTCGCACCGCCGCGAACATTCGGGAGAGACGGCGTGGTCCGTCCGGCGCACCTGCGCAAGCAAACCGATCATCGGCGTGGGACGATCGGCCTGATGGACAACGAAGCCGACGACGCCGAATACCGGTTCCAGCTTGCTGCGAACGCTGCGAGAAACCTCGCGCGTCAGTGCCGCCTGCATGTCGTCCAGGTGATGGAAAAGATCTCTGACCGCATCGAGAGAGCGCCGGCTACTTCGGCGTGCGGAGAGGACATGGCGCGAGCGCGCGCGGGAGATCACGCAACCTTGTTCGGACAGCGCCTCATCCACCTTGAGGCACAGAACAACGCGCTGATCGATCACCTCTCCGGACTGGAGACATTACTGTCTAGTGATCCGATCCATCCGCTAGCGGCGGTGTCGGTGGTCCGGTCAGTTGCAGAGATCAGTGCGTCAGTCGCGTGGGAAGTTGCCGTCGATGTCAGTTCGGATCAGCGCGCCGCACGCTCGTGCGCGACCGCGTTTCGGTCGCTGCAGACCACCATCGATCAACTGGAGGAACCCGCCTCGTCAGAGGTGAGAAAGAAACGGGAGGACTTCGTCGCGTTTCTGAATAGGCAGGGCTATGGAGTCGTGAGGAGGGAGCGCGGCGGCGTCACATACGAGGAGGTCGCGCAGGTGAAGATCGGCCGCGAGTACGCAAAGACGAGGTTCCAGATCTCAGCGCGGGTATCGGAACAAATCCCGACGATCGGGTCGATGTATGGCGCTCTTTCCAGCCTCGTTCACGGTGACACGTCGTTCCTTTCCGCGACCTACAGCCATCCCGACATGGCTCCGCGTACCACGGGCAACGTGGCACATCGGTCGGTTGAAGCATGGTCCAACGCGATACACCGCTGGACAGGTGCGACGAGTCCGCGCTTCGTCAACGACCGCGACCTCCTCGCTTTGCGGACGTCAATGCGACCGAGCAGCCCACGCGCGGCGACTTGAGAAGGCGCAGGAAACTGAACGTTGACAGACCGGATAACGGGCAGTGATTACTGTTGCGTACGCGAGGTCACGCCCTCTCGACGACAGCGGCGCCTTCACTCCCGACGGGTGGGACGCTGACGGTGGCTATTCGTTCATGCTGAAGGTGTTCAACAAGCACCCCAAGGCGAACCTCACGTCAGTGGGCATCGAGGACCCGTATACCCGCATCGCCCGTATGCGGACCGGCGGATTCAAGCGGTCATCGCAACAGGACCGATTTGATGATCTCATTCGGGGTTTGGAACTCGAGCCGTTTGCGGGGTCGGTCGTTGAGCTCGTGGGCGACGGCGTCGAGCTGGCCTTCGGTGAACCCGTCGAGGTCGGTGCCTTTCGGGAAGTACTGCCGGAGCAGCCCGTTCGTGTTCTCGTTGATGCCGCGTTGCCAGGGTGAGTGCGGGTCGCAGAAGAACACCTCGATGCCGGTATCGATACGAACCTTCTCCCAGTCGCGCATCTCCGGACCCTGATCCCAAGTCAGTGCGCCGCGCAGCTGCACCGGGAGCTGCTGGATCTTGCGGGTCAGTGCGGGAGCGACCTGGTCGGGCTTGTAGCCGTCGGGGAGGTGAACGAGCATCGTGAAGTTCGAATGCCGTTCCACGAGCGTGCCAATCGCCGACAAGTTCCCCGCGCCGATGATCAGGTCGCCTTCCCAACTTCCCGGGACGGCACGATCACTCGCCGTCGGCGGCCGCTCCGAGATGTTGACCATGTTCGGAATCCGGTTTTTGCGCTGCCCGACCTTCCGACTGGGATGGCGCAGCCCTCTCCCGGTGCGCAGATAGCGGGTCAGCTCCTGCTTCAACGCGCCCCGCGACTGCACGTAGAGCGACTGGTAGATCGTCTCCACGCTCACCTGCATCTCCGGATCATCGGGGAACTCTCGCCTCAGCCGGCCAGCGATCTGCTCCGGCGATCGACGCTTAGCCAGGTCCTGCTCCACTCTCGCACGCAGCCGCAGGTTGCTCGCCAGCTTCGCCGGCTTCGGCCGGCACGCCCGCCCCATCGCCGTCATCTGCGCCATCGACGCCCGATATCGGCCACGCACGGCGTTTCGGGACAGTTCCCGAGACACCGTCGACGGCGCGTCCTAGTCGCCTCGCGATCGCCCGCACCGACTCGCCCCTCGCGACGCCGACCGCGATCTCTTCCCGATCGGCGAACGACAGATACCGGCCCTGCAGGTCCCGTCCGCGTCGCGGCCGGACGCCGCCGGCAGCGACCAGCATCCGTTTCGCCGTCGTGCGGTTCACCCCGATCCGGTCGCCGACCTCACTCGCGAACAGCCCGGCCTGGAAACCGTCCCACGCCTGCTGCACGGCATCGAGCCGGAACCTCAACGCCAACTCCGCCACAACACTCTCCATTCAGTAAGTGTTGCGACCACCGCAAGAACCCAAGGATCGGCTTTCGTACACGGCGTCGGGTTGCCAGAACCCTCCGCACTCGTTGCGTTGGAACGTCATCTGCCCAATCAGATCTACTTCGACGTCGCGGTCTCCAAGTCCGCCATCCCCGTGATGGGCTCGCCGCGCACAAGCGCGTCCCACTGGCCAAGTTCGATCGAATCGACCCAATTCGATCCGTTGCGGGGCAGGTTGTCCTCGAATTGTCGTGTTGACAATGTGCCGCGAATCCAGAGCTCAATCGACGTAGCGAGCCACAGCATCGTTCGGTATGTGCGGTGCGGGCTGGACTCGTCATCCATCATGACGACCTCGCAGACGAACTTCGCGACGACAAGCTCACGCTTGCTCAAATGCGCGGCGAATGCATTGAGTTCCTGCTCGTACCGAGAGTGGGCGCCCTCGACACGATCCTCATCGCTTTCGAACGCATGGCGTCCAATGTCGTTGAGCGCGCGAATGAGCCTGATCGCTTGGGTGTTTCGCGCGTCCCTGCGGCCCGCTTTGCGTTCCCTGGACGCCAGCCAGACGGCTATGCCGGCGCTGACGAGGATCGCTGCCACTGGCACGAAGATCGATGACCACCAGTCGGGTGGCTGCTGGACAACGGCCGCGATGTCTTTGGGTTGCATGTTCCGCACTCTATCTGCGAGTGCCGCCCCGCCTTCGGGCATCGGAAGCGCCGAGCCCCCACATGCAGATCACGCAGATCACGGCGAGCTGGCACCTGGCAATCGTGATCAGCCCGCACCCGAAGAAGGGGGATGGGTGATGGCATTCGATGCCTACGCGTTCCCTGTCGCAATCTCGCGGTTCACCTAAAGGAGACCTCGCGTGAATCGCAAAACCATGCGGTCGATGAAGTGGCTAGTCGATCAGCCCGGTCGCTCGGTTGTGGTGGTCACGCCCCACAAGCGGTTCTACGGTGACGGAGCCTGAAGCGGGTGGTGGCGCAGCCCGGAGTGCTGCATCTCAACTGACGGGGGCTCTCGACTGGTTCGCTCTCGGGACGTCGGGTGCTCTGTTCCTGGCCGGATCGCCAGCACCTCAACGATCTCTGGGATGTCGACGCGGATGCGCTCGTGGTTATCGGGTGGAACGAGGGCGAGACTGCTGAGTGGATCGAGGGCGCGAACTCCGTGCAACTCCTGCGGGGCGAGACAGTACCTGCGGCCTGGGTGCCAGCGATGCAGAGGTTCGCGCCCGACGCGGGACGGGAGCCTTTCCGGCGTTGAGAGGCACCCCGCGAGTCCACGCCCTGCCGATGCGCTCGGGGTTGACCGCAACGAGCCCCCGCGGATCGTGTACTGCTTCACCCGATAGCTGTTCGCCGACTGTCGAGCGGCAGTGACGGCTAGTCGTGTCCAGCATCCACATCGTCGAATGGGTCTCGTCCCGAGGGCGGTAGTTCCGCCTCCAGGCGGCCCGACAACGACTCGCGATCGATGTCCTGGTCCGGTTCCCAATCGCTCTCCTCGATCGACCGGTCGATGGATTCTTGCGCGGCCTCCAGCTCAACGCGCCACCGACCATCTTCGGAAAATAGACGCAGGTATGCGTCGACTGTTTGGCGTGCCCGGTAGTAGCGATTATGCGCGGATATGTCATCCTCATACCCTTCGGTCGACCGGTCGATCTCTTCATTTAGGGCAGACAACGACTCTTGCTCGACACGCTCGATCAGAGCCTCGCGCTCCTCATCGCTAAACAGCGAGACGATCGGAGCTTCCAGCCAGTCGGAGTCAAAGTCATCGATGGCCATGGTTGCGATCTTGGATACAGCCTTTGCGCGAATTGCTTCGGGTAGCGCACCCGCCTCCGCAAGGCGACCGAGCACCTTCGGCTGCCAGTACACGCCCATGTAGGAGCCGAACAGAAGCAAGTCTTCGAGATGTGAATCGTTTGCTCGCGACCACACCTTTAGGAAGTCGTCAGAGCACCGGTACTGGAGGAAGAAGGGCAGCCAGCTGCCGGGCGAGGACGTCGGCTCGACACCAGCCAATGGCGATCTCGCAACTACCTCGGAGAACAGGGACGGCGGGATCCTAACCATCGTGCCTTCCTGGCTACCGCCGCAGTCGATCTGGCGGTGCAACTCCTCGTCGGTAAGCCCATGAAGGAGAATCCGTACCAAATTCGGATCGTCGGCGATGTGCGCTGCGAAGGCCTCACGAATGGTTGGGTGTCGGAACGCCCAGTAACTCGAGCCGTCAGGATCGATTGACACAGCCAGAAATGTGCCCTTGTGCGCCTGCATTGCCGGGATGACCTTGTTCTTCTCTGCTCCCAACAAGTCGAGGGCATCCGACTCGCGAGCGGTGAACACGACCGGCGCCTCCAGCTTGTCGCCGGCCATGTATACGCACGCCATTGCGCCGACGGAGTTCGAATCCAACTGGTTCAGGACGTCACGCAGAAAGTCAATGGGATTCTCTACGAAGCGCCTCAGCCGGTTGCCGCCATGGAGCGAGGCAGAATCTGTGAACGCGCGAAGACCTAGACGCCTGGCGACCTCGGGTTGGAAGCGCGAACTGGAGGCCACCTCGGCAAGATAGGGCTTCCACGAACGAAGCACCGACGCGGGTTGGTCGCCAGCCTTGAGGTGGTTGTAGAGAATCTGCTCCTTCTCGTCGGTCGTGAGACGAGCGACATCCACCACGACCGCCTGCTCCCGCAGTAGGGGGTACGCGTACTCCTTGAGGTGTGGCCGCGCGCTCCGATAGATGTAATCTCGGCTGGTCAGAATTACCTTGGCACCATTCGAAATAGCCGTCATTACCTGGTCCATCCGGCGTGCCCACTCGTCGGTAAGCCGCTCGTCGTGTCGGATGGCGCCGAACGCGTCGTCGACCCAGAACAATTGATCGGGCTCTTCTGGATTCCACGCCGCTAGGAGTTCAGCAGCCGAGTCCACACGACGCACGCCCGCTCCCCACTCATCAAGTGCGGCCATTGAGAGGGTTGCCGCAATCGTCGATTTCCCGACGGCGGGTGCGCCGAGCAGAAGCACGAACCCATGGGAGGCGATCGCGTCGGCCGCACGCTTGTAAACAGCCGTAGGGACGAAAGTGGCAAGGTCTTCGCCAAGCCGAGACATTAACGCGGACGCTTGCTGCAACCGCCTGTCGTCCAGTATCTGACCCAGGTCGCCGAGCCCGTATACCCGAGGAACGTAGCGTCGCAGGTCTGCTCGCCGGCTGATCTGCTGCGCGATCCACTCGCCATCGAGCACCAGTCCGTGGTCGACCCCCACCTTCTTCAACGCGGCGAGTAACCAACTCTCAGTCTTGCCGGATACCCGCAGGTTCGTCACGAGAATGTATGAATCACAGAGTCCGGCCACGTTGAGGCGCTTGACCTTCGCCAGTTCGCTCTCCAGCGTCGATGGCGTTAGCGTCCCCTGCGCTTTCACGCTGAACTTGCACTGTGCGACGGTCGCACGTGAGTCAGAGATCGCGGCGGGGATCAAGTTCGAATCCGCCTCTGATATCGACTTCCATGCGCCGAAGAACGCACCGTCGCGCCCGCCGTCGTTACTGTCAGCAAAAGTATGAAACGTCTGACCGAGCACGGTCTGGAGGATTACGGCGGTCAGATCCTGGAATGCTCTCCAGCCGAGCCTGTGCAAGTCGTACGTTATCGGCGAAACCACGCTTCACCATATTGGGCAGCGAGCGTCGGTGGCCATTCCACGCCCGGCTGTCGCGATTCCGAGGACCGCATGATCCTCGCCTTGGCCAGCTCGCCGGAGCGCGTATGCGGACTCAGCGGATCTCCTTGGACCGCTGTGCTATTTGGTGGCAGCCATCCGAACTGATCAGCCGCGAGGGTACGACCATGGCCCAACGCCCGTACAAGGATCGTCAGGTCATTCGCGGTCGGTGGCTGCGCTATGCGCCTTCCCCCTTGAGCTGCCATGATCGACCCGTGGATATCGCGGCTCTCATCATCTCTGGCCTGGCGGCCGTGATTGCCGGCCTCGGAACGCTCATGTCCAACAAGCGCTCCAAGGAAGCGCTGCAACAGTCCCGCAAGGCGGTGACGACTTCGCTTTGGTCTGCTGCCCAGGAAGCTGTACAGCGCCTCATCGGGTTCGACCCGACGATGGAGCCGGTTGGCGAACGCCTCGCGAACCTGCGCATCGCGACTATTGACCTCGCCGACGAGTACACGGACTGGGACGGCCTGGACGTTTGGCTCGAGGCTGAGCGCGTTCTCGGGGCGACCCTGGGGCGGCAGGTCATGGATGCTGCTGAGCCGGGTGTCACGGTTGAGCAGCGGCTTGAGCGTCTCGACCCACTGATGACATGGGCACAAGCCCTCAGCCAGAATCTCCGCCTGTTCCGAGCCAAGGGGTATGACGGACCTGCGCTACTCAAGCTGCGCGCGCACGCCGAAGAGCTCACCAAGGACATCCATGAGCGCCACGGGTGGCAATTGCCGCGGACGTCGAATCCTCGGCTCAAGACTCTCGACTAGAGCGTGGGTGTACCAATTCCCTGCACGAGGATGCTGTCACAAGTCCTTTGGCCGGCGCACGCGAAGTCCCGCTATCGGGCACCGCCCGCATGCAGCGCGGTAGATCACGGCGTGCTTGTCGTAGCGGGTGGCCAGCCCTCGCCACTGCTCTATGTGGCAGTAGCGGCGTTCGATGCCGTTCGGATTCTTGTAGTCGACGGCGTCAATTTGGACAGGCCGGCCCCCGCGTGATCCACTCGGCCATCTGAAGAAGCAGGTCGGACAACGTCGACTCGCCGCTTCCGTGTGCGTGACGTCGAGAGCGGCCACGAGGTCAGAGCGGGATGTCTGGCGATCGCTCTGCGTGATCCGACGTGAGCCACTGGAAGACGGCGAGAGATGACGTCGGCGAGGGAGCACTGTGGCGCAGGTAGCGGGTGCTCGCTACTTCGAGAGCGCGGCGGCGCGGCTCGGTGTACACGTCGAGTGGGAGGAGCCCTGCGCGGAAGCGCGTCCGCGAGATTTCGGCGACGCGCGCCCGGAGTTCGAGTTCGTGATCAGCGAAGTAGGCGTCCGCCATGGCCAGAACCTCGCGGACCGCGCGCCGGTCTTCTGATTGCCGCTGCATGGCGCACACCAGCTCGGGTGGCGTCGGCGCGTCCTCTTCACGGATCCGGGCAATCTCCTCCCGGCTGCGCTTGCGAGCGAAGAACGCGTCCGCCGCGGCGGCGTTGTGTCGCCGCTCCGCAGCGAGCACCCGGTGAAGGCGCCTGTCTGGCAGCCCGGCGCGCGCGCGACGACGCGACAAGCGCCGGGCTTCGTTCTCGCGCTGCCGGTAGGACTGCAGTTGGGAAGGGCTGGGCGACCAGCCGGACACACGGCCGGCGTCGCGTGCCCGGGCGACGGCACGACGCCGAGCCTCGTTCGCCTTCTGCGGGTCCGCGGCCTCTCGCGCGCGCCGACGCTCGGCGATCGCGTCACGATTCCGGTGGTAGTAATCGCGTTGAGCCTGCTTGTACGCCTCCGCGTGCTTCTGCTTGTATCGCTCCCGTGCCTGCTGCCGCTCTTCCGGATGCTCCTTGGCCCATGCCTTCGCCCGCTCAATCGACTTCTGTCGACGTTCCTTCTCCACTCGCTCGCGTTGCGCGTGCCGACGATGCCGCTCGCGGTTCGTCTTCCGGATGTGCTCACGGTTCCGCTCGCGATAGTCGGCGTAGTACGTCGGGTGAGCGTCGTTCCAGGCCTGCCGCTGTGCGGCCTGCCGTGCGGCGCGGTCGTCGTCGTTAAGTGCCTGGTCACTCATCGTGACCCACAGAAAGCTCGCCGTTGAGCTCGGCGAGCGCGGTGAACAGCTCTTCGCGCGTCGCGGTCGGGTCGATGATCGCTCGCGCGATGAGAGCCCGCATCCTCTCCGACTCGGTTTCAGACACGTCTCCGAGTCGGGCGAGACACCACTCGATGTCCTCGGCGAGACGGTACGTGGGGTCATCTCGCTGGATGCCTGGGTAGTAGAGGAACGCGAGCACCGCTACGTGTTGAAGGACGGCGTCGGCGTGGTCTCGATCGGTCATGACATCAAGGTGCGCGGATCGCTCCCTCCGGGCTCTCTGCGACTGCGTCGCCGGCACATGCTCGGTGCCGGGGAATCCGTCAACGCCGCAGCGGTCACGCCTCCTTCGCGAATGCCCGCTCCAGCAGCTCGGCCGTCACCGGCGTTGTCGTCGACGAACGTGCGCAGCAGCGGCTCGTAGTTGCTCACAATCATGCGTTGTCAGCTCTGCCTCTTCGCGGCCTTTCATGCGTCGATGCCCGCGAACACCTCGTCGAGCGCGTCGGCCGCGATTTCGACAATCAGGGCGGGGCGCTTCGCGTAGTGGCCTTCGGTGATCGCCGCGTCACTGTGCCCGAGCAGATCGCGTGCGACTTCGACGCCGGCCGTGTCCGATACCGCCGCGGCGACGGCCTTGCGGAGGCTGCGGAAGGTGAGGTGCTCGGCGTTGACCCCGATAGACAAGAGCTCCGGCTCGAACTCGCGGCGGAACATCCGTAGCAGCCCGCCGACTGCGCTGGGGTCGCGCGGACGGCCGCGCTCGGTGGTGAACAGCACGTCCTCGGGATTCCGTTCGGGATCGGGAACATGGCTGGCCACGAGTTCGCTCAGCACCTTGGCGGCGAACTTCGGAACGCGAAGCCAACGCTTCTGCCGCTCCGCCTTGGGCGAGTCCTGGCGGAACAGGCCGCGGGACTTCGTGCGAACCATCGTCCCCCCGACCCAGACGAGCGCCTCCATCGTGAGGCTTCCATCCAGCTGCTCCACCGCCTCGAACCGAACGTCCTGGAACCGGATCGCAATGGGCTCCGCGGTCCTCTCGGAGGTGCCGAGCGTGATCAGGATGTAGTCGGCGAGCAGCTTGTAGTTGGGCCGTCGGCCCACCGGATACCGCGCCCGGTGTCGCTCAGGCCACTCGTCACGGATGAGGTGGAGGATGTACTTGACCTGTACCGCGTCGAGTTCGAAGTACACCGTGTCCGGCTCATCCGCTCGCCGGGTCGCGCGGATGGGGTTCGCCACGACGACCGCTCCATGCCGTGTGTGCTGGATCGACCCGGCAGCCGAGAAGTGTCCCTGCTGGATCGCCCAATCGAACATGAGCGACATCACGTTCCGAACCTTGTTTGCGGTCGTCACCGATCTCTCCCGTGCGATGTCCATGAGTAGTCCGTCGGCGCGATCGGTGGTGATGTCGGCGATAGGGATGGCTCCGGCGCGCGGGGTGACATGCGCTCGGACCACCGATGCGTAGCCATCGACGGTCTGCTCGCGGCGTTGGCGCAACACTCGCGGGTCGTCGTCGTGATACGCCGTCTTGAGCCACGCCGTCGCCAACTCCGCTACGGTCATGACCTGCGTGCGTGGTGCCAGGACTCGACCGACGGCAACATCGGCCGCTTCCTGCAATGCGGCCAGCGCCTCGGCTTCGGTCGCTCCGCTGCCGGTCGGACGACGCTCGCGCCCGTTACCGTCGTAGACGCGTCCTCGCGCGATCACGAGACCGCTCGGCTCAACGGTGTAGGTCACCTTGCCGAGTTCGCCAAGCGCGCGTTTCGGCCGCGCCATCAGTCGGCCGCCCTGTCCATGGGAGCCACGATCCGCACTGCGATGAACGCCTCGATATCCTCATCGCGGTAGCGGACGTTGTGCGCCGAGAGTGCGACGAACGGCAATCCGAGACCTCGGCTGCGCGCGCGCTCCGTCCGCCAGTCAGCGAGCGTCCTGATGGGGATGCCCGTATAGTCGGCAAGCTCCTGCGGAGTCCAGAGGCGAGGGCGGTCGGCGCTCATATCAAACAGGTAGGCGGCACCTCCCGTAAACCCCCAGGAAGACCCGTAGGGCGGCCAAGAATCGGCAAAACGGACAGGTTCTCGGACAGCCGCAGCAGCGACCCACCCCATGCTCAGCATCGCACTCCCCTTAGTTCGCAGGGAGTACGATCCTGTGGAACACCCTCCGAATCTCAGATCCTGAAGCCGAGCTGTACTTCGGAGTCTGACGACCGATCGACCTGTGGCCCTCCGGATCCCGCTCACGCGGGGCCCGGAGGGCCACAGTCATTGCACCGACCGGTGGCTCGGCGCTGTCGCGCGGCTCAGCCGCCGGGCAGCAGTTCGGCCACGAGGGTCTCGACGCGCCGACGGATCTCGTCGCGGATCGGGCGCACGGCTTCGATCCCCTGTCCTGCGGGGTCGTCGAGGACCCAGTCCTCGTAGCGCTTCCCTGGGAAGATCGGGCAGGCGTCGCCGCACCCCATCGTGATCACGACGTCGGACTGCCGCACCGCGTCGGTGGTGAGCACCTGAGGAGTGTTCGCGGCGATGTCGATGCCCTGCTCGGCCATCGCCGCGACCGCGACCGGGTTGATCTCGTCCTTCGGCGCGGACCCCGCCGAAAGCACCTGGATGCGCGGTCCCGCCAGCTCTCGCAGGTAGCCGGCGGCCATCTGGGATCGACCCGCGTTGTGCACGCAGACGAACAGGACGGTGGGGGTGTCGGTCATGATGCTCTCCAGGTGTCAGTCGATGCCGTTGCGCGCACTGCGGCGCTCGATGAGGACGGTGTCGCGCCACGTGCCGGCGTGGGGGCCGACACCGGCGCGGGCGATGCGCTCGCGCCGCCCCACGACGCGGAACCCGGCCGCCTCGTGCAGCCGCAGGCTCGCGGTGTTCTCCGGGAAGACGCTGGACTGGATCGTCCAGACCCCCGCATCGTCCGCGGCATCGACGAACGCGCTCAGCAGCAGCCGGCCGATGCCGCGTCCGCGCGCGGCGCGGTCGATGTAGACCGAGTGCTCGATCACACCGCGATACACCTCGCGGGTGGAGACCGGCGACGCCGCCGCCCAGCCGTGTACGCGGGAGTCGCGGTCGTCGGCGGCCACCAGGCGCAGCCCGGGCAGCTTGGCGGCGTCGAAGGCGTCCCAACCGGGCGTGCGCGTCTCGAACGTCGCTTCGCCGTCGTCGATGCCCTGCCGGAAGATCTCCGCCACCGCGGGCCAGTCCCCCGCCGTCATCGGCCGCACCGAGATCACGAGCAGCAGCCGCCCGCCTCGTCGGTGGAGCAGACGCCGGTCGTGGGAAGGGTGAGCTCTACCCGGGATGCCGCGGCGGTGTCACCGGCCAGCCATGCCGTGACCGAGCGCACCTGTTCGTAGCCGGTGGCGAGGAGGAACGTGGGCGCCCGGCCGTAGGACTTCATACCCACGAGGAAGAACCCAGGCTCGGGATGAGTGAGCTCGTGGAACCCGTGCGGCTCCACCGTGCCGCAGGAATGCTCGTTGGGGTCGATCAGCGGCGCCAGCCGGCGCGGCGCCTCGACGATCTCATCCAGGTCGAGGCGGACCTCGCGCAGCATGGCGAGATCGGGGCGGAAACCCGTTGCGTTCACCACGACGTCGGTGACGTGCGCGGCCGCTTCGCCCCGCCGCAGACCGACCAGTTCCACTCGGCCGTCGACGCGGCGGGCGCGCAGGATCTCGAAGCCGTCGACGACCGAGATCTCGCCCTGAGACACCGCAGCGTCCACCCGGCTGCCGAGGTCCGCACGGCCCGCCAGCTCGTCGTCGGGCGACGATGACACCCGCACCGCCTGGGCGTTGCGGATCAGCCAGGTCACGGTGGTCCCCTCGTCCTCCCGGGCCAGCGAGACCAGGCCCAGCAGCGTGTTTGCGGCGGAGTGCCCGGCGCCGACGACCGTCACGTGTCGCCCGGTGAAGCGGCCGCGGTCGCCACCCAGCACATCCGGCAGCGCGCGCGTGACGCGGTCGGCGATGTCGTCCATCCCCAGCAGGTCGAGTCCGCTGGAAGAAAGCGGGTTGGGTGAGCGGTACGTGCCGGAGGCGTCGATGACGGCGCGCGCGCCGGTCTCGCTGACCGCGCCGGATGCCGAGCGCAGCCGCAGCACGAACGGGGTCGCTGCCCGTGCCCGGGTGCGCGTGCGGTCCATGCCCTGACGGGCGACGGCGAGCACTTCGACGCCGGTGCGCACATGCGCCGCGATCACGGGCACCTTCGCGAGTGGCCGGAGGTAGCGTTGCACGAACTCCGCCCCGGTGGGTGCACGCTTCGGCGCGGGCGATTCCCAGCCCTCCGCTTCGAGGAGCCGGCGCGAGGCCGGGTCCACGAGATGCCGCCACGGGGAGAACAGACGCGTGTGCCCCCACTCCTGGACGCTCGCCGCCACGTCATCGCCGGCTTCGTACACGACGAAGTCGATACCGCTTTCGGCGAGGTTCGCAGCCGCGGCCAGCCCGATCGGTCCCGCACCGATGATCGCCACCGGCAGCGCTTCGATCGCCCGGTCGGACGGGGTGCGCGGGATCAGGTCCACGAGGGTCATGGGGTCTCCAGGAGATATCGACGATGTTCGATGTCCAGTTCTACCCAGACTATCGATGCCTGTCAATATCGAGTACCATCGATGCATGGCGACCCCCGCGCTCCAACTCACGGACATCACCCCGCCCGCCGGCTCGTGCGGTGTTCCGCTCCTGCGCGAACCCCTCTCGGCCGCCGAGGCCGAGGCGCTCGCGACGACGATGAAGGCGCTGGCCGACCCGGCACGCCTGCGCCTGCTGTCGATCGTGGCGGCATCCGACAACGCCGAAGCGTGCGTCTGCGACCTGATCGAACCGCTCGGACTCAGCCAGCCCACCGTGTCCCATCACCTCAAGGTCCTCACCTCCGCCGGATTCCTCACCCGCAGCAAGCGCGGGACGTGGGCGTACTACGCGCTCGTGCCCGGCGCGATGGACCGCATCTCACAGCTGCTCTCGGCGCACAGCTGAGGTGGCGCCTCACGCGCGCCCGGCTCGGCTGGGGACGCTGGACCGCCTGCTGCCGGTGTGGATCCTGCTCGCGATGGCCGCCGGTCTCGGGCTGGCGGTGTTCGCGCCGGGGTTCGGGCACTTGCTGCACGCGGCATCCGTCGGCTCGATCAGCCTGCCCATCGCGCTCGGTCTGCTGGTGATGATGTACCCGGTGCTGGCGAAGGTGCGCTATTGGTCGGCGGCCGTCGTCGCAAAGGATCGGCGCCTGCTGGTGTCCTCACTGGTCCTCAACTGGCTCGTAGGCCCCGCGCTCATGTTCGCGCTCGCGTGGCTGCTGCTGCCCGACCTTCCGGAGTACCGCACCGGACTCATCATCGTGGGGCTCGCCCGCTGCATCGCGATGGTGCTCATCTGGAACGACCTCGCCTGCGGCGACCGTGATGCCGCGGCGTTCCTCGTCGCGGTGAACTCGGTCTTCCAGGTGATCGCGTTCGCCGCGCTGGGCTGGTTCTACCTGCAGGTGCTGCCCGCGTGGCTGGGCCTGCAGACCACCAGCGCCGATTTCTCGGTCTGGGCCATCGCGATCAGCGTGCTGGTCTTCCTCGGCATTCCGCTCGTGGCAGGCATGCTCTCCCGGACGCTCGGCGAACGACGGCGGGGACGCGACTGGTACGAGACCGTCTTCCTGCCCAGAGTCGGCCCGCTCGCCCTCGGCGGCCTGTTGTACACGATCGTCCTGCTGTTCGCGCTGCAGGGGCGGCAGGTCATCGAGCAGCCGCTCGATGTCGCGCGGATCGCGGTGCCGCTGCTGGCCTATTTCGCGGTGATGTTCGGGCTCGGCTTCCTCGCGGGCAAGGCGATCGGCCTGGGCTACGAGCGCACGACGACGCTCGCGTTCACCGCCGCGGGCAACAACTTCGAGCTGGCGATCGCGGTGGCGATCGGCACGTTCGGCGCCGCGAGCGGTCAGGCGCTCGCGGGCATCGTCGGCCCGCTCATCGAGGTGCCCGTGCTCGTGGGACTGGTCTACGTGGCGCTCTGGCTGCGTCCGCGAGTCTTCGTCGCCGAGCCGCGCGGGGCCGGGGCGCCGCGGGTTGACGCGAGCGAATCCCCGCGAGCGGTGGCCGCTCAGCCGTAGAAGAGCTTCTCGAACACCCGACGCGCGCGCCGTGTGGTGCCGAGGTAGTCCTCCTCGACGCGGGTCGCCGACCGCGGCGGGTACTCCAGCAGTCGGCCGATCCCGTCCAGGCGCCGCCGGTCGGTGGGCAGGATGTCGCTCGTCTGCCCCGACAGCAGCGTGTTGGCCGAGCGCAGGCGGCTCGACAGCCGCCACGCCTGGGCGAGCCGCTCCGCCGCGGAATCCGGAACAAGACCCGCCTCGACGGCGGCCTGCAGGGCGGCCATCGTCGAGGTGGTCCGCAGCCCAGGAAGGGCGTGGGCGTGCTGCAGTTGCAGCAGCTGCACGAGCCATTCCACGTCGCTGAGCGACCCCGGCCCGAGCTTCAGATGCCGGGAGCGGTCGGCGCCCTGTGGCAGCCGCTCGTTCTCGACACGCGCCTTGATGCGCTTGATCTCGCGCACCGCCTGCGGGTCGATGGATTCCGGATAGCGCACGACGTCCGCGACCCTCGTGAACGCGTCGATGAGCTTCACACTTCCCGCAACGCCCCGCGCGCGCAGGAGCGCCTGGGCCTCCCACGACACCGACCACCGGCGGTAGTACTCCTCGTAGGCGTCGAGCGAGCGCACGAGCGGCCCGTTGCGGCCCTCGGGCCGGAGGTCCGCGTCGAGGTCCAGCGGCACGCGGTTGTCCTCGGAGTGGGCGCGCAGGCCGGCGACGAGCTTGAGGGCGAGTTGGTGCGCACGCTGCGGGTCGACCCCGTTGGCGCGATAGACGTACAGCACGTCGGCGTCGGAGCCGAAACCGAGCTCCGCTCCCCCGAACCTGCCCATCGCGATCACCGAGAAGTCCAGCTCGGCATCCTCCGGCGGCACCACCTCGCGGCGGACCGCGCGCAGCGTCGCCTGGATCGTCACTTCGGTGACGGTGGTCAACGCGTGGGCGATCTGCTCGATCGTGAGGTCTTCGAGCATGGATGCCATCGCCAGCCGCAGTAGCTCGCGTCGCCGCAGCGCCCGGACGGCCCGCATCGCGTCCTCGATCGTGGTGTGGCGTGCCTGGATGGCCCGCGCCTCCTCCTCGAGCACGACACCGGCACGCGGGCGCAGCTGCTCGCCGGAGTCCAGCCAGGCGACCGACTCGGGGATCCACTCCATCAGCTCGCCGACGTATCGCGACCCCGACAGCACGTGGGTGAGGCGTTCGGCGGCGCCCGACGAGTCGCGCAGCATCCGCAGGAACCAGGGGGTGTCCCCCAGTCGCTCACTGATGCGCCGGAACGCCAGCAGGCCGTAATCGGGATCCACACCGTCGGCGAACCACCGCAGCATCACCGGCATGAGGTGCCGCTGGATCGACGCCTTGCGGCTCAGGCCGCTCGTGAGGGAGCCGATGTGGCGCAGCGCTCCTGCGGGGTCCTGGAAGCCGATCGCGGCGAGACGGTCGTGGGCCTGCGCCATCGACAGCGCCTGCTCCTCGGCGGGGAGGGCGGCGACGGCGGACAGCAGCGGCTTGTAGAACAGGCGCACGTGGATCTCGCGCACCTCGCGCTTGACCGACTCCCACAGCGTCCACACGCCCTCGCTGGTTTCGGCCAGGTGCGAGGCGCGGGCGAGTTCCCGCAGCCCTTCCGGCGTGCGGGGCATGAGGTGCGTGCGGCTGAGCCCGCGCAGCTGCAGGCGATGCTCCAGCACACGCAGCACGCGGTAATCGCGGGCGAAGACGGCGGCGTCGGCGCGCGCGATGTAGCCCTCCGCGACGAGGGCGTCGAGGGCGTCGAGGGTCCCCCGCTGCCGGATGGCCTCGTCGGCCAGTCCGTGCACGAGCTGCAGCAGCTGCACCGTGAACTCGATGTCCCGGATGCCGCCCGGCCCGAGCTTGAGCTGGTACGGGACGTCTTCGGCGGGGATGTGCTCGGTGACCCGCTCGCGCATGCGCTGCACACTGTCGACGAAGTTCTCGCGCGCCGCACTCGTCCAGATCTTCGGCTGCACCGCGGCGACGTAGCGCGCCCCGAGGTCGGGGTCGCCGGCGAGCGGGCGGGCCTTCAGTAGCGCCTGGAACTCCCAGCTCTTGGCCCACCGGTCGTAGTAGGCCAGGTGCGAGTCGAGGCTGCGCACGAGCGCACCCTGCGTGCCCTCGGGGCGCAGGTTCGCGTCGACCTCCCAGAGGGGAGGTTCGATCTCGACACTCGAGATGCCGCGCATCGTGAGCACCGCCAGGCGGGTGGCGATGTCGATGGCGCGGCTCTCACCGAGCTCGGTGAGCAGGGCGTCGTCGGCGCCGCCGACGAAGATGACGTCGACGTCGCTGACGTAGTTCAGCTCGCGTGCGCCCGCTTTGCCCATGCCGATGATCGCGAGCTGCGTCGCAGCGACGTGCTCCCGCGAGAACAGGCCGGGGCCGGTGGGGCCGCTCACCCGCGTGCGCGCGACGCACAGCGAGGCCTCCAGGGCCGCACCCGCGGCATCCGCCAGCGTCGCGGCGACCGCGGCCAGCACCTCTTCGGGATCGGGGCTCAGCAGGTCGAACACCGCGATGCGGGCGAGCATGCGCCGGTACCGCACGCGCAGGGCCACCCACGCCGCATCGTCCCCCTGCGCGGCGAAGCCCTCATCGGCGCCCACCGCCTGCAACAGGCTCGCGCGTAGCTCGTCCGCGGTCGGGAGGGTGCCGGGTCCGGAGGGCAGGTGCTCGAGCTCGGCGGGATGCCGCAGGAAGAACTCACCGAACCCGGTCGATGCGCCCAGCAGCGCCCACGCTGCACGCGCGGAGCCGGAGGGCTGGAACAGCGCCCGCACCGGCGCCGCATCGCGCCGCGCGACGCGAGTCAGGGCATCCAGCGCCCCGTTCGGATCGGCCGCGGCCTCCGCGTGCGCGACGAGCGTCGTCCGCTGCACCCCGAGGCAGTCCTCGAGCTCGGCGAACAGCGCATCGGCGTCGGCCAGTCGCGTGAATCCTCGGCGCGCCAGATCGGTCAGCGCGGACGAGCGTTCGTTCGTGGCCATGCGCGAGGGTTAGAGCATCTCCAGGTTGCTCTTCAGCTCGAACGGCGTGACCTGCGAGCGGTACTCCTGCCATTCGCGACGCTTGTTGAGCAGCACGTAGTTGAACACCTGCTCGCCGAGGGTCTCGGCGACCAGCTCCGACTCCTCCATGCGCTCCAGCGCCCTGTCGAGGCTCGCCGGCAGCGGCGAGTAGCCCAGTGCGCGGCGCTCGGCGTCGGTGAGCGACCACACGTTGTCCTCGGCCTCGGGAGGCAGCTCGTATCCCTCCTCGATGCCCTTGAGGCCCGCGGCCAGCATGAGCGCGTAGGCGAGGTAGGGGTTGGCCGCCGAATCGAGGCCGCGGTACTCCACCCGGGACGACTGGCCCTTGTGCGGCTTGTACATCGGCACGCGCACGAGCGCGGAGCGGTTGTTGTGACCCCAGCAGATGAAGCTGGGGGCCTCGTCGCCGCCCCACAGTCGCTTGTACGAGTTGACGAACTGGTTGGTCACCGCCGTGATCTCGGGTGCGTGGTGGAGCAGTCCCGCGATGAACTGGCGGCCCGTGCGGGAGAGCTGGTACTGCGCGCCCTCCTCGTAGAACGCGTTCATGTCGCCTTCGAACAGCGACATGTGCGTGTGCATCCCCGAGCCGGGCTTGCCGCTGAGCGGCTTCGGCATGAACGTGGCGTACACGCCCTGCTCGATGGCGACCTCTTTGACCACCGTGCGGAAGGTCATGATGTTGTCGGCGGTCGCGAGCGCGTCGGCGTACCGCAGGTCGATCTCGTTCTGGCCGGGACCGCCCTCGTGGTGGCTGTACTCCACCGAGATGCCGAGGTCTTCCAGCATCCGCACCGAGCGGCGACGGAAGTCGTGCGCGGTGCCGCCGGGGACGTTGTCGAAGTACCCGGCGGAATCCACCGGCTCCGGTCCCTCGGCGCCGTACGACGACGACTTCAGCAGGTAGAACTCGATCTCGGGATGCGTGTAGAACGTGAACCCCGCATCGGCGGCCTTCGCGAGCGTGCGCTTGAGCACGTGCCGCGGGTCGGCGACAGCCGGCTGGCCGTCGGGCGTCGTGATGTCGCAGAACATGCGCGCCGTCGGGTCGATCTCACCGCGCCACGGCAGGATCTGGAACGTCGTCGGGTCCGGGTGGGCGAGCAGATCGGATTCGTAGGAGCGGGTGAGCCCCTCGATGGCCGAACCGTCGAAGCCGAGGCCTTCGGTGAAGGCCCCTTCCACCTCGGCGGGTGCGATCGCGACCGACTTCAGGGTTCCGATCACATCGGTGAACCACAGGCGGACGAATTTGACGCCGCGCTCCTCGATCGTGCGCAGTACGAAGTCACGCTGCTTGTCCATCGCATCCCCTCCGGCGGGTGTCGCCTGGGGCCAGCCTACTGGTCGTCGGCACCCGTCCCGGTTCCCGGGGAGCCGCTTCCCCACGAGTCTTCACGCGACTCCTCCTCAGCCCACGCGCGCGAACGCTCCGCGAGCAGCTGCGGGGCGCGCGCTGCCTCCTCCTCGGTGTCGAACGGGCCGGCGCGATCGATCGCGGGCGATTCGAAACCGCGCTCCACCCTGCCGGTCGTGAGGTTGTACCAGTACTTCTCGGCATCGCTCGTCATGATCCACTCCCTCATCGGTTTGCACGGCCGATCCTACGAGGCCCCTCGGCAGGCTCGATAGGCTGGGACCATGGCGACCAACGCGACCCGTGCAGTCGGAGTGGACATCGGTGGAACCGGCATCAAGGGGGCTTTGGTCGACCTCGAGTCCGGTTCTCTGCTGAGCGACCGCGTGAAGGTGGCGACCCCCAAGGGGGCAGAGCCCGCCGACGTGCTGGCCGCCGTGCGCGTCGTGCTCGACACCCTCGGCGTCGCCGACGCGGACGTGCCGCTGGGCGTCGCCTTCCCCGCGATCGTGAAGCACGGGCGCACCCTGTCGGCCGCGAACGTCGCCGACACGTGGATCGGCTTCGAGGCGGAGAAGTTCTTCGAGGACGGCCTCGGCCGCGACATCCACTTCGCCAACGACGCCGATGTCGCCGGCGTCGCCGAGCTGCGCTTCGGCGCTGCCCGCGGCGTCTCGGGGCTCACGATCCTCACGACGCTCGGCACCGGCATCGGCTCGGCGATGATCCATGAGGGCGTGCTGATCCCCAACTCCGAGCTCGGCCACCTGCAGCGTGCGGGCGAGGCGACGGATGCCGAGGCGTTCGCCGCCTACTCGGCGATGGAGCGCGATCAGCTGGACTGGCCGGAGTGGGCCGCGCGCCTGCAGTGGTACTACAGCCACGTCGAGTTCCTCTTCAGCCCCGACCTGTTCATCGTCGGCGGCGGCGTGTCCAAGCACGCCGACCAGTTCCTGCCGCTGCTGGATCTCACGACGCCGATCGTCCCCGCCGTGCACCGCAACAACGCCGGCATCATCGGTGCCGCGGCCCTCGCCCTGGCAAGCGACGGGACGGATGCCGTGGCCGGCGTTGCCGACACGCTGGTGGACGCCACCGCGAACTGACGAGAGGGCGAATGGGCCGGCCTGTACGCCGGGTTCTGTTCGGGGGCCGAAGCCCCGTCGACGGTCATCTCTCTCGGCGACACGTTGCCGTGCCGCTCCAGCGGCCTACCCGGGGACTCGGCGGGCCGCGTCGTCATCCCCTGTCTGGCCTTGCTCCGGACGAGGTTTACCTTGCGGGTCGTGTCACCACGACCCCGGTGGTCTCTTACACCACCCTTTCACCCTTACCGGGACTCGCGTCCCGGCGGTCTGCTCTCTGTGGCACTGTCTCGCGGATCACTCCGGGTGGGTGTTACCCACCATCCTGCCCTGTGGAGCCCGGACGTTCCTCGGCGCGGTTTCCCGCTACGCGACCGTCCGGCCGACCCATTCGCGCTCCCGAGTCTAGCCGCGCTGCGGACCGCCTCCCGGCCGCGCACCATCCGACTCGTTGCCGCCCTCACCCGAGTGCGCTAGCCTCGCCCCATTGGGGAATGGGCACGGGGGTGCCCGCCATCAGCCTTTGGGGAGGCGTGATGACATGCGTGCATCATGTGCTGCGATCGCTCTAGCGACGCTCGTTGTTCTCGGTGTGCCGTCGGCGGCGTCGGCGGTCACGGTCGGCACCGCGGCGCCACCGGGTGTCGCCGCGATGTCGGCGGCGACGCCGGCGCCGGATCCGGGCGATGACGGCTATACGCCGCGACAGCCCGAGGAGCCGACGCTGGCGGGCTCGTTCGCGGTGGGCGAGTGCGCACGCGACGTGCCATGGATCGAGTACGCCGTCGAACTCACCGATCCCGACGCACAGGTCGCCACCCGCACCGTCACCCTGACGCTCAGCGACGGCGCGAACAGTACGACGCTGACCCTCGGCGAACTCGTCGACAACCGGCTGTCGGGGCGCGTGCTGTGGCCGGGTGCCACCGTGGACGCGAACGGCGACGCGGCGGGCTGGCCGGGCTGGGAGTACGTCGACGGCACGTGGGTGCCCACGAGCGACAACTTCGCCTGGACCCGCGGCGACATCACCGCGGTTCTCGACGTGAACCCGCAGCTGGCGGTGCCGTTGGCGTATCCACCCGCGAGCCCCGACTGCGTCTCGGGGGCGCAGGTCGCGGCCGCAGGTCTCGCCGTCACCGGCGGCGCGCTCGGCGCGCTCGTGCCCTTCGCCATCGGGGGCGGTGTGATCGTGCTCGGCGGCGCGGGTCTGCTGCTGCTGCGTCGCCGGCGAAGCTGACCAGACATGACCGGCAACGCGCGTGCGCGTCGCGGCGGGTCGGTGCGGGGCTGGGTGTGGGGCAGTGTGCTCATGCTGTGCCTGCTCCTGCTGGCCCTCGGCTGGCTCGCCACCCGCGTCGCGTCGGCGGCGCTCGGGTTGAGCCAGGTCGCCGAAGCCGTGCCGACGCTGTCGGCCGCGGCTCAAGTGGAAGATCTGGCGGGGCTCGGCGGTGCGCTGGACGGGTTGCGGGCCGACACGCATGCCGCCGCCGACGCCGTTGCCGACCCGTTGTGGGCGGTGGCCGAGACCATGCCGCTCATCGGCGGCGACTTCGCCGCGGTGGCCGCGGTCGCCCGCCAGACCGATGCCGTGGTCGGCGAGATGGTGCAGGTGGCGGATGCCGCCTTGTCGCTCGCCGCGCCCAACGAGGACGCTCTCGTTGACGTGTCCGCGCTGGCCGCCGCACACGCACCGATCGCGCGGGCCGCCGCTGCGCTGGTGACGGCGCACGGCACGCTCGGCGACATCGACGCGGCGGCACTGCTGCTGCCGCCGGTGACGCGGGGCGTGGCGGCGCTGCAGGACGCCGTGACAGCGGCGGAGCCGGTGATGACCGGTCTCGCGGATGCGACGGCGGTGCTCCCCGGCATCCTCGGCGCCGACGGACCGCGCACCGTTCTCGTGGTCATCCAGAACAATGCGGAACTGCGCAGCGGCGGCGGCATCACCGGGTCCTTCGCGCTGCTGACCGCGGACGGCGGGCGCGTGAGCCTGGTGGATCAGGCGGACTCCAGCGAGTTCGCGCACACGGCTGCCCCCGTCGCCGACGTGCCCGCCGGGACGACGGCGCTCTACGGCGACGTGGTCGGCCGATTCGTGCAGAACGCCTCGATGACCACCGACTTCACGCTCACCGCGACCCTCGCGTCCCGCTGGTGGCAGGACCGCGGTGGCGCCGCACCCGATGCCGTGCTGTCGATCGATCCCCTCGTCGTGCGGGCCCTGCTGGCCGTGACGGGGCCCGTCACCCTGCCCGACGGGTCGTCGCTCGCAGCCGACAACCTCGTGCAGCGGCTGCTCGTCGACCCGTATCTGACCCTGGACCCGGCCGCCCAGACGGTGTTCCTGCAGTCGGCGACACGGGCCCTGTTCCAGCGGCTGAGTGCGGGCGGAGTCGACGCGATGGCGTGGACGCGCGCCCTGGCCGGGCCGGTGGCCGAAGGCCGGGTGTCGCTGTGGAGCGCCCACGCGCAGGAGCAGGCGGTGCTCGCCGAGACGGTGCTCGCGGGCCCCGCAGCGCGCCATCGCGCCGCCGGCGGCGACGCATTCGCGGTGTACTTCAACGACGCGACCGGCGGCAAGATGGGCAGCTTCCTGCACGTGGACATCGCCACCGGCGCCGCCGTCTGCCGCGCCGACGGTCGCGCCGAGGTCGACGTGACCCTCACGATGAGCAGCAGCGCGCCCGGGGATGCCTTTCCCGGCCTGCCCCTCAGCATGACCGGCGGCGGCCTGTGGGGAACCGCGTGGGGTGACATCGGCACGAACGTGTCGGTGGCCGCGCCGGCCGGCTGGTTCGTCGGCGCCGTGCAGAAGAACGAGGTGGCCGAACCGGCGGTGGATGCCGTCGATGTCGGGTTCCCGACGGTCGTGGCCCAGGTGAACCTCTCCCCCGGCGAAGTCAACACGCTGTCGTTCCGCTTCACCGCCCCGGAGCCGGGCGATGCGTCCCCGACGCTGCTGCACACGCCGATGCTGAACGCCCCGGGCGTCACCACCGGTGCGCCCGTGGACTGCCGCTGACTCAGTCCTTCTGCGCGGTCGCGGCGATGCGCACGTCGAGCGGGAAATCGAGGGGGAACGCACCGAACAGCAGACGCGCGGCGGTCTGAGCGGCATCCGCGGCGGCGCGCGCCGCGGCATCCGCCTGCGCCGCCGGTGCGTGGATGATCACCTCGTCGTGCAGGAAGAACGCCAGGTGCGCGCGGCGACCGAACGCGGGGCCCGAACGCGGTGCGGCGTCGGCTTCGGGAACCGGCGGGAGCGCGGCGAGCCGGCCGCGGAGGTCGGCGAGCCACGCGAGCGCCCACTCGGCCGCGGTGCCCTGCACGACGAAGTTGCGGGTGAACCGCCCGCGATCACGTGCCCAGCGCCGGGCGCGCGTCTCGTCGGCCTCGGTCGCGTCCGGTTCGCCGGCGCGCGCCTGAGCGGCACGCCACTGCGGTGACGGCGGCGGTGAGGTGCGGCCGAGCCTGGTGGTGACGATGCCGCCGTCTTCGCCGATGCGGGCGGCCTCGTCGACGAGGGCCATCGCGCGCGGGAACGACCGTCGCAACGCCGGCACGAGGCGGCCGCTGTCACCCGTCGTGGCACCGTACATCGCGCCCAGCATGGCGATCTTCGCCTCGGCGCGGGTCTGCAGCGTCCCCCGGTCGACGATGCCGGCGTACAGGTCGCGGCCGCGGGCGGCGTCGGCCAGCGCCGTGTCGCCCGCCATCGCCGCGAGCACGCGAGGCTCCAGCTGTGCGACGTCGGCGACAACGAGCACCCACCCCGGGTCGGCGCGCACGGCGTCGCGCAGCTGACGCGGCAACTGCAGCGCGCCGCCGCCGGACGAGGCCCATCTGCCGGTCACGACCCCGCCGGGAACATAGACCGGGCGGAAGCGCCCGTCGTGGACCCACTCCCCCAGCCACCCCCAGCCGTTCGCACTCATGAGCCGCGCGAGGCGCTTGTACTCCAGCAACGGGGCGATGGCGGGGTGGTCGTACTCGGACAGCTCCCATTTGCTCGTGGACTGGGCGAGCACGCCGACCCGATGCAGCGCCCGCAGCAGCTTCGGCTGCGAGTCCAGCGACACGCCCGGGTCGCCGAGCGCGTCGCGTACCCGCGTCGCCGCGCGCTCGAGCTCGCGCGGCACCCCGCCGGGCGCGGGCTGCGGGCCCAGCATCTCGGTGAGCAGGGCGTCGTGGGCGGCTGCGTCCCACGGCAGGCCTGCGGCGCGCAGCTCGGCTGCGACGAGCGCGCCGGCGGACTCCGCTGCGATCAGCAGCCGCAGTCGGCCGCGGTCCTGCGCGCCCTCCAGCGCCGTGCGCTGGCGATGGAACTCCGCCAGCACGTCTTCGAGGGAGTCCGGAAGGGCGCTGCCCGGGGTCTTGTCGAGGTCGAAGAGGGTCGGCGCCACGTCGGTGACGTCGCTCGCCGCGGCATCCCACGCATGGGCCGCACGCAGTGCCGTGGCGTCGGTGACCGACGCGCTGTCGCGAAGGATCGCGTGACTCAGCCGCAGATCGTGGCAACGGGCGACACGCACGCCCGCGACCAGCAGTGAGTCGTACCAGGTCGGGGTGTCGTTCCAGACCCAGCGCGGCGCGGCGGTCGACTCGACTTCGGCGACCCAGGCGGTGAGATCGGCGATGGTGCGGCGATCGATCTCGGCGCCGGCGTCATCCAGCCGGACGGCGGTGGTGCCGTCGGCGGTGCGGCCGACGACGACCCACGTCGGCGTGCGGTCAGTCCCGGCCACCGGACACGGCGGTCACAGGCCGGACTCCTCCGTGCGCACCAGGATGGCACCGCATTCGGGGCACATGACGACGGCATCCGCCGCGGTCTCGCGCAGCTGCTGCAGGTCGGTGCCGGAGAGCACCATGCGGCAGGCCTCGCACGTGCCACGCCGCAGCAGAGCGGCGCCCGTCGAGCGCGCCGCGGTGCGGTCGTAGAGGGCGACGAGTTCGGCGGGGAGCGAGGCGACGATGGCGGCGCGGTCGCGCGTGGCCTCGTCGATGCGGGCGGTGGCCTCGGCGACGACGGCCTTGGCCTCACCGGACAGTCGGGCGCCCTCTTCGTTCGTCTGCGCGATCAGCGCCTCCTGCGCCGCCACGTCGGCGTCGCAGCGCTCCAGGCGCTCCATGATCTCCAGCTCGGCGTCCTCCAGCGCGCTCTTGCGCTTGGCCAGCGACGCGATCTCGCTCTCGAGGCCCTGCGCCTCCTTGGCATTGGCGCTGGTCGCAAGGCGCTGGGCGTCGCGATTGCTGCGGGCCTCGACGACGGCGACGTCGGATTCGATGCGGGAGAGCTCGGTGCGTGCGTCGTCGCGGACGCCCAGCATGCGCGAGAGCTCCTGCTGGTAGGCGTGACGCTGCGCCATCAGCTCTTTCACGCGCGCGGTCTGCGGCGGCTGGGCGCGCATGCGCTCGGCCTGGCCGATGCGGGCGTCGAGGTCGGCGATGTCGAGGAGTCGGCGCTGGTCGGCGGGGCTGGCGTTCACGTGTCCAACCTACCTCCCGTCGGTCGGCCCGGCCGAGGCCTAGGATGACTGGTGGCCGGTTGGCGCAGCGGTAGCGCAGCTCCTTTACACGGAGAAGGTCACCAGTTCGATCCTGGTACCGGCCACACACCTCCTCGCCTGCTCGGCGACGGTCCGACGTTGCACCGGTGGAGGCCACAGGAGCCTACCGAGTGGGTAGGCTGAACGATGGCGTGTTGTGAGGTGCTGACAAGGCCCGCACGAGCCGCGTCGTGAGTTCCTGGCACGATCTGCCATACGAGAAAGGTCTTCCGTGACTGTCAACGATCAGGATCCGTACTCGCAAGAGGCTCTCGACAGCGATCCCGAGGAGACCGCGGAGTGGCAGGAGTCGCTCTCGCAGCTCGTCGACTCCCGAGGCTCCGGCCGCGGCCGCGAGATCATGCTGAGCCTGCTGCAGAAGTCGCACGAACTGCAGCTGAATGTGCCGCAGGTCCCGACGACGGACTACATCAACACCATCGCGCCCGACAACGAGCCCGAGTTCCCCGGTGACGAGGAGCTCGAACGCCGCTACCGCCGCTGGATCCGTTGGAACGCCGCCATCACGGTGCACCGCGCGCAGCGACCCGGCATCGGCGTGGGTGGGCACATCTCGACGTACGCGTCGTCGGCCTCGCTCTACGAAGTCGGCTTCAACCACTTCTTCCGGGGCCTCGACGACCCGTCCGGCGGCGACCAGATCTTCATCCAGGGTCACGCCTCCCCCGGCATCTACGCCCGTTCGTTCCTCGAGGGCCGACTCAGCACCGAGCAGCTCGACGGGTTCCGTCAGGAAGCCTCGAAGGCGCCCCACGGCCTGCCGTCGTACCCTCACCCGCGCCTGATGCCGGACTACTGGCAGTTCCCGACCGTGTCGATGGGCCTCGGCCCGATCAACGCGATCTACCAGGCGATGACCAACAAGTACCTCACCAACCGCGGCATCAAGGACCTCTCGGACTCGCATGTCTGGGCCTTCCTCGGTGACGGCGAGATGGACGAGGTCGAAAGCCGCGGTCAGCTGCAGGTGGCGGCCAACGAAGGACTCGACAACCTCACCTTCGTCGTCAACTGCAACCTCCAGCGCCTCGACGGCCCGGTGCGCGGCAACGGCAAGATCATCCAGGAGCTCGAGAGCTTCTTCCGCGGCGCCGGCTGGAACGTCATCAAGGTCGTCTGGGGTCGTGGCTGGGACGAGCTGCTGCAGCAGGACGACGAGGGCGCCCTCGTGCGCCTCATGAACACCACCCCCGACGGCGACTTCCAGACGTACCGCGCCGAGGACGGCAAGTTCATCCGCGACCACTTCTTCGGTCGCGACGAGCGCACCGCCAAGATGGTCGAGGACTGGTCGGACGACGACATCTGGGGCAAGCTCCGCCGCGGCGGCCTGGACTACCAGAAGGTCTACGCGGCCTACAAGACCGCCAAGGCCCACAAGGGTCAGCCGACGGTCATCCTCGCGAAGACCATCAAGGGCTACGGTCTCGGTCACCACTTCGAGGGACGCAACGCGACCCACCAGATGAAGAAGATGACGCTCGAGGACCTCAAGCACTTCCGCGACTCGATGCGCATCCCGATCACCGACGCGCAGCTCGAAGAGAACCCCTACCTGCCGCCGTACTACCACCCCGGCATGGAGGACGACACGATCAAGTACATGGTCGAGCGTCGCCGGAGCCTCGGCGGGTTCCTGCCGGAGCGTCGTACGACGCACGTGCCGATCACCCTCCCCGACGACAAGGCCTACGCCCTGCCGAAGAAGGGCTCCGGCACGCAGGAGATCGCCACGACCATGGCCTTCGTGCGTCTGCTGAAGGACCTGCTGCGGGCGAAGGACTTCGGTCACCGCATCGTGCCGATCATCCCCGACGAGGCGCGCACGTTCGGCATGGACGCGTACTTCCCGACGGCGAAGATCTACAACCCGCACGGCCAGAACTACACCTCGGTCGACCGCGAACTGCTGCTGGCGTACAAGGAGAGCCCGCAGGGCCAGATCCTGCACGTCGGCATCAACGAGGCGGGCGCCGTGGCGGCGTTCACCAACGTGGGGACGTCGTACTCCACGCACGGCGAGCCGCTCATCCCGGTGTACATCTTCTACTCGATGTTCGGCTTCCAGCGCACCGGCGACGCCCAGTGGGCCGCCGGCGACCAGATGGCGCGCGGGTTCATCATCGGCGCGACCGCCGGGCGTACCACGCTCACCGGTGAAGGTCTGCAGCACGCCGACGGTCACTCGCTGCTGCTGGCATCTACCAACCCGGCGACGATCTCCTACGACCCGGCCTTCGGGTACGAGATCGCCCACATCGTGCGCACGGGTCTGGACCGCATGTACGGCGGGAACCACCCCGACCCGAACGTCATGTACTACCTGACGGTGTACAACGAGCCGTACGTGCAGCCCACCGAGCCCGAGGGTGTCGACGTCGACGGCATCGTCCGCGGCATCCACCGCATCTCGGTCGGCGAGGGTGAGGGTCCTCGCACCCAGCTGCTCGCGTCGGGTGTCGGCGTGCAGTGGGCGCTCGAGGCTCAGAACCTGCTCAAGGACGACTGGGGTGTGATCGCCGACGTCTGGTCGGTCACCTCGTGGTCGGAGTTGCGCCGCGACGGCCTCGCCGCCGACGAGCACAACTTCCTGCGTCCGACCGAGGAGCCGCGCACGGCGTACCTCACCGAGAAGCTGCGCGACGCGCAGGGTCCGGTTGTCGCCGTCAGCGACTTCATGCACGCCGTTCAGGACCAGATCCGTCCGTGGGTTCCGCAGCGTTTCGCCACGCTCGGCGCCGATGGCTTCGGCTTCTCCGACACGCGCCCCGCCGCGCGCCGCTTCTTCAAGATCGACGGCCCGTCGATCGTGGTGCGGACGCTGCAGGCGCTGGCCGAGGAAGGCGCCGTCGACCGCGGCCTGTCCGCGCAGGCGATCGACAAGTACCGCCTGTACGACGTCACCGCCGGCACCAGCGGCAACGCGGGCGGCGAAAGCTGATCGACCGCATGGCCCCCCGCCCGACCGCTGCAGAGAAAGCCGAGACGCTCGCCTGGCTGCGACGCATCTCCGGCGATCTCGCGACGGCGACCATCAAGCGCCTGGAGGACACGCTCCCCTGGTACGCGGAGATGCCGCCGGCGCGGCGGTCGGCGGTGGGCCTGGTGGCCCAGGCCGGCATCACGTCGTTCATCCAGTGGTACGACGACCCCACCTCGACCCCCTGGATCGCTGCGGACATCTTCGCCGCGGCTCCCCGCGAACTGCTGCGGAGTGTGAGTCTGACCCAGACGCTGCAGCTCATCCGGGTGACGGTCGCCGTCACCGAGGAGCGGGTCGCGGGCCGGGGCGAGGACGTCGGCGAGGCGATCCTGCTGTACTCGCGGGAGGTCGCGTTCGCCGCGGCCGACGTCTACGCGCGGGCTGCGGAGGCGCGCGGACTGTGGGACGCCCGCCTGGAAGCGCTGGTCGTGGACTCCATCCTCACCGGTGAGACCGACGAGGAACTGCCCAGTCGCATCGCCGCCCTCGGGTGGCACGGTCACGGCGAGGTGGCGGTGCTCGTGGGCACGACGCCGCCGCAGTTCGACGTCGACCAGGTGCGTCGCACCGCCCGCAAGCTCGACGTCGACGTGCTGATCGGTGTGCAGGGCTCGCGCCTCGTGCTCGTGATCGGCCGCTCCGAGCCGCCCGGCCGGGAGGAGGCGCCCGAGAACGAGCTGCCGTTCTCCGAGATCGCGCAGCGCCTGGAGCCGTGCTTCGGCCCCGGGTACCTCGTGCTCGGCCCGGCCGTTCCCGCGCTCGTCGAAGCGAGCCAGAGCGCCCGCGCCGCGCTGGCGGGCTTCGCCGTCGCTCGTGCATGGCGCAACGCGCCTCGGCCCGTCGAGGCCGATGACCTGCTGCCCGAGCGCGCCCTCGCCGGCGACCCCGTGGCGAAGCAGACGCTCGTCGAGCGCATCTACCGGCCGCTGCTGGCGCACAGCACCGATCTCGTTGCGACGCTGTGGAGCTACCTCGACAACGGTCGGTCGCTCGAGGCGACCGCGCGCGAGCTGTTCGTGCACCCGAACACCGTGCGCTATCGGCTCAAGCGGGTATCCGACGTCATCGGCTGGGACGCGACGGGCCCCCGCGAGGCGTTCATCCTGCAGACCGCACTGGTCCTCGGCGCGATCGGCACGGATGCCACCCGTCGGCGCCCGACTCCGCATCGCCGGCAGCACGCCTGAACCCCGCTGAGCTTGTATCGTTCGTACAAGGCTTTTTTCGTTTCTTGTGACGCGTTCGCCAGAGGGCGTCGCGTCGATGTTGGCAGGATGGGTTAAGTGATCATTGCCGTCTTCCCGGGCCAGGGCTCGCAGACCCCGGGGTTCCTCTCCCCCTGGCTCGAGCTCGACGGAGCCCGTGACCGTCTCGCGCAGGCGTCCGATGCCGCGGGGGTCGACCTCGTCGCCGCCGGCACCGAATGGGATGCCGACCGCATCCGCGACACGGCCGTTGCCCAGCCGCTCATCGTGGCCGCAGGTCTGCTGTCGTGGGCCGCGCTCCAGAATGCCGCTCCCGCCGCCCCCGGTGGCGTGGCGGGACACTCGGTGGGCGAGATCACCGCTCTCGTGGCATCCGGTGTGCTGACCGCCGATGACGGCATGCGCCTCGTGGGCATCCGCGGCCGCGCGATGGCCGACGCCGCCGCCCAGGAGCAGACCGGGATGAGTGCCGTGCTCGGCGGTGACCAGGATGCCGTCGTCGCGCGCCTGGGTGAACTCGACCTCACCGCAGCCAACTACAACGGCGGCGGACAGCTCGTCGCCGCCGGCGCCCTCCCGGCACTCGCGGAGCTCGCCGCCGACCCGCCGCGCGCCACCCGCGTGATTCCGTTGCAGGTCGCCGGCGCCTTCCACACGCGGTACATGGTGCCCGCCGTCGAGACGCTGCGCGTCGCCGCGGCCGACGTGCAGCCCCACGACCCGGCGCTGACGCTGTGGACGAACCACGACGGCTCGACCGTGACGGGCGGTCGCGAAGCGCTCGATCTGCTCGTCGCGCAGGTGGCGTCGCCGGTGCGCTGGGACCTGTGCATGGCGTCCTTCGCCGACCACGACGTGACCGGGATCATCGAACTCTCCCCCGCCGGTACGCTGACCGGGCTCGCCAAGCGCGCCCTGCGCGGTGTGCCGACGGTGGCAGTGAAGACACCGGACGACCTCGCCGCAGCTGCGGCGCTCTTGGGAGCATGATCATGAGCGCAACCCTCAACCAGTCCTCCGGCGCCGCGCACACCCGCATCTACGCCTACGGCGCAGCGCGCGGCGAGCTGTCGGTGCCCAACGACGACCTCGTCGGTCCCATCGACTCCAGTGACGAGTGGATCCGCCAGCGCACCGGCATCATCACGCGCACGCGCGCCGTCCCGGAGACCACCGCGGTGGAGCTCGCCACTGACGCCGCCGCCGAGGCCGTGGCACGCTCCGGCGTCGACCCGGCCGCGATCGACGCCGTCATCGTCGCCACCGTGTCGAACCCGAAGCAGACCCCGTCGGTGTCGGCCATCGTCGCCGACCGCATCGGGGCCAACCCCGCCGCGGCCTACGACGTCAACGCCGCGTGCGCCGGATTCGCCTACGCCGTCGCGCAGGCCGACGCCCTCATCCGCGCTGGCGCCGCGCATTACGCCGTCGTCGTCGGCGCCGAGAAGCTCAGCGACATCGTCGACCCCGCCGACCGCTCCATCTCGTTCCTGCTGGGTGACGGCGCGGGCGCGGTGGTCATCGGCCCCAGCGACACCCCCGGCATCGGTCCGACCGTCTGGGGCTCCGACGGCTCGAAGGCCGACGCGGTGGGCATGAACCACACGCTCGTCGACTTCCGCGACGGCAAGGCTCCCTGGCCGACCCTCCGTCAGGAAGGTCCGACGGTCTTCCGCTGGGCGGTGTGGGAGATGGTCAAGGTCGCCCGTCAGGCGTTGGAGGCCGCGGGCATCACCGCCGACGACCTCGCCGCCTTCGTCCCCCACCAGGCGAACATGCGCATCGTCGACGAGTTCGCCAAGCAGCTGAAGCTGCCCGAGTCGGTCGTGATCGCCCGCGACATCGAGACGACGGGCAACACCTCCGCGGCATCCATCCCCCTCGCCACGCATCGCCTGCTCGAGGAGCACCCGGAACTGTCGGGCGGTCTGTCTCTGCAGATCGGCTTCGGCGCCGGCTTGGTGTTCGGCGCGCAGGTGGTCGTGCTCCCCTGAGAGCCGCGACCGCGACTCTAAACTGATCAGCGGCCCGTCCGGGTCGAAGACCCCCGAAGAACAGGAGAAACCCATGGCATTCAGCAACGAAGAGGTCCTCGCCGGGCTCGCAGAGCTCATCACGGACGAGACCGGCATCTCGGCTGACGAGGTCGCGCTGGAGAAGTCGTTCACGGACGACCTCGACATCGACTCGATCTCGATGATGACCATCGTCGTGAACGCCGAGGAGAAGTTCGGCGTGACCATCCCCGACGAAGAGGTCAAGAACCTCAAGACCGTCGGCGATGCCGTCACCTACATCACGTCCAACCAGGCTTGAACGCGGTGGGGGCCTCGCGCCCCCACCGGCTCCGTCGGAGGAAGCACCACATGAGCAGTCCCCGCATCGTCGTGACCGGCATCGGCGCATCGTCGCCGATCGGCGCCACCGCGCCCGAAAGCTGGTCGGCCCTGCTGGCCGGCGCATCAGGCGCGCGCACGCTGGAGTACGACTGGGTCGAGAAGTACCAGTTGCCGGTCACCTTCGCCGCGCAGGCGGCGGTGCGCCCCGACACGGTGCTGGAGCGCCCCGTGTCCAAGCGACTGGACCCCGCGTCGCAGTTCGCGATGGTGGCGGCGATGGAGGCGTGGGCGGATGCCGGTGCGCCCGAGGTCGACCCCGAGCGTCTGGGAGTCGACTTCGCCACGGGTATCGGCGGGGTGTGGACCCTGCTCGACGCCTGGGACACGCTGCGCGAGAAGGGTCCGCGCCGCGTCATGCCGATGACGGTGCCGATGCTCATGCCCAACGCCGCGGCGGGCAACCTCTCCCTGCACTTCGGCGCCCGCGCGTATGCGCGCACGGTCGCCAGCGCCTGCGCCTCGAGCACGGAGTCGATCGTCAACGCGGTCGAGCACATCCGATCGGGCCTGGCAGACGTCGTGATCGCCGGCGGCACCGAGTCGGCGATCCACCCGATCACGATCGCGTCTTTCGCCTCGATGCAGGCGCTCTCGCGTCGCAACGACGACCCCGCGACCGCGTCGCGGCCGGCGAGCATCGACCGTGACGGCTTCGTCATGGGCGAGGGCGCCGGCGTGCTCATCCTCGAGACCGAGGAGCACGCGCGCGCCCGCGGCGCCAAGATCTACGCCGTCGTCGCCGGTGGCGGCGTCACGGCCGATTCGTACCACATCACCGCGAACGACCCCTCGGGTGCCGGCGCCGCCCGTGCCGTGGAGATGGCGCTGCAGCAGGCGGATGCCTCACCCGACGACGTCACGCACATCAACGCGCACGCCACCTCCACTCCCGTCGGCGACCCCAACGAGTACCAGGCGTTGCGCGCGGTGTTCGGGGAGCGCGTCGACGAGATCCCGGTGTCGGCGACGAAGGCCTCCACCGGACACCTGCTCGGCGGCACCGGCGCACTCGAGGCGATCTTCACGGTGCTGGCGCTGCGCGACCGCGTGGCCCCGCCGACGATCAACCTCACCGAGCAGGACCCGGCAGTGCCGTTCCGCCTGTCCGGTGAACCGATGCCCCTCGGCGACGGCGACCACCTCGCGATCAGCAACTCGTTCGGCTTCGGCGGGCACAACGCGGTCGCCGCGTTCCGCACGGCCTGACCCGCGCAGCCAGAAACCACGCCCCCGGGTGCCGATGGCATCCGGGGGCGTTTTCTCGCCAGACGGGGCGGACGCTGTCTCGGCCTCCGGGAGTGCCCACCGATGTCCGATACCCGCGCCGCGCGCCCGTCTGCGTCCGTCAGCCGACCTTGTGCAGCCACACCACCGGCACATCGTCGCCGGCGTGGCGGAACGGCTCGAGCTCTTCGTCCCATGCGGAGCCCAGGGCGACCTGCAGTTCCCGCTGCAGTTCGAACGCGTCGCCTGCGGCGACCTCCATGGCGTAGCGCAGGCGGTCCTCGCCGATCACGACGTTGCCGGCCGTGTCGGTCTGGGCATAGTGGATGCCGAGCCCCGGGGTGTGCAGCCAGCGGCCGCCGTCACTGCGAGGCGTGGGATCTTCACTGACCTCGAAACGCAGATGCTCCCAGCCGCGGATCGCCGTCGCGAGAGCGGCGCCCGTGCCGGCGGGCCCCTCCCAGTAGAACTCGGCGCGTCGACTGCCGGAGAGCACGGGCTGCTCGGCCCACTCGAAGCTGACGGCACGGCCGAGGGCTCGGCCCACCGCCCACTCGAGGTGGGGGCACAACGCGCGCGGCGCTGAGTGAATGAAGATCACTCCGCGCGCTTGTGGTGTCGCCATGATTTCTCCTTCGTCAGGTGCGTCTTCCCCTACGACCTGATGCGGAGTACCGGCGTGCTGTTCGGTTGTGCTGCGGCCATTATCGCCGACCCGCGCGCGGAATCACAAGTGTGTGATGCGGCGGATATCCGCGGGAGGCCGCGCGCACAGGGAGTTGCTCGTAGGGCGGGTGGGACTTGAACCCACGATCGTCGGGTTATGAGCCCGCTGCCTTCACCAGCTTGGCCACCGCCCCTCGCGTTCGAGCCTATCGCGAGGCTGCTCGCGTTCAGACGAGCGGGTCCTCCCCCGCGCCGGCGCCGGCTGCGCCGCTGCCCGCGGTGCCGGAGCTTCCGCGTGTGAACGGCAGTTCCTGGCTCTCGGACATGACCTGCGGGTGGAACCGCGCCAGCGTGGTGACGCCCCAGATGGCGATGGCCCCGGAGATGCCGAACATGACGAAGCCCCACGGCGGCACCGCGGCACCTTCGCCGAGGACCAGCAGGCCGATCATGACGGCGACCATCGGGTCGACCACGGTGAGGCCCGCGATGACGAGATCGGGCGGGCCGGACGAATAGGCGGTCTGCACGAAGTAGGCGCCGAGGGCCGTGCCGCCCAGCAGTGCGATGACGCACAGGACGGTGAGCCACTCGAAGTCACCGGCCTGGATGCGCTTGATCACGATCTTGGCGAGGGTCGCGACGAAGCCGTAGACGATGCCGGCCGCGAGGATGTAGAACAGCGCCCGGATGCCGTGACGCCGCCGCACGAGCAGCCAGAAGCCGACGAGCAGCAGCGCGATCACGGTCAGGACGATGAGCACGATGACGATCTGACGGCTCGTGACGGTCTGCTCGGTGGCGAACAGGGCAGCGACGATCACGAAGGAGAAGATGCCGCCGACGCACGCGACGATGGCCAGCATCGATCGCCTCGTCGGAGCGTGCCCGGAGACCCGTGCGTTCAGCAGCGTCGTGATCACGAGGGCGACGGCACCGAGCGGCTGCACCACGATCAGCGGCGCGACGGCCAGGGCGCCGAGCTGGCAGACGATGGCCAGGCCCAGCATCAGCGTGCCGATCACCCACGACGGGCGCGCCAGCAGCTGCCGGAGCTGACCGCCGGTGAGGCCGGTCGAACCGTCCTTGCCGCTCAGGCGCTCGACCTTCGCGACCCCGCGGTGCTGGTACTGCGCGCCGAAGGACATGAAGACGGCACCGGCCAGCGCGAGCGGGATCCCCAGCAGCAGGCCAGGGTTCTGGAACGCGCCGACGAGCTGATCGCCGACATCCTCGAGACTCCCCGCCCACATCACCACTCGACAATATCGCCACAGTCGCCTGGGTAGGCTCAAGGCGTGGCTGTTCTTCCGATTCGCATCATGGGCGATCCCGTCCTTCACTCCCCCGCCGCCCCTGTCGAGCAGATCACCGATGAGGTGCGCGAGCTCGTCCAGGACATGTTCGAGACGATGGATGCCGCGCCGGGCGTCGGCCTGGCGGCTCCGCAGGTGGGCGTGGCACTTCGCATCTTCACGTACTCGTACGAGGACGACGAGGGCCAGCCCTGGCGCGGGGTGATTCTCAACCCCGAGCTGTGGATGCGGCCGCTGGAGCCCGGCGCGCCCGACCCCGATGAGGAGTCCGAGGGATGCCTGTCGTTCCCCGGCGAGCGGTTCCCGCTGCGTCGCTCGGAGGAGGTGCTGGTCACCGGCATCGACCTCGATGGCGCGCCGGTGCGCATCGAGGTGGACGGCTGGCGTGCCCGCATCCTGCAGCACGAGTTCGATCACCTCGACGGCATCCTGTACGTCGACCGACTGGACGACGGAGACTGGAAGACCGTGCAGAAGATCGCCCGCAAGCGCGGCTGGGGTCGCGCCGGTGCGAGCTGGATGCCCGGAGTCGACGACCTCGAGGGTTGACCTTCCGCTTCCCTCGCGACGGAGTTATCGTTATTCGATAGATTCCGATCGATGCACGAGGGGGTGCGGTGATGGGCGCGGTGGTGATCTTCGCGCTGCGGGCTGTCTTGGCCGTGGCATTCGCAGGTTCCGTCTTCGTTGAGATCGTGATGGTGCCGTTGCTGTGGGCGGACCTCGGCGCGGCGCCGCCGGGGGCACGGCTGACCTTCGTGGTGATCGTCGTGCTCGGCATCGTCTGCCTGCAGGTGTGCGGCGTGTGCATCTGGCAGCTGCTGACGATGGTGCGGCGCGGATCCGTCTTCACTCCGCGGGCGTTCCGCTACGTCGACGTCGTCATCGGCGCGATCCTGTGCGCGGCGGTGCTCGTCTTCGCCGTGGCGGTACTGCTGGCCCCGGGTGAGGTGGCTCCGGGCGTGGTCGCGCTGCTCTGCGGGGCTGCACTCGTGGTGGGTGGTGTGGCGCTTGTGGTCTTCGTGCTGCGGATGCTGCTGGCACAGGCCGTCGAGCGCGAGGCCGAGGCGCGGCGCCTGCGGTCAGAGCTCAGCGAGGTGATCTGATGCCGATCGTCGTCGACATCGACGTGATGCTCGCGCGTCGCAAGATGTCGGTGGCCATGCTGGCCGAGCGCATCGGCATCACTCCGGCCAACCTCGCGGTGCTGAAGAACGGCCGCGCGAAGGCGGTGCGGTTCTCCACGCTCGACGCGCTGTGCGCGGTGCTGGAATGCCAGCCCGGCGACCTGCTGCGCTGGGAGCCGGGACTCGAGCAGGTCGTGTCGACGGATGCGGAGCCCGCTGACGCGAGCGCGTGACCTGCCTTATCCGGTCCGCCGTCGCAACCCCGCTCGCCGGCGGATGGGCCGTCAACGCCGACCTCCCCACGCCCGCGGGTTTCGCCGGTGCCACCCAGTTCGGGCGCCCGGAGGATGTGTCCGGGGTGATCGCCTGCGGCCCCGACCTGGACGAGTTGGCCGAGAGCGTGCGCCCGTACCTCGACGCGGGCTTCACCGATGTCGCCATCGTGCAGGTGGGCGACCAGCAGCAGGACCGTTTCGTGAGCGAGGTCGCCGAGCCGCTGCGGGAAAAGCTCCGCGCACTGTAGAGCACGGCTCGGCGCCACGCTCGCCGCCACACTCGCCGCGACTTTCGCCGCCACGCGGGGGCGAGGCCGGGCATGACGGGCGGTCGGCCGTGTCTGTTCAGAACGGCGCGGGTTCGAAGGCATCGGCGGCGGCGAGGGCGGTGAACTCCAGTACCCGTCGCGGGATGTCGGGGTAGACACGCCCGGTGGGGCTGGTCCATTCCAGGATGCCGTGGAGTTTCTGGAGCACGCACCAGGCGGTGGCGTGCTTCATCGGGTGGTGCCTGGTGCACAGATTCGCGAGGTTGCACAGTGCGGTCGGCCCGCCGTGGGCGGCGTCGTGGGTGTGATCGTGGTCGCAGTGGCGGGCTGGTCTTCGGCAGCCGATGAATCGGCAGTGTTCGTCGCGGGCGTCGAGATGTCGTCGTTGTGCGGCGCTCGGCCGGTAGGTGTCGACCAGTTGCACGGCTCCGGTGGTGGGTGAGGCGAAGATCCGTTCCCAGAGTTCGGCGGTCGCGGCGAGGCGGCGGGCGGTGTCGGGGTCGATGGGCCCGTGTCCGACGAGTTCGGCGGGTGCTGTTCCGGTGCCGGTGAGGGTGTCGAGGGGGATGATCACTTGCACGTGCGCGGTGATCGCTCCGCCGTCGGCAACGGCGCCGGTCTTGGCGGGGGCGGTGGCGCAGCCGGTGAGCAGCAGATCGGTGAGGACATCCGCGCGGACCTGGTCGGTGGTGCGGGTGTCGGTCGCGACGATCTCGGCGGGGTCGGGCGTGGTGGTGTCGGAAGCGTCCGGGCTCGTGGGCCCGGCGTCGGCACTTGCAGCGCCTGCGGGTGCGGTCTCGACCGTGCCGTCCTCGGGGTTCTCAGCGCCAGCGTCACCGTCACCGTCGCGGTCCGCCCGCCCCGCGGCGGCGGCCTCCACGGCGGCCTTGCGTCGCGCGGTGGTGATTTCCCGGGCGTACTCGGTCAACCGGTCCCGAATCGCGTAGGCCAGCACCGCCGGCAGCACCGCCGCGAGTTCGGCCATGCCGTCGTCGAGGTCACGCACCCACACCCGCCGCTGCGCGGTGGCATCGGCGTGGCGTTCCTCCAACGGGACCGGGTGGAGTTTCTGCGCGATCATCGCCACGATCGGTCGCGCCCGCCCGGGGGTCTCCCGCTCACAGACGACCAGCGCGGTCTGCTCGAACCGGGCCCTAGCCTCCGGGTCGTCGATCCGCGCGCCGGCATCCTGAATCAACCGCACATGCCCCATGTCGATCCGCCCGACCCGCAACGCCGCGATGGTCGCGGTGAACCCTGTCACGAGCACCGTGGCGTGGTGCAGGCGGTCCTGCATCACCCGGTCCGATCGCTGCAGCACCGCGCCCACTTCGGCAGCGATCGCCCGCAGCGGCATCTCCCGTTCCCGGCCCGCCGACGACGGCACCCGGGCGGTCTGCTCCGCGGCGATGGCATCCATCCGCGCCAGCAGCTGCAGTTCGTCGGCCTGCAGTGCGGCCATGCGCCGGCGCGTGGCCGCGAGGTCGGACAGCACCGCACCCGGCGACCGGGTGTCGCTGCGGGGGCTGACCGAGGAGGTGTTCATACCCCCAATTCTGCCGACCCCCTCCGACACTGAACCCATCCAAACCCCAGGCCACACGCAAAATGCGGCAAACCGGTGGAAAACTCGCAAAGCACCTGCCTGGGGAGGAAACGCTGCCGGCGAACTCACACCCCTGGTGCCTCGGCGGCATCGGAGACACCATGACAGCAGCGCGGCCAGACGCGACACGGACGGCAGGAGCGGATCATGGCGAAGAAGCAGACGGCGGGACACGAGCGGCTCGGGGAGTTCGCTCCGCAGTTCGCGGCGTTCAACGATGACGTGCTGTTCGGGCAGGTGTGGGCGCGGGAGGAGCAGCTCTCGGCGCACGATCGCAGCATGATCACGATCGCCGCACTCATGTCGTCGGGCGACTTCGCCCAGCTGCGCGCGCACCTCGCGATCGGCAAGGATCACGGCATCTCCCCGCAGGAGACCTCCGAGATCATCACCCACCTCGCGTTCTACTGCGGGTGGCCCAAGGCCTGGAGTGCGTTCCAGCTGGCTAAAGAGATCTACGGCGCCGAGCGCTGAGCACAAGCCAGGGCGCGAACGAAGAGGAGATCACGATGGACGAACCGATCACCACAGGACCGGAGGGCGTCGGCGTCTTCCCCGCCGGCCGGCCGAACGACGCCTTTGCGCAGTACTTCACCGGCCAGAGCTACCTCAGCATGCTGCTGCAGGAACCCATGGCGGTCGCGAACGTCACCTTCGAACCCGGCTGCATCAACCACTGGCACATCCACCACGCCACCTCGGGCGGCGGACAGATCCTGCTGGCCACCGGAGGTCGCGGCTTCTGCCAGATCTGGGGCGAGCCGCCCCGCGAGATGCGCCCCGGCGATGTCGTCTACACGCCCGCGGGCGTGAAGCACTGGCATGGCGCGGCATCCGACTCGTGGTTCTCGCACATCGCCATCGAAGTCCCCGGCGAAGGACTGTCGACCGAGTGGCTCGAACCTGTCGGTGACGCGGATGCCGCTGGCTGAATGCGCGACCACGCATGCCTGTGTTCATCGGAGCGCGACGGGTGGCTTAAGCTAGTCCTTGAGGATCCCGCGTGATCTGCGCGGACCTCAACCGAAGGCCAGGGCTTCCACCCCTGGCCTTCACCTTTTGTCCGGCGACCTTCGAGGATGTCGCCCTGCGCAGCGGGTCAGGGGCTGTCGGTGTCGTCCGGTACCCACACGTCCTCGCCATTGAGCAGCCTCCACTGCTGACGCGGCCCATTCCACTCGCGGGCGACGTCGGTGAGCCAGGCGGTGGAGTCCGGGCCCCAGCCGGCGATGACCGTCGCGTATTCGGCATCGACGTCGATCTGCCTCGTGGCGGCGGAAAGGTACCCCAGCGTCGTGAGGTGCACGGCATCCCAGCGCTGTGCGACTCGTTCCCAATCGGGGATGAGCCACCTGCCGTCTCGACCTGTGACGCGGAACCAATCGTGGCGACGGGACGCCGTCACCTCCATCGGGTACTCACGGCACAAGTCCGCCCAGTTCTCGTCCGAGCCGATCTCGAGGATGCGCCCCGCTCTTCGCACGGGGATGACGGTCGCAACCTCCCAGCCCAGGGTGTCCTCCACCAGTTGGAGTGCATCCAGGACGTGTGCACGGGTGGTGAGAAGCCCACCCGGCAACGACCACCATGTGCCGGAGAAGTTGGCTTGCGGGTCTCTCGGCCGCTCGCGAGCCGCCCTCTCCTCCTCTTCCCGCTGTCCCCTGCTCCACCGCGCGAGAACCGTCGCCGGCGAGCCTTCGATCGGCCCGCTTTCGGTGATGACGTGCCAGTCCACCGCCCACTGCGCCGGTGCCGATGGCGCCGTCAGATCGGAGATCATCGCGACGAGCCTGTCCGCGACCGGCGCCAAAGCGGCCATAACGGAAGGCAGCGCCGCCACGACATCGGCACCATCAGGCTCCTGCCAATATCGAGCGTTCCCCACTGTGCAGCGCATCGCCTCTCGGACCGCGTCCGCCGAGATCGACGTCAGGTCGGCGTTGCGGATCAGCAGGGCGACCTCAGCTTCGGTGAAGACGGGATCTTCGACGAACTCGGTATCGTCCTCGACGAAGCGGATGAGGGCGCCGGGGTGGGGATCGAGCTCGTGCGCGAGCCAGAACAATGCCGACCTCAACGCATCGTCTGTCTGACTGACGTAGTCGAGGCAGAGTCTGCGCCCACGGGGTCCCTGCAGCAGTTCGACGGCGAGCGGCGACGTCATGAGGCGGACTTCCGACGCGGCCTTCGCGGCCGAGCGTGAAGCCACCGGGTCCGAGGGATGCTCATGCACCCGAATCTGTCACAGATGTACGGACGAGAGGTGAGATCCCGCCCACCGACCCTCCCCCGGGCAAGCGAAAGGCCCCCACCCGTGAGGGTGAGGGCCGTTGGCTCCCCGGCTTGGACTCGAACCAAGAACCTATCGGTTTCAACCCGTTCGGGGACAAGAACATCGTACACGGAACCTTCGGTGCGCCTGACCGCGCCGACGTCACACCTCGACCCATCGTCGCGATCGGCGGACGCCGCTGATGCGAATCCCGGCGGACATCCTGGCAAAGCCCGAGTGAAATGGGCAAGGCCTATGCACGCGCATGCGAACTCTGGCATGCAGGAGCGATGGACAACGACGTCATCATCGCTTTTGAGGAATGGATGGGATCGACCAGCCGTGCCGACGGCACGATGCGGCTCCGTCTCCGACACCTGCGCGAACTCGCTTCCACCGTGGACCCGCTCACCGCGACCACCGGGGACCTGGAACGGCTGCTGTTCCGGCGCCGAGAGAACGCCCCCGAAACCCGGAAGTCAGTGCTCTCGTCCTGGCGTCTGTTCTACCGGTTCGCGGTCCGCAAAGGACTCCGCGTCGACGACCCCACCCTCGACATCGAGTCGGTGAAGATCCCCGTCCGGGTGCCGCGCATCGCCCCCGACGACGCGATCACCGCGGCGCTGGCCC
Source organism: Microbacterium sp. NPDC058021 (assembly GCF_042885955.1). Taxonomy (NCBI): domain Bacteria; kingdom Bacillati; phylum Actinomycetota; class Actinomycetes; order Micrococcales; family Microbacteriaceae; genus Microbacterium; species Microbacterium sp. NPDC058021. The sequence goes on from NZ_JBHVRF010000002.1 coordinate 47,520, forward strand.
GCGCGACCGTGCCGCAGCGCGCGATGATCCTCCTCGCCCGGTACGGATGCCTCCGCCTCACCGAACTCACCACCCTCCACACCCGCGCCCGCGAAGGCGACATGCTCCGCATCGTCGGCAAGGGCGACAAAGAGCGGATGGTCGGTGTGAACGACGAGCTGGCTCACGCGCTCCGCACGATCGAGCTGCAGCAGGGTCCCGGGTTCTACTTCCCCGGCCGTGCGTCACCCCACTTACACCCGCAGTCGGTGCACAAGATCATCTACCGGCTCACCGGCTGCAACCCCCACTCCCTCCGTCACGCCGGCGCGACGGCCGCATACAACGCCACCCGCGACCTCCGTGCCGTGCAAGCGATGCTCGGACACGCTTCGCTCGCCACGACCCAGCGCTACCTCCACCTGGACGCGGAGGCGCTGCGCCGGGTCGCCGCCGCCACGGTCATCCCACGCCGCCCCTTCGCGCTCCACGACGCGACACCGCCTGAGAACGTCGGTGCGGCCGCCTGACGCACGAAACCGCCCAGCGGTAGCCTCGGGCGCATGGACGAGTTCGACGACGTCGCGCAGCCTCGTTGCCCGGAGTGCGGCACAGTGCTGCGGCACGCGCCGAAGGGGTTCGTGTGCGCGACGTGCGGGCTCGCGTTCCTCCCGACCATGCCCTCGCCAGGTGACCCTCGGGCGCAGTGATGTCGGCGTAGGCTTGTAGCTTCTTCGGCCGGGGAAAGGGGACACCCAGCCGATGGGATCGACGCTCGTCACCGATGAGAAGCTGCAGCAGGTGCTGGTGCGGATCCCGCCGTGCACCCTCCCGATGCAGGCGTACGGGCCGCAGCCTGTCGAATGGGCGCGGCGACGCCCGCCGGTGTGGGCGTGGGTGTCGTGGCCGCACAAGCCCGCCGAGCGCGTCGAGGCGTGGGCTGAGGGGTGGAACGATCGCGTCGTGTCGGTCCGTTGGCAGACGCCCGCCGGCGATGTCAGCACCGTCGTGTGGCGCAACGCCGTGACGAAGCGCACCGCCTAGCCCCGCAACGACGAAACGCCCCCCGAGAGCCGACCAGATGGTCGACCCCCGAGGGGCGTTGTCGTTCAGGTGTTGAGTGGCGTCAGGCCGCCCGATGTGAGCAGGAACGGGAACAGCGGTGCGCCGCCGTGCGTGTAGAACCGCGACGTGGTCACCACTGGGGGTGCGTCGGACGGCTCGAGCCCGTACTCGTCGAGACTGTTCACTGCCTGCAGAGTTACGCCGGGCATCACGGTCGCGGGATCTGCACCGAGGTCGCGGAGAAGGTTCACCGTGAACTGCTGCGCTGCGAGCGACACCGTCGTGGATCCCCGGTCGTGGGTGCCGTCGAGCGTCCACGCCCACTGGCATGTGCCGAACCCGACCGTTACCCCGCCGCCGGCATACCGCTGAGCGACGATGCCCCAGGTGAGGTTGCCGTTGCCGGTGTAGTTCTGCCCGTTGTCGTCGGCGTACTTGCCGTTGATGTTGCGGGTGTACGCCGCGAGCACACGCACCGAGCTGGAGGGCTGCGTGGGGCGGATGCTGTCCGCCTCGAACCCGATCGCGTCGACGAGGGTGATGTCTCCGTCGACGAGCGACGAGCCGCCCCAGGTCTTGATCCCGGCGTACGGGTTGCGGACGATGACAGCGTCCTCGTCGTTGATCCCGTTCATCCGGAAGTCGGTGCCCGTGAGCAGCCATTCCGGTTCGCGGTCAGGCCAGCGGGTGTCCTTCCACGTGCCCGTCCACTCCACCGGATCCAGGACGGCGCCAGCCGATCGCGAGAACCCGTTCGGTCCCGGCATGGTGTCTTTGTAGCACCACAGGGTCGCCCGGTCACCGTCGTAGACGTAGCGCGCTTTCCAGAACACCTCGTTACCCGACATGAAGATCGAGCGGCCGGCGTGCTCGTCGCGGAACGACTCCACCGCACGCCGCATCGGCAGCGTCCAGTATTCGTCGTGCCCGGAGGAGATGAACACGTCACCCTTGCCCGCGAGGATCCCGACGCCCTCCTGGTCGAGGTCGACGCAGGAGATGTATTTCATCGAGTACCCGTTGCGCTCGAGGAACCGGATCAACGGCATCTCGCATGCGAACCAGTACGTCTGCGGGACGGTGCCGCGGGTGATGACGGGGCGGTGGTAGTCGACCGCGAACGACCGCTCCATGATGTTGCCGACGCCCGTGCCGGCCCCGTACACGTTGCGACCTGCCGTGTCGGAGGGCGTCCCGTAGTGGTTGTACGCCGCCGCCCACGTCGAGTCCGACGTCTTATAGATCACGTCGACCACGGCAGCGTCGTCCCGGACGACGAACGTCCCGACGTAGAACGCCGGAGCACCGTCGAGGAAGGCGACCGCCAGGTACATGCCCGAGCACGCGTCAGCAGGGATCGCCCACTCCGCGGTCACCGTCCAACCCGTGCAGGTCGTCGCCCCGTTCGAGTTCGGGATCGTGGCCGCTTCGACCTGACTGACGACCGTGTTCGTGATCGTGTCGACGAGCCGGAACCCGTCGCCGCCGTACCAGCCGCACCGGTAGATGCGGACCTCGGTCGACCAGGGTGTCGACATCGAGAACCGGGCCGTCTCCCCCACGTTGTACGAGACGCGGCGGACGAACCCCGCCGCCCACAGGTTCCCGTGCCCCGACAGCCGAATGTCCGCCCACGGGGTGCGCCCGTCGGTGCGTGCGTTCTCGGCGACGATGTCGGTGCTCACGCGTTCTCCCAGATCAGGTCGATCCCGTACCAGGCGCCGGAGTTCTGTCCACCGCCCGCGTTGTTCGCTCCACGAGGGAACCCCTGCTCTGCGAGGTAGACGTCGCCGCCGTTGTCCGCCGACTCCTCGGGCGCCGCGTTGCCGCTCGGAGTGAAGACGTACAGGTTGCCGGATGCCGACCGACAGGTGAGCAGGATGACGTCCGGGGAGTTCGCGCCCGCGGCGACCGCCGACATGGCGATCGGCGCATCGAACAGGACGTCGGTCCAGCTGCCAGCCGTGCGGGCTGTGCTCAGGGTCTTCGTCTGCAGCGCACTCCCCCACGACGCGACGCTGAACGGGAGGACCCCGCCGGTCCAGTCGCGACCGTACGCCTTGACGGTCAGCGCCTCCGTGAGGATCGCACCGCTCGCCCCTGCAGGGATGTAGATCCGAGCGCCCAGCACGCGGATGTTCTTGGTCGCGTAGAAGTGGTTGCCCGACTCCAGCGACCCGCCGCCGTCGGTGCCGACGGCCGCGCCGCTCGTGTGCCAGGTGCCGGAGTTGGGGATGACCTTGCCGCCCCCGCCGCCGCCGCTCGCGCTCACGCTGCCCGTGTAGGTGCGCGAGGTGGATCCTGCGGAGTTCGTGGCCGTGATCGTGAACGAGTACGAGCCCACCGTCGTCGGCGTGCCCGCGAGCGCACCCGTCGTACCGTTCAGGGTGATCCCGTCCGGGAGCGCCCCACCCGTCCGGGCGAACGTGATCGGCGTCGACCCCGTGCGGGCGAGGATCTGGCTGAATGCGACGCCGACCGTCATCGGGTTGAGCGTGGTCGTCGAGATCGCCGGCGCGGACGTCGGCGGCGCGGTCACCTCGCCCTCCGCGAACCAGATGTCCCCGATCGCCATGTTCGCAGGACGGGTGCTGCCACCCACCCAGAACACGCACGCCGCGCCAGCCGGTCGCGGCTCGTTACCGGTGATGACCTGGACGAACACGGCCACGCGACCGGCGAGCGTCGACTCGGCGGCCTCAGCGCGCGCCGCGGCCGCCTCCGCCGCGGCGACGTACTGAGCGATCGACGTCATCGGAGTGAGCAGCGTCCCCGAACGCACGACCACCTGCAGCTCGCCCGTCGTGACCCGGAACGGCGGGTAGATGCCCATCGGGGACGAGACGAGCTTCGCCATCGGCACGCCCTGCAGATCCGTCAGGGGCAGCGGGTTCGCGAAGGTGGTGTCTGCCATGGCGTACACCTGAGCCTCGGCGCCGCGCACGACGACGCCGTTCTCGGTTACCGCGAGCGTTGCAGGGAAGTGGTCGATGATCGCCACGGGGCGCTCCTCTCAGGAGGGTTCAGATATCGGTGCGAGCGGGATCGACCGCGCGGGTCGGGTCCGCCGGCAGGGTCGCGAGGATGAGTCGCAGCAGCGAAGTGAGAGAGGCGAGGACCGACGCCTGCAGCACGACGCTCCAGTCGACGTCGGTCAGCAGAGTCGCACCGACGAAACCGGACACGAGCGCCTGCGCGAACGTCTTCACGACGCGCTCGACCGCAGCGAGCCACCACGGCAGGTTCACGCCGGATGCCTCCGGGAGGCCGGCGAGGGACGTCGCGATCGACGCGACGAACCCGAGCGCGCCGGCGAGAGTGATCGTCGTCCACGGCACGTCGCTGATCAGCGCCCCACCGAGGTAGGGCAGAGCGATCGCGATCGCGGTGTACAGGGCGCGCAGTGCGGCGGCCTTCCACCATTCGATGCTGGTCAGATTGGTCACGGTTCCTCCTCGGGAACGGGTTGTGTGTCTTCTACGTCGCCCAGTGGCGACAGGTGTGTGAGGCCGAGTCGCTTCAGGACCGGCAACGGGAGTTCGGGCATCGGGCCCGAACGGTTACGGAAGTTCCACAGCCACAGCTGCGTCTCCCGTGCGCGGATCGCATCGTTCATCTCGTGCGATTCGTCCTTGACCTTTTTGAGCTCCGCGCGAAGGTCAGTCACCTGCTGCTGCAGGTCCGCGACGGCAGCCTTCGTCTCGTCAGCGACGACGCCGTTCACGTACTCCTGGAACGCCTTCTGCCCGTCGAGGAACGCGGACGTAGCGGCCGCCTCAACCTCGGTTTCTTTGGTGGCCGCGTCGACCTTCTTCCCGCGGAACGCGGCCCACGCAGTACCGAAACCGATGATCAGCGCGACCAACCCGGTGAAGATCTGGCCCCAAAGTTCCATCAGCTGTGCCCCTCCCGAGTGAGGGAATCGATCGCCTCCTGCGCCCGTGCCCGGGCGCGCCGCCGGGCGCGACGTTCACGGCCCAGGCGGAACAGGTTCCACACGGGCAGGACCAGCAACGCTGTGAACGCGAGCGCGACGATCCACCGCTCCCCGATCCCCCGGAGGTTCAGCACCCACATCGCCGCCGCGTATCCGCCGATCACGACGAGCATCAGCACCTTGCCGATCGCCTCCGCGACCCACAGCCGGGGGAACGCGATCCCAGCGAACGCGAGTACACCCGCGACGAACAGCACCGCGCCCGCGTAGGACGAGACGTCGGCGTCGAAGATCACCTCGAAGCTCGGCATCCCGAGCAGCATCCCGGCGAACCCGGCGCCGGCCATGAACGCGTCGAACGTCGGCAGCGCGTACCGCTTCAGCTCGCGATCGGTGGCGCTGTCCGAAGATGTGAAGGCGTCCTCACTCCAGATCGTCTGCGCCCACAGCGCACGCATCACCCGTTACCGAGGCGCGTACGCTGCCGGCGGTCGATCTCGTCGTTGACGGCCTTGGCGATCTTCACGAGGTCCTCGGCCGGGAGCGCGGTCAAGGTGACCGCGCCGCCGCCGCCCTTGCTCAGTGCGTCTCCGAGCTGGTCGAGCTTCTGGTTCGCGGCCTTCGCGTTATCGCGCGCGCTGACAGCCGACCCGAGGATGCCGATCTTCGGATCCTGGATCGCGTTGTCGATCTTCGTCACCGCTCCGGCGAGCTCGCTGACCCGACGGTTGACCTCCTCGCTCGCGTTGCGCGCGCGAATGATGCCGTCGTGAGCACCGATGGTCCCGTCGTTGAAGATGTTGAGGATCTTGGTGAGGTCGCTCTTGATCTGGTTGATGTCTTCCTGGCTCATTTCGTCCTCCTCGGGGAACGGGGTGTATCCGCCGCCCGCCGTGGTGGCGAGGGCTGCGCGGATGGTGTCGGTCGGGTCGTAGAAGTCCGTCAGCTTGCGCGTCGGGGGGTAGGTCCAGGCCGCGCCGGGAATGTCCGACTCGACGAGGTGCACGTGCTGTCCGCCCCACGACGTGCCGGGGAACTCGACGTGCGAGCGTGGGAGAGTCGCAGGGCCCTTGGCTACGCGGCCTACCCATCCACCGAACGCGATTTCCGCGCCGCGTGCCGGGGACGCTTTCGCGAGATGGCAGTAGGTGAGATACCGCTTGCGGGAGCGCCGCGTATCGATCTCGACACACCGCCCCATCAGGGGCGTATCGACCACCTGATTCACACGGCCCGAGGTGAGGCTCGGGATATCGCCGACCGCCGGGTTGTCATGGCCGATGTGCCGGCCGGGGACGATCAGATACCCACTCATCCGATACCCGAACTCGCGCCCTCGCGCGTAGCTACCCCAGAAACTAGCGATGCTCATGGGTCCCCTCCTCCTCAGATAGCGAGAGCCCCCACGGCGTGGAGGCTCGGGACTGCGTCGCCGTGGTTACGGGTAGGCGATCCAGTAGAAGATGATCGGGTTGTTCGCGAGCGCGCCCCCGGTCGTCGTGTTGAAGACAAGGAACTGAATCTGCGTCTCGTTGGCAACGACGAACGAGATCTTCCGCTGCCCCGGGATCGCGTACGAGTTCGTGTCCTGCGCGGAGACGAACGTCGGCACCACGCCGAGCCCGTGGTCGACGGTGACGGTCCCGGACGCGCTCGTCGGTCCCTCGTACCGGCCCCGCACGGGCTCCTTCGTCGGAGAGGAGCTCACCCATGCCGGGTTCCCCTGCGGGTCGATGATCCGCTTCCAGTCGATGCCGTTGATCCGCAGCGCCGTGCCGACACGGCTGAGGTACTGCATCACGAGCGCGTCGTGCGCGAAGGTGCCGCCGTCGCCGCCCCACACCCGCAGGTCGACGATCTCCGCGACCTGCGACTGCCCCGCCTGCACACGCACCAGCGCGACGGGCTGCTCGTCGAGCGTCCCCGGAGTCTGCGCACGGCCGCCGGGGAGAGCACGCGTGGCTGAGCCCGTGACGACCGCGAACGACGTCGTGTTGGTGCCCCAGTTGCGACGAGCGACGACCAGATCCCAGCGGGATCCCGACGCCACCGTCGCGAGCGACAGCACCGTCTCCGTCGACGAGTTGTCCAGGACACCATGCCCGAACCCGCGCCCCGCAGCGACCCGCACCTGACGGTCGGCGCCACCGACGGTCACCCGCCAGTCACCCGGCCCGGCTACGCCATACTGCCGGCCGCCGACGAGCGGCATCATCTCAGCCCACTGCGCCTCGTAGATCGTGCCTTCGTACCCGACACTCGTGATCGCCATGGCTACCTTCTCCCCTGATCTCTGACGCCCTCCGCGAGGCGGGCAATGCTCTGCGCGATGCGCACTTCCACGTCGGCGTCGACGTCGAGATCCCCGACGTGCGGGACCACCACGACGCCGTCCTCCGGGTCCTCCGTCACCGACACCGCTGTGATCTGCTGCAGCTCATCGACCGGCCCGAGCCTCGTGTGGATCAGGTCGCCCTCGACGTACCCGTCGCCGTACCGGAGGAGGTCCGACTCCATCAGGTCGACCGACAGCGCCGCGCGAGGCCCACCCTCCCGCAGTGCCTCAGCACCGTCGACGGTCAGGTCCGACCCCTCGTCGGTGTTCCTCGCGTCGACGAACGTCTCGATGATGTCGCCCCAGTCCGATTCGCGAACCGTGTCGATCACGCGCACCAGCTGCCGGGCCTCACCCTCACCGCGCCCGCCCACGATCACTCGTGTCGCCGTCGGCGCGGTGGGCTTGAACTTGTACCCGTCGGCCACGCCCGACTCGATCGTCAACACACCCGGGACCGTCGCGGCCTGACGGATGTCGACGACCACGCCGGAACCGGTGTGCGCCAGCGTGAGCACCATCCGGTTCGCCTCGAGGATCGGCATCAGCTTGTCCGCGAGCGGATGGAACCTGAACTCCGCCCGCGCCGGCAACCCACGACCGAGCGTCGGAGCGACCGTCCACGGCACCCCGAGCCGGGCGAAGTTCTCCGCCAGCGCGGCCTTCACGACCGTCTCGGCCGGCCCGGAGTAGTTCCGGTAGGCGACGTTCTGAGCGCCGATACCCGCAGTCGGGACCGGCCAGCCCTGCCAATCCCAAATCTTCCGCATATCGCTTTCCACGGTCGCTGAGACCTGACCGAACGGGCCCTCCCCCTGCGCCTCACGGATCCGACCCCGGAAACGTTCGTCACCGCGGAACCACACCCCGCACCGCGCGCCCTTCGCCGTCAACATCGGCAGAGCCGGATCGTCGTCGTCGAGCACGAACGATGCCGTCGAGATCCCGTTCGGCACGAGGTCCGCCTCCGCCTGCAGACCCGACAGCGTCAGCTCGTACTGGTTCGCCTTGTTGAACACCACGAACCGCAGACCGTCGTCGGTGCTCACGCGTACCTCCTTGATGTCAGAACGCGCGGAAGAACAACGGCACGAGGTCGAACGTCACCTGCCCCGCGCCGGTCGCTTCGAGGTGCAGGGGCACGCTCTGCCCGGGCGGGACCGCCGCGTACTCCTGCAGCCCGAGCTGCCGGGTCCAGTTCGCGCCGTCCAGCGTCGCCGTCGGCCGCCGCGGGTCGGTGTCGATGACGAGCACCTGACCCGCCGACAGCGAGAACGGCAGATGGATGAGCTTGTCGCCCACGCCGAGCACGACGTCGGAGAGCGGACCGGTGAGGGTCCACACCCCCCACGCCTCGACGTCGCCCTGGTTGGGGATGCTCGCCGACCCGAACGCCGACGACGACGAGATCGTGAGCGGCGGACCAGGGAAGAACGCCCGCGGATCCGGCGCCGCCCACGGGCCGCGTCGCACCACCTCACCAGCCCAGTACGGCTGCTCGGCTTCCAGCGCCACCGGGTACAGCGCCCACCCTCTCTGCAGCGGGTCAGCGCGCAGCGGGAGCGAGTCGGTGAACACGCCCGTGCACCGCAGCGTCCGCTCGATCCCCCGAGCTCGCACCCGCCAGGTGCCGGCACGGTCCGGGTGGATCGACGACAGGAACTCGTTCACCCGCTCGGACCACTCATTCGAGCCGTCCGCCCAGATGAACAGCGGCCAGAAGACGTCACGCGATTCCGCCCGCCACCCCCGCGCACGCTTGCCCGGGACCGCCCGCGACTTCGAGGAGAACTTCGTGATGATCGGGTTGTGGAGTCCTTCGACTCCGTCGCCGGTCATCACGATCCCGCCGGCCTGGTCGCGGAGATCCCAGCGCGTACCGTCCGGACCCTCCCACACCAGCGACAGCTGCTCCACCTCGAACGGGGTAACCGGCGCGTCACCGACCGGCGGCGACGCGAGCATCACGGGGAACGACACCGTTACCTCACTTCCGCGAGCCGAAGACCACCCGCACGGGCGACCTTCCTGCGCTTCGTCTTGTCGATCTCGTAGGCGAGCTGCGCCGCCGTCTCGCGCGTCGTCAGGCCATTCAGCACGTACGTCTCGCCGCTACCGGCGCCGTTCCGCGGCTCCAGGCCCTCCTCCAGTGCACGGTTCATCAGGCCGGTGTCGACGACCGTCTCCGGGCGGCCAGCCTCCGCGAGGATCGCAGCGGTGCCACCACGACGCGGCAGGACCGTCGCACCGTCAGCGAGACGAGGCAGCGACACCGTCGGGATGGTGGACAGCTCGATGCCGATCGCACCACCGATCGCGTTCACGCCGTTGATCATCCCGTTGATCAGACCGATCGCACCGTTGATGCCGCTCTGGATGAATCCGATGACGCTGTTCCACACGCCGCGGACGACGCCGGCGAGGCCGTTCCAGATCCCGCTCCAGGTCGCAGAGAGCCAGCTGCCGAACCCGCCGATCGCGCCGACGATCCAGCCCCAGAACCCGTTCCAGACGCCCTGCACACCAGCGACGAACCCGTTCCACACGCCGACGATGAACGCGCCGATCCCAGCCCAGAGCCCGTTCCACCAGCCCGCGATCTGCGCGCCGCCGTTGACGAGCGCGCCGATGAACCCCTGCCAGAGGCCCACGATCCAGCCGATGAACCCGTTCCATACGCCCGTGATCCAGCCTGCGAACCCAGCCCACATGCCGTTCCACCAGGCGACGAACCCGTTCGTCACCTCGGTGATCCACACGACGAACCCGGACCACACCTCGGTGATCCACGCGACGACGGCGTCCCAGTTCATGACCAGAGCGACCACCGCCGCACCGAGCGCGACGATGCCGAGGATGATCCACGTAACCGGGTTCGCGAGCAGCGCGACCGTCGACGCCCAGATCGACGCCGTCCACGCGATGAACGCGGCGACGAGAGTCCCACCGATCACCGCGGCCATGATCCCGATGACCTCGGTGTTCTCCCCCACCCAGGCGCCCAACTCCTGCAGGAACGGCATCGCCCCGGCGAGCCCATCACCCAGGGCCGTGAACACGGCGGATGCCAGCGGCTCGATCGCGACCATCGCCTGGTTCATCGTGAGCTGCCACCGCTCGGCGAAGTCCATCGTCTCCTCGCCGACGCCGAGGATAGTGTCCCCCGTGGCGCCCGTGGCCGCCATCAGGTCATCCATGTTCAGCACGCCCGACTCGAGAGCGCCGACGAACTGCGCAGCACCGCGGGTGCCGAACACCTGCGAAGCGAGGTCTAGCGCGGACGCCTTGTCGCCGGCGTCGACGAAGCTCTGCAGCTCCCCCACGACCCGCGCATACGCGTCGGCCGGCTGCTCGCCTTCCTTCGCGAGCGTGACCATGCCCTTCGACATCGACGCCATGATCGCCGTCGAGTTCAGGCCCGCCTTGTCGAACGAGCCGACCATCGCGACGGTGTCCTCGAACGAGAACCCGAGCGTCTGCATCGCCGGCGCCATGGCCTGCGCACCGGTCGCGAGCTCGTTCATCCCGACGCCCGTGGCCTGCGACACCTGGAACAGGGTGTCCATCGCGCCGACGACCGCGTCGCCCTCGATCTTGAACGCGCTGAACGCCGCCGACGTCGCGTTGATGTCGACCTCGTCGCCGAGGATGCGGCCCGCTTCCAGATACTGCGAGGCGACCGTCTCGAGGGTGGCGCCCGACAGGCCGAGGCGGGTGTTCAGGTCCGAGACGGTCGAGCCGATCGCCTCGAACTCCGCCGGCACCTGCAGGCCGACGTTCTTCGCGACGTCGACCAGGCCGCCCAGAGCGTCGCCCTGCGCGCCCGTCCCGACACGGATGGTGTCGGTGATGTCGTCGAACACCGACCCGATCTCGTACAGGCCCTTGAACGCGCCGACGGTGAGCGCGACGATGCCGGCGCCAGCAAGCCCGGCGGCCAGTCCCTTTCCGAACCGACCGCCGGACTTCTTGCCGGCCTCGTCCGCCTCGTCCTGCGCGGGCAGCAGCGCCTCGGCGATACTCCCCTGCACGCCCTCGATCGACGGGACCAGACGCACCCACGCTGTAGCGAGCTCCACACCTGCACCGGCCACGCGTCACCTCGCTTTCGACTCCCACCAGTCGTCGAACTGGGAGATGGGGATGGGCTCGCTGCCGAGCTGCCGCCCCTTCGACGCCTCCCACGGACGAGGGAGACGCTTGGGCTTGGGCGCGTGCGGCTTGCGCATGCGCTGCCAGTTCGCGAAAGCGAGCGTGTCGACGGCTACCGCGAGCAGCTGCTCCTCGATGGACCAGAGCGCGTGCCCATGAATCGCCTCGCCCACGGCGTTGTGCGGGGTCTTCTGCCACCGACGCAGCAGCACGTACAGGTCGCGCCAGTTCAGCTGCTTCGAGGGGACGTCGCGGAGCCGGTGCCCCGCGCGGAGCAGCTCGTACTCGACGGCCTCCTGATGCTCGTCGACGAGATCTAGGAGGCCGTAGATTCCCCCGGCGTGATCGACGACGTCTCCTGCCACTTCTTCGACAGGTCGTTGAACTCGGCACGGTCGAGCTTGTCGATGTGCTCGAGGTCGGACTCAGACAGGAGTTCCTCGAGGATCGTGAAGATCTGGTCGATGGCGGTCATGCGCCGCGTCTTCCGGACGATCCCCATCGGGACGTTCTCGAACCGCGGGAGCGTGATCTGGTGCCCGTCGGGCAGGGTGTGGTGGAAGCTTTCCATCGTCATGCGGGGAACCTCTTTCAGGATCGGGGAACGGCGGGAACAGCAGTGGCCGGAGGCGGTTCCCCGCACCTCCGGCCACTGGTCGAACCGATCAGGCGGAGAAGACCCCGTCGTCGGTGTAGATGTAGATGTTCTGCCCGGCGGCGTCCGGGTACGTCGCGAGCGTCACAGGGAGGGTGACGGCCGACGTCGCGTTCAGCGGGATCTCGCCGCGCGAAACGACCTGGCCGTGGGGGACGAACACCAGCGCACGGCGGCTACCGTCCTTGATCTTGAAGTACCAGGCCTTCCGGGGCATGACGTTCTTGCCGAGCGCCATGCGCATCTCAGTGCCCTTCGACGCCGATGCGGCGGCCGTGGTGACCTGCTCGTCGCCGAAGTAGTTGCGGGCCGACTGCGGGTTCAGCTCCAGATGGGTCCACCCGATCTCGCCGGTGAACTCGGTGAGGATGCGGCGGATCTCGGCACCCGACCAGTCCTTGATCGACTCGGTCGACTCAGACGGGGAGATGTTCACGCCATCCTCGGAGACGTAGCCCGAGTCCTGCATGCCGGTGAGCACGAAGTCCTTGATCTGCGCAGGGATGGTGTCCGTCTCCGGGCCGGTCAGGATCGCGCCGGTCGTCGCCTGGTCGGGCGCGCCGACGAAGACGTTCTTGCTGTTCACGCTCATGCGTGGTGCCCCTTTCAGGCGTTGTTGAACGCGCCCCGGGTGGGACGCGCTGAAGGTCGGGGAACCTAGACCGTCGTCTTGCGGAGGGCGACGGAGATCGTGGCGGTGTAGCGGTAGCGGTCGGGCACCGACGGCATCGGAAGGTTCGCCGGGAGGGCGACGACGCGCACCCCGTACGCGGTCGCGCCACCGATCCGGCCCTCGCGACCAGCGGCCTGCAGCACCGCGACACCGAACGCGCACAGTCGCTGCGCGCCGCCTTCCGTCGTCGCGAACCCCTCGACCACGTACAGCGGCTCGTCGGTGACGAGATCTCGCTCAGCACCGCCCGTCGCGACCACCCGCAGGAACTCCGCAGGACGGGGCGCCGGGACGCGCGTCCCGGCCTTCGCGTCCGGGAACCCGGCATCCGGCAGCCGGGTATTCAGCTCAGCGACCAGCTCCGGCTCACCGTCTTCGGGCACCAGCAGCTCAGCCACCGTTACCTCCCCGCGTCGATCGCGCTCGTGAGCGCGCGGTCTTCGGCTTCCGCCTGTCGGCCTTTCGGGGACGCCGTGCGCACGAACACGACGGTGCGGTCACGGTTCGTCGTCGCGGTCACCTCGTAGTCCTCAGGATCACCGGCTGCGGACGCGATGCGCCCGCCACGCTCGACGAGATCGGCGGCCAGCTCAGCGGACTGCAGCAACGCGACGATGCCGGCGCGGTTCAGCTCGATCCGCATGCTCTTCATCGCCATCAGCCCGTCCACTTCGTCAGGGTGAGGATCGTGTGCGACGTGCGCGGCGTCGGACCCGGCTGTCGCCGCACGTCCCCGCTCACCTCGTACAGATCCCCGAACAGTTCGATCCGGTCCGTCGAGCGCACGTCGGCGTCGAACGGTCCTCGGGCGGTGTACTCGACCATCGCGCCGTCGCGGTGTGTGGTGTCCTCCACCGTGTTCCCCACGTCCAGCGCCCACCCCTCCGACTCACGCGCAGGTTCCACCTGCGACCAGTCGGCGGCGAGGTTGCCGCGGCCGTCGTCGACGACCGGCGCACGATGCACCTTCAGCGTGTGCCGTGCGACGAGCCCACCGATCACGGCACCCGCCCCAGCCGGTACTGCACCAGGCGGCCCTCGTCGAGCGCGGTCATCGCGCCGCTGCTGCGCGAGTACGTCACCGCGACGCCGCCCGCCTGCTCCCGGCTGATGTTCAGCGCGGTGCCCAGCCCGCCAGCGGCGAGCTCCAGCGTCAGCATCTCGATGTCGGCGGGCACCTCGATGTAGCCGGCGACGTACTCGACCTCGACGCGGCGGCCGCGGAGGTTCGTCCAGCCGGTGCGCCCGTCGAACTCGACGGCGTCCAGATCGGTCCACTCGACACCGTCGAGCGTGACCTTCGTGATCGACGAGATCTCCATCGCCGGCAGCCACACGTCAGCCTCGAATCGACCGGAGCGCTGATACGTGAGCGTCTCGGCCTTCGCGACGTGCCACCGGCAGAAGTTCCGGATCGCGCGGGACGCGGCCTCCAGCTCCTGCACGAGGTACGGGTGGGTGGTGGAAGTGATCTCACCCTGTGTGCGCTGCTGCATGAGCGTCGCGGACGCGAACGGATCCATCGCTACCACCACCTTCCCGCTACTCGGATGCGTCCGGGTCGGACGCCCCGTCGACCACCGGATCCGCGGGTGCCGCGGCCGGCTTCTTCGCCGCCGCGGATCGCGCGGTCGGCTTCTTCGCCGCGGGCTTCGCGGCCTTGTTGCGGGGCGTGCGCGCCTTGTTGGCCGCCGGCTTCCCGCCCTTCTCCTTGAACACACCCATGCGCTTCGCGTCCTCGTCGGACAGCAGCAGGGTGGTGGTGTGCGGGTGCCGTCCTTCGACGGTCACCTCGTATCGGTTCAGACCCACTGTCGTGCTCCTCTGTGTGATGTTGGAGTCAACGGGGGTCACCGTGGTCGTCGGTCCGCACGCCTTGTGAGGCGCCCCGCAGATCCTGCATTTCGCCACGATGACCCCCTCCGACTTACGCGGTCAGGTCGACCGAGACGAACGCCTTCGGACGGGTGACGCCGAACGCAACGCGCTCCTCACCGAGGATCGCCACCAGGTTGCGGATGAAGAAGTCCGCGTGCGAGTCGGTCGCCGTGATCGACGCCTGCTCGCGGTCCCAGAGGACGGCCTTCGTGTAGTCGCCCACGAGGCCGACGCCAGCGGCGATCGCCTCGGACTCGACGTAGGGCATGCCCCACACCGTCTGGATGCCGCTCGACGCGAACGGGCCCGGCCCGTAGAAGTGGTCGTTCGACGTGCCCTTCAGCAGGTCGAGACGCTCCGCATCCTCCGGGTTCAGCAGGATCGCGTTCGGACGGACGCGGCCCACGGTGCGGGCCTTCGTCTTCGCCTTGCGGATCGTGGTGAGCAGGTCCGTGTTCCACGCCTGCGTCTGGATGCCGGAGGTGTTCAGGATGCCGGTCAGGTTCTCACCCGTGCCGGAACCGTTGAGGATCTGGTCCTCCTCCTCCTCCGCCAGGTCGGCGCGGAGCTCGTCGTCGATCAGGCCGCGCAGCTGCGCCGCGTCGGCGAGGCCGCGCTTCGTGGCCGGCACCCACTCCGCGATCGTCTTCACGGTCGCGGTGACCTTCAGGAAGGCGATCGAGCCCTCCGGCTTGTAGCCGCCGCCCGCGTTGTTCACGAGCGCGCCGGCGGTGCCGGGTGCGGTCGGCGCCGCCGACGACGTCGCCTCGGGGACGGGCGCGGCCGACGTCGCCTGCGTGGTCTGCTGCACGAACTCGACCGTGTCCGACTCGGTCTGGCGAACCGAGATCAGGTCGCGCAGCGTCAGCTCACGACGGCCGAGCAGCTCGAGGATGCCCTGCACGTCGTTCTGCACGAACGCGCCACCCGAGGTGTCGGACGCGCCGGTGACGAGCGCCTTCACGCCCATCGGTGCCGACTGCACGCGAGCCTTCTCGTTGATGCGCCCGTCCGCGAACTGGCTCATCATCGACTTGTACTCGGTGGACTCGGCGAACATCTGGCCGATGCTCTTGAGCTTCTTCGGCTGGTGGAACGCGGTCGGTGCCGCCTTCTCGCCCGCCGGCTCCAGACCGAGGTCCATGCCGATCTCCGAGAGCGCCGACTTCAGCTGCTCCGTCGACTGCGTCCGCTCGAAGTCCTTCTTCGCGGCCTTGTAATCGAGGAGAGCCGCCGTGGCCTTCTCGTTCTCTTCGGCGGTGAGATCCCGGCCCTCGCGCTCGGCGAGCTCCGAGATGTCGCGGGCGGTCTTCAGCGCCGCGCCCATCCGCTCCTTGATTGCTGCTGCACTCATGTGCGTTCGTCCCCTTTCAGGACTCGATGGATTCGAGCTCACCCAGCGCGAGCTCGAGCTGCAGACGCGTCAGAGCGGACGATGCACGCGTGGGCTCATCGGCCTTGGCCCCGGAGGGCTCATCGACCTTGGCCGGTTCGTCACCGTTGGCCTTGCTGTCGTCGTCAGATTCGAGGGCGGCGAGCACCTTGCCGATCGAGTCGTACGCGGTGCGCAGCTCGCCCTCGTTCTTGGCCGAGAGAACCCGGCCGGCTTTCACCTCGGATGCCAGTTGGCGGGCGTGATGCCCCGCCGCCTTGACCCCGAGAAGTTCGGTTTCCTGGTTCGCGCCGATCGGCGTCGGGCCGACCTCGTAGAGCTTCACCTTCCGGAGCTCCCAGACCTCGTGGTCGTCCTGCTCGCCCTTGACGATCGCGTAGTCGACGATGTCGTAGGCGAACGAGAACTGCGTGAGCCGGCGCCCCTTCAGCAGCCGGTACACCTGGCGGGCCTTCAGCGCCTCCTGGTGAAGGTCGACCTGCACCTTGACGTAGAGGCCGCCGAGGTCCTTGATCTTCGCGGGCAGCATCGGGTCGCCGGGCGCGAGCTCCTTCGCATCGATGACTTCCCCGATGTTGTAGTCGGGGTCGTCCATCCGGTGCGAGTAGTAGCTCGGGATCGGGTTTCCCGACGCCGCCCACTCGTCGAGCGTGTCCTTGAACGCGCCCTCGATCATCCGGTCGCCGTAGCTGTCGACGTTGCCGAACACCGAGACGATCGCCTCGAACACACCCTCCTCGAGGCCGTCAGCCTCACCGACCGCCTTCACGAAGACGGGCATGGACTTGGTGAACATCGCTTCTCCTACTCGAAGTTGATCTCGATGTCGCACGAGCAACCGGCGACCTCGTCGACGTCCAGCGCCGAGCTGTCGCCCGGCCACTTCGCGCCATTGCTGAACACGGAATCGAGGGGAACCGTCTCCCCCGCCATCGAGGCGTGAGAGGGGCGAGGGTTGCCAGAGGTGACGACCCACGTCTTCGTCGCGGTGCGGGTGCCCTGCACCTGCTTGACCGCTTCCACCGACGCGAAACCGGCGGCCGCCGTCGCGACCGTCAGACCCGCCTGCGCAGCACGAGACGACGTCGCAACATCGAACACGTGCTTCACCGCTTCGACCGGGTCGTCGGGATCGGCGAGAGCTTCCTCCAGTCGGATCCGCGTCGCCGCGTTGATGCTCGACGCGTTCGCGCCGGCCACCGTCTTCAGATACGCGAGCGTCCGGTCGAGATCGAAGTCACCTTCGTCCACGCCGAGCGACGCGAGCTGAGCCCGTGCGACGGAGTCAGTGATCGACGCCGACAGCGCGTAGAGCGCGTTGCCCAGCTCCCGATCCCACCGGTCCCCGTCCCACCACTCAGCGTCGGCCTTCGCGCCCAGCACGGACTTGATGACCTGACCCTGACGGGCGAAGAACCCCGACAGCACCTCCGTCGCCTTCGCGACATAGGTCTTCGGCGGGCGCGCCTTGGAATGCACGTGCCCGATCGACTTCGTGATCTCCTCGACGAGCGTCTCGTCGACATCGCCCTCCGGCGCGACCGGCTTCTGGATCGTCACGGGCAGCAGGCCGAGGTGCTTGATCGGGTCGAGCCCGACCGCGGCGAGCGCCTCGCTCGGATCGAACCCGGCACGGATGAGCGCGGTCACCGCGTTCACCAGCTTCACGACCTCGTCCGGGGTGAACCCATCGACCTCCGGCACCGCTGCGTCGGGCAGCTGGCCGCCGCCCCCACCGGCTGTGACGCCGTCACGCGGCGACGCCTGGCCGCCCACGAGCACGTTGAGCGGCACGACCAGGTCGTCGCCACCCTCGATGCGGGGAAGGTTCGCGCGAGCGCGCGCCTCGTTGCGGGTCAGGAACGGGGCACCCACCGACGTCTGCAGCTGCGCGGCCTGCTCCTCGAACGAGCCCCGCAGCTTCTCCGCCATGTTGAACTCGGAGTACAGATCATCGGTACCGTCGAAGTCGCGGAGCAGCTGCAACGCGATCTCCTGCTGCACGTCCTGCAGGATCGGCCCGAGGGTGTCCTGGTACAGCATCTTGTGCTGCTCCTGGATGTTCCCGAACGTCGCGTGGTCGAGGATCCCGACCATCGGCGGCGGGATGTGGTAAGCCGACGCCGCCTCCTCACGGGACAGCTTCCGCGCCTCGATGTACTGCAGATCCTCAGCCGTGTGCGACGCAGGGACGAACGTCATGCCGTCCTCGAGCACGGGCGTGCCGCCGGCTTCCGTCGCCGACTGCCCCTGGTACTGCGACCGCCAGCCCTGCTGGAACCGGTCGTACGCGGTATCTGACCATGCGGCGCCGGCCGGACGGGTGATGTACCCGCTGACCCGGGCGCCGTTGCGCAGCACCTGCTCGCGCATCTGCCCCGCCGCGTACTCCTCAGAGAGGATGCGCCGCAGCGACTCGATCGGGGACAGCCCGAACCGCTCATCCTCCGGGTTGTACCCCCGGAAGTAGACGACCTGCTCGGCGTCCAGCGACACCTTGCCCTTGCTGCCGTTCAGCACGAACCGCGTCGGCGCGAGCCAGTTGTCGTCGTCGGCGACCGTCCACAGCCGCGGCGGAATCCGCACAAGCTGCATCTCGCCACCGGCGCCCGGCATCTTCACCCAGAGCGCACGGTCGTAGATCCCACGGTCCGCGACCAGCGAGAACATCAGCCGATAGCCGGTCGTGAACTGGTTCGGCTGCCGCATCATCCGCGCGAACGGGTGATCCGTGATGCGCTTCCGATCCGAGTCGCTGGTGCGCTCGAACGTGTGCAGCGCGAGCTGCGCGACGTTCCGCGCCAGGAAGTCGACCACCGTGCGCACCGACTGGTGCTGCCGGTAGATCGCCGCGTAGTCGAGCGTCCGGTCGTCGCTGATCCGCAGCGACGTCGGCGCCTGGTAGGTGGGCTTGTGTACGGCGAGGAGCTTCCCCGCCGAGATACCGATAACCATCCAGCGCCTCCCCTACGGTGCCTGCACGAACAGCACGCGGTCGCGTTCGATCACGGTTTCGCCGTCCAGCTCGATCGGCGCGGAGCCGGCCTCGTGATAGACCGCGTTCTTCAGGACGAGCAGACGCCCCGGGTCCCGGTACAGAACCCCCTCGATCGAGGACCCGTCGGTGAGATTGACGATCACGCGCCGCAGCAGCAGCACCCGCTTGAACACGCCCACGCGCGCCCCCTCTCAGTCAGACGACCATCAGGCCGCGGTCCTCGTAGGCCGAGCGCACAGGCGGCGCCGGGTTCGTCAGCAGCAGACCCACAGCGGCGATCGCAGCGACCACGGGCGCGGCATCCTCCGGCGACTTGTCCCGGTCGACCGCCCACCCGCCGTCACCCAGCGCACGGATCTGCGCCGTCGTCGCGGCGATGTCGAGCACCGGCTGCACACCGTGGCTGAACCGCACGCGCTCGCGCCGCTCCTCCTCCGACTCACCCTCGGGCGACTCATCGGGAGCAGCGACCCGCACGAGGTCGTAGAACAGTCCGTGCCAGCCGGCGAGCTCCGACCCCTCCCATGGGGTCACGTTGATGCCGGCGTCGGTGAACGCCCGGTGCATCGATGAGATCGTCGCGCCGCGGGTCTGGAACGCCAGGTGGTGCGGCTTCACCTTGCGCGCCGGGTCCTTCAGCCACGGGATCACCCAGTCGGGCCCCGCACGTCGAGCGACGATCTCCACCCGAATCCGGCCCTCGGTGTCCCAGAACGCCATCGCGACGTAGATCATCTTCCGGTCGTGCGACATGTCCACGCCGTAGCAGGCAGGCCGGTCGACGTCGCGAACGACGCCGCGCGCCGCCCGCGCTTCCTTCGAATCCAGCGTCCGATGCCACGCCCCGTTCGGGAACGGACCAGACCCGGCCATGTTCACGAACTGGCACATCACCTCGGTGCGGAACTCCCACTCCGGGTCGCTCGCGGCCGCCGCGGCGATCGCGCGCTCGTCGAGCTCGGTGTACCCCATCGACGGGTTCGCCTGCGCC
The DNA here is from genome assembly GCF_042885955.1 of Microbacterium sp. NPDC058021. Classification (NCBI taxonomy): domain Bacteria; kingdom Bacillati; phylum Actinomycetota; class Actinomycetes; order Micrococcales; family Microbacteriaceae; genus Microbacterium; species Microbacterium sp. NPDC058021. The sequence goes on from NZ_JBHVRF010000002.1 coordinate 67,576, forward strand.
CAACCCTCCCGATCCCAGATGCCCCGCGGCTGCCCGTCCTCGGAGCCGTCGACCGTGCCGGCGGACCACTCGAACAGCCCGATCGTGTCGAGGTCGAGATCCTTCGCCAACTCAGCGGGGATCCCGTCAGGCACCCTGCCCTGGATGTTCGCGATCGCGACCTTCCGCAGATGCCGCAGCACCACGCTCGTCAGATCGCCGGCGTTCGACACGCCCCACACCTGCGCACGCCGCCGCGCCATCGTCGTCTTCGACGTCGCCGACCACGCCCGCCAGTCCTGGTGCTCACGCAGCTCGTCGAAGATCACCAGATCCCCGCGGAACCCGCGACCACCACGACGGTTCGCCGTCGCGATCTTGAACTTCTCGCCCTTGTCCAGCAGCAGCAGCTCGGAGTTCTTACCCTCCTGCACCTTCGCGATGTCGTCGGCGAGGTCCGGGATCGCCTCCGCGATCGCGACGGCTTCCTCCCACGCCTGCCGCGCGTGCTCCGTCGTCGCGTGCGTCTCCAGCACCATGCGCGCGTGGTCCTGGAACATGCGCCACAGGATCAGCACGGTCAGCAGAACCGACTTGCCGTTCTGCCGGGCCACGAGCAGCAGCACCGTGCGGAACCGGAACACACACCCCGGACCCTCGAGCAGCTCCAGCGCGTGGATCAGAAGCCACCGCTGCCACTCGAGCGCGCGAGGCAGAAGGTCGAGATACTCGATGTCGTCGTCGGGCGACCGCTTCGCATCCAGCTCCTCGAGCCGGTCCCGCATCCAGTCCCAGAACTCGATGACCTCGAAGCCCAGCGACGTCTCCGGCGTCAGCTCACGCTTCGGCGGGGTGAAGATCCGCGGCGTCTGGCAGCCGAAGATCTTACGCGCGGGCGCGCGGCGTCGGCCGCCGGAGCTGGGTGACGTTGCCCGGCTCCTTCGCTCCTTCGCCCGACTCCCGCTCATCCTCGTCGCCCTCCTCCGGCGCAGCGCGACGCGACCGCAGCTCGTACTGCATGCGCTTCGTCGCCGTCGCGCCGAGATCGTTCAGCACCTGCGACAGCGCCCGGTGCGCCGACAGCGCACGATTCGTGTCGTCCTGGTGCTCCAGTACGTCGATGCGGTGAGCCAGCGTCCGAGCCTGCGCGATCGACGCGGCATCCGCTCCCGTGAGCCACCTCGCCGCCGTGATCGCAGCCTCCACCGCATCCCGCATCGTCGTCGGCGCAGCAGCGTCACGCGCGTCACGCGCAGCCGCGTCCTCGGCTTCCTGCTCCTGGCGCTTCCTGTCCCGGTAATCCCGGGCACGCTCCGCCGCAGTCTTCGCCATGACGGCTCCTCTCGCCCGTGACGCGTTCGCGCCGCTCCGAGCAACCACCGACCCCGGTGGGGGAAACGACTGCCGGAGAAGTCTTCCTGGCGCTCAGGCTGTAGAGATTGGGACGCCCCTACCCCTGGATGGTGCGCATGGTGCGGATACGGTGTGCGATGGCACCGTCTGCCTCGTTCCGTGCCCACTGTGTGCCGTTGAGCCACCATTGGCTGCCGTCTCCGAGTGTGGCGATGTCGCCTTGTCGGTGGATGATGCCGCCGTGTGCTCGTTCCTGTGCGCGGTCGCGGGAGAGGCTCATCGCTCACCCTGCCCGAACAGCGGGGTGTGCGTCTCGATGTAGAACGTGAAGGTGTTGCGGTGCAGGTACTGGTTGGGTGTCTGCTCCGCTTCCTGGTCTGCGGCTTGCTTCAGTCGCTGGTACTCGGGGTCGTCGGCGAGGCGGGCGTGTGTGGCCGCGTATGCGGCGTCGACGGTCGACATGGGTGCGTAGACCCCCGCGGCGATGGCGTGTGCGATGAGTTCGCAGTCGTGCTTGTTCTCGTACCCTTGCCCGCCGTCGGTGGCGATGATGTTTCCGTTCGGTGCGGTGAGGCGCCAGGCCCAGAGGCCGTCGGTGCGCTGGTAGATGTCGAGGGTGGACATTGGTCACTCCTCCTTGCCTGCGAGGCGGGAGACGGATGTCTCGTAGTTCGCGTCGAGCCCGCATGCGTTGCACCACGGTGCCTTGCCGTCTCGGTGTTGCACGGGCTTGTGGCGGTGCAAGGTCGGCGGGGGACGGAAGGGCGGCACGTCCTCGGCGGGGATCGCCGTGTCCGCACCCGACGTGCGCAGCGTGGAGACGTCGGCGTGGATCGGGATCTCGATTGTGCCGACCTCGACGGGGTCCATGCCCTCCACCTGGATGAGCACCTTCCCGGTGAGGGTCGTGAGGATCGCGGCCATGGTCAGTCGGTGACCACGGCCGCCGGGGTGGGTGTGGTGTCGTCGGCGACGGTGGCCGCACGCTTGGGTGTGGTGGCCTGCCACGTCGCGGTCTTCTCGTTCACCTTGTAGTACCCGTTCGGGTCCGCGTGGTGGGTGAACGCGGTCGCGTCGTCGGGCACCTGCTGGGTGGTGCCGTGCAGCGGTCCGTTCTTCACGTCGATGGTCTTCATCGTCACCATTCCTCGGTCGTCTCCCCGATGGCGGGGGTTGCTGTGCCGGCGCCCTTCGAGCGGTTGCACCGGCAGTGGGAGGGTTGCGCGTTCGACGGGTCGAGCGCGAGGTCGGGGCGTCGCTTGCGGCTGATCTTGTGGTCGAGCTCGAACGACTCGGGTGCGTTGCGGGGGCCGTCCCAGTCGATCGTCGCTTGCCCGCACAACGCGCACGCCGCGTTGATCGGCTGCCACTGCGCCTTCATCTCCGCGCGCATCCGCTGGTAGGCGGCTGACGTGATAACGCTGGTGGGCATGCTCTCTCCCCGCTACGATCTGCGCCATGAGCGAGAGCGTGAAGGCCGAGTCGATGAACGGGTCCGTCGAGTTCCTCGGGAACGGCGTCATCATCAAGACGAAGGGTGGGTCGAAGACGATCCCCCTCGACCGCATCCAGGGCGTCGAGTTCAAGAAGGCCGGGCTGATGGCCGGGCACCTGCGGTTGAACTTGGCCGGGTCGGCGGACGTGAAGGCGCGGAACAAGACTCAGCAGCTGCAGCGCGACACCGACGCTGTGCAGTTCTCGAAGTCAGCGAAGAACGCGGAGTTCGAGGCCGTCGCCGACGCGATCAACCGGGCTCTGCTCGGGTGACTCGTCGGGCAGGTCGTTGCTGACCGGGTCGCAGCAGAACGCGACCAGGGCGGCGAGGACGCGCCCGCCGCAGTACGGGCAGGTGGTCATGGTCGGTCGCCCCGGGACAGGATGGTCCAGATGATGCGGGCCGCGTACCGGTGCCAGAGCACCATGCTCGCGATCCCGATGGTGAGGCCGCCGGCGCCGCTGCCGAGCGCGACCCAGATCATCGCTGCAGCGCGAGGCGCGCGGTGGCGAGGTCGACGTCGACCTCCAGGTCGGGGCATCGGCGGACGAGGCGGGTGAGCGCGTCGAGCGCTGCCTGCCGTTCACGGTCGCGGCGGCTGATCTCGTCGAGTGCGGCGTCGATCGTGCGGGCGTAGGTGATCCCGAGCATGACAGCCTCCCGTCGTTGGGAAGTGTGAGGGGCGCCGAGCGCAACACGCGGCGCCCCTCTGGTGCGGGTGCAGGTGCCCCTAGGCCTCGGAGTCAGTCGGCCCTTGAGGGTCCTTCACCGTTTGGCGACGGTGTGCACACCCGGTCTGTGGTGCCTCGGCCGGGAGGAGCGTCGTCTCGCGCCGCGATCCAGAGGTCGTTGTGTGTGCGCGGCGGCTCGACCCCCGGCCGAGGGGTATGGCAAAGGCCCCGCACCTTTGGTGGTCGGGGCCCTTGCGATAACTGTCTGATTCAAATGTGTGGGATGCAAGTACTCGGGGTCAAGCATGTTCATCCCGGCGTGTCGGGTCCTGTGCGCCCGTCTGCGCGGCTTTCAGCCTTCGGAGGCGGTACTGGTGCGCTGGCCAGTTGTTGAGCCTGTCGCGCCACCATTTGAGGAGTACGCGTTCTTCGACGACGCGGACCTGTTTGCCGTCTCGTTCCTCCCAGGTCATGGGCATGCCGCGGGCTCGCCAGTACTGGATGGCGCGGCGTGACCGGTGTACGCGTTTCGCGGCTTCCCGGTAGGTGAGGGTGGGCATGGTCCGGTCAGGCCTCTCCGAGCGACAGCATTCCGTCTGCAGCTGCTGAGACTGCGCCGGAGCCGGGGAAGATGTCGTCGAGAGTGTCGGTGGCGGGGTCGTACCCGAGGGCGTCGAGCACCCATCGTGTCCATGCTGCTGGCTTCGATCCGACGAAGCTGCGGCGGCCATTGCGAGCGGACGGGGCGCTGGCGGTGAGTACGTTCGAGACGCGCGCGCGGTCGCGGTTCCGTCGATCCTCGGGGACGTACACGATGACGGCCTCCCACCGCTCGACGAGGCGACCGCCTCCCGGCATTGCGTTGGGACGGTGCCAGACCGCGAACACGGTGACCATCCCGGCGACGGCAATCGGGGACATGTCGCCAGCAGCGTCACGGAGATCCCGCACCCACGCCTTCAGCGCGCTCATCGCCCCCCCTCGCGGTGCGCGGTGCGCTCGTGCAGCCACACGTGGAGGCGGGGCAGCCACCAGCCCATCCACGTCGGGACCATCACCGAGTCCCACCAGGGGTGCTTCAGACACCCGAACCCCATGCGTCCGCTCACCGCTCCCCCTCTCCGACCGGCACCCATGGGCCAGCGGGAACGGCCTTCGTCCGCATCTGCACCCGGGGGTTGTCCACGACTGCCGCCCACTGCTCTGCGGCGTCGAGGGTCGGCAGGATCCCCGACGAGCAGCGGAGGCGATATCCGTCAATCGACGGCGCCTGCGGCGACGAGTAGGTCACCTCGTACTCGACCTCGGGTTCCGGGTGCTTCCGGTAGCCGGCAGCGACGAGCGCATCCGCGTCACCGAGGTACGTGGCCTTGTGGGGGCACTCCTCCCATGAATGCGGGGCGATCATCATCGTCGCGAGCTCTATGACGGCACTCGGACCGTCGTGGATGGTGCGAGCGATATCGTTCCGCAGCGCCTCGCGCTCGTCTCGTGCTTCCTGGTCGGTCACGTCAGCCCCTCCATGATTCGGTCCACGTCCCGGCGGCGCGATCGCACTGCCTCGTCGTCAATGGGCAGCGTGCCGCGGCCCGGTCCTACCCATCCGTCCAGCCCGGTCGCATTGCCCTGGTCCCACGCTGTCTCCAGCGCGGTCCGCACTCGCTCGGGTTCCGGGTGCTTCCGGTAGCCGTTCTCAGCCATCCACGCGAGGATCGGGTCTGCCTGCCGTCTGCGCAACTCGCGCAGATACTCGCCGGATTCGCCCGCGAGGCGAGTCCAATCCGTCCGCCCCGTCTCCAACTCAAAGAGGTGCGCCCCCAGCTCGTCTCGTGCTTCCTGGTCGGTCATCGGTCAGCCCTCCTCAGGGTGCTCGCGGAGAATTGGCGGAGCGGGCGGCGGTGTCTCTGTCCAGCCAGCTGAGCCAGGATGCGGCCACGCCTCGAGCGGGAGTTCGTCCCAACCCTCCTCATCCCGCCCCGCGCCCTTCTCGTCCATGCAGTCCACGCACACGACGAACTGGGTTGACGGGCAGGTGTCGACCGCGGTGTCCGTGGTACCCGCCTCGTCCGGGTCGACGTGCTCGCACTCACCCTCAATGCAGTCGCGCATCCATGCCTCTACGGTGACGTGCTCAGCGTGCTTGGTTTCGGTCATCGGTCCTGCTCCTTCTTCTCGGTTCCCATCTGCACGTCGCCGCACTCACGGCACGTCCTCGCGAGCGTCGCCCGCCCATCCCCACCCGTCACCCAGTCGACCGCCACACCCTGCACCCCGCAGACCATGCACAGCTCCGCAGGCTGCCGACGCACGACCGGGGTGCCATGTTGGGTGCGTGCCCGCCGGATCAGCCGGAACAGCTGATCCTCGAGCGGTGCGAGGTCCTGGTGGTCGAGGATCACGTGCACTCGGTCAGCGAGCCACTCGTTCGCCGCGAACGCCCACCAGCGGGCGGCGGCGACGTCATCAGGGAGCATTGGGGGCAGGTTGGGGGCTTCCACCCCGATCCGTGACGAAGCGGCGGTCAGGTAGGCGCGGAGCGTGTCCCACACGGCCCGGGCATTCCTCGACTCGGGGCCGTCGACCACGGGGATGTTGTCGATGTACCCGCCACCCGACACCCGCTCCTTCAGCTGGGCTGCCTTCAGCCCGTGGGTGGCGAGGGCGACGGTCCCGCTCGCTTCCACCACGTTCGGGAGCTGGTCGATGTGCCAGAGGTACTGCTCCACCCACGCCCGGTAGCCGGCTTCCGGGTCGATCGCGTCGAGGGGCATCAGGCTAGGCATTCGCAACCTCCAGCAGCACGTCGCAGTGGCACGGCTCGTCGAGGCCGCACCAGCATCCGAGGGTCCGGCCCCTCAGCTCGCGGCGCACCTCGGCGACGGTGAACTGCAGTCGTCCGTCGAACAGCGCCTCCCGGAACATCGACACCGACTGCTCGCGGGTGATGTTGCCGCCGTTCTCCGGCGTGCCGATGATGAACGGGTTCCCGTACCGATGGGGGCGGGCGCACGAGATTGCGCCGGCCGGGAGCCGCCAGCCGCGCTTGCGTGACAGCTGGATGCGCGTCGGCACGTCGACGAGCGTTGGCCGGACCGTCTCAGGCAGCAGCGGAGTGACCCGCACGCCCTCGTCGAACAGGTACCGAGCCATCGACGTCAGGGACAGGTTCGTGGGGGGCGTCGTCGCGGCGTGCAGCGCCCGGTAGAGCCGGTCGAACTCGGGGCCGCGTTCCTGATCGATCGTCATGCGATCGCCTCCCACACGGCGATGCACGTCGCCTCATCGAGCGTCCGCAGCCCGAGCGCGCCCTGGTACGGGATCGGATCGGCGATCGGCCGCGGTTTCGCCATCGTCAGGTGGTAGACGTTCGCATCCTCTGCCCAGGCCGAGCAGTAGGTGACCTCCTGCGAGACGAAGTTCCCGTCGAAGTCCTCGACCGCGCTGCCGACGTAGACGCACTCCGCCGCATGGTGCACGTCGACGAGGTCGACCACGCCGATGATCACGCCGCGTGCGAAGTAAGCATCAGCCGTCTCGCGCCGCCATTTGTTCGTCGCAGCCAAAGCGTCCGACAGCGTCCGAAACCGCAGGTCGCGGTGGATTGCCTCGTCAGCCGAGGTGTCGACGGCCTGAGCCGCGTGGATCGCGACCGGGCCCCGGTACGCCCCGGCGATGTTGCGGACCCGGTTCTCGACGTCCTTCCCGCCGTGGATGATCGCCCACGCCCACGGCTGCCGAACGGTCAGGACCCTCATGCTGCTACCGCCGCTCGTGCGAGGTACGCGGCGCGACGCTTCGCCTGCTTCGCGACGAGCGCGTCATGCTCATCCGCCCGGTGGGATTCACCCCAGTGGGATACGTGCCAGCCGGGGCCGCGGTCGTGCTGCCGAGTCAGGCACCGGTCGAGGCTGGCGCAGTCGTCGCAGACCATGAACGAGCCGGTCCGGTCCGCACCGCCCTGGTTGTAGCCCGCCTTCCGCCCGCAGTCCCGACAGATCACGTCCGCGTTGACGAGACGAACGAGCTGCGGCTGATCCCACCGGCAGTAAATCGGCTCCCACTCGGTTCGAGTCTCCTCGAAGTCCTCAAGCTCGAACAGCGCGGTGCTCATGACATCCGCCTCTGCCACCACGGGGTGCGCAGCTGCTCCACCTCGGCCGTCAGGTCCGCCACCATCCGGTCCATCGACGCGATGAGCTCGGCGTCAGCATCCGCCGCGACCTGGTAGGACGTCAGCATCCGCGCGAACGCGCCGAGCCGTTCCCGTTCGTCGTCGAGTGCCCGCTGCAGCGCGTCGGCGCGGTCCTTCTCGCCCGCCCACTTGCGGAGCACCAACTCGAGCGCCGCGTAGGCGGCGGCGTCCGCCTCGGGTGCCGGGGCGAGTTCCGCGCCCGCGATGGTGATGTCCTTCACCTGTCGTGCAAAGTCTTCGGCGGTCCGCATGTAGTTCCCGAGGATCGTCGGCAGCTCCGCACGCTTGAACCAGGAGCCCTCGACCAGGACCTCGTCGAACCTCAGCGCGTGTCGGATCCGGCACGGCCAGCAGTACCCGGTCGCACCATACGGCGAGACAGGCGACCGTCCCGACCCCTCGTCGGCGCAGCTACCCTGCGTGAGGTTTTCGCACGGCACGTCTGCGAACTCAGCCAGCGTCACGGGTGCCTGTTCGGGTGGGGACGTGAACTCCCGCCGCATCCCGAGATCCTCGACGGGCACCTCGTCGGCATCGACCGTGATCGCGGCGAGAACGGCGGTGCGCAACTTCCGCCACGTCGGAGAGGGTGCGTCCTTCCCCTTGGAGAGGATGGGGGCGTGCGCGGCCAGGTACGCCCGCACGACGTCCGCCCGCACCTGCCCGCGGGGATTCACGTCCAGGCCGTTCTCACGCGCCCACGCGCGCACCACGGACTGCGACGGGCCGGTCTGCGGCTTCCGGTTTCGCTTCACCTTCGCGGCGACGTCGGCGGGGGTCGGGGTGGGAGTAGGTTCGGGCATCGGTGCCTCCTGGGGTTTGTGGTCGACCTCGACGGGGAGGTCCGGTTTCTTCGCCGGCTTCTTCGGGCGGCGGTCCGGGTGAGTCCCGGTCGGCGCCGGGTGCAACCCGAGCGCCTCCGCGATCTCGGCCGGGGACGCACCCCGGCGGACGAGCTTCTGGTACTGGTAGTCACCAGCGGTGAGCTGCTTCGCCCGCTGGCACGACAGCCCGTGCTCGACGGCGGCCGGGCAGATCACGCCGCGGCATCCGGCGTCGTACCCATCGGCCGTGCCGTGCGGGAACGAGTCCTCGAGGCGGTCCGCGGCGCTCATGCTGCGGCCTCATCAGCTCGGCGCGCGGCGTGGCAGTCGACGCACGTGACCTTCCGCCAGTCGGCGGCGGTCGCCGTGGCCTTCCGGCCGCACGCGCCCCTCACGGCGTGCGGTGCCTTGAAACAGACCCGGTCGCTCATCGCCGCACCTTCCCGAGATCGCCCGCGAAAGCCCGCATCGCGAGGACCGTGAGATCGCCGCAGAACTCGGCGACGTCGTTCGCTTCCTGCACCGCGCCGAGCACGCCCTGCGCGGCCGCCCGGTCGTTGTTCGCGACCATGACGACCATCTGCATCGCGAGACGCTTACGGTGCGTCGAACCGACCGACCACTTCGGAGTGATCAGCGGCTTCGAGATCCCCGCCGCGGCCGCCTTGAGTTGGACGCTCGCCGCGGCCAGCGACGCCAGCGCGTCCGCGAAGTCCAGCCAGGCATCGTCGTCGGTGCCGACGTGCTCCACGATCCACGCGGTCAGCGCGGCGCGATTGTTGAACGCGAGGCTGGCTGAGAGGGCCAGCAGGCAGGTGGAGTCCCACCGCTCCCGGGCGCTCACGGCCGCACCTCGCCAACGATCGGGTCGGCAGCGTAGAACCCGAACCATGCCTCGTCCTCCGATGCCGCCTCGTCCGCGATCACGAAGTGGCCGACGACGTCGCCGCCGCCCGGGCGCAGCACCTCGATGCGGCCGATCAGCGGGTTGCGCACGATGGCCGGGAGAAGCTCGATCGGTTCGAGCGCTTTGCCGATCTCGATCAGATCGGATGCCGACAGCGGCGTCGCGCTCATCCGTTCATCTCCCCTGCAACGAGCCCGCCGAGATCCAGGTCGATATCGAACCCGTGCGTCGCGACGTCCCGGTCCTCCCGGATCATCCGTTCCGCCCCCAGCAGCGCCACCGCGATCTGCCGCGCCAGCTCCCGTGCTTCGCCGTGGTCGAGCGACACCGTCGCCGTCACGCCCTTCACCAGGTCCACGACCGTGACCTCGATGCTGTAGTCGTCGCCGACCTCAGCCCGCGCGACCTCGACCTCCCGCATGATGCTCATGACTCCCCCTCGAATCCGAGGCCAGCACGGATCTCCGCACGGACCTTGTTCAACCGCTCCTGCCGGCGGCGCGTGCTCGGCGTCTTCAGCACCGACACGTCCACCTCGTCCAGCGCCGACGTGCCCAACGCGAGCACCGCCAGCCGGTTCGCGAGGCGGAGCTCCGCGACCACCTCGTCGACCGCGTCCACCAGACGCCGGCCCTTCACTGCTGTTGCCATGTCCTCACTCCCTCTCTCAGACCTGCACTGGTTCCCACGGCCACAGGTGACCGCGTGCGAGCTTCGTCGGCCACGCACGCCGGTCACGGTCACCTCTCCACCGCACGAGGCTGAAGCGCACCTGCCCGCCCGCCCCGACCTGCTTGTCGCGCCGCAACCCCAGACCGAACTCCGGCCACCCGAGGAGCGCCGACGACCCACGCGGCCGCAGATCGCGATCGCCGCCGGCAGACACCGAGTGCCCCGCGTGCGCCTCGATGAGCATCGCGACGTCGCGCTCACGCAGACTGTCGAGCGCGGCGAGCACCGGTGCGGCGTCGTCGTCGTTGTTGATCGACCCCGGGAGCAGCCGGTACAGCGGACCGATCAGCAGCAGATCCGGCCGCGTCTCGTCGATCCGCCGGTGCAGCTGCCCGAGGTCACCCGCCCGCGTGATGTCCATCCGCGGCACGAACTCAAGCGCCAGATGGTCGTGCGGGGCCCGCTGCCCGCGCATCTCGACCTCCTCCGCCATCGCACGCACCGCGCGCCGCCACTGCCGTTCGCTGTTCTCCGCGTCGACGACCAATACCCGGATCGGGTCGATCGGTGAGAACCGGAACGGATGGATCCCGCCGGCCGCGAGCACCGCGATCTGCCGGAGGAACGTCGACTTCCCGCCACCCTCCGACCCCGTCAGCATCAGCCGGTCGCGACGTTCGAGGACGTCAGGCACGACCCACTGGTACGCGTCCTCCTCCTCCGGAACGTCGAGCACCTGCCGCAGCGTGCGCGCGCTCGTCGTCGACGCAGCGTCCCGGTCCCGCAGAGCCCGCAGATCCTCGAGAGCCGTCGACAGGGCGACGCCCGTGTCAGGGGCGGACTGCAGCCGCGACCCGATCACCGTGAGCTGCCTGCGGATCGCGGCATCCCGCACGAGGCTCGCGTAGTACGGCGCCGACGACGTCGACGGGACCGCCGTCGCCCACTCCGACAGCTGCGGGAGGTCCACACCGCGGACGTCCCACGCGGCGAGCTGATCCCACACGGTCAGGTAGTCGACCGGCATCCGCTCAGCGACCATCCGGATGATGCCCGCGTAGATCGCGCCGAGACGCTGATCCTCGAAGTCGCGCGGCACGACCTGCTCCTGCACTGACCGCAGCACCCGAGTGTCCGCCATGATCGCACCCAGCACGAACCGCTCGGCCAGCGCCGACGACGTCGTCTCCAGCGTCCCGTTCATCGGTTGAACGCCATCCACTCGTCGCCCTCAGCGAAGTCATCGGTCGACGGGCCAGCGGGCGTCGCACCCGTGCGTCGCGCCTCCGGCTCGTCATCCCACCGGCCAGCGTTCAACCACGACGCCGGATGCGGGATGAACTGCTTCTCCGGGAGGTTCGGGTCCGCCGCATACCGGCGAGCGCCATCGACGACCAGTGCCGGATCGACCGTCCGCGCGACCCTCTCGAACGCCCGACGAGCAGCCTCCTTGCCCACCTTCCGCGGGTACGCCATGTAGAACTCGGCGAACGTCGCCGCCATCGGCTGGTCCACATCGCCCGGAGCGAGCAAACCTTCTGACAGATGTTCTTCTGAAGAGATGTTCTTCTTTGTGGCGGATTCACCGGACACGGCAAAACCGGACACGGTAAACCCGGACGCGGTCTGACCAGGGCTTTGCTCACCGCGTCCGGAAAACCCGGACACGGTGGGCGGATCGCACAGCTCGTACTCGATCTCACCGAACTTCCCCGCCGAACGACTCTGCGACCGCACCACGTAGCCATGGGTCACCAGTTCGTTCAGCGCCGACTGGATCGCGTCGCGACCCTCTTTGCCGACGGCCGCGAGCGACCGGATCGTGACATGCCACCCCACACGGTGCGACATGACCTCGACCAGCAGGCCCCGTGCCCGGCGCGAGAGCCGAGCATCCCGGGCCCACTCGTTCGGGACCGCGGTGAAGTGCTCGTCGATCGCGAGCCTTGCGCGTGTGATTCCCATCAGCTGGGGATCCCTTCCTCAACCTCGACCGCGCGGCCGCTCTCCGTGAGCAGCCACCACGTCTTGTCCATCCGACGCACCCGCACAGCTGCGGGCGCAAAATCCTCTGTTGTCGCGTTCTTCGGGATCAGCAGTCCCACCGCGAGCGCGACGCCGCGGTTCCGTTCGATGCGGCCGTGGCACCCCGTCGTGCCCGACCCGCACACGATCAGGCAGTTCGCGATCGACCCGATCCGGGGATCCGACGTGCCACCCATCCCCCGCGGCTTCCGGTGATGCGCCGACCACCCGATCCCCCGCGCCTCCCACTGCAGCTGCTTCCGGCAGAGGAAGCACCGCCCCTGCTCACGCTCGTAGAACGCCTTCCGCACGACCGCGGGAGTGAAGTCACCGGCGCCCATCACAGCCCCCTGCCCGCGTCGCGGTACACCAGCTCGACCTGCTTCCCGATCGACTGCACCCGCCCCGTGTAGTCCGACAGCAGGTTCCCGATCCGGCGGGCGTACTCGAACGCGACCACCGCGTCGTCGTACGCCCGCTTCTCCTCGAGCACCGCGAGCACGATCCGTGCCGTCTGCTGCGCCGGCGGCATGCCAGCGTGCTCGACACGTGCCCGCGCACGGGCCCGCTCCAGCTCGGTCGCGGCGCGACGCTTGAACGCCTCCGCCTGGTGGATCACGAGGACCATCCGCGCGGCATGCCGGGACACGTTCGCCAGCTCACCCATCACCCAGTCGGGAGTCCGGATCACACCGTCCTCCAGCGGCGACGTCGCGACGATCCGCGCGTCCTCCGCATACCCCTCGATGGACTCGACGTCGACGAGTTCCCCGTTCGGCCAGGTCAGCAGATCCGAGTCCACGTTCACCACGTCGCTCATCGCTCAAACGCCCCCACACCAGACACGTGCACCAGCTCGCCAGCGGCACGCTCGAACACGATCTGCCCGCCCTTGTCGGTCCGCGTGAACAGCCGCACGACGTCGCCCTTCTGCACCTGGTGCACGACCGCCTCGACGCCGGCGATCGACACGCGGTCACCGGGGAACACCACCCGCGCCGGCACCTGACCAGGCACCCGCAACCCGATCGGCACCAGCCCCGTCCGCCGGAAGTCGATCCCGAGGATCGCGCCGTGCTCGTTCCGCACCACCGGCTCGTTCATGACTGCCCCCCAGCGATCTCCCGCTCGACCTCGATCTCGCACGCCTCGCAGATCGCGCCCGGCTCGTCGACATGCGCAATGCCACACCGCGCGCACATCACCCCGGGATCCATCGCCAGCGGCTCCACGCGCCCATCTGCCGCGTCCTCCACCAGTTCCGCCTCCACCGGGGCTTCCTCGGGTTCCTTACCCGGCAGAGGGTCACGCTGCGCCGACCGGGTTCCAGGCGCCAGCGTCGGCTCAGCAGCCCCCCGAGGCGCACGAGGCGCGGGATCGGCGCCCAGCGCCTGATCCATCTCCTCCTCCGTGTACAGACCCGACAACTCCTGCGGGAACGCCTTCCGGAGCGCCAGCGCCTCCGCGACCTTCGCGATCATGACCTCAGGCATCCGAGCCCACATATCGCCGGGGACCTTCCGGCCCGTCTTCCGCCGGTTCGGGTAGTCGCCCTCGTACTCGTCGTTCAGCACGACGTACGACGAGAACCGCGCCACCGCGACCAGCGGCTCAGCGAAGTCGCGACGCAGCACCGCGACCCGGGCAGCGGCCGGCGGCTCGTTCGCCACCCACACGTCCACCCACGTCTTCCCGTCGGCGGTCCACTGCACCGGCTTCTGCCCGGCGTACTGCCGCGACCGCTCAGCGACCAGCCGGAGCCCGTCGATCGACACCTGGATGCCCCACTTGCCGCCCCGCTCGATCGCGTAGATCTGCCGAGCGATCGGGTCCAGTCCTGTACGCCGGCAGTGCGCGAGGAACGCGACCACGGTCGGACGAGGAGCAGGGACCGGGTCCTTACCCTTCTTGTGGATCACGAGCCCGGCAGCGTCCAGCAGCGCCTTCTGATCCGGTGTCCACTGCGACGGGTCGCCCGTCGTGGGCAGCTCGATCGACTGCGGCCGCGGCTGGATGGTGACCGTGGCCGACGCCACCTCCGCGCTCACAGCCAACCCTCCCCGGGCCGGTACAGCTCGCCGACGATCATCGAGTCCAACTCGGTTTCACCACGCGGGCCGTCCATCGCCTTCGCGACGCCGATGATCGACTGGAACACCTCCCACACCTCGTCGCCGCGAGACATCTCCACGACGTTGTACTTGTCCTCCTCGAGGTGGATCACCACGTGATCCGTGATGCCCAGGTCCGCCATCGGAACCTCGCCCTCGCCGTCGTCGACGTAGAAGTCGCCGCGGGCGTACCCCTCGAGCTGCAGGGCGTTGTCGCCGTAGACCGCCTTCGCCGTCTTGATGTCCGCGAGGAACACCCGCCCCGGGAACAGCGGCGTCGTGAAGACCAGGTCGAACGTCCCGCCGTACGGGATGCCCAGGTTGCAGATCGCCCGCTCCACCGCGACCGGCACGACCTGCCACTCGTTCAGGAACCGCACGTACTGGTCGACCTTCTTCGCGACCTCGTCGGGGATACCCTCGACCCGCTCACCGGTGACGAGCTTCTGCCCGTACCCGTGCACCGCGGTGCCCTTCACAGCCGCCGTGTTCCGCTTCCGCTCGTGCGCCTTCGCAACCGTCAGGATGAAGTCGGAGTAGCCGGCCTTCGCCAGCTCGTCACGCTTCTCCCACGCGAGCTGCGCGGCCTCGTTCGCCGCCCAGTTGATCAGCGCCGGCTTCGGCATCCCGAGGCTCAGGATCTTCGTGACCGAGATGATCTTCTGCCCGTCGAGCAGGTAGCCGTGGTTGCGGCCATAGTTGCGGCGACGGAACCGGCCAGCGCTCACACCCGCGAGCGTCGTCGCGGACCGCGACGGGGTCACGACTCCACCGCCTTGCGTGCGGCCGACTCCGCCACGACCAGCACATCTGCGACCGCGTAGCCAGCATTGCTGAGCGCCGCTTCGTGATCCATGTCGCCCTGGAACGAGCCCGGAAGCTCGCCCCAACCGGCGATCCCACCGTTCACGCTCGACGGGAAGATGTACGTCTCAGGGCGCCCGGTATCGAATGCCGCCGCGACAGCCGAGACGACCACGAACTCCCACCCGGCGAGAGGCGGGGAGAGGCGGTAGAGGCGCATCTCACCTCGGGCCCCGTTCTGCTTCGTGACGTCGCGCACCAGCGTCGCCGTCATGGCCTGGTCGCTCATTCGTCCACCTCCGGCAGGTCGAGCGCGTTCTCACCCGTGCGCTTCTTGTACGCCGCGTCCCGCAGCTTCAACGCCGCGGCGACCGCCTTCTCGTCGTGCAGCACCTCGATGTGCGTCGCCTTCACGACCGGGTACTGCTCCCCCGCGATCGCCTTCGACACCACCTCGTCGACCGAGTACGTCACGACCGCGACGAGCTGCTGCCCACCAGCACCCGCGATCAGGTCGTCCTCGATCCCGTAGAACCCGTTCCGCTCCTCAGCGGGCACACCCCGCGCGAACGACGTCGGCTTCGTTTCCATGACCCCTACTCCTTCCCGGCGGTCGACTCCCGACCACCGACAACCGGCCACGCGACCTTCGCGTGAGCCGAAACCTGCTTCGCGCTCATGGGCACCGGCCACGGCATCCCGAGCGCATGCGCGCCAGCAGCAGCCAGCACCACCGCATCCGCGACGTTGTGGTCAGGCACGTGAGCGCCCGGGAACGTCGCCCGCACCGCGTCGGTCACCAGACGCTTCCGAGCCGTCGGCGTCGTGCCGCGCGGGATCTTCCCCGAGAACCCCAGCGACTGCCGTGTCATCGGCGACACCAGCACCACCGGGCCACGAGCGAGCAGCTGGTCGACGAGCATCCACCGCAGACCCGCACGCTCATCAGCGAGCGGCGTGTACTTCGCCCCCATCGCGGGACCCTCGACGACCGCCAGGTCGAACGACACCGGCACCAGCGCGAGGATCTCGCGAAGCATCACCCGGATGCGGCGCCGGGTGCTCGCGACCGTCTCCACCTCCGCAGCGGCCGCGCGTCCCCGCCACGTCTCCCACCAGACCGCTTTGAGCGTCCCGTCAGCCCCGATCCCGAGGTCCGCCCGAGCACACCCGGAGATCGTCAACGACGTGTCGAATCCGAGAACGGTGCTCACAGCGTCACCGCCAGCACGGCGGCCGCGACGGCGCCAGCACACACCAGCCCGGCGAGCACCGCCCGCACCATCGGCCACGGGCTACGCGCCGGGATCTCCACCAGACCCTCGAGCCCGACAGCCCGAGACGCCGGCACCGGCTCCGGAAGGATGACCTCGACCGACTCCGTCGTCACCCGGATGCTGCGCTCAGTCACGACCGTGCCGCCAGACGCTGCGCCGCGTCGACCGCGATCTGCATGCCCTCCGGGTGGTGCCGCAGCATCCGCACCCAGTAGCCCTGCGCAGGGAACGACGACGCCAGCAGCGCGAAGTTCCCCAGGTCGGCGTTCACGAACGCCGTGAGCAGCGCGACCGTGAAGTGCCCGGGCTCCAGACCCCAGACCGGATCGCCGTAGAACCAGAGCACGTGCTGGATGACCTGCAGATCCAGCACTTCAGCCGGCGGGTTCGACGAGTCGGTTGCGGCGACCTCGTTGTGAATGTCCATGTTCTGTCTCGACTCCGTTGTGCGTGATCAGTGGTCGTGGGAGCCCGCCGGGGGCGCGGCGGCACTGGGGGATGCCGCGGCTCGGGGATTGCCCCCGGCGGGAGTCATGTTCGGGTCGTCCTCGAACCAGAACTCGTGCGTGAAGACGCCGAAGAGGTAGGCGGCGGCGGCCAGGAAAACCGCACCGAGCACCGCGACGCCCGTGACCTCGAAGTCGGCGCAGTCGAACCCGAGGAGCAGCAGGCCCAGCACGGCCAGCACGCGGGCGGTCATGCCGCCACCTCCGCGGATGCCAGCTCGACCGACGCCGCCGAGGACTCCGAGAAGAACGCCCCGACCGGGACGTCCAGCACCTTGCTCAGCGTGATCAGTTCCTCGCCCGTGAGGGGCGTCTCCCCTGTGATCCGCCGCCACATCGCCATGCGGGACAGGTGGAGAGCGGAGCTCAACGCAATCTGCTGGACTCGCTTCTCGGCTGCGATGCCGCGAACCCGTCGCGCCACGTCAGCGTTAGTTTCTATCGCCATGCGTTAGAAGGTAGCGCGAGAGGTGAGATTGTCCAAGTACCCGTGCAACGTTAGGCGTGGATGAGTAACGTCTAACGTGATTTCTGTATCGCTCTATGGTGCGGACGTATCGGGATGCGTTACACTTTTGCGCATGTCCAACACCTCGAACCTCGCAGCGCTTCACCCCGCGCCCCGCTCGGACGGGAACCGCCTCGTCGCAGCGAACATCCGCGCCGAGCTCGGATACGCAGACGTGAATCAGGGCGCGCTAGCCGCGGCCCTCGGCCTCAGCGAGATGGCACTCAGCCGCCGACTCAGCGACAAGTACAGCGCCGAGTTCAGCGCGAGCGAGATCTCCGCGGCCGCCGACTTCTTCGGCGTCGACCCGGGCGCGCTGTTCAACCGCCGCCGGCCCCTGCCCCTGGACACGAAAAAGGCCCCCACCCGTGAGGGTGAGGGCCAGAAGCTCCCCGGCTTGGACTCGAACCAAGAACCTATCGGTTAACAGCCGATTGCTCTGCCAATTGAGCTACCGAGGATCATGACCACCTTGCGGCGGGCAACTCGTCAATCCTAGCAAACCTGAAAGGGTGCTCGTGACTCACGACACGACGAGTTTCTGGTTCCCGTCATCTCCCGGGGTCCACAGCAGATCGCTCGTGCCGTGGCCGGCCGCCACGACGTGCCCGCCCCGCAGGACGAGCACATCCGCCTCGAGCTCGTCGACCGCGGCGGCGTCGTTGGTCACGATGAGCGCGGCCATGCCGTACTCCTGACGGCGGCGCAGGATCGCGTCGCGGGCGGCATGGCGCACCTCGACGTCGAGGTTGGCGTACGGCTCGTCCGCGACGAGCAGACGCGGTCGCAGCACGAGAGCCTTCGCGAGGGCGACGCGCTGACGCATGCCGGCGCTGAGCTCGTACGGGTACTTCTGCGCCGCCCCGAGCGGAAGGTGGAGCTCGTCCAGGAGTGCGGCGACGCGCACCTCGAGGGCGCGCTGGTTGACGCGCCGGTCCCGGCTCGTGATGGGCTCCCCCACGACCTCCGAGACCGTCATGCGTGCCGGCAGGTCGGCACCGGCGCGCTGCGGCAGGTACCCGGTGACGTAGGTGTGCACGCGGTGGGCGCGCCCGCGCTTTCCGACGCGCACACCCTCGACCACGGCGCTGCCGCCGACGAGGCTGAGGCCCGTGCCCCCGCGTCCGGCGAGCACCGAGGCGAGCGTGGACTTTCCCGAGCCCGTCGGACCCATGAGCGCGAGTGTCCCCGCGCGCGGCAGGGTGAAGGTGACTCCGTCGACCACACGCTCCGCAGACCCGGCGTGCGCGATCGAGAGGTCGTCGCACCGGATGGAGATGTCGGCATCGGCGCTCGTCGTCATCCCATCATCCTGCCTGGTCGCCCGCGTGCAGGCTACTCGGCGGCGAGCCGGGCGCGTTCCATGTCGAGTTCGCGCAGCCGCAGGCGCACCGAGCGGCCGCCGTCGGAGTCGGCTGCGACGCGCTGGATGTGCCGCAGCAGCTCGGACTTCTCCCGCTCGATCACCCGCAGTCGCAGCCGCCGCGCCAGGTCGGCGGTCGAGGCGATCGCACCGGCCTCCGTGCGCGCGGGGAAGTCGGCGGTGAGCAGTTCCGCGGCCAGCTGCTGGTAAGGCTCCCGTACGGCCTCGACGGCCGCGCCGGACCACCCGATACGGGTGCGGTCGGGCTGCTCCACGACGGCGCGGCGCACGGCCTCCAGGGCCGGGTGCTCGAACGGCAGGGCCAGCGCAGGGTCCAGCACCGCGGCATCCACCGCGTGACCGTACTGCAGCACGCCCATGATCGCGTCGCGCTCCAGCGCCACATCGGCGGTGCGCGGGAGCGAGGCCAGTGTCACGCGCGGCGCAGCCGGCTCGGCGGCGGCGCCGTCGCCGGCGGGCGCGGCGGACGCGGGGGCGACGGGAGTGGCCGGAGCCGACGGATGCCGCGACCCGCTGCTGCGCGCGGCGCGCTCCACCGCAGAGCTGACCTCGCCGAGCTCCAGCCCGAGTTTGCGGGCGAGCACGCGGGTGTAGCCGGGGCGGAGCGCGGGGTCGCGGATGTCGGCGACGATGGGGGCCGCGGCCCGCAGCGCACCCACGCGCCCTTCGACGGTGGCGAGGTCGTAGCCGGCGAGCCGCTGGTCGATGACGAACTCGAACATCGGAGCCTTCGCGTCGAGCAGGGCGCGCACGGCCCCGTCACCGCGCTGCACCCGCAGGTCGCAGGGGTCGAGCCCGCCGGGGGCGACGGCCACGTAGGTCTGCGCCGCGAACCGCTTCTCCTCGGAGAACGCGCGCAGTGCCGCCTTCTGACCGGCGGCATCCGGGTCGAAGGTGAAGACCACTTCGCCCGAGACGTCGCTGTCGCCCATCACGCGGCGCAGCACCGTGATGTGCTCGGAGCCGAACGCCGTGCCGCACGTGGCGATCGCGGTGGTGACGCCGGCGAGGTGGCAGGCCATGACGTCGGTGTACCCCTCGACGACGACGACGCGATGCTGCCGAGAGACATCGCGCTTGGCGAGGTCGAGGCCGTACAGCACCTGCGACTTCTTGTAGATGATCGTCTCGGGGGTGTTGAGATATTTGGGGCCCTGGTCGTCGTCGTAGAGCTTGCGGGCACCGAACCCGATGACCTGGCCGGTGACGTCGCGGATGGGCCAGATGAGACGACCGCGGAACCGGTCGTAGACGCCGCGCTGACCCTGCGACAGCAGGCCTGCCGCGACCATCTCGTCGTCGGTGAAGCCCTTGGCCTTCAGCGCGTCGCGCAGGTTCGACCACCCCTTGGGCGCGTACCCGACACCGAAGTGCGCGGCGGCTGCGGCGTCGAAACCGCGTCCGCCCAGGAAGCTGCGGGCGGCCTCGGCTTCGGGGATCGACAGCTGCGCGCGGAACCACTCGGCGGCGGCGGCATTCGCGGCGTACAGGCGCGCGCGCCCGGAGGTCTCGGGCGCCGCGGCGCCGTCTTCGTAGTGCAGCGCGTAGCCGAGGCGGCCGGCGAGCCGCTCGACGGCCTCGGTGAAGGACACGTGGTCCATCTGCCGCAGGAACGTATACACGTCTCCCGATTCCCCGCAGCCGAAGCAGTGGTAGAAACCGGCCTGCGCGCGCACGTTGAAGCTCGGGCTGCGTTCGTCGTGGAAGGGGCACAGACCCTTCAGTGACCCGACGCCGGCGGGCTTGAGCGCCACTCGCTCGCCGATGATGTCCGCGATGTTGGTGCGGGCCTTGACCTCGTCGACGTCGGCCTGCCGGATGCGTCCCGCCATCAGAGCCCCTCGAGGGGCTCCGGCAGCGCGAACGCGTGCGAAGCGGTGACGCGTGAGTCGGGTGCCCAGATCCCCAGGCTCGAGAGGTCCACCTGGCCGACGAGTCGCGAGTGCCACGAGATCGCGAAGCGGTCGGTGAGGCTGGCCACCTGGTCGACGACGACGCGGCGCCGCGCGGCATCCGTGTCGGCGCGTGCGAAGTCCTCGGCGTGCAGCATGTCGAGGTGCTCGGGGCGTTCCCACAGCACGGTCGCGAGGCGCTTGAGGAGGCGCCGCTGCTCCTTGTAGAGACCCTTGCGCCCCTCGATCGACACGACGAACGCGCCGATCGTGCCCTTGAGCACGGCCATCTCGGCCTCGATCACGCGCGGCACGATGACGTGGCCGCGGTAGCGGGTGAGCACGGGGGTCTCGTAATGCTCGCGCGTGGCCGACGTGGCGGCGCGGGCGAAGCGGCCGATGAGGTCGGAGGTGAGGTTCTTCAGCCCCGCCATGGCGGCGCGGGAGCCGTCGAACGACGTGATCCACTCCGGCATCCGCATGAGGCGGAAGAGGGCATCGTCCAGCTCGTCACGGGCGAAGTCGTAGCCGACCCAGGTCTGGATGGCGGTGAGGATCGCCTCGTGCTCGCGCGGGTCCGCCAGCCGGCGCGGGTCGAGGTAGCCGTTGACCACGGCGTCTTCGAAGTCGTGCACCGAGTAGGCGATGTCGTCGGAGAGGTCCATGACCTCGGCCTCGATGCAGCGCACGCGGCCCGGAGCGCCGGCGCGCATCCAGCGGAACACCTCTTCGTCCTCGGGGTACACCCCGAACTTCAGCCGCCCGCCCGGGTCGGGCACCGGCTGGTCGGCCGTCCAGGGGTACTTGCACGTGGCATCCAGGCTCGCCCGCGTGAGGTTGAGTCCGAAGCTCCGCCCCGTCTCGTCGATGACCTTCGGCTCCAACCGCGACAGGATGCGCAGCGTCTGCGCATTGCCCTCGAACCCGCCGATGTCCGCTGCCCAGTCGTTGAGCGCGCGTTCGCCGTTGTGCCCGAACGGCGGGTGGCCGATGTCGTGGCTGAGGCACGCGGTGTCGACGACGTCCGGCGACAGCTGCAGCGCGATCGCCAGTTCCCGGCCGACCTGCGCGACCTCGAGCGAATGGGTGAGGCGGTTGCGCGCGAAGTCGATGGGGCTCGCCGGGCTCAGCACCTGGGTCTTGGATGCCAGCCGTCGCAGCGCCGCCGAGTGCAGCACCCGGGCGCGGTCGCGTGCGAAGCTGTCGCGCTGTGAACGGTGCTGCTCGGGATGCAGTCGCGCGGCATCCTCGTGGTCGTATCCCGCGGGCCGTCCGGGCGCGACCCCGACCCCGCTCGCCTGCTCAGCCACCACTGTGGTCGAGCTCCGCTTCGGCGAGGACAGAGGATGCCTCGGGGGCGAGATCGCGCGAGGCGAGCCAGCCGTCGGGCAGGGCAGGACGCTTCGGGGTGCCGGCGCGACCGCGCTGGCCCTCCGCTGCGGCTCCCGGGTAGGGCGCGTCGAGGTCGAGGGTGGCGATGAGCTCGTCGATCTCGGCGATGCTCGACACCGTCGCGAAGCGCGCGCGCGTGTCGCCGCCCACGGGATAGCCCTTGAAGTACCAGGCGACGTGCTTGCGGATGTCGCGGCATCCGCGGTCTTCGTCTTCGAAGAACTCCACGAGCAGCTCGGCGTGGCGGCGGAACGCGGCCGCGACGAACCCGAGGGTCGCGTCGACCGTGGGGCCGCGCCGGCCGGTCGCGGAGAAGGCGGCGGCGAGGTCGCCGAAGAGCCAGGGGCGGCCGAGACAGCCGCGGCCCACCACAACACCGTCGCAGCCGGTCTCGGACATCATGCGCACGGCGTCGTCGGCCGACCAGATGTCGCCGTTGCCGAGCACGGGGATGCTCGTGACGGCCTCCTTCAGCTGGGCGATGGCCGACCAGTCGGCCTGGCCGGAGTAGAACTCCGCCGCGGTGCGGGCGTGGAGGGCGACCGCGGCGACGCCGGCGTCCTCGGCAATGCGCCCCGCATCGAGGTAGGTCAGGTGGTCGGTGTCGATGCCCTTGCGCATCTTGACCGTCAACGGGATGTCGCCGGCCGCGCGTGCCGCGCGGGTGACGATGTCGCGGAAGAGGTCGAGCTTCCAGGGCAGCGCCGCTCCCCCGCCCTTGCGCGTGACCTTCGGCACCGGGCAGCCGAAGTTGAGGTCGATGTGGTCGGCGTGGTCCTCCTCGACGAGGATGCGCACGGCGGCCTCGACGGTGGCGGGGTCCACGCCGTAGAGCTGGATCGACCGCGGCGTCTCGGACTCGTGGTGGCGGATGAGACGCAGCGTCGTGGCGTTGCGCTCGACGAGGGCGCGGGTCGTGATCATCTCGCTGACATAGAGACCGGCACCGTACTCGCGGCACAGCCGACGGAACGCGGTGTTGGTGATTCCCGCCATGGGCGCGAGCACGACCGGCGCATCGAGCGCGATCGGCCCGATGCGCAGCGCGGGTGCGGGTGCGACGGTGGAAGACATCCTGTCCATTCTCCCAGACTCGAGGCGTACCGAAGGTGATGCCGCCGCCCTATCGTGGACAACATGGCCGATGAGCAGACGCAGGACATCCGTGAGATCCCGTTCCGCACCGCCGAGGGCGAGGAGAAGACGCTGGCCGACCTCGGCGAGGGGCCGTTCCTCGTCGTCAACGTCGCCTCCAAGTGCGGGCTGGCACCGCAGTACGAGCAGCTCGAACAGCTCCAGCGCACGTACGGCGAGCGGGGGCTGACGGTCGTCGGCTTCCCCAGCAACCAGTTCATGGGTCAGGAGCCGGGCTCGATGGAGGAGATCCTCGAGTACTGCTCCACCACGTGGGGCGTCACCTTCCCCGTCGAGGAGAAGGTGCACGTCAACGGCCGTCACGCTGCGCCCCTGTACAAGGCGCTCAAGCGGGCGAAGAACCCCGAGGGCGCCCGCGGACCGGTCATGTGGAACTTCGAGAAGTTCCTCGTCACCACCGACGGCACCGTGCACCGGTTCCGTCCGCAGACCAAGCCCGACGCCCCCGAGGTGATCGAGGCGATCGAAGCGGCGCTGCCGCGCTGAGCCGGCTCAGGACGCGGTGGGAACCGCGTCCTGACGCTCCGCCCACACCTGACGGGCGATCTGCGCGAACGCCTCCGCGGGCTGAGCGCCGCTCACGCCGTACTTGCCGTCGATGACGAAGAACGGCACCCCGGTGATGCCGTAGGCCTGCGCCTGCTGCTGGTCCGCGCGGACGTCGGGGAGGTGACGCTCGGACTCGAGCGCCTCCCGCACGGCATCGCGGTCGAGGCCGACCTCCGCTGCGAGATCGACGAGGTTCTCGACACGGCCGACGTGGCGGCCCTCGGTGAAGTAGGCGGCCATCAGGCGCTCGGCCATCTCGTGCTGTCGCCCGGCGGCTTTGGCGACGTGCAGCAGTTCGTGGGCCTTGACGGTGTTGGTGTGCTTGAGCAGGTCGAACCGGTACTCCAGCCCCGCCTCGGCGGCGACAGCCGTCACGCGCTCCAGCATCTGCTGAACCTGTTCGCGCGGCATCCCCTTGTGGTCGGCGAGGAACTGCAGCTCGTCGCCCTCGAAGTCCACGGGGGTGTCGGGTGAGAGCTCGTACGAGTGGTAGGTCACCTCGACCTGGGGTGCATCGTCATCGGCGGATGCCGCGGCCAACCCGTTCTCCAGGTTTCGCTTGCCGATGTAGCACCACGGGCAGGCGATGTCGCTCCATACGTCGATCTTGATGGCATCCGTCATATCCGGCACAACGCCCGGACCCGACGCATCTATTCCCGCGCGGTCATACAGTCGGGGCGTCGATCGCGCCGCCGAACCGGCGCTCGCGGTCCAGGTAGATGCCGATCGCGCGCCACAGCTCGGCGCGGCTGAAGTCGGGCCAGAGCGTGTCGAGGAACACCATCTCGGCGTACGCCGACTCCCACAGCAGGAAGTTCGAGGTGCGCTGCTCGCCGCTGGAGCGCAGGAACAGGTCGACGTCGGGCATGTCGGGCACGTAGAGGTGACGACGGATGAGCTTCTCCGACACGGCGGACGGCTTGATCCGCTTGGCGGCGACGTCATCGGCGATGGCGCGCACCGCGTCGACGATCTCGACGCGTCCGCCGTAGTTGACGCACATGGTGAGGGTGAGCACGTCGTTGCCCGCGGTCAGCTTCTCGGCGTACTGCAGCTCCTTGATGACCGACCCCCACAGGCGGGGCTTGCGGCCGGCCCACCGCACCCGGACGCCCCACTCGTTGAGCTGGTCGCGGCGGCGGTGCAGCACGTCGCGGTTGTAGCCCATGAGGAAGCGCACTTCCTCGGGTGAGCGTGCCCAGTTCTCGGTGGAGAATGCGTACACCGAGAGGTGCTTCACCCCGGCCTGGATCGCTCCCGCCACGACGTCGAGCAGCACTTCCTCGCCCGCCTTGTGACCCTCGATGCGCGTGAGCCCGCGGCGATTGGCCCAGCGCCCGTTGCCGTCCATGACGATCGCGACGTGCCCCGGCACGGAGCCCTGGGGGAAAGCCGGCGGCTGCAGCCCCGTCCAGTCCAGCGGGCGGTAGGGCACGGCGTCACGATGCGTGTAGGGCTTGGGGGTCATCGGGAGCTTTCCGGTCGGGGCGACTGCGTGGTCGACACGTGCGAGAGCGAGCGGATGCCGCGCTCCAGATGCCACTGGGCGTAGGCGGCCACGAGGCCCGACGCCGCGCCGGAGGATGCGGGGGTCGCGGCATCCACCACATCCCACTCCCCCGCGATGAGCGCGCGCAACTGCACGCCGGTCTCGGGATGCACCCGTGCCGATCCGGCCGGCGCGCACGAACCGCACACCATGCCGCCCAGCTGGGCGACGAACCACTCGTGGGGGCCGGCCGCCGCGCACCGCGCGCACTCGTACAGTCCCGGCGCCCAGCCGGAGAGGGCCATGACGCGCAGCAGGTACGAATCCAGGACCGCCCGTGACGCGTGCTCGCCGCGCGAGAGCGCGCGCAGGCCGCCGACCAGCAGCAGGTACTGCTGCGGTGTGGTCTCGGACTCGTTGAGGCGATCGGCGGTCTCGACCATCGCGCTGGCGGCCGTGTAGCGGTCGTAGTCCGCGGCGATCTCGGCGCCGTAGGTGCCCAGCGACTCCGCCTGCTGCACGATGTCGAGGGAACGGCCCTGGTAGAGCTGGACATCGGCCACCATGAACGGCTCGAGCCGCGCCCCGAACCGCGACGAGGTGCGGCGCACGCCCTTCGCGACGGCGCGGAGCTTGCCGTGGCGCCGGCTCAGCATCGTGACGATGCGGTCGGCTTCACCCAGCTTGTGGGTGCGCAGGACCACGACTTCGTCGCGATAGGTGGGCACCTGTCCATTATCGACCGATGACGGCGCTGTCGCGTCGCAGTGCGTGGCCAGACACAATGATCAGGTGGATGAATCGACCTTCATGATCCCGCTGTGGGCGGATCTGCTCGCCGTCGGCCTCGGCGGTGTCCAGGGGGCGCTGTTCGCGTCGGGGTTCACCGGTCGCCGGCTGGACTTCCTCGGTGTCGCCATCATCGGCATCCTCATGGGGATGGGCGGTGGTCTCATCCGCGATCTGCTGCTGAACGCGCCGCTGGCGACCCTGCAGAGCAACTGGTATCTGCTCACCGCGATCGCCGCGTCGCTGGTGGGCATGCTGCTGGCGGGCATCTTCCAGCGTCTGAACAGCGTGATCATCGCGCTGGACGCGGTCGTCATCGGCCTGTTCGGCGCCTTCGGCACGAGCAAGGCGATCGCCTACGGGCTGCCGCCGGTGCCCGCAGTGTTCATCGGCGTGTGCGCGGCGGTGGGAGGCGGCATCCTGCGCGACGTCATCATGGGGCTGCCGGTCGCCATCATGCACGTCGGGTCGCTCTACGCCGTCGCCGCCGCTGCCGGCTGCGTGGTGCTCGCGGGGCTGCACGCTTTCGGCATCCCGCTGGCGGCGGCTGCGGTCACCGGCGTGATCGTGACGACGGTCATCCGGCTGCTGGCGGTGATCTTCGACATCTCCCTGCCGGAGCAGAGGCGCCTCCATCGGCGCAAGGTGGCCGTGGAGACCGCCGCGATCCCGACGATCAAGCCCGACCCGCCGCGCCGCTTCCGCCTGCGCCCGTCGCCGCGTCGCCCCCGCCCTCGCCCTCGCCACTGAAACGACAACCGGCGGCCGAGACAGTGGGTAGTACCCGTTGTCTCGGCCGCCGGCTGTCGTCTCACCGATCGGTGGGGACCCGGTGGGCTAGACGGCGGTCAGCTCGGGCTCGGGGGTCTGGGTGCGGGCGCGGATGGCGCGGTTCACGCAGGAGACGACGGCCTTGAGGCTCGCGGTCGAGATGTCGCCGTCGATCCCGACACCCCACAGCCGCTCGCCGTCGACCTGCAGCTCGACGTAGGCGGCCGCCTGAGCGTCGCCGCCGGCGCTGAGGGTGTGCTCGACGTAGTCGTACAGCGAGATGTCGAAGCCGCGGGCGTGCAGGATCGACAGGAACGCCGCGATCGGGCCGTTGCCGACTCCCGCGACGTCCTCACGCTCGTCCCCGTCGCGCAGCGCCACCTCGAGGGTCACCTCGCCGGACAGGTCGCTCTGGGTGCGGGTGCCGAGCAGCTCGAACCGGCCCCACTTGGCCTCATCGGCCGAAGAAGGCAGGTACTCGTCGGTGAAGATCTCCCAGATCTGGTCGCTGGTAACTTCGCCGCCCTCGGCATCCGTCTTGGCCTGCACGACGCCGGAGAACTCGATCTGGAGCTTGCGGGGCAGGTCCAGCGAGTGGTCCGAGCGCAGCAGGTACGCGACGCCGCCCTTGCCGGACTGGGAGTTCACGCGGATGACCGCCTCGTACGACCGGCCGAGATCTTTCGGGTCGATCGGCAGGTAGGGCACGGCCCACTCGATCTCGTCGACCGAGACCCCGGATGCCGCGGCGCGGGCTTCCATCGCCTCGAAGCCCTTCTTGATGGCGTCCTGGTGCGACCCGCTGAACGCGGTGAACACGAGGTCGCCCGCCCACGGGCTGCGCTCGGGCACCGGCAGCTGGTTGCAGTACTCCGCGGTGCGCTTGATCTGGTCGATGTCGCTGAAGTCGATCTGCGGGTCGATGCCCTGCGTCAGCATGTTGATGCCGAGGGCGACGAGGTCGACGTTGCCGGTGCGCTCACCGTTGCCGAACAGGCATCCCTCGATGCGATCGGCACCGGCCATGTAGCCGAGCTCCGCCGCCGCGATGGCCGTGCCACGGTCGTTGTGCGGGTGCAGCGACAGGATGACGTTCTCGCGGTGCGCGAGGTGACGGCTCATCCATTCGATCGAGTCGGCGTAGACGTTGGGGCTGGCCATCTCCACCGTCGCCGGGAGGTTGATGATGACCTTGCGCTCGGGGGTCGGCTCGAAGACCTCGATGACCTGGTTGCAGATGTCCACGGCGAACTCGAGCTCCGTGCCGGTGTAGCTCTCCGGCGAGTACTCGTAGAAGACCTGGGTCTCGGGGATGCGCTTCTCGAACTCGCGGCACAGGCGCGCACCCTCGAGGGCGATGTCGATGACACCCTGCTTGTCGGTGCGGAACACGACCTCGCGCTGTAGCACGCTCGTGGAGTTGTACAGGTGCACGATCGCGCGCTTCGCGCCGGCGATGGACTCATAGGTGCGCTCGATGAGGTGCTCGCGCGCCTGGGTCAGCACCTGGATCGTGACGTCCTCGGGGATGAGGTCCTCTTCGATCAGCTGGCGCACGAAGTCGAAGTCGGTCTGGCTCGCCGAGGGGAATCCGACCTCGATCTCCTTGTAGCCCATGCCGACGAGGAGCTCGAACATGATGCGCTTGCGTTCGGGGCTCATCGGGTCGATGAGCGCCTGATTGCCGTCGCGGAGGTCCACGGCGCACCAGCGCGGCGCGGTCGTGATGCGGGCGTCGGGCCAGGTGCGGTCGGGCAGATCGACCTGCAGCTGCTGGTGGTAGGGCCGGTACTTGTGGATCGGCATACCGGAGGGCTTCTGGGTGTTGTCCATGATGAGGGCTTCTTCTCTCGCCGCGGACGGCGGTTTCTCAGATGATGCGGGCCGACGACGAGCTCCGCGGCGAGAAGGGCCCTAGAACGAGGACTCGCCGCGGCAGCTAAGAAGGAGAAGCGTGCCAACGCGCATGGGTCGATGTTAGCAGGATGCCGTGTCGCTGGTGCCGCGCGGACCAGATCGCCCCGAGGCTCGGGTGATGACCCGACCGAAACCCAGCAGATTGCTTAGCGTCGTCGGCATCCTCGTGACTTCCGTCGCGGTCGGCACAGCGTGCGCGCCTGAGACTTCCGGTACCGCCGGCCCGGACCCTGCGTCATCCTCCGCGTCTCCATCGCCGGATCCCGCGACGCCCGACACCACGGCCGCGCCGCTGGGCGCGGTGTGGCCCGAACCGCCCGAGGGTGAGGTCGTCGCGGAGGGGACCGTGCTCGACGCCAACGGGGTGGTGGTGATCTGCCTGGGGGCCGTGGCCGAGTCCGCTCCGCCGCAGTGCAGCGGGACACCGCTCGAGGGGTGGAGCTGGGACGGGATCGGCGGCGCGGGGGCGTTGGATGCCATGTGGGGCGATTACACGGTGCAGGGGACATACGACGGCGAGCGGATCGCCGTGACGCAGACCCCGTCGCCTGCGGCTCACCCGGACCCGGCGCCCGAGGTCACCGTCACCGACGACGCCGAGCGCAAGCGACTGACCGACGTCTGGGAGCAGATCGTCGACCGCATCGGAACCCGAACCATCTCGACGCACATCGACCCCGATCGGGTGGAGGTGCACGTCGTCTGGGACGACGGCACGCTGCAGGATGCCGCCGACGCCGAGTTCGGCGAGGGCGTGGTCTATATCCGATCGGCCCTGCGCCCCGCGGACTGAACCTCGGCGCTGCGTCGGGATCAGCGCACCGGGGTCCGGTCAGGGAGCGAGGGCCAGCTTGCCGCCGGGGTGGCCCGTCATCAGAACGCGCAAGGCGTCGTGCAGTCGCTCGAGCGGGAAGACGCCCGCGATCGGCACCTCGAGCTCTCCTGCCCCGGCGAGGGCGATGAGTTCGGCCCGCACACTGTCACGGTAGGCGGCGCTCGCGCGCATGCCGCCGGCGATGCGACGGATGCCGAGGCGCTCGGCCGTGTCGGTCGCGGCGACGGTCACGCTGCGCGACGGATCGGCGACCACCTCGAGCGACACGCGCAGGGCCATCAGAACCCGAGGCGGCCCAGCTGCTTCGGGTCGCGCTGCCACTCTTTGGCCACGCGCACGTGCAGCTTCAGGAACACGCGCGTGCCCACGAGCGGCTCGATCTGCGCGCGCGCCCGCGCCCCCACGTCGGCCAGCCGCGAGCCGCGGTGACCGATGATGATGGCCTTCTGGCTGTCGCGCTCCACGACGACGCTCGCGAAGATGTCGGTGAGATCGCTGTCTTCGCGGCGGGCGATGTCGTCGACGGTCACCGCAATGGAGTGCGGCAGCTCGTCGCGCACGCCCTCGAGGGCCGCTTCGCGGATGATCTCGGCGATGCGGTCCTCGAGCGACTCGTCGGTGACGACGCCCTCTTCATAGAGCGCCGGGCCCTTCGGCATGAGCGAGAGCAGCTCGTCGGCGAGCACGTCGAGCTGCTCGTGGGTGACCGCGGAGAGCGGGATGACGGCATGCCAGTCCTCGCGCAGTGCGTCGACCTCGATCAGACGCTCGGTGATCTGCTCGCGGCTGCCGGCGTCCGTCTTGGTGACGAGCGCCACCTTCTTGGCGCGGGGGTAGTTCGACAGCGACTCCGCGATGCGGCGGTCACCGGGGCCGACCTTCTCCGTGGCGGGCACGCAGAACGCGATGACGTCGACGTCGCCGAGCACCTGCTCGACGAGGTCGTTGAGACGCTCACCGAGCAGGGTGCGCGGGCGATGGATGCCGGGGGTGTCGACGATCACGAGCTGACCGCCTGGACGGTTCAGGATGCCGCGGATCGCGCGCCGCGTCGTCTGCGGCTTGTCGCTGGTGATCGCGACCTTCTCGCCGACAAGGGCGTTGGTGAGCGTCGACTTGCCCACGTTGGGGCGTCCCACGAAGGTGACGAAGCCGGAGCGCTGGACGTTCTCGTCGATGTGAAGCTCTCAATTCTGCATATGGATCTGCTGCCCCTTGATCAGGGGGTAATCCACCAGTGTAGTTGCGTCGAGATCCTCCTTGTGCATGTCGACGCCCGTGACCTGGCTGTTCTCGTAGGTCGTGTAGTAGTAGATCCCCTTGTCGGTGTTGCAGCACGACGAGTAGATCGTGATCTCGAACTTGCCCGGCTCCACCTGCACCAGGCCGCGCTGCTGCGCGACGGATCCGAGGATCTGGAAGAACTGGCTGATCGATTCCGATTCGGAGTCCCCCGACAGCGAGTTCAGCTTCGTGAATGCCGCCTTGACGAAACGCGAGGCCGACGACAGGTCTCCGGGAAGGCCGATGGCACCCATGCCGCGGCTGTAGACATCGAAGTCCAGGCCGTCCGAGAAGTTCTTCTCGGGCGGATTCTTCGACAGGTGCATGTAGTTGTTCAGATTGAACAACTGGATGTCGAAGGTGGGATTGTTGGTGAGCACGCCGACGGGGTTGTCGTAGACCTTGAGCCCTTCCTTGACGCTCTCGACCGTGATGGATCGGTTCCTGTCGGAGATGATCCAGTGCAGCGGGGAGAGCGGGAAGGACTCGCTGAAGGAGATGTTCACGAGGCTCAGCGTGGCCAGTTCCGCCTTGACCTGTTCGACTGTTTCGAACTGACCGAGGATCCAGGGGATGAACTCGAACGGCGTGATGTTCTTCTTGTCCTGGGACTCAGGCTTGTAGTCGGCGTTCTCGGGGAAGTTGAGCCCCGCCATGCTGAGACCCTTTTCGTTGGTCGCGTCGTAGTACAGCGGGTAGCCGTCGGCAATAGTGGCCATGCCGATGATCGCGTGGTGCGTGGCGAGCGTCTGCTCCTTGCGGAACTCGAAAGGGAAATTCCGGGGGGTGATGGTGACGGTCTCGTGGTACGAGAACTCGAGGTCGAGATTCCGTCCGAAATAGTGATCCCGCGTGGTGTAGTTCGCGCCTGTGCACATATGACGACCTCCGATGTCGCGTTGTCCGGCTGATCCGGTACGGGCAACATTAGGTGGGCGTCAGGCCGACCGCCAGAGGGTGGGCGGCTCAGGAGGGGCGTGTGATCTCACCCGTGCGGGGAGCGCGCGAGAACGCCTCCTCCGCCGCATCGAAGGCCTCGCTGCGCTCGACGAAGACCGTGGCAAGACCCCGCCCGCGTCCGCGGGAGGCACCGCCGGTGATCTCGAGTCCGTGGGTCTGTGCGGTCGCTCCCGGCATCGGCACCCGGCCCAGCGCCTTGCCGAGGAGGCCGCCGATCGAGTCGACCTCGTCGTCTTCGAGCTCGAGCCCGAACAGCTCGCCGACTTCGTCGAGTCCGAGGCGTGCGCTCACGCGGTAGCGACCGTCGCCGAGGTCCACGACCTCTGCTGCGCGAGCGTCGTACTCGTCGGAGATCTCCCCCACCAGCTCTTCGATGAGGTCCTCGAGGGTCACCAGGCCCGACACGCCGCCGTATTCATCGACGACCAGGCACACGTGCACCGCATCGCGCTTCATCTGCTGCAACAGGGTCTCGGCCTTCATCGACTCCGGCACGAACACCGCCTTGCGGGCGATGGTGCTCACCGAGACGTTGCGCCACGCGCTCTCGTCGCGGAAGGCGAACTGCACGAGGTCCTTCAGGTAGAGCACTCCCACGACGTCGTCGGCGTCGTCGTCGACGACAGGCAGACGCGAGACGCCGCGGTCGAGGAACAGCGACATCGCCTCGTCGGTCGTCGCGGCGGCATCCACCGACACCATGTCGGTGCGCGGCACCATCACGGCGCGGACGAACGTGTCGGTGAAGTCGAACACGGAGTGGATGAGGTCGCGGTCGTCCTCCTCGATGAGGTCCTGCGAGGCGGCCTCGTCGACCATGCTCAGCAGCTGCTCCTCCGAGGCGAACGAGGCGTTGCGGGAGACGCCCGGGGTGAACCGGTTGCCGAGGATCACCAGCAGGTGCGCCAGCGGGCCGAGCACGATGCGGGCGCCGCGCACGATGGGGGCGGCGGTGCGCAGCAGCCCGGCGGCGTGCTGCCGACCCGCGGAACGTGGGCTCGCACCGACCAGCACGAAGGAGACCACGGTCATCAGGAGCGCGGCCGCCAGCATGGCCCACCAGATGTTGTCGAACGCCAGCATGAAGGCTGCGGTGACGAGCACGGCGGCCGTCGTCTCGGCGAGGATGCGGATGAAGACGACGGCGTTGCCGTGGGCTTCGGGGTCGTCGGCGATCTTGCGCAGCGCCGCGGGCGAGCGCGACGTCGAGGCGAGCTCGGCCAGACCGGCGCGGCCCGTGACGGCCAGGGCCGCGTCGAGCGCGGCCATCAGTCCACCGAGCGCGACGAGGAGCACCGCGGCGATGAGGAGGAGGATCTCTGTCATGCGCGGGGGCGGCGTCGCTCGGAGGCCGCGAAGTCGAGGATCAGCTGCTTCTGCAGGCCGAACATCTCGCGCTCCTCTTCGGGCTCGGCGTGGTCGAACCCGAGCAGGTGCAGCAGGCCGTGCGTGGTCAGCAGCACCAGCTCATCCAGCGTGGAGTGGTGCGCGGCCAGCGCCTGGGCCTCGGCGACCTGCGGGCACAGCACGATGTCGCCGAGCAGCCCCGGGGGCGTCGGCATGTCCTCGGTGCCGGGGCGGAGTTCGTCCATGGGGAAGCTCAGCACGTCAGTGGGTCCGGGCTCGTCCATCCACTGCACGTGCAGCGCCTCCATGGCGCCTTCGTCGACCAGCAGGATCGCGACATCCGCGTCGGGGCTGACGTGGAGCTCGGCGAGGTTGTGCTCCATGAGCCGCAGCAGCACGGTCTCGTCGACGGGCACTCCCGATTCGTTGCTGATCTCGATGGTCATGAGTGTCCTCGCTTGGGCAGGTGGTCCCGCGGGCCGGCCGGGCGGTGTCCACCCCGGCGGTCGACGCGGTTGGCGAATTCGGATGCCTCGTCGCGCTCACGGCGGTGTGCCAGGCGCTGCTCGTCGTACTCGGTGTACGCGTCGACGATGCGCCCCACCAGCGTGTGGCGCACGACGTCGTCGCTCGTGAGCCGGGCGAAGTGGATGTCGTCGATGTCGTTGAGCACGCGGGTGACCAGTCGCAGCCCCGAGGTGCCCTGCGGCAGGTCGACCTGGGTGATGTCGCCTGTGACGACCATGCGGGTGCCGAAGCCGAGCCGGGTGAGGAACATCTTCATCTGCTCGGGCGTGGTGTTCTGCGCCTCGTCGAGCACCACGAACGAGTCGTTGAGGGTGCGCCCGCGCATGTACGCCAGCGGGGCGACCTCGATCGTGCCGCTGGCCATCAGCTTGGGCACGAGTTCGGGATCGAGCATCTCGTTGAGCGCGTCGTAGAGCGGCCGCAGGTAGGGGTCGATCTTGTCGGTCAGCGAACCGGGGAGGAACCCCAGCCGCTCCCCCGCCTCGACGGCGGGCCGGGTCAGGATGATGCGGTTGACCTCTTTGCGCTGCAGCGCCTGCACGGCCTTCGCCATGGCGAGGTAGGTCTTACCGGTACCGGCGGGACCGATGCCGAAGACGATCGTGTTCTCGTCGATCGCATCGACGTAGGCCTTCTGCCCGGCGGTCTTGGGGCGGATGATCTTGCCGCGCGACGACAGGATCGCCTCGCCCATCACCTCGGAGGGCCGCAGGCCCTCATCGCGCAGCATGCGGTTGGAACTGGTCACATCGACCGGGTCCAGACCCTGGCCGGCACGGGTCATGGCGATGAGCTCGTCCACGAGCGCGCGGGCAGCGGCCACCGCGGTGGCCTCGCCCGACAGCGTGATCTCGTTGCCGCGCACGTGCACGTCGACGTCGGGGTGCTCGCGCTCCACGACGCGCAGCAGCCGGTCCTGCGGGCCGAGCAGCTGCACCATCGCCACGCCGTCGGCCCAGATGCGCTCGACGGCGCCGTCTGCGGGGGTGTCCTGCGCGTCAGCCACCGACACTCGATTCCTGCAGTCCACCGGCGAGCACATGCGCGTGCACATGGAAGACGGTCTGTCCGGCATCCGGGCCGGTGTTGAACACCAGGCGGAAGTCGCCGTCGCCGTGCTCGGCGGCCAGGCTCGAGGCCAGGCCGACGAGCTCGGCGAGCAGCGCGGGGTCTCCCGCGGCGAGCTCGGCCACGTTGCGGTACTCCTGTGTCTTGGGGATCACGAGAAGATGCACGGGTGCCTGCGGCGCGATGTCGCGGATCGCGAACGCGTGCTCGGTCTCGGCGATGATCTCCGAGGGGATCTCGCCGTTGAGGATGCGCGTGAACACGCTCGGTTCGGTCATTGCTCCAGTCTACCGAGCCGTGGTGTTCCGGCCCCGGGTGCGCGTGGAGCGGGTCACCAGCGGCCGAGCGCCGTATTGACCAGCGCCAGCGCGGCGGGTCCGGCGGTGGAGGTGCGCAGCACGGTGTCGCCCAGGCGCACGAGGGTCGCGCCCGCGGCATCCAGCTGCTGCAGCTCTTCCGCCGAGATGCCGCCTTCGGGGCCGACGACCAGCAGCACGTCGCGGTCGTCGCCGTGGAGGTCGAGCGTGGTGAGGGCGATGGATGCCGTGGGCTCGAGCACCAGCAGGTGCGCCGTCCGGGCGCGCTGCACCAGGTCCCGCGTCGAGACGACGCCGGTGACCTCCGGCAGCCACGAGCGATGGGCCTGCTTGCCGGCTTCGCGGGCGATCGTCGCCCAGCGGGCGCGGCCCTTCTCGGCCTTCGCGGCATCCCACCGCGAGACGCTGCGCGCAGCCTGCCACGGCACGACCTCGTCGACACCGAGCTCGGTGGCCGCCTGCACCGCGAGCTCGTCCCGGTCGCCCTTGGCCAGAGCCTGCACGAGTGCCACGCGGCGCGACGGCGCGGGGTCATCGCGCCGTTCGGTCACCTCGACGACGACTTCACGCGGGGCGACCGAGGCGCACACACCGCTCAGCCAGGTCCCGCGGCCGTCGCCGAGCGTCACCGCCTCGCCGACCCGCACCCGCCGCACCGCGGCGGCGTGGTGTGCTTCCGCCCCGGTGAGGGTCACGAGATCACCGGGACGGGCGGACCCGGCGGCGTCGTCGACGAAGTGCAGTGCCATGGCTCAGCCGCGGAAGCGGTCGCGCAGCTTGGAGAAGAGGCCCTGGTGGAACTCGGCCAGCCGCGGCCCCGGCGCTTTGGTCTTCTTGGCGAAGTCCTCGATGAGGGCGCGTTCCTTCGCGTCCAGACGCGTCGGGGTGACGACGTGGACGCCGACGCGCAGGTCACCGCGCTGCGAACCGCGCAGCGGCGTGATGCCCCGGCCCTTGATCGTGAGCACGTCGCCGGACTGCACGCCCGGGCGCACCTCGAGGTCGACGGGGCCGTCGAGGGACTCGATGGTGGTCGAGGTGCCGAGGATGGCATCGGGCATGGACACCTCGAGGGTGGCCAGCAGGTCGTCGCCGTCGCGGCTGAAGACCTCGTGCGCCGACACGGTCACCTCGATGTAGAGGTCGCCGTTGGGGCCGCCGGCGGGGCCGACCTCGCCGGATCCGGGCAGCTGGAGGCGCAGCCCCGTCTCGACACCGGCGGGGATGTCGAGGGAGACCGTGCGGCGGGCGCGCACCCGGCCCTGACCCTGGCACGTGGTGCAGGGGAACGGGATGGTCGTGCCGTAGCCCTGGCACACGTTGCAGGGCTGCGAGGTGACGACGTTGCCGAGGAGGCTGCGCACCGTGCGCTGCACGTGCCCGGTGCCATGGCAGATGTCGCAGGTCGCGGGCTGGGTGCCCGGCTGGCAGCACGAGCCGTCGCACGTCTCGCACAGCACGGCGGTGTCGACCTCGATGTCGCGGTGCACTCCGAAGACGACGTCGCCGAGTTCGAGGGTCACCCGCACCAGGGCGTCCTGACCCCGCTCGCGACGCGACCGCGGACGGCCGCCGCGTGGGCCGCCGCCGCCGGCGGCGCCGAAGAAGGTCTCGAAGATGTCTCCGAAGTTGCTGAAGTTGCCGCCGCCGCCACCGAAGGCGCTGTCGCCGCCCATGTCGTACCGCGCGCGCTGGTCGGGGTCGCTCAGCACGTCGTAGGCGTGCGTGACGAGCTTGAATCGCTCGGACGCCTCTTCCCCGGGGTTGACGTCGGGGTGCAGTTGACGTGCCAGACGTCGGTACGCCTTCTTGATCTCCTCGGGGGTCGCATCGCGCGACACACCGAGAACGTCGTAGTGGTCAGCCACATTCGCCTTTCGTGCCGCGCGGTGGCGGCGTAGGAATCGTCAGCGGGAGCTCTCGTCTTCTTCGAGCATCCGACTGAGGTAGTGCGCGACGGCGCGGACGGCCGCCAGGTTCGTCGGGTAGTCCATGCGAGTGGGACCGAGCAGCCCGACCCGGGCGCGGGACCCGGTCGCGTCGTAGTCGCCGGTGATGACGGATGCCTCGGCGAGCCCGAACGGCTCGTTCTCGCGCCCGATGCTCGCCGCCAGCCCCTGGTCGTCGGGCACCATCTCGGTCATGAGCTTGAGGAGGGTCACCTGCTCCTCGATGGCCTCCAGGAGCGGCGAGATACTGCCGCGGAAGTCCTGTTCGCGCCGCGCGAGGGTGGCGCTGCCGGCGAGCACCATGCGGTCCTGGCGGAACTCCTCCAGCTCTTCGGCGACGACGGCGGCGATCGAGCGCACCGCGGCGTCGAAGCTGCCCGGCTGCGTCGGAGCCGCCAGCAGATCGGCGATCGCCTGCGCGCCGCTCTGCACGCTGCTGCCTGTGAGCATGCTCGCCAGGCGCGCACGCACGCGGGTCATGCCCTCTTCGCCGAGGTCGGGCGGCACCATCGCGATGCGCTGCGAGACGCGGCCGATGTCGGTCACGACGATGACGATGATGCGGCCGGAGCCGAGATCGACGAGCTCGAGGTGGGTGACGTTGGCTCGCGAGAACGAGGGGTACTGCACGATCGCGACCTGTCCGGTGAGCTGGGTCAGGGCGCGCACCGTGCGCGAGAGCAGGTCGTCGAGGTCGCCCGAGCCGTCGAGGAACGACGCGATGGCGGAGCGCTGGGCCGGCGTCAGGGGGCGCAGTTGCGCGAGGTGGTCGACGAAGACGCGGTAGCCCTTGTCGGTGGGGACGCGCCCCGATGACGTGTGCGGGGCGACGATGAGTTCTTCGTCCTCGAGCAGCGCCATGTCGTTGCGGATCGTCGCGGCCGACACTCCGAAGGCGTGTCGCTCGACGATGGCCTTGCTGCCGACGGGCTCGTGGGTGTCGACATAGTCCTGCACGATGGCTCGCAGTACCTGCAGTCCACGTTCGCTGACCATGTCACTCCCCTCTGTTGGCACTCGTCATCCGTGAGTGCCAATTCTATCGCGGACGGCCGACCGCCGCGTCACGAGGTGAGGGCGCGGACCACAGCGTCGGCCAGCAGACGTCCGCGCAGGGTCAGCACGATACGGCCACGCAGCGCCGCGGCGCCCTCGACGAGGCCGTCGGCGATGAGACCCGCCACCGTGGCGCGGCCGTCGTCGGACAGCCCCGCGATCTCGATGCCGTCGCGGATGCGCGAGCGCAGCAGCACGTCCTCGAGCTCGCGCGACGCGGCATCCGGTCGCTCACGCCCGGCGGCGGGCGACTGGCCGGAGCCCACGCGCTGCGCGTACGCGGCGGGATGCTTGACGTTCCACCAGCGGAGCCCCGCGACGTGGCTGTGGGCGCCGGGCCCGAATCCCCACCAGTCGGTGCCGCGCCAGTAGGCGAGGTTGTGCCGGGAGCGGTGATGGTCGCCTCGCGCCCAGTTCGACACCTCGTACCAGTGGAAACCGGCGGCGGCGAGTGTGCCGTCCGCCAGCTCGTACATGTCGGCCTGCAGGTCGTCGTCGGGGGCCGGCACCTCGCCGCGGCGGATCTGGCGGTGCAGCTTCGTGCCCTCTTCGATGATGAGGGCATACGCGGAGATGTGGTCGGGCTCCAGTGCCACCGCGGTCTGCAGCGACTGCCGCCAGTCGTCGAGGGTCTCCCCCGGCGCCCCGTAGATGAGGTCGACGCTCACGTCGAGCCCGGCGCGACGGGCCGATGCGACGGCCGTGGCGACGTTGTCGGGGTCGTGCGTGCGGTCGAGAGCCGCGAGCACGCGCGGCACGGCCGACTGCATGCCGATCGACAGGCGCGTGACGCCGGAGGCGGCGAGCTCGGCGGCGACCGCGTCGGTGACGGTGTCGGGGTTCGCCTCCACCGTCACTTCGGCGCCGGGGACGAGACCGAACGTGCTCTGGATGCCCGCGAGCATGCGGCCGAGGTCACCCGCAGGCAGCAGGGTCGGCGTGCCGCCGCCGAAGAACACCGTCGTTGCCGGACGCAGCGCGCCGACGTCGGCCAGCACGCCGCGCGCGAGGGCCACTTCGCGCAGCAGCGTGTCGGCGTACTGGTCCTGGCGGGCACCCTCGAGTTCGCTCGAGGTGTAGGTGTTGAAATCGCAGTAGCCGCAGCGCACGCGGCAGAACGGCACGTGCAGGTACACGCCGAAATCCACCGCGGGATCGATGGTCAGGTCGGCGGGCAGGCTGCCGTCCGCGGGTGCCGGCTCGCCGATGGGGAGGGCGGAGGCCATCAGGGCGACGTCGTGTACAGCGGCGAGATGGCGCGCAGGTACCCGCGGAAGAGCTCGCGCCGACGGCGGCGCACGAGCGGGGGCAGCAGCCGGTACAGCGGTGAGGTGGGCGCGTCGAACGCCCGCACCGTGAACCACACCTCGTCGTTGTCGCGCCACTCGATCATGAACGACTCTTCGCCGCTGACGACGGAGCCGCCGACGGTGCCGAGTGCGTAGCCGATGCGGCGAGTCTCCTCCACGCAGAAGATCACGCGCAGTTCGGCATCGGCGCGGTGTCCCTTGACGCGCCCGTGCACGTGCACCGTGGTGCCGGCGCCGACGTACGGGGTGCCTTCGGCGTCGTAGCGCTGCTCGGTCTCGTGACGGCTGGGCGCCACGGCGTTGCCCTCGGCGTCGAACGCGACGCCGGAGTACATCGGGCCGGATGCCGGGCGCACGTCGGTCAGCTGCAGGCCGGCACCGCGCAGCGCGCCCCACGACAGCAGGGCGTCGCCGGCGGTGCGGAAGCGGGCTTCCCCGCTGCCGATGCGCCAGGCCTCCGCGGCGGGGATGCTGCGCTCGGGCGGGTACTGCAGCAGATCGGACGCCTGCGTCGCCCCGACGGCGGCGTAGTCGACCGTCTCGTCTCTGAAAGTCCCGCGGCGCATGGCGTCCAGCCTACTTCCTGGGTGTTCGTTGACGGAGTGCAGTTACTTCTTCTCCTTGCCCTCGACATCGCCGGACAGCGCGGCGATGAACGCCTCCTGGGGGACTTCGACGCGACCGACCATCTTCATGCGCTTCTTGCCCTCCTTCTGCTTCTCGAGCAGCTTGCGCTTGCGGGTGATGTCGCCGCCGTAGCACTTGGCGAGCACGTCCTTGCGGATGGCGCGGATGTTCTCGCGCGCGATGATGCGCGCGCCGATCGCAGCCTGGATGGGCACCTCGAACTGCTGGCGCGGGATGAGCTTGCGCAGCCGCTCGGTCATCATCAGGCCGTACGCGTAGGCCTTGTCGCGGTGCACGATCGAGCTGAACGCGTCGACCGCCTCGCCCTGCAGCAGGATGTCGACCTTCACGAGGTCGGCCGTCTGCGAGCCGGCCGGCTCGTAGTCGAGGCTGGCGTAGCCCTGCGTGCGGCTCTTCAGGTGGTCGAAGAAGTCGAACACGATCTCCCCGAGCGGCATCGTGTAGCGCAGCTCGACGCGGTCCTCACTGAGGTACTCCATCCCCTGCAGGGTGCCGCGGCGGCCCTGGCACAGCTCCATCACCGTGCCGACGAAGTCCTTCGGCAGCAGGATGCCGACCTTGACGATCGGCTCGGACACCTCGGCCACGCGGCCGTCGGGGTACTCGCTCGGGTTCGTGACGGTGACCGTCTCCCCCGCGTCGGTGGTGACCTCGTACGGCACGGACGGGGCGGTGGTGATGAGGTCCAGTCCGAACTCGCGCGAGAGACGCTCGGTGATGATCTCCAGGTGCAGCAGGCCCAGGAACCCGCAGCGGAAGCCGAAGCCGAGCGCGACGGAGGTCTCGGGCTCGTACTGCAGCGACGCGTCCGAGAGCTTGAGCTTGTCCAGTGCCTCACGCAGGTCGCCGTAGTCGCTGCCGTCGATCGGGTAGATCCCCGAGAAGACCATGGGCTTGGGGTCGGTGTAGCCGGGGAGCGGATCGGATGCCGGCTTGCGCGCGGTCGTGATTGTGTCGCCGACCTTGGACAGCCGCACGTCCTTCACGCCCGTGATGAGGTAGCCCACTTCGCCGACGCCGAGACCCTTCGAGGGCACGGGTTCGGGGCTGGACACGCCGATCTCCAGCAGTTCGTGCGTCGCGCGCGTGGACATCATCTGGATGCGCTCGCGCGGCTCCAGCTTGCCGTCGATCATGCG
The DNA here is from genome assembly GCF_042885955.1 of Microbacterium sp. NPDC058021. NCBI lineage: Bacteria > Bacillati > Actinomycetota > Actinomycetes > Micrococcales > Microbacteriaceae > Microbacterium > Microbacterium sp. NPDC058021. Next base: position 108,682 of record NZ_JBHVRF010000002.1, read on the forward strand.
CACGTAGGTGACGACGCCGCGGTACGCGTCGTAGACCGAGTCGAAGATCATGGCGCGGGTCGGCGCGTCGGGATCGCCCTGCGGGGCGGGGATGTCGCGCGCGATGCGGTCGAGCAGCTCCTCCACGCCCACGCCGGTCTTGCCGCTGACGCGCAGCACGTCCTCGGGGCGGCCGCCGATGAGACCGGCGAGTTCAGCGGCGAACTTGTCGGGGTCGGCAGCGGGAAGGTCGATCTTGTTGAGCACCGGGATGATGTGCAGGTCGTTCTCGAGCGCGAGGTAGAGGTTCGCCAGCGTCTGCGCCTCGATGCCCTGCGCGGCGTCGACGAGCAGGACGGCGCCCTCGCACGCGGCGAGGGAGCGGCTGACCTCGTAGGTGAAGTCGACGTGACCGGGGGTGTCGATCATGTTCAGCGCGAAGGTCTGGTCGTCGCTGGCCCACGGCATCCGCACCGCCTGCGACTTGATCGTGATGCCGCGCTCGCGCTCGATGTCCATGCGGTCGAGGTACTGCGCGCGCATGTCTCGGTCGGAGACGACGCCGGTGATCTGCAGCATGCGGTCGGCCAGGGTGGACTTGCCGTGGTCGATGTGGGCGATGATGCAGAAATTGCGGATCTGCTCGGGCGGCGTAGCGGCGGGAGCAAGAGGCTTCAGGGCACGGGGTGACATGTCGCGTCGAGTCTACCGGCGTGCGGCCGAACGCCTGTCGGTACGCGTCTGCGGCGTGGCCTAGCGGAAGTCGGGAAGGCGCGCCATCGACACGCCGTCCATCCGTTCGTGAGAAGAAGTTAACCAATCTGACCCTTGCCGAAGGTGCCCGTTTGACCGAATGCTCAATGAGGCGGACGGTGTCTGCGCGAATCCCACGCGCCCGAGCCGCTCGGAGATGACCGTGACCCACCGCACCTCGCCTGTGCCCTCGCGCCGATTCGGCCGCCGATCCATCGCCGCCGTTGCGGCCTTCGCCACCACCGCCGCGGGCCTCGCGCTCGTGCCGACCGCGGCGACGGCGGCCGTCTCCGTCGACGCGCCGGTCGTGATCTCGGAGGTGTACGGCGGCGGCGGAAACGCCGGCGGCGCGTTCAACCGCGACTTCATCGAACTGGCGAACGTCTCCGACGCCGCGGTGGACCTCTCCGGCTACAGCGTGCAGTACGCCTCCGCCACCGGGGGCAACTGGCAGCTGACGCCGCTCACCGGCATCACCCTGCCCGCCGGGGCGCAGCTGCTGATCGGCGCTGCTCCAGGGGCGGATGCCACCCAGCCCGCCATCACCCCCGACGTCGATGGCGGCCTCGCTCTCAGCGGCAGCCAGGGCAAGGTGGCGCTGGTGTCGACGCAGACGCCGCTCTCCGGCTTCAGCGGCCTCGTGGGCCTGCCCGAGGTCGTCGACTTCGTCGGCTGGGGCGCGGCGAACCACTTCGCCGGCGCGGCGCCGGCCCCGGCGACGACCAATCCCCAGAGCATCAGCCGCAACGCCGAGTTCGGCAACACCGCCGACAACGCCGCGGACTTCGCGCTCGCCACACCCACCCCGGTGGGACGGGGCGGCACCGAGCCGGAACCCGAGCCGGAACCGGAGCCCGAGACGATCGCGATCCGCGACCTGCAGGGCACGACGGACACCTCCCCGTACGCGGGTCGCACCGTGACGACCAGCGGTGTCGTCACCGCGCACTATCCGACGGGCGGCTTCGGCGGCTACGTCATCCAGTCCCCCGGCACCGGCGGCGCGCTGGATCCCGCGACCCACGGGGCATCCGACGCCGTCTTCGTCCGCGCGCCGCAGGCGACCGGCGAGGTCGCCCTCGGCGACACGGTGGAAGTCACCGGGCTCGTCGGCGAGTACCAGGGGCTCACCCAGATCGAGGTGGCCCCGGGCGCGGCGACCACGCTCGAGGATGCCGCAGCGCCCGTGCCGGCGACGCTCGCATGGCCGGCCGATGCGGCCCAGCGTGAGGCGCTGGAATCGATGCTGCTGGCTCCACAGGGCACGTTCACCGTCACGAACACCTACTCCACCGGCCAGTACGGCGAGGTGGGTCTCGCCGCCGGCGATGAGCCGCTGCGCCAGCCGACGGACGTCGCACGCCCGGGTTCGCCCGAGGCCGCGGCCGTGGCCGCCGACAACGCCGCACGCGCGGTGACCCTCGACGACGGCGCGAGCACCAACTTCCTGAGCGCCGCCAACAGCGCCCTGACTCCGGCCTATGTCTCGCTCGTCGAGCCGGTCGTCGTCGGTGGCACGGCGACCTTCGCCGCCCCGCTCATCGTCGACTTCCGCAACGGCGCCTGGAAGCTCAACCCGACCAGCCCGCTCGTCGGCGACGGCTCGGGTGACGACACGGTGACCTTCTCGAACCCGCGCACCGCGGCCCCCGACGACGTGGGCGGCGACGTCTCGATCGCGTCGTTCAACGTGCTCAACTACTTCACCACCCTCGGCGCCTCGACCCCCTCCTGCGTGGCATACACCGACCGCTTCGGCGACGGGGTGACGGTGCGGGAGGGCTGCGACCAGCGCGGCGCCTGGGATGCCGATGACCTGGCACGTCAGCAGGCGAAGATCGTCGCGGCGATCGAGAAGCTCGACGCCGACGTGGTGGGCCTGATGGAGATCGAGAACTCCGCCGCCCTCGGCGAACAGGCCGACGAAGCCACTGCGACGCTCGTCGCGGCCCTGAACGCCGCGGCAGGCGAAGACACCTGGGCCTACGTCGCGTCGTCGGCGGACCTCCCCGACCCCGCGGGCCAGGATGTCATCACCAACGCGATCATCTACCAGCCGGCTGCCGTAACCCCCGTGGGCGCCGCCCGCGCGCTGGGCGACCAGAGCGGTGACGACCAGGCATTCGGCAACGCCCGTGAGCCCATCGCCCAGGTGTTCGAGCCGACCGGCGGCGGCGAGCCGGTGCTCGTGGCGGTCAACCACTTCAAGTCGAAGGGTTCGGCGGGCCCGTGGCCCGGCGACGCCGATGCCGGCGACGGGCAGGGTTCGTCGAACGAGTCCCGGGTGCGCCAGGCGACGGCGCTGCGCGACTGGGTCACCGAGATCCAGGGCGATGTCGACGCCGTCGCACTCGTCGGCGACTTCAACTCCTACGGCTACGAGGACCCGCTCCAGGTGCTCTACGACGCCGGCTACGTCAGCGCCGAGCAGGCCTTCGACGTGGACACCCGGTCGTACAGCTTCTCGGGCCTGTCCGGCTCGCTGGACCACGTGCTGCTGAACGCCCAGGCCCGCGCCCGTGCGACCGGTGCCGACATCTGGAACATCAACTCCGGTGAGGCGCTCGCTCTGGAATACAGCCGGTTCCGCTCGCACGGCACCGAGTTCTACGCAGCCGATGTGTACCGCTCGAGCGACCACGACCCGATCAAGGTCGGGCTCACCGCCGACGCCGCCCCGGTGGCGTTGACACTCCTCGGGATCAACGACTTCCACGGGCGCATCGACGCCAACACCGTGAAGTTCGCCGGCACCGTCGAGCAGCTGCGGGACGCGGCATCCGGACCCGTGCTGTTCCTCTCGGCGGGCGACAACATCGGCGCCTCGCTGTTCGCCTCGTCGGTCGCGCAGGACCAGCCCACCATCGACGTGCTCAATGCGCTCGGCCTGCACTCCACCGCGGTGGGCAACCACGAGTTCGACCGTGGCTGGGCGGACCTCGACGGCCGCGTGCAGGATGCCTTCGATGCGCCGCAGCTCGGCGCGAACGTCTACCTCGCCGGCACCGACACCCCGGCGCTGCCGGAGTATTCGCTGCACGAGGCGGACGGGCTCACGGTGGGCGTCATCGGCGCCGTCACCGAGGAGACGCCGTCCCTCGTCTCCCCCGCCGGCATCACCGACCTCGAATTCGGCGACCCGGTCGCAGCGGTCAACCGCGTGGCGGCTCAGCTGAGCGACGGCGACGCCGCGAACGGCGAGGCTGATGTGCTGGTGGCGCTCTACCACGAGGGCGCCGGGGCCGGCACGCCGGACGGTGCGACGCTCGAGCAGGAGCTCGCGGCCGGTGGGCCGTTCGCCGCCCTCGTGAACGACACCGCCGCCGAGGTCGACGCGATCTTCACCGGCCACACGCACAAGGAGTACGCCTGGTCGGCGCCGATCCCCGGCACCGACCGCACCCGCCCGATCGTGCAGACCGGCTCCTACGGCGCGCGCATCGGCGAGATCACGCTGACCGTCGACCCGAGCACCGGTGAGGTGTCGGCACACACCGAGCGCAACGTCGCACGCACCACGACCGCCGACGCGGAACTGATCGCACAGTTCCCGCGCGTGGCCGAGGTCGACCGCATCACGAAGGCCGCACTGGCTGCAGCGGCGGAGATCGGCAACACCGGCGTCGGTGAGGTGGCCGCGGACATCACCACCGCGCACGCGGGCGGTTCGTTCGTGGACGGCGTCTGGACCGGCGGCACCCGCGACGACCGGGCATCGGAATCGACGCTGGGCAACACCGTCGCCAACATGCTGCGCGACTCGCTCGCCGACCTCCCCAACGGCGCCACGATCGGCGTCACCAACCCGGGCGGCCTGCGTGCGGACCTGTGGGACACCCAGGCGGAGTTCGGTGCGCAGGCCGTACCGGCACTCCCCGACGGTACGGTGTCGTTCTCGCAGGCCAACGCGGTGCTGCCGTTCAACAACACGTTGGGCCTTGTGACGCTGACCGGTGAGCAGTTCACCACGATGCTCGAGCAGCAGTGGCAGACGAACCCCGACGGCACGGTGCCGCAGCGCCCGTACCTGCAGCTGGGCCTCTCGGACAACGTCACGTACACGTTCGATCCCGCCCTCCCCGCGGGGGACCGCATCACCTCGGTGACGATCGACGGTCAGCCGCTGGATCCGGCGGGCGAGTACCGCATCGGCACGTTCTCGTTCCTGGCGGCGGGCGGCGACAACTTCCGCGTCTTCACCCAGGGAGCCGACTACGTCGACACCGGGCTCGTGGACTACGAGGCGTGGGTGGACTACATCGCCGACTCCTCGCCGCTGGCGCCGTCGTTCGCACGTCACGCCGTGCAGGTCAGCGGTGTCCCGGAGGTCGTGGAGGCAGGAGCGGCCGTGCAATTCGCCGTGGCCGGCCTCAACCTCACGAGCCGTGGTGCGCCCGAGAACACGGTGCTGTCGGTGGCGCTCGGCGACACCGTGCTCGGCGAGGTCGCGGTCACGGCGGGCGCGGCGACGGTCGCCGTCTCCCTGCCGGCGGACGTGCCCGCCGGTGCCGCGGCGCTCACCCTCACGGCCCAGCCCTCGGGCACCGTCGTGACCGTGCCGATCGAGGTGGCGCAGCCGGTCGTGCTGGCAGAGACCACCACGCACCTCGTGCCGCTGCTGCCGGTGCACATCAACCGCTTCCTGCCGACGACGCTCGTCGCGTACGTGCAGCAGAGCGGTGCGCGCCCGGCCGGTGTGGTGGAGTTCCGCGAGGGCGGCGCCGACGGCACGGTCGTCGGCACCGCCACCGTGCGCAGCGACATCGCGTCGCTGCGGCTCGGGACGCTCAGCCGCGGCATCCACACCTACACAGCGGTGTTCGTGCCGGCCGACCCCGGCACCGTGGCGGGCTCGTCGAGCCGCACCGCCACCGTGCGGGCCATCGGCTGAACCGGCCACGCCGGCCGGCGGCGGGTGGGGCCCTCCCCCTCGCCGCCGGTCGGCTCGTAGGCTGATGCCATGACGGTGCAGGTCGTGCTGGTGCATGGGATCCGCACGTCGGCGAGCATGTGGCGCGCGCAGGTGGCCGCTCTGACCGGGCAGGGCGTGCCCGCCCACGCGGTGGACCTCCCCGGTCACGGCACGCGCATGGCCGAGACGTTCACGCTCGACGGCGCATTCGCGACGATCGACGAGGCGGTGCGGGATGCCGCGACCCGCGGCCCCGTGCTGCTGGTGGGGCACTCGATGGGTGGCCTGCTCGCCACGGAATACGCGGGGCGGGAGCAGCGTCCACCGCTGGCCGGTCTCATCGGGGCATCCTGCACCGCGATCCCGCGCGGCGTGGGCCTGGCCGCCTACCGGCTGATCGCCCGGGGGTTCGATGCCCTGCCGGGTCGGGGCATGTGGTTCACGCAGCGGATGCTCGCGCGCACTCTGCCGGAGGAGACGCGCGCCGACTTCGGCGCCGGCGGCTACGCCTTCGACGCGCAGGATGTGGCGATGCGGAGTCTGTCGGTGCTCGACCTGCTCACCGCGCTGCGGCGCATCGACGTGCCCACGTGGTTCGTGAACGGCCAGTACGACCAGCTGCGAGTCAACGAGCGCCTCTTCGTGGGCCTGGTGCCGGGGGCCGAGCTCATCGTCGTGCCCCGCACGACCCACCTCGTCACAGCGATGCGCCCCGACGTGTTCAACGCCGTGCTGCGACTGGCGATCGCGACGATCGAGCGGGACGCACCCGCGCCGTCATGAGCGCGCCCGCGACCGAGAAGGCGGCGGCCGCGGCGAAGAGCAGCCAGAACCCGCCGACCGCGGCGACGAGCAGCGCGCCCACGAGCGGGCCGAGCAGCTGCCCCAGGTTCGCCGCGACGTTGACGATGCCCAGATCGCGCGCATGGTCGGCTTCGCTGGGCAGCAGGTCGGTCGCCAGCGCCAAGCCGACCGACGTGAACGCCCCGTAGCCGACGCCCAGCAGGGCACCGGCGATGAGGGTGGTCCCGTAGGCGGGCGCGACCGCCAGCACCACCGCCGCGACGGCTTGGATGAGGGCGGATGCCACGACGATGCCGGTGCGGCGCTGCGTGCGGTCCGACAGCCAGCCGCCGGCGACGGAGGCGAGGACGACGAAGACCGTGTAGACGAGGATCAGCAGCAGCAGGTCGTCCTCGGCGCCGGCGGCGGGGCGGCGGAGGCCGTACAGGAGGAAGAACAGCAGCAGCGCCGTGCCGAGGCCGTTGCCGATGTTCACGACCAGGCGGCCGGACACCACCCAGAGGAAGTCGGGGTCGTGGAGGGCCTCGAGGCGGCGGGGGCGGGCGGGGTGGCCGGTGGGCTCGTGGGCGGTGGCATCCCGGGTGTCGGGATGCCGGGCGTCGGGATGCCGGGCGGGGGTCGGTGAGACGTCGACGACGGGGTCGGGCAGCAGCAATGCGGCCACGGTGCCCACGACCGCCATGAGCACGGCCAGGAGCAGGTACCCCGTGACGATGTCGAGTTCCAGCAGGGCGATCACGCCCACCCCGACGACGAGCCCGAGCGCCTGGGCGGAGCCGACGGCGCCCGACGCGGCGCCGCGTTGCGTGGTGAGCTGATCGGCGATGAGGGCCGTGAACGCGGCGGATGCCGCGGCGAACCCGACCGACACTCCGATCCAGGCCGCGCCGATGAGCCAGGGACCGTCGGCGAACGCGGTCGCCACGAGGGCGGCGGCGGCCAGCCAGCTGCCGCCGAGCGCCCATGGGCGGCGCCGGCCGAGGCGGGAGCGGGTGCGGTCCGACAGCGCACCGGCGATGGGGCCGACCACGATCGAGGCGACTCCCCCGGCAGCGAGCACGACGCCCGACCAGATCACGCCCGCGATCCAGCCGTCGGCGTCGTCGGGCGTATCCAGCTGCAGAGGCAGGAGGAGCTGGATCGGCACGAGCTGCACCGCCCAGAGTGCGAGCCATGCGAGGGTGAACAGGGTGAACCAGCCGGCGCCGACGCGCGGGCGGGATGCGGCAGAGTGCGTCATCGCAGTCCTCCCCCGGCGTCTCGGCCGGGCGGCGAGCCGGTCGGGTGCCGGCGCGACCGATCATGCCGTACCCGGGACCCCTCGCGCGAGAGGTGGCGCGTGACGGGGCGATGCCCGCGGACCTGCTAAACTCGGTACTTGACTTGCGTGTGGGCTTCCACTCTCACACGACCGTCGGGCGGCATCCCTCTACTGGTGCCCGACATTCCACCGATCACTCCGAACGAAAGATACGTCGAACGTGGCGAACATCAAGTCGCAGATCAAGCGCAACAAGACCAACGAGAAGGCGCGCGAGCGCAACAAGGCCGTCAAGAGCGAGCTGAAGACCGAGGTGCGTCGCACCCGCGAGGCCATCGCCGCCGGCGACAAGGCCGCAGCCGAGAAGGCTCTCGTCAAGGCGACGAAGAAGCTGGACAAGGCCGTCAGCAAGGGCGTCATCCACGAGAACCAGGCTGCGAACCGCAAGTCGGCGATCGCGAAGCAGGTTGCCGCGCTCTGAGCGTAGCCGTACCGAAGGCCCGTCCCATCCGTGGGGCGGGCCTTCGTCGTTCCCGGCGTCGTCACCCCGCCGGTTCGGCGCCGGGCTGCTCCCGGGCTGCTCCGGTGTCACTAATGGCGGGTGTTCCCACGCCGCACTGTGCGGACGTGACACCCGAGCCGCCCGGGGGCGGCCGCGGTGGGGTCGGGGCGGTTCCGGTGTCGCTTGCGGTGGGTGTTTCGGCACCGCACTGTGCGGACGTGACACTTGCGCAGCCCGGGCGCCCGGGCGCGGCAGGCGGGGGCCGAGGGGGCGCGCCGGGGCGGTTCCGGTGTCGGTTGTGGTGGGTGTTTCGGCACCACACTGTGCGGACGTGACACTTGAGCAGTCCGGGCGCCCGCCGGGGTCGCGCGGGCGGGCGGCGACGCGCGGGCGGCGACGGGCGGGCGGCGCGGCGGGTCAGGAGCCGAAGGGCTGCCGGGTCGCGATCACGGTGACGAGACGTTCGACGGCGAAGACGGCATCGCGGGAGCCGCCCTTCACCTCGGCATCCGCCCGTGCTGCCGCTTGGATCGCCATGCCCAGCGACGTCTCGTTCCAGCCCATCAGGTCACGGCGGGCACGGTCGACCTGCCAATCCTTGAGCCCGAGGCGGGCGGCCAGCGCCGACGACGAATCGCGGTGACCCGCGACCCGCGCCATCGTGCGCAGCTTCGATGCGATCGCGGCGACCATGGGCACGGGGTCCGATCCGGATGCCAGCGCCTGGCGCAGCGCCAGCAACGCCTCCCCGTAGCGGCCGGCGATGGCGGTGTCGGCCACCGCGAACGCGGAGGTCTCCACACGGCCGCCGTAGTACCGGGTGACGATGGCCTCGGTGATGTCGTCCGGGACGTCGGAGATGAGCTGCTGGCACGCGGCGGCCAGTTCGGTGAGGTCGTCGGCGAAGGCCGAGACCAGAGCGCGCAGCGCGGGAGCCGCGATGCGCTTGCGCGCCGCGCTGAATTCCCCCGCCGCGAAGTCGTAGCGGTCGCTGTCGCGCTTGACCGCGGGGCACGCGACCTCGACACCGCCGCCCGTGCCCGCTCGGATCGCGTCGAGGAGCTTCTTGCCGCGCACGCTCGACCCGGTGTGCCGCAGCACGACCGTGGCACCCTCCTGCGGATGCTCAAGGTACGAGATCGCCTCGGCGAGGAACGTGTCGGAGCACCTCTCGACCCCCGACACCCGCACGAGCCGGGGCTCGCCGAACAGAGACGGCGACGTCACGCCGAGCAGTGTGCCGGCGGTGTAATCGTCGGCGCGGATGTCGGTGACCTCGAGGCTCGGATCCTCGGTGCGCAGATACTCGCGGATACCGGCGATGGCGCGCTCGGCGCAGACCTCTTCCGGCCCGGACACCAGCACGATCGGCGCGGGCTCCGGGCTCCGCCAGGAAAGCTGACGGATCTTGCTCGCCGTAGCCTTGCCCGCGGGCTTGCGTGCAGGGGGTCTGCGCGCGGGAGGAGCCATGCCTCCAGCCTATCCCGGGCCGTGGACACCGCCGCTCGGCGGAGCGCGCTCGCGCCACACCGCGAGGGCGCCGTCCGCCACGGCCACCACGACGATCCCGTCGCGATCCGTGCGCGCGGTCGAGGCGCCGAGGGATGCCAGGAGTCGCAGGATCTCCGCGCGCGGATGCCCGTAGTCATTGTCCTCGCCGACGGTCACGACCGCGACCACGGGCTGCAGCGCGCGATACAGCTCGTCGGCCTGGTCGGCGCTGCCGTGGTGGGCGATCTTGACCAGCTGGTAGCCGGATCGAAGCCGCCCCGACGCCAGCAGCGTGCGTTGCGGCGCCGCCGAAAGGTCGCCCAGGAACAGGCTCGTCGGCACACCACCCCCGGCGATCTCGAGGACGACCGAGCTGTCGTTGCCGGGGAGGAAGGCAACGGAACCCGAAGTCGGCCACAGCACGCGCCAAGCGGCATCCCCGAGCTCCCCCGCCAGCCCGGCTGCGGCGTCCGTGAGGTGAGCTCCTCCCTCGGTGAGGCGTCGCAGCACGGCGTGCGCAGCGGCATCCGGGACCGGTCCGTGCAGAGCGAGCTCCACGCGGCCGTTCACCGCGGCGATCCCGCCGACGTGGTCGACGTCGAAGTGGGTCAGCACGAGCAGATCGATGCGGCCGACCGCGAATCGCCGGAGGCACTCCTGCAACCGCTCCGGATCCGGTCCGGTATCGATGAGCGCGATCGCGTCGGCCGAGCGCACGAGTACGGCGTCGCCCTGGCCGACGTCGCACGCCGCGACGGACCACGCCGTCGGCACCGTGGTGGGAGCCAGCACGCCCGACAGTGCGACGCCGCCGGCCCCGACCCCGATCAGCGCTGCGAGTGCGGCGGACGCCACCGCGCGGGTCACGCGCACGACGGGTCCGCGCCCGCGTGCGATGAAGACGACGACGATCGCCGCGCCGACGCCGGCCAGCGACGCGATGCCCCAGCCGCTGTCCAGCCAGGGCACGCTCGCCCCCGGCAGACGCGCGACGGTCTCCGCGGTCCCCGCGATCCAGGTCGCAGGGATCCACGCCACGGCTGCGAGCCCCGCCTGGAGCACGGGAATGGGCGCCGCCAGGCACGCGGCGAGCCCGACGATCGTCGCGAGGGGGGCGGCAGGGGCGGCGAGCAGGTTCGCGGCCACGCCGTAGAGCGACACCGACGGCTCCACGATGATCAGCAATGGGCCGCACGCGAGTTGCGCCGCCAGCGGCACCGACAGTGCGAGGGCGAGTGGCCGCGGCATCCACCTCGCGATGCCGTCGGCCAGGGGGCCTGCGAGCAGCAACAGGGATGCCGTCGCGGCGACCGACAGCGCGAACCCGATCTCCCCCGCGAGCCAAGGATCGCCCACGAGCAGGACGACCACCGCGAGGCAGAGCATCGACAGCCCCGCGCCGACGCGCCCGAGCAGCACCCCCAGCATCGCGACGGCCGCCATGACCGCCGCCCGCGCCACGCTGGGCTCCGGTGTCACGAGCGCGACGAAGCCACCGAGCGCGACGAGCGCGACCAAGACGCGGATGCCACGCGTGGCGCCGCAGAGCGCCGCGATCGCGAACGCGATGCCGACGACGAGGGCGCAGTTCGCCCCGGACACCGCAGTGAGGTGTGAGAGCGACGACGCCTTCATCGCGGCATCCAGCTCCGACGAGACCGACGCCGTGTCGCCGACCGCGAGACCGGGGACGAGCCCCGCACCCGGCGGCGGCAGATCGTGCGCGGTGGCGACGAACCGCTCGCGCAAGTGGGCGGTCGTCGCCAACAGTCCCCGCGGCGGGTTCACCACGTCGGCACCGGTCGTCGCCTGCACGATGAGCACCGAGCGCTCCCCCGCATCGGCGCGGAAGGCCGTGCCGAACACCTCCACGCGGGCACCCGGAGCCAGATGCGCGAGGCCGCGGACATCCTCGGGTGACACCCGCACCGTCACCGGGAGCGCGACCGCGTGGACGTCGACCCCGATACGCACCTGGTCGACGACGGCATCGAAGCCGAGCCCCCGCGCGGTCGGCTCGACCTTGCCGGTCACCGTCGCCGTGATCCGCAGCGCGCGGCCGCCGTCGATGGACAGGTGGTCGATCGAACGGCTCGGCTGGGCGAGCGCCAGATGCGATAGCACCGCGGCCGCACCCGCGCATGTGAGCACGGCCACCGCGGCGGTCGTGCGCGGTGTGGGGCGCCGCGCGGTCGCAGTGAGGACGAGTGCACCCAGGCAGGCGGACCAGGCGGCGATCGCGGCCCACGCAGCATCCGGCGCGACGTGCGTGTCGGCGTACACGGCTCCCCACAGTGCGGCGGCCCACGCGCCGGCCGCCACTGGAATGAGGCGCAGATCGCGTCGCCTCGCGCGCCGCAGGCTCACACGGTGACCAGCTCGCGCAACGCCGCGAGCATCTTGTCGCCGATCCCCGGCACCGCCAGCAGGTCGTCCACGCTCGTGAACCGGCCGTTCTGGTCGCGCCAGTCGATGATGCGCTGTGCCATCGCGGGCCCGATTCGCGGGAGGGTGTCGAGGGCGGCGAGGTCCGCGGAGTTGAGGTTGACCTTGCCGCCGGGGACCGTCGCGCTTCCCCCGGTGCTCGACAGCGGTGCAGGCGGGGGCGCCTCGCCGATGGCCGGCACGTGCAGCTGCTCACCGTCGGTCACGATGCGCGCGAGATTCACCGCCGCCTGGTCTGCGGTGTCGGTGAAGCCGCCTGCGGCGGATACGGCGTCCACGACGCGGGCGCCCTCGTCCAGTCGATACAGGCCCGGCGCCATGACGGCGCCGGAGACGTGGACGTAGACGGCGGGCGCCGGCGGGGAGGCAGCGAGGGTGGCATCCGTCTCGGTGATGGTGATCGTCTCGACCGGCGCCGTCGTCGTGCGCAGGATGCCGATGGCGACCGTCACCGCCAGCGCGGCGATCACGACGACCGTCACCGCGCCGACGCCGAGGCGCCGTCGGGCACGCGGTGCAGGGTCGTCGACGGTCACGCAGTCACGCTAGGCGCGGTTGCCGGGCATGAGGATGCCGCTGGGGACCATCCGTGGAGAGGTCGCCCGAATCAGCCGCGGTGGAGGTGGCGGCGTGCCGGCGCGGCGGTGTGAGCGGCCCCCGGCATCCCTCGCCACGTTTTCGGGGATCGCCGGTTCTTCGGAGCGACGCGCCCCGGAGCCTCCGAAGAACTGCAGATCTCCGCAGAACTGGCGAACGGGCGCCCCGCGCCCCCCCCACACGACGGCGGGGCCGCGGCACACGCCGCGACCCCGCCTCCGAGACTCCGGCTCAGGCCGTGGTGAAGCTCACGACCTTCGGCGCCCGCACGACGGCGCGGGTGATCTCGCGGCCGGCGAGCGAGCGCACCACGCGCTCGTCACCGCGGGCCATCGCTTCCAGCTCCGCGGCATCGATGCGCGCCGAGACCTCGAGGGTCGCGCGCACCTTGCCGTCGATCTGCACGATCGCCTTGACCGAGTCCTCGACGAGGAGCGTCGGGTCGGCCTGACGCCACGGCACGAGGCCGATGAACGGCTCGTATCCGAGGATCGACCACATCTCCTCCGCGGTGTGCGGGGCGAACAGGTCGAGCACCATCGCCGTCACTTCGGCGGCTTCGCGCACGGCCGGGTCGGCCGCGCCCGCACCGGAGTCGATCGTCTTGCGGGTGGCGTTGACGAGCTCCATGAGGCGCGCGACGACGACGTTGAACTTCGTCTGCTCGACCAGGCCGGGGGCGTCGGCGAGCAGGCGGTGGGTCACGCGGCGCAGCGCGGGGTCGCCCTCTGCCCACACGACGTCGGGCTTGCTGCTGACATCGCCCGCGATGCGCAGGGCGCGCGCCAGGAACTTCGCCGCCCCCACGGTGGAGACGTCTGCCCAGTCCTTGTCGTCCTCGACGGGGCCGGCGAATGCCAGTCCCACTCGCAGCGCATCGGCGCCGTGGGCGTCGAGCTCCTGCTGGAACAGCACCAGGTTGCCCTTGCTCTTGGACATCTTCGCGCCGTTCAGGATCACCATGCCCTGGTTGATCAGGCTCGAGAACGGCTCGGTGAACTCGACGTGGCCCATGTCGTAGAGGGCCTTCGTGATGAAGCGCGCGTACAGCAGGTGCAGGATGGCGTGCTCGACGCCGCCGATGTAGAAGTCCACCGGACCCCAGCGGTCGGCCTCGCGCTGCGAGAACGGCTGCGTCTGGTCGCCCGGCGAGAGGAACCGCAGGAAGTACCACGAGCTGTCGACGAACGTGTCCATCGTGTCGGGGTCGCGGCGCGCCGGCTCGCCCGTCTCCGGGTCGACCGTCGTCACCCACTCTGTCGCCGCTCCCAGCGGCGACGAGCCCTTCGGCGTGAGGTCGAGGCCCTTCACCGAGGGCAGTTCGACGGGGAGCTGGTCGGCGGGAACCGGCACGATGCGGCCGTCGTCGGTGTGCACCATCGGAATGGGAGTGCCCCAGAACCGCTGACGCGAGATGAGCCAGTCGCGCAGGCGATAGGTCTTCGCGGCGCGGCCGGTGCCGGCAGCCTCGAGCAGCTCGATCGCGCGCGCGATGGCGTTGCGCTTGCTCAGCCCGTCGAGCGGGCCGGAGTTGATCATGCGGCCTTCGCCGGTGAGTGCGATGCCGGTCTTGACCGGGTCGGTCTCGTCCGCGGCATCCGCACCCGGGTCGACCGGCACGCCCTCGTCGTCCAGTTCGATCACCGGAATCGCACCGGTGACCGGCGCGCTGGTGTCGACGACGACGCGCACCGGCAGGTCGAACGCGCGGGCGAAGTCGAGGTCGCGCTGGTCGTGCGCGGGCACGGCCATGACGGCGCCGTGACCGTAGTCGGCCAGCACGTAGTCGGCGGCCCAGATCGGCAGGCGCTCACCGTTGACCGGGTTGATCGCGTAGCGCTCCAGGAAGACACCGGTCTTCGGGCGGTCCGTGGACTGCCGGTCGATGTCGGTTTCCTTCTGCACGCGCTCCAGGTAGTCCTGGAACCGCATGCGCACCTCGGCGGATGCGCCCGCGGCGAGTTCGGCGGCCAGGTCGGAGTCGGGCGCGACGACGAAGAACGTCGCCCCGTGCAGCGTGTCGGGGCGCGTGGAGAAGACCGTGACCTTCTCGGCGCGGCCCTCGATCTCGAAGTCGATGTCGGCGCCGATCGAGCGGCCGATCCAGTTGCGCTGCATCTGCAGCACCTTGTGCGGCCAGAAGCCTTCAAGCTGATTCAAGTCGTCCAGCAGCCGGTCGGCGTACTCGGTGATGCGGAAGTACCACTGGGTGAGCTTCTTCTTCACGACCTCGGTGCCGCAACGCTCACAGCGCCCGTCGACGACCTGCTCGTTGGCGAGCACCGTCTGATCGTGGGGGCACCAGTTGACCGGGCTCTCCTTGCGGTAGGCCAGGCCGCGCTCGAACAGCTGCTGGAACAGCCACTGGTTCCACTGGTAGTAGTCGGGGTCGCTCGTGTGCAGCACCCGGCTCCAGTCGAACGAGACGCCGTACTGCTTCAGGCTCGCCTTCTGCTGGTCGATGTTGACGTACGTCCACTCACGCGGGTCGGCGCCACGCTTGATGGCGGCGTTCTCGGCGGGCAGGCCGAACGAGTCCCACCCGATCGGGTTGAGCACGTTGTAGCCGCGGTGGCGCCAGAAGCGGGCCACGATGTCGGAGTAGAGGTAGTTCTCGGCGTGACCCATGTGCAGGTCGCCGGAGGGATACGGGAACATCGCCAGCACGTACTTGCGCGGACGGGTGTCGTCGTCACCGCCGGCGCGGAACGGGTCGGCCTGCTCCCAGAGTCGCTGCCACTTCTCCTGAATCGCGTGCACGTCGAATCCGGCGCTGTCGCCGGCGGAGTCTGAGGAAGGCGTGTGGGACACGGAATATTGCCAATCGTGGGGTACTCGGGTCGCGTGAAACGCGTCGTTCCACATTACCGGACGGGCTGTGTCACCAGCCGGGGGGAACGTGTGCGCCCAGGGCCGCGAGCGGGGCGCGGGCCTTCACCGCGACCTCCGCGACCTCTGCAGCTGGGTCGGAGCCCCATGTGATGCCGCCGCCGGCGCCCACGTACGCGCCACCCGGATGCACGACGATCGAGCGGATCACCATCGCGAGATCCAGTGCCCCGTCGGCGCCCACCCATCCGAAGCAGCCGGCGAACACCCCGCGCGGCGCCGCCTCGAGCCGGTGGAGGATCGTCATGGCCGACAGCTTCGGCGCCCCGCTCATGCTGCCGGCGGGGAAGGTCGCCGCCAGCAGCTCCCCCACCGTGACGTGCGGCAGCAGCCGGCCGCTCACGGCGCTGACCAGTTGGTGCACCGCCGGGTAGGACTCGACCGACAGCAGGGCGTCGACGGCGACGGATGCCGGTGCGCACACGCGCGACAGATCGTTGCGCATGAGGTCGACGATCATGACGTTCTCGGCGCGTTCCTTAGGGCTCGCCTGCAGTTCCGCCGCCAGCGCGGCATCCGTGTCGGCATCCGTCCCCCGCGGACGGGTGCCTTTGATCGGTCGCGTGCGCACGAGCCCGTCGGCCGCCTCGAGGAAACGCTCGGGACTGGCCGAGACGAGCGCGACGTCGTCGCTGCGGATGAGACCGCCGTGATGCGCGGGTGAGGACGCCCGCAGCCGCAGGTGCGCGGCCACCGGGTCGATCGGCTCCGCCGCGACGACGTCGAAGCGCGTGGTGAGGCACAGCTGGTAGGCGTCGCCCTCGCGGATGGCGTCGCGGCACTGCTCGATCCGGCGCGCGTACGCGGACGCGCTCACGCGGGCGCGCGCGACCCGCGGTGCGGCCGGGGTGAGCAGGGGACGCGGGGCGCTCGCCCATGCGGCCGCCTGGGCCGCGAAGGCCTCGACCTCGGCAGCGGGCGCGACGGCCCACATCCGACCCTGAGAGTGGTCGAACGCGACGAAGCGCGTGGCGCGCAGCCACATCTCCTCCGGGACGGCCGTGTCCGCGTGGTGCGGCGCGCCGGCGCGGCCGGCGCGGCCGGCGGCGCCGTCGTAGCCGATCCATCCGACCCAACCGCCGTGGAATGGTCCCCACTCGCAGGCCGCTGCGCGGGGGGTCCCCAGCGCGACCGAGCGCACCGCGGCGGCGTCGGTTTCGGGCTCCCCGATGCCGATCCAGCTCCAGCCGTTCGCGGCATCCGGTCCGGCATCCAGCCAGAAGGCGTGGCGCTCCGCCGCGGGCCCCCCGGCGAACACCGACGCCGGATCGGCCCAGGCGAGCGGCAGGGCGGACAGGGCGGGGAGCACCTTCTCAGGCTAGAGGGCGGCAGCGGCTCTAGGCTCTGACCGTGAACGAGTTCCTCACCTGGATTCTGGACGCGGTTCAGAGTGTCGATCCGGTGCTGCGCACCGTGCTGGCAGGGCTCGCCATTATGCTCGAGACCAGTGTGCTCGTGGGGCTCGTCGTCCCCGGCGACACGATCGTCATCGTCGCCGGCACCGCCGTCGCCTCGCCCGTGGAGGGCGTGGTGCTGGTGATCACCGTCATCATCGGCGCGCTCGTCGGAGAGAGCATCGGGTTCTGGCTCGGTCGGGTCCTCGGCCCGCGCATCCGTTTCTCCCGCCTGGGCGCGAAGATCGGGGAGCGCAACTGGGTGAAGGCGGAGATGTACCTGCGCCGACGCGGTGGACCGGCGATCTTCCTGTCGCGCTTTCTGCCGGTGCTGCACTCGGTCGTGCCGCTCACCGTCGGGATGAGCGGGTTCGCCTACCGTCGCTTCCTCGCCTGGACGCTCCCCGCCTGCACACTGTGGGCGGTGGCCTACGTCGGCGTGGCCGCCGCAGCCGCCGGCACCTACCGGGAACTGTCCGACCGCATCCACTTCGCCGGGTACATCTTCGTCGGCGTCATCGTGGCCTTCCTGCTGCTCGCCTACCTCGTCAAGCGCCTGATCGCGCGACGCGAGCGCCGCCACCTCGAGGCAGAAGACGCAGCATTGTCACCACATGCCGAGGAGGGCATGGGAGACTGAACGGGATGCCCGGCACAGACCCTGCTCCCCCGCGCCCGAAGATCCTCTGGATCGCGCGCATGGAGTACCGCTTTCACTCGTGGCGCGAGCGGCGCGCACGGCGTCGCGGCCAGCTCCCCACGGTTGCCGCCTTCCCCGGCTACGGGGGCCCCGACTGGGTGCGGGTGCTCGGACGCGTGCTCATCGTTCCGGCGGTGCGCACCGACTCCCGCGGCGAGTACGCCAGCTTCCGCGGCTGGCGCAGCTTCGCCTCCGTGCCGATCGGTTTCGCTCAGGTCACGATCGACATCGACGGTGTGAAGCACGAGGTCGTCGCCGACCGGGGCGGCGTGATCGATGCGACCCTGCCGGGCACCCTCTCGCCCGGGTGGCAGCCGATCACGATGTCCGTCGAGGGCGGTGAGCCGGTGGAATCCCGCGTGTTCATCGTCGCTCCCGAGGTGCGCTTCGGCATCGTCTCCGACGTCGACGACACCGTGATGGTCACCGCACTCCCCCGGCCGCTGGTCGCCGCGTGGAACTCGTTCGTCCTCGACGAGCACGCCCGCCAGCCCGTGCCGGGGATGGCGGTGCTGCTCGAGCGCATCGCGCGCGAGAACCCGGGGTCGCCGATGATCTACCTGTCCACCGGCGCCTGGAACGTGGCTCCCACGCTCATGCGCTTCCTGCGGCGCCACGTCTTCCCGCCCGGCGCCATGCTGCTCACCGACTGGGGGCCCACCCACGATCGGTGGTTCCGCAGCGGCCGGCAGCACAAGGCCAAGAACCTGGCGCGCCTCGCCGAGGAGTTCCCCGACATCAAGTGGCTGCTCATCGGCGACGACGGCCAGCACGATGACGCGCTGTACACCGCGTTCGCGGCCGAGCATCCCGACCGTGTGGCCGCCGTCGCGATCCGGCGCCTCTCCGCGACCGAGGCGGTGCTCGCCGGTGGCCGCACCGTCGTCGACGACCACTCCGCGGCGGGCGTGCCGTGGGTGACCGACTCCGACGGCGCCGGGCTTCTCGACCGGTTGGCCGACGTCGGCGTGGTCGAGCCCGACCCGCCCGCTTGAGCGGCTGACTGCCCGACCCGCGCCCAGCGCGACGGCGCGGCTCACCTCGCGGCCGGTGTCGGTGCCGCCGCGTACGCTTGCACTCATGTGTGGTCGCTTCGTCGTCGCCAATGTGGCATCCGAACTGGTCGGCGTCCTGCGCGTCGACGTGCAGGGCGATGTGCTGCCTCCGCCCTCGTACAACATCGCGCCCACCGCGCGAGCGGCCATCGTGCTGGACTCCGCCAAGACCGAGCCTGCGACCCGTCGCCTCGAATCGGCACGGTGGGGGCTCGTCCCCGGCTGGGCGAAGGACCCGAGCATCGGCTCGCGTGCGTTCAACGCCCGGGCCGAGGAGCTCGAGGACAAGCCGATGTTCCGCAATGCCCTCATCAAGCGCCGCGCCGTGGTTCCGGCATCCGGCTACTACGAGTGGAAGCAGGTCGACGGCGGCAAGGTGCCGCACTACATCCATCCCGCCGACGACGAGCCGATGTTCTTCGCCGGGCTCTACGAGTGGTGGAAGGATCCGGCCAAGGCCGACGATGACCCGGAGCGGTGGCTGCTGAGCTTCACCATCCTCACGCGCGACTCCATCGGTCACCTGGGCTCGATCCACGACCGCATGCCCCTGTTCATCGACGGCGACTTCGCCGACGCATGGCTGGACACCGACACCGACGACCACAATGTGCGCGACC
The DNA here is from genome assembly GCF_042885955.1 of Microbacterium sp. NPDC058021. Taxonomy (NCBI): domain Bacteria; kingdom Bacillati; phylum Actinomycetota; class Actinomycetes; order Micrococcales; family Microbacteriaceae; genus Microbacterium; species Microbacterium sp. NPDC058021. The sequence goes on from NZ_JBHVRF010000002.1 coordinate 128,084, forward strand.
TGTTGGATGCCGCGATCGACGCGGCGCCCGCCCTGGGCGACACGCTGGAGGACCATGTCGTGTCGTCCGCGGTCGGCAACGTGCGCAACGACTCCCCCGAGCTCATCGAGCCCGCCGCGTAGTCGAGCGGCACCCCCGGCATCCATCACCCGACCCCGCCCCTGCGCGGGACGTCTTCGCTGCTGCTGAGACGAGGGGATCTGCCGAGATGCGGACGAATGGGCGGTAGCCGCCCGCATCCGGGCAGATCTCCGCATCCAGGCGACGGATGCCGCGACCGAGATAGCGCGGCATCCGCGTCTCGTCACGACGCGCGTAGGCTCGAGGGATGACCGCGCTCGCCTCACGCACCGTCACGGCGCTGAGCCGTGCCGAGTGGCAGGAGCGCGAAGACGCGCACCACGCCCGCGCGGACGGACTCACCGCGGGGCGCCGGGAACGCGCCGCGCGCGGTCAGACCCACCCGGTCGACGACTTCCTCTACACGTACTACTCCTACAAGCCCGCGTTGCTGCGCCGATGGCATCCGGGCGCCGGCGTCGAACTCGCCGATGCAGCGGCCACGCCGCGCGCGGCCTGGAGCTGGTACACCGCCGGCGCCGCCCCCGGCAGTCTGCGGGTCGACGTGGCGGGATTCACCGAGGCCAAGTCGGACCTGCTCACGCTGTGCGAGCGGATGCTGCGCCTGACCGCCGCGCGGCCCGGCCAGTTCGGCTGCTTCGGCCTGCACGAATGGGCGATGGTCTACCGCGCGCCCCAGCCCCGTCACGCGGTGCCGCTGCGGCTGGGTCAGCGCGGCACTGACGACGTCGTCGAGGCGCACGATCTGCGCTGCACCCACATCGACGCGTTCCGCTTCTTCACCAAGGATGCCGTGCCGCGCAACCGTTTCACCCCCACGCGCGCCGATCAGCCGATGCGCGAGCAGCCCGGGTGCCTGCACGCCGGGATGGACGTCTACAAATGGGCGATGAAGCTCGGGCCGATCGTGCCCGGTGAGCTGATGCTGGACGCCTTCGAACTGGCACGGGACATCCGCGCACTCGACATGGCCGCCTCCCCCTACGACCTCGCCGACTGGGGCGTCGCGCCCGTGCCCATCGAAACCCCGGAGGGCAAAGCGGAGTATGTGCGTCACCAGCGCGGCTTCGCCGAGCGCGCCAACGCCCTGCGCCACGCGATCCTCGACGCGTGGCGGCCTGATCAGCCGACGGGCTGACACTCCGGGCACGGCAGCAGCGCGCCCGGCACCTGCTGCAGCCGCAGCTGGGTGACCCGCGTCGCCGCCTCCGCCAGACGCTCCGCGGGCAGCGCGCCCGAGTCCGCTGCCGCGGTGATGCCGTCGACGATCCGTCCGGCCATGCCCGCGTCCGACAGCATCACCGACATCACCATGTCGTTGCCCGCGGCGACCGCGGCGACGGCGTTGGCGACGGGATCGGCGTACCGGGGGTCGCCGGTGTTCTGCAGCATCCCCAGGTCGTCGGTGATCGCGACGCCCTCGAAGCCGAGGTCCTCGCGTGCGATGCGGTGCCATTCGGTCGACAGCGTCGCCGGTGCCGCATCGACCGCCGTGAAGACGAGGTGGCCGAACATCAGCACCTCCGCACCGGCGTCGATCCCGGCGCGGAAGGGCACGGCATCCGCCTGCTCCCACTGTGTCAGCGACAGGTCGGTGGTCGGGAGCATGTGATGCGAGTCTCCCGGCGCCGCGCCGTGACCCGGGAAGTGCTTGAGAGTGCTGGCGACGGCCGAGGCCTCACCCTCCACCGCCGCTCTCACCCGCTCCGCCGCGGCATCAGGACTCGTGCCGAGGGCCCGGCGGAAGATGAAGCTGTCCGGGTCGGAAGGCACGTCGGCGACGACGCCGAAGTTCACCGTCGCGCCGCCCCGCTGCAGCAGAGCGCCCCGCCCTGCGAAGGCATCGGCGGTCGCCGTCGCGGGTTCGTTCTTCAGTGTCACCGCGCCGGCGAAGTCGTCCCAGGGCAGCCGGGTCACGTCGGCGCCCTCCTCGTCGATGCCGATCAGTGGCGGGAGCCCCGGGTCGATGGTCAGCGCGTCGGTGATCTGCCGCAACGCGGACTCGTCACCGGGCACGTTGGCTCCCATGAGAATGAACCCGCCGAGCCCGTCGGCGGCCATGTAGTCGTGCAATGTTGCCGGATCGGCCGTGGGGATGTGTCCCATGACGACGGATGCCGCACGCTCGCGGGTCGACATCGCCTCGACGAGACGCTCGGCCTGGGTGATGAGGGCCGCCTCGTCCGCCGGCGTCACGACGACACCGGAGCCCGACCCCGACGAGGACGCGGATGCCGCTTCCCCGGCGGTCGCACCGTGCGCGACCGCCGGTGTCGCGATCCCGAGGACCGCAATGCATGCGGTGATCCCCAGGAGTCGGACGGTACGGCGCACCGGGCCAGTGTACGTGCGGGTCCTGACGCCTTCGTGGGAGGAAGGCGACGCTCAGGCCGGAAGGACGGGCTGGCGGAGGATGGTGCGCAGTCTGGCGGGCTCGACCTTGCGGAAGTCGCTGAGGTAGATCTCGTGATGCTTCCCGGTCATCTGCAGCCCGGCGTCGGGGATGAACTCGTCGTGCATGCGCTCGAGCACCCCGGCTTCGTCGTCGAACGAGCCGACGTGCAGGGTCTGCACGCAGCGACCCTCCGTGATCGTCTCGAGGCGCAGCTGGGCGAGAGCGGCGGGTGGCTCGCCGTCGGCGACCTTCGCCACCGCGGAATCGAACATCTCCCTGGTGATCCACTCGGGCACCATCATCAGCGCGGTCCATCGCCACGCCGCCTTGTTGCGACGGCTCGTGAACTCGGCCATGTCATCGGCCCACCACTGCGCCTCCAGTGGCATGACGACGTAGTCGCGGTCCAGCTGCTGCTTGCTGGCGAACTTGAGCTTGTAGCCCACGGGATACAGCGTCGCGATGGCATCCGAGAAGGCCTGCGACGTGTTCGGGTCACCCTGCCCCTCCACCGCGAGGTACTGCATCGGCGGCACATCGACGACGCGGAACGACCCGGCCGGCGCCCGGTACACATCCATCGTCTTCTTGAAGTCGGTCTTCATCCCGCGATGGTGGCATGAACGCACGACAGCGGTGCCTCCGGGGACTACGGTGACGACATGACCGGGGTGGGGCTGGCCGCATTGAGCGGACTCATCGGCGGCGGCACCCTGCTGATCGGGGCCGCTGTCGCCTGGTTCGTGCGGATTCCGCAGCGCGTCACCGCCGGCATCCTGGCGCTCGGGGCGGGGGTGCTCATCGCGACCCTGGCATTCGAACTGGTGCTCGAAGCGGCCGATGACGGCGGCCCGGTGCCCACGTCGATCGGCTTCATCGCCGGCGCCATCGTCTACAGCATCGCCGACTGGCTCGTCTCCCGCCCGCCGCAGCCCGCCGAGCACCGGCCGGCCAACGTGGTCGCCCGCCGCAGCTCCGCCCGGCTCGCCGGCGGTCCCGGCGCGGCGATCGCGATCGGCGCGCTCATCGACGGCATCCCGGAGTCCATCGTCATGGGTCTCTCGGTCGTGCACGGCGGCATCAGCATCCCCATCGTGGCGGCCGTGGCCATCAGCAACTTCCCCGAAGGGCTCGGGTCCACGGCCGAACTCAAGCGCGGCGGAGCGACGGCGGGCGCCGTGGGGCTGCTGTGGGGCGGGATTGCGCTCGCCACCATCGTCGCGTCTGTCGTGGGCTACCTGGCGTTCCAAGCGGCATCGCCGTTCGCCGTCGCGCTGACGACGGCGACCGCCGCCGGTGCGCTGCTGGCGATGATCTGCAACACGATGATCCCCGAGGCGTTCGAAAAGCAGCAGATGCTCACGGGCCTGTGGGCGACGCTGGGGTTTCTCGGCGCCTTCCTGCTGCATCTGGTCGGTGGCTGAGGCCTGCTCGGACGTCAGGCGCTTGCAGGTCGGGCCGCACGCGCCCCGCGACCGAGCGCGGGCACGAGCGCCCCGGCGGCGGTCAGGGCGGCGGCGACGAGGAAGGCGACGGTGTAGTCGGTCCACGGGATGAGCGCGCCGATCACGGCCGCGCCCACCGCCTGCCCCAGCACCAGTGTGATGAACAGCAGCGCGGTCCCCGCAGCGGCCCGTTCGGCATCGATCTGCGCCGTCCAGCCGATGAGCGCGCCACTACCGGCGACATAGCCCCACCCGAAGACGGCGCAGGCAGCGAGGACGAGTGGCACGGAGTTCGGTGCGACCGTCAGCACCGAGGTCGCGACGGCCACGGTCAGTACCGCCGTGGTCCAGGCCCGTCGCGGGCCGAGGTGACCGGTCCACCGGGCTGTCGCCATGACGGCGATGCCCCCGGCACCCAGCGCCGTCCAGGCGACCACCGTGAGTACGGGCGGAGTGCCGGATGCCACCAGCAGCGTGCGCGCGTAGGTCCAGACCGCAGCCGACCCGACCCCGAGCAGCAGCGCGGCCAGGAGCAATCTCCAGTGGGCGGCGAACCAGGAACCGGGAGGGAATGACACGGGTGCGGGAGCATCGCCTCGCGTGCCCCCGCGCCGATCCGCCACGAGGACCAGCGCCGTGACCCCGAGGGTGAACGCGCCGGCGACGGCCCACGCGAGCCGCCAGTCCGGTAGCAGCCAGAGCGCCAGCAGGCCCGCGGCGACGAGCCCGGGACCCGTCCCCGCGTTGACGATCGTCTGCGCACGTGGGTCGTCCGCCGTCGTGGCGCTGCGCTGCAGCAGGGCCACGAGAGCGGGCGACGCCAGCCCTGCACCGGCGGAGCCGGCGACGGCGAACACGGCGAACGCCGGCACGTCGGGTGCGCCCGCCATGCCGATCGCGCTGGCGGCGGCGCTGAGCCCTGCCGCGATCACAAGGGTCCGTGGATGACGGGTCGCGGCGAACAGACCGACGAGGGCGCCCAGGCAGTACACGACCGACGCACCGCTCGAGATGAACCCGGCCACCGAGACGCCCATCCCGAGCGCGTCCTGCACTTCCACCAGGTAGAGGCCGTAGGCGAAACGCACGAGCCCGTAGGTAGCGGCGATCAGGCCCGTGCCGGCAGCGATCAGCAGCAGACGTGTGGCATCCATAGATGAAAACGAGCGTTTCACTTTTTCACTCTAGAGTGCAGTCATGGCTCTGCGCGCGAATACGGAAGAGCGGTTGCTGGATGCCGCCGACGAGCTGTTCTTCAGCCACGGGATCGCGGCGACCCCGATCGACGCGGTGCTCCGCCGGGCCGGTGTATCTGCTGCCACGCTGTACCGGGGTTTCACGAGCAAGGAGTCGCTGCTCGCGGCAGCGCTCGACCGCCGCCACCGGGCGTGGCTGAAGACCTGGGACGAGGCAGTCGCGACGCACGACACGGCAGAGGGCAGGTTGCTGGCCGTGTTCGACGCCCTCGACGCCTTCCGCGCTCGACCTGCGGGATCCCGCTGGTGCGCATTCCTCGGCTCAGCCGCGGAGTACGCCGATGCACCGCCAGAGCTCGCGAGGGCGCTGCGCACGGAGTCAGAGACGCTCCGGGCACGCCTGGCGGAGTATGCCGCCGAGGTCGACGGCGCCCGCGCGGATGAGCTGGCTGAGCAGCTGTTGCTGGTGATCACGGGTGACCTCGCAATGCGGCTGCGCTCCCCCGCGCAGACCACGGACACCGCTCGTGAGATCGCCCGGGCACTGATCGCGTCGCAGGCATCCGCGACCTCGTGATGTCGGGTGCGGTTTCACGGCTCGCACCGCGATCCGGGCACGGGCGGCTGTCCAGCACGGTCAACCCGTTGCCGTTGAGCCCGTCTGTGAGCTGTGGAGCCGCTCGTACGCGAGCAGCGTGGCGCGGATGAGCACATCCTGCTGCGCAGGATTGAACAGCGCCGAGATGGCTTCGGTCAGCGCCTCGGCAGCCGCGGACTTGTTCCGCGCGACCTGCGGCATCGACGGGTCGAGCCACGGGTAGTCGGCGATGTTCTGCGCGAGTGTGACGGCATACCGCTCGACCAGATCCTGCCGCGTCTGCTCATCCGCATCGGGCTCCAGCCGCTCCAACTCCGCGCTGAGATCTCCCGGGTCGTCCTCCACCATTCTGCGGACATCCGCCATGGCCTCATCGTCAAGGAGCTGCCCGTACAGGTGCACGAGCGAACGGTCCGTCTCCGACAGTCGCGAGGCCACCGCCTCGAATCCGGCGGGGGTGTCGGCGGGCACGTCCTCGCGGAGGATCACGGCGATGTCCGCGCGCGCCCGCTGGAGGCGCTCGATCGTCGTTTGGAGCTCCGCGTCGATCTCCCGCAGCGCCTCCGACGCGTCTTGCGCCTCATCGGTGACCTCATCGATCTGCGACAGCGGCACGCCGAGTCCCACGAGGCGCCTGATGCGCAGCAGACGCACCAGGTGCTGCACGTCGTACTGCTTGTACCCGTTGTAGCGACGCTGTGGCTCTGAGAGAAGCCCGAGGCGGTGGTAATGGCGGATCGTGTTCACGGTCGTGCCGGCGAGGTAGCCGAGTTCGCTCGTGCTCCAGGGCATCACGGGCTCCTCTCGGGCTGGCGGTCGTGTGCTGCTCGTCACCAACACCGTACCCACACGGCGTATGCCCGCGCTGCGGTGGCAGCTCGCGGGAGGCCGACGACATCGCCCCGAAAAACACGAAAACCTCCGGGGTGACCGGAGGTTTTGGTGGACCTGAGGGGACTCGAACCCCTGACCCCCTGCATGCCATGCAGGTGCGCTACCAGCTGCGCCACAGGCCCTTACGCTGCCCCGCGGGGCAACTCATTAAGCCTACAACACGACGGGCGGGTGAATCGAATCGACCGCGATGTCCGGGCGTGTCCGTACAGTGAGAGCCATATCCCAGACCTGTGGAGGCGCGACATGGCGACGCTGGGCAACATCACCCTCTACGCGGACGACCCGAGGTCGCTGGCCCATTTCTGGTCCGGCGTCTTCGGGTACCCGGCTCTGGAATGGGAGGATCCGCTGCGACGTGAGTTGCTGGACGCGGGGCTCACCGAGGCCGATCTCGCCACGCGAGCCCTGGCAGAAGACCCCGCGGGGATTGGTCCGAGGTTGTTCTTCCATCACGCCGACGGCGCGAAGTCGGGACGCAACCGACTGCACCTCGATGTGTCGACCGTGCCCGAAGGCAGGCCGACGCGCGAACAGCTCGACGCCGAGAAGGATCGGCTGGTCGCGCTCGGCGCCGAGGTGGTGCGCCTCGTGGAGCAGTCCTGGGGCCCCTGGGCCGAGCTGTACTACCAGCTGCGCGATCCCGAGGGCAATGAGTTCTGCCTGCAGTGAGGCTCAGTCGGCGTTCGCGGGCGTGGCGAGCTCGACCGGGATGACCGGGCAGTCTTTCCACAGCCGCTCGAGACCGTAGAACATGCGGTCTTCCTCGTGGAAGACGTGAGCCACGAGGTCGCCGAAGTCCAGCAGCACCCAGCGCGCCTGGTCGCGGCCTTCGCGGCGCAGACGCTTGTGCCCCGCTTCGAGCAGCTTCTCCTCGATGCGGTCGGCGATCGCGGCGACGTTGCGTTCGCCGTGTCCGGTGACGATCAGGAACGCATCGACCAGCGGCAACGGCTCCGATACGTCCAGGGCGACGATGTCGTCGCCTCCCGTTGCATCGGCTGCCTGCGCAGCGATCTGAACCATTTCACGTGACTGCGCACTGGCGGTCATGAGAACACCCCCGTGGTGACAGCAAGAATGAGCACACCCACGAGCGTGAGTGCGAGTGCGCCGGCAGTGATGGCCAGCGCCATCATGAGGCGCCCGCCCTTCTCCGGCGCGGGCGGCTGGATGATCTCCCCGGCCGCCTTCGAGGTGCTGACCGCGGCACTGGCCGCGATCGGCGTGGGCGAGGATGCCGGCGGCAGCTCACCATCGATGAGTGCTGCGTCGACGTCCTTGCCGTCGGCCACACCGGGCGCGTGCCCGTTGGAGCCGAGACCCTCGGGCAGGGCGAAGGTGCCCGTGATGAGCACCTCCCCCGTGGCCGTGACGGGACCGACGAGCGGCCCCGATGACGGCGTCTGCGAGAGGATGAGCGCGTTGGACGCGGTCAGTGATCCGTTGCCGCTGCTGCGGGCAAGGATGTGGTCGAAAGACGCGGGAAGTTCCGCGGACATGACGTCGCCGGCGAGCAGCTCGGCGCCAAGCGCGCTGTTGACGACGGGACGCTCTTCTTCGACGTCGGCTGCCTCATCGGCCGGGGCAGCCGCGGGCTCCTCGGCGGCGTCGGCGGCCACGGGCTCCGGGTCGACCTCGTCGTCCTGCTGGACGGCCTGTTCGGCGGTGTCGTCCGCGGCTTCGACGGACTCCGTCACGGTGGGCTCGGCGTCCACGTCCTGCGTCGCTTCGGCGGGCGCGGCTTCCTCGGCGGGCGCGGCCTGCTCCGCGGGCGGGGCGAAGGGGGAATTCTCGCGCTCGGCCGTCTCGGCGGCGTGTGCGGCCATGACGTCGGCGGTGATGACGGGCACGGACGCCGTGCGGATGCGCTCCTGCTGGCGTGCCTGGCGGCGGGTCAGTGGACTCGCGCCCAGGTCGACACTCGCGTCGGAGGCGGGCGCGGGAGGCACCTCGGCGGGCGCGGCAGGGCGCGGCAGCGGTGCGGCCACGACAGGCGGCGGGGCCGGGGTCTCGTCAGGGGTGTCGCCGGGGGTGATGATCGGGTTCGCCGCGGTGTTGCGCAGGTCACGCATTTGCTTGCGCGTCAGCGGCGGAGTGGGCTGCTCGGGTGTGCTCATGCCATGCTCCGATAGAGGTGATGCTTCGCAATGTATTGGACGACACCGTCGGGAACCAGATACCACACCGGATAACCACGATGTACGCGGCTGCGGCAGTCGGTGGACGAGATCGCCAACGCGGGGACTTCCAACTGACTCACTCCCTCGGGTGGGAGGTCATCGATGTTCAGCACGTGGCCGGGGCGGGACACCGCCACGAAGTGCGCCAGCCGCCAAAGCTCATCGTGATCACGCCAGGTGAAGATCTGCGCGATGGCATCCGCGCCGGTGATGAAGAAGAACTCCGCATCCGGCCGCTGCGCCCGCAAGTCCCGCAGCGTGTCGGTCGTGTACGTCGGCCCGCCGCGATCGATGTCGACGCGGCTGACGGTGAACCGCGGGTTGGATGCCGTGGCGATCACGGTCATCAGGTACCGGTGCTCCGCGGCCGACACGTCATGCTTCTGCCAGGGTTGGCCCGTCGGCACGAACACGACTTCGTCGAGATCGAGCGACTGGGCGACTTCACTGGCCGCCACCAGGTGGCCGTGATGGATCGGATCGAACGTTCCGCCCATCACTCCGATGCGCGGTGCCCGCGGAGAACTCATACCGCCGGCCTAGTGGTGCCCGTGCCCCGCCTGCGTGAGTTCGTCGGCGTGGGTGCGCGCGTAGGCCTCCGCTTTGGGGGCGTGACGGTTGGCGACGTTGCGGTACGACAGCGTCACCAGTCCCAGCGCCGTGAACACAACGAGTGCGACGATGCCGTAGCCGATGGTGTCGAGGAGACCGACGTGGTGTTCGGTCTCCGCCGCGGCGAGAGCGGTGATCGTGGCGAAAGTCATGCGGGCTCCGTTCGAGTTGCGTGTGGTGCGCGATATCCAGCTTAGGCGGTCAGTGGCGGATCTGCCCGGCGCCACGGGCAAGCCACTTGGTGCTGGTCAGCTCCGATAGGCCCATCGGCCCGCGCGCGTGGAGTTTCTGGGTGGAGATGCCGACCTCGGCGCCGAAGCCGAACTCGCCGCCGTCGGTGAAGCGGGTGGAGGCGTTGGCCATGACGACGGCCGAGTCCACCTCGGCGAGGAAGCGCTCGGCGCGCTGTGCGTCTTCGGTGATGATCGACTCGGTGTGGCCGGTGGAGTAGCGCCGGATGTGGGCCAGCGCCTCGTCGAGATCGTCGACCACGCGCATCGAGAGGTCGAGGCTCATGTGCTCGACGGCGTACTCGTCGTCGGTCACGGCGACCACGCCGTCGGCGAGGATGCGGGTGGTGTCGTCGCCGTGCACGGTGACGCCCTGGGCTTGCAGCGCGGAGACGACCGGCGGGATCAGCCGCGGCGCGGCGTCGGCGAGCACCAGCACCGTCTCGACGGCGTTGCACACGCTCGGGCGCTGCACCTTGGCGTTGACGACGATGTCGCGCGCCCAGTCCAACGGCGCGGTGGAGTCCAGCACGATGTGCACGACACCCGCGCCGGTCTCGATCACCGGCACGAGCGACTCGGTGACGACCGTCTCGATCAGCTGCGCGCTCCCCCGCGGTACCAGCACATCGACCAGCCCGCGCGCCTGCATCAGTTCGCGGGCGCCGTCGCGACCGAAGTCGTCCACGGTCTGCACGGCCTCGGGGTCGAGGTCGCGGTCGGCGAGGGCTGCGCGGATGACGCCGACGAGCGCCGCGTTCGACTTCTCGGCGGCGCTCCCGCCGCGCAGCACCACGGCGTTGCCGGAGCGCAGCGCGAGCGCGGCGATGTCGACCGTGACGTTGGGGCGCGCCTCGTAGATCGCACCGACCACACCGAACGGCACCGACACCTTCTGCAGCCGCACGCCGGTCGGCAGCTCCCGCTCGTCGAGCACACGACCGACCGGGTCGGGCAACGCGGCGACGTCGCGCACGGCGGCGGAGAGGCCGGCGATGCGCGTGGCATCCAGTCGGAGCCGGTCCTGCAGCCCTGCGGACATGCCGTTCGCGCGGCCGCGTTCGAGGTCTTCGGCGTTCGCGGCGACGATGTCGTCGACGGCACCGTCGATCGCGTCGGCGACCGCGTGGAGGGCGGCGGCCTTGTCGGCGTCACTGAGGAGCGCGATGCTGCGGGCGGCGTCCTTGGCGCGCTGCATCCGCTCGCGCGCGGTCGTCGCCGTCGCGGTCAGGGGGGTCATCCGGCCAGTTTAGCCGTGGCCCGCGGGGCTCGTCTCGACGGCGCCGGTCACGGGCGCGACCCCGGCCGGGTTCGGCTCGAACCAGGTTCCGATGGCTGCGCCCGCGAGGGCATCGCCGACGAGATCGGCACTGGTGACGAGTACTCCCACCCCGGATGCCGCGGCGAGGCGGGCGGCGGAGACCTTCGTGGCCGCTCCCCCGGTGCCGACGCTGTTGACCACGACCGACCCGAATTCGTACCCGGACAGATCGTCGTCGAACGCGACGTGGGAAATGGGCTCAGCGCCCGGCTCCGACGGCGGGCGGGTGTACAGGCACTCGATATCGCTGAGCAGCACCAGCGCGTCCGCGCCGATGAGCCGGGCGACGAGGGCGGCGAGCCGGTCGTTGTCGCCGAAGCGGATCTCGTGCGTGGCGACGGTGTCGTTCTCGTTGACGATCGGCAGGATGCGAAGGCCCAGCAGCCGCTCCATGGCGCGGCGCGCGTTGGAGCGGTGAGTGGGGTTCTCCAGATCGCCCGCGGTCAGCAGCACCTGGCCGGCCACGACACGGAAGACCCGCAGCGCCTCCTGATAGCGGTAGATGAGGATGTTCTGCCCCACGGCGGCCGCGGCCTGCTGGGTCGCGAGGTCGCTCGGACGCTCATCGAGCTCGAGGAACGGCATGCCGGTGGCGATGGCGCCGGAGGACACCAGCACCACCTCCACGCCGCGGGCATGCGCCGCCGCCAGGGCCTCGACGATCGCCTGGATCTTGCCGGCGTTCTCGCCGCTGATCGACGACGACCCGACCTTGACGACCAGGCGCCGGGCCGAGCGAACGGCGGCGCGATCCCCCGCTGTCACCGAGCGCTCTCCTCGTCACGCTCCGAGCTGCGCTCGGCGATGCGTTCGGCCTCGAGATCCGCGCGGGCCTGCGCCTTGGCATCCATGCGGTCGTGATAGCGCTCGCGCCGCTGCGACGTGGTGCGCCGCGGGTTGAGGTCCAGACGCGGGTCGGTGCCGCGGGGGGCGGTCATGAGCTCCGCTGCGGAGCTCATCGTGGGGTGCCAGTCGAACACGACACCGTCGCCCTCGCCGATGACGACGGTCGAACCCGCCGTCGCGCCGGCCTTGAACAGGCCGTCTTCGACGCCGAGCTTCTCGAGGCGATCGGCCAGGAAGCCGACGGCCTCCTCGTTCTGGAAGTCGGTCTGCTGCACCCAGCGCACCGGCTTGTCGCCGAGGATGCGGTACAAGTTGCCGTACGTGCCGCCTTCGACGCGGATCTCGAAGTCCTTCTGCGACCCCTTCGGGCGGATGACGATGCGCTCGGGGGCGGAAGTGGCGGCCTGGTGGGCGCGGTGCTCGGAGACGACCTCGCCCAACGCGAAGGTGAGCTGGCGCAGGCCCTCGTGGCTGACGGTGGAGATCTCGAACACGCGGAAGCCACGTGCCTCGAGGTCGGGGCGCACGAGGTCGGCGAGGTCCTTCGCCTCGGGGACGTCGATCTTGTTGAGGGCGACCAGCTGCGGGCGTTCGAGCAGCGGCGTCTGGCCCTCGGGCACCGGGTACGCGGCGAGCTCGGCGAGGATGACGTCGAGGTCGGTGAGCGGATCGCGGCCCGGCTCGAGCGTCGCGCAGTCCAGCACGTGCACGAGCGCCGTGCAGCGCTCGACGTGGCGGAGGAACTCGAGTCCGAGACCCTTGCCCTCGCTCGCGCCCTCGATGAGCCCCGGCACGTCGGCGACGGTGAAGCGCACATCGCCGGCCTGCACGACGCCCAGGTTCGGGTGCAAGGTCGTGAACGGGTAGTCGGCGATCTTGGGACGCGCGGCGGAGACCGCGGCGATCAGGCTCGACTTGCCGGCGGAGGGGAACCCGACCAGCGCCACATCGGCGACGGTCTTGAGTTCGAGCTGGATGTCGCCTTCCCAGCCGGGAGTGCCCAGCAGTGCGAAGCCCGGGGCCTTGCGCTTGGGGTTCGCGAGCGACGCGTTGCCGAGGCCGCCCTGTCCGCCGGGAGCCACCACGACGCGTGTGCCGGGCTCGACCATGTCGACGAGCGTCTGCCCCTCGGCATCCTTCACGACCGTGCCGACCGGCACCGGAAGCTCGAGCGACTCGCCGTTCGCGCCGGAGCGGTGGTCGCCCATGCCGAAGCCGCCGTTGCCGGCGGTGCGGTGCGGCGAGTGGTGGTACGACAGCAGGGTCGTCTCCTGCGGGTCGGCGACGAGGACGATGTCGCCACCGTTGCCGCCGTTGCCGCCGTCGGGGCCGGCGAGCGGCTTGAACTTCTCGCGGCGTACCGACACGCAGCCGTTGCCGCCCTTTCCGGCGCGCAGATGCAACGTCACTCGATCCACGAAGGTCACCATGAGCTGCTCCTCAGCTGTCGGAGAAAAAAGCGAGGGGCGAGCCGAAGCCCGCCCCTCGCCGAGAATTCAGTGCGATACCGCGGTCACTCCGCGGCGGCGACGATGTTGACCACCTTGCGGCGGCCCTTCGAGCCGAACTCGACCGCGCCGGCGGCGAGGGCGAACAGGGTGTCGTCCTTGCCGCGGCCGACGTTGGCGCCGGGGTGGAAGTGGGTGCCACGCTGGCGGACGATGATCTCGCCGGCGTTGACCTCCTGGCCACCGAAGCGCTTCACGCCCAGTCGCTGGGCGTTGGAGTCGCGACCGTTACGGGTGGAGCTTGCGCCCTTTTTATGTGCCATCTCTGCGTCTCCCTCGGCTTACTTGATGCCGGTGACCTTGACGCGCGTGAGGTCCTGACGGTGCCCCTGGCGCTTCTTGTAGCCGGTCTTGTTCTTGAACTTCTGGATCACGATCTTGGGGCCGCGCAGCTCACCGAGGACCTCGGCAGTCACGGTGACCTTCGCGAGCTTGTCGGCGTCGGTCGTGACGGCGTCGCCGTCGACGAGCAGCACCGCGGGCAGCTCGAGGGTCTCGCCGACCTTCGTCTGCTGACGGTCGAGAACGACGATCGTGCCGACCTCGACCTTCTCCTGGCGGCCACCGGCGCGCACAACTGCGTAAACCACTTCACACCTGTTTTCGTCTGGGAGCGCGAGGCTCCGATTGTCTTGCGAGACTCGCTCTGGGAAAGATAAGTCTGGGTGCCCTGCCGATCGCTGAACAGCCACCGGCGTTCGCGCTCCGCCCGAAGATGGGGAAACGCGTCGCACCAAAGGTTGAGTTTAGCCGATGCCGGGCCACATGCCAAAAGCTCCAGGGTGCGTGTCGCGGCGAAGCCCTAGGATCGGTTGGATGGCGATCCTGATCGACGACCCGCGCTGGCCGGCGCACGGCAGGCTGTGGGCCCATCTGATCAGCGACACCGCGCTGGAGGAGCTCCACGCGTTCGCGGCCGCCAACGGCATCCCGCGTCGCGGTTTCGACCTCGATCATTACGACGTCCCTGAAGAGGCGCACACACGCCTCGTGGCCGCCGGCGCTGTTCACGTCGACGGCCACGAGCTGGTGCGCAGGCTGATCGCGTCGGGGCTGCGCGTACGCGCACGCGACCGACGCTAGGTGCGGGCTACTCCCCGTCGGTCACGTGGGGCACCGGAGTGCCCGTGAGAGCGGCGGTGGACACGCGTCGGCGTCCACGCCCCTGGCCGGGGGCCTTCGGCTCGGGAAGGGCCTGCAGGACCGAATCCAGCAGCAGATCCTTCTCGGTCTTCGGAGCGGCCGACTCGGTGCGCTTCTTGCGCGCCTTCTTCGGACGCTCGCTGCGCTCGGCCCGCTCGGGAGCCGGGGGCAGCACGACCGACACCTCGGGCGCAGCCTCGGCCTCTGCCGCCGCCTCACCCTGGGCCGGGTGGATCGTGGATGCCGCGATCTGCGCGAGAGCCGACTTGACGCCCTCGGTGATCACGTGCGTGCCGCCGGTAGGGGCGGGAGCGGGCGGAGCCTGGCGGGGGCGGCGCGCGTTCTGGTTGCCACCGTTACCGCCATTGCCACCGTTGCCACGGTGCTTGACGACCGGGTCGTGGTGCACGACGACACCGCGACCGGCGCAGACGTCGCAGGCCTCGCTGAAGGTCTCGAGCAGGCCGAGACCCAGCTTCTTGCGGGTCATCTGCACGAGGCCGAGCGAGGTGACCTCGGCCACCTGGTGCTTCGTGCGGTCGCGGCTCAGGCATTCGACCAGGCGCCGCAGCACCAGGTCGCGGTTGGTCTCGAGCACCATGTCGATGAAGTCGACGACGATGATGCCGCCGATGTCGCGCAGGCGCAGCTGACGCACGATCTCCTCGGCCGCCTCGAGGTTGTTCTTGGTGACGGTCTCCTCGAGATTGCCGCCGGAGCCGACGAACTTGCCGGTGTTGACGTCGATGACCGTCATCGCCTCGGTGCGGTCGATCACGAGGGAGCCACCCGAAGGCAGCCACACCTTGCGGTCCAGCGCCTTCTCGATCTGCTCCGTGACACGGAACTCATCGAACGGGTCGTGGTCGCCTTCGAACGCCTGCACGCGGTCGAGCAGGTCCGGGGCGACACCGGCGAGGTAGCTGGTGATGGTCTCGTACGCGTCTTCGCCCTGGATGAGCATGCGCGTGAAGTCCTCGTTGAAGACGTCACGGACGATCTTGACGAGCAGGTCGGGCTCGGAGTGCAGCAGCGCGGGGGCGCCGACCGTCTCGACCTGCTTGCTGATGTGCTCCCACTGGTTGGTGAGGCGCTGCACATCGCGGGTCAGCTGGTCCTCGGTGGCACCCTCGGCGGCGGTGCGCACGATGACACCGCTGGACTCGGGCAGCACCTCCTTGAGGATGCGCTTGAGGCGGGCGCGCTC
This sequence comes from Microbacterium sp. NPDC058021, assembly GCF_042885955.1. NCBI lineage: Bacteria > Bacillati > Actinomycetota > Actinomycetes > Micrococcales > Microbacteriaceae > Microbacterium > Microbacterium sp. NPDC058021. The sequence goes on from NZ_JBHVRF010000002.1 coordinate 143,743, forward strand.
GGTGTCGGGGAGCTTGCGCGAGATGCCGTTCATGGCACCGCCCGGCACGTACACGAGGTAGCGGCCGGGGAGCGAGATCTGGCTCGTCAGGCGTGCGCCCTTGTGACCGACCGGGTCCTTGGTGACCTGGACGAGCACGCGGTCGCCCGACTTCAGCGCCAGCTCGATACGACGCGGCTGGTTGCCGGTCTCGACGGCATCCCAGTCGACCTCGCCGGAGTACAGCACGGCGTTGCGGCCGCGGCCGATGTCGACGAAGGCGGCCTCCATGCTGGGGAGGACGTTCTGCACGCGACCGAGGTAGACGTTGCCGATCAGCGACGCGTCCTGGCTGCGGGCGACGTAGTGCTCCACGAGCACGTTGTCCTCGAGCACGGCGATCTGCACGCGGCCGTTCTTGGAGCGCACGATCATCTCGCGGTCCACCGACTCGCGGCGGGCGAGGAACTCGGCCTCAGTCACGACGGTGCGACGGCGACCGGCTTCACGGCCGTCACGACGGCGCTGCTTCTTCGCCTCGAGGCGGGTGGAGCCCTTGATGCGCTGCGGCTCGGTGATGAGCTCCACGGCGCGCTGGCGCGGGGCGGCAGCGGGGGGTGCGTCGTCGAAGTCGTCACCGCCACGACGGCGACCACGGCGGCGCGCTGTGGAGCTGCCGGGCTGTTCGCGGTCGCTGCGGTCGGGACGATCGTTGCGGTCGCGGTCGCGGTCGCGGTCGTTGCGGTCACGGTCGTTGCGGTCGCGGTCTCGGTCGTCCGCGTCGTCGAGCGGCGGGCGGCCGCTGCGCGCGGGCGCCGGAAGCACCGGCGGCGCGTAGAAGTGCAGCTGCGTCGACACGGCCGACACGAAGTTCTCGGGCAGCAGGCCCAGGCTCACCGCGGTCACGGGTCCCTTGGGCTCGTCGTCGGACTTGTCCCCGGTCTGCTCCTGCGCCTCGTGCTCGGATGCCGCGGTGTCCGCGTCGGACGCGCCCGCGGTTTCGGCGGGAGCGTCGGGCTCGGCATCCGCGGCAGCCTCTACCGGCTCAGCCGCCGGCTCCGTGGCCTCGGTGGCGGGCTCGGACTCCGCAGCGGCATCCGCTGTCTCGGTCGGCGCCTCGACGGCGGCATCCGGCGTCTGAGACAGCGACGCGAGGTCGAGCTGCTCGGGCGTCAGGGCGCCATCTTCGGAAAGGGGATCTGTGCGGGTCTCATCGGACATCACCGGCGTACTCCTTGCGGGCGACACCGCGCGTCGCCCGGCGAAATCTCGTGCGGTGCCGCCGTCATCTCGCTGTGACGGTGCGGCTCGCGAACTCTCACTGGGTCTGCAGCCGGCTCATCGGCGGGCTGCGCTGGGCGTTCATCGCCCGAAGTCTTCGGCGATGCGGTCGCGGCGCGGCCGCGGGTGCATCAGCCACCATTATCGCACTTCCGGCGCGTTCTGTGTTTTCGGGTTGGTGGGAGGTCGCTGCGCAGCGTGATCCTGCGGCCGCAATGGCATAATCCGGGGATGCCCGAAAGCCGCTCCGACCGACCGACCGTCCTCGCTGTCTGGCTCGTCATCGCCGGCGTCATCGGCTGGTGGGCGGCGTTCTCGCTCACCATGGAGCGCTTCCACCTGCTGGCCGATCCCGATGCGACGGCGGCCTGCGACTTCAGCCTGCTGGTGCAGTGCACGGCGAATCTGGAATCCGCTCAGGGCAGCGTCTTCGGATTCCCCAACCCGATTCTCGGGTTGACGGGATGGGCCGCGCCCATCGTCGTAGGCATGGCGATCCTTGCCGGGGCGCGGTTCGCGCGCTGGTTCTGGTGGTGCTTCTGGGCCGGCACGGCACTCGCGTTCGGCTTCGTGCTGTGGCTCATCGGGCAGAGCGTCTTCGCGCTCGGCACGCTGTGCCCGTGGTGCATGGTCACCTGGGCGGTCACCATCCCGACGTTCTACGCCGTGACAGTGCAGGCACTGCGCGTCTCCGGCATCCGGTGGGCCCGTCGCCTGGGTCCGTGGGTGCCGCTGGCGACCTTCGTCACCTACGCCGCGATCGCCCTGGTCGCCCAGCTGAACCTGAACTGGCTCGGCCAGCTCTGACCCCCGCCCGTCCCCGCTGCCGCCGAGTGAGCATTCGTACCCGCGAGTGAGCATTCGCGTCGCCGAGTGAGTACTCGCGACGAATACTCACTCGGGACGACGAATACTCACTCGGGACGACGAATACTCACTCGCGGTGCTGCTGGGGGGTCAGAACCAGATCGACAGCTCGCGGGCGGCGGACTCGGGGCTGTCCGAGCCGTGCACCAGGTTCTGCTGCACGGCGACGCCCCAGTCGCGGCCGAAGTCGCCGCGGATCGTGCCGGGCGCGGCGGTGGTCGGGTCGGTCGTGCCCGCGAGCGAGCGGAAGCCCTCGATCACACGGTTGCCGGCGAGGCGGATCGCCACCGACGGTCCCGACATCATGAACTCCACCAGCGGCTCGTAGAACGGCTTTCCGGCGTGCTCGGCGTAGTGCTGCTCGAGCCGCTCGCGGTCGGGTTCCACGAGCCGCAGGTCGACGAGCGAGTAGCCCTTGGCTTCGATGCGGGCGAGGATCGCTCCGGTCAGCCCCCGCGCGACGCCGTCGGGCTTGACCAGGACGAGGGTTTCTTCGGTGGACATGTCAGTCTCCGTTTCGCTGTTCGGCCTCGGCTGCCAGACGCGCGTTGCGCCGGTCGAGCGAGGCACCTTTGATGGTCGCATAGGCCCACATCGCGCCGAAGATCAGCGCGACGAGGACGAGCGCCGGCACGAAGATCGCGCCGACGACGATGGTGAGCTGCAGCACCCAGCCGAACGCGATGGCCCAGCGGTGGCGCACGAGGCCGGCGGTGAGCATCATCAGCACCGCGATGACGCTGCCGGCGACGATCCCCCACCACTGCCCGATGCCGGCGGGGAGCGCCTGCAGCCCGAAGACCGCCAGGCCCGCCAGGAACGCGACGATCGACTCGAACACGAGCACGATGGATGCCAGCGACTCCTGGGCCCCGCGCGCACGCCGCACCCGGGGTGCGGCCGTCTTCCGGGCGCTCACGCGTTCCACCCGCTCTTCCAGTCCTCTTCGGATGCCACGGTCATCGCCTCGCCGGCCAGCACGACGCTGCCGGCGATGATGACGGCCCGGCGCTCGGATGCCGCGGCCCACTCCCGCGCCGCCGACGAGGCGTCCGCGACGTCGGGGTGCACGCTCACCTGCGCACCGAGCGCTTCGGCGAGGTCGGCGATGGCGTCGGGGTCGGTGGCACGGTCGGATTGCGGCGCGGTGGCGAACACGTGCGCCGCGAGGGGTGCGAGCTCGGCCACGACACCGGAGACGTCCTTGTCGGCGAGGGCGCCGAGCACGACTCCCCACTCGTCGAAGTCGAACGCGTCGCGCAGCGCCTGCGCGAGGGCACGGGCACCGTGCGGGTTGTGTGCGCCGTCGACGATCACCGTGGGGGCGATGCCGATGAGCTGCAGGCGCCCGGGCGAGGTCGCCTCACCGAGACCCTCGGTGAGCACGTCGGCGGCCAGCGGCTGCGTCGCGGCACCGAGGAGCGACTCCACCGCGGCGATGGCCAGCGCGGCGTTGTGTGCCTGGTGCGCGCCGTACAGCGGCAGGTAGAGGTCGCTGTACTGACCGGCCAGGCCCCGCACCGCGATGAGCTGCCCGCCCACGGCCATGCGGTCCTCGGTGAGGGCGAACCCCTCGCCCTCGAACGCGATCGTGGCGTCGTTGGCGGCGGCAGCCGCACGCAGCACCCGCTCGGCGGCGGCATGCTGCTCTGCCGAGACGACGGCGGCACCCGGCTTGATGATGCCCGACTTCACCTCGGCGATCTCGGCGATCGTGCCGCCCAGCCGGTCGGCGTGGTCGAGGTCGATCGGCGCGAACACCGCGACGTCGCCGTCGGCGGTGTTCGTGGAATCCCACGACCCGCCCATGCCCACCTCGATCACGGCGACGTCCACGGGCGCGTCGGAGAACGCGACGAACGCGACCGCCGTGAGCAGCTCGAAGAAGGTCAGCGGCTCTTCTCCGGCCCCCGTCAGCTCGGCGTCGACGAGCTCGACGAACGGCGCGACTTCGTCCCACGCGTCGGCGACCGCGGCGTCGGCGATGGGCTCGCCGTCGACCATGATCCGCTCGGTGAACCGCTCCAGGTGCGGGCTGGTGAACAGCCCGGTGCGCAGCCCGTGGGCGCGCACGAGGCTCTCGATGATGCGGCTCGTCGACGTCTTGCCGTTGGTGCCGGTCACGTGCACCACGCGGTAGTTGCGCTGCGGGTCGCCGAGGTACTCCAGCAGCCGCGCGGTGCGCTCCTTGCGCGGCTGCACCCAGCGCTCGCCCGCACGGGCGAGCAGTGTCTCGTAGGCGGCGTCGGCCCTGCGGCGATCGTTCATGCGCTCACCCGGCTCACCGCGACGTGGAAGCCGCCCTGGTTGGCATAGGTGCCGGCCGGCACGTACGCGACGTGGTCGGGAGTGTCTCCGAAGACATCCGGATGCCACGTGGCGTCGGGTGTCTGCGGCACCTCGATGTCACGCCCTGCCACACGGGCGGCGAGGTCGACGGCGAGGGTCTCCCCCGCGACGTCCGCCGCGTCGATGCCCGTCTCGAGCGACGACGCGTCGTCGGCCGATTCGAACAGCAGCTGCAGGCGGATGCGGTCGCTCACGTCGAAGCCGGCGGCCTTGCGGGTGTCCTGCACGGCGCGCACGACGTCGCGCGCGAAGCCCTCGGCCTCGAGCTCGGGGGTCGTCGTGGTCGACAGGAGCACGAAACCGGCCCCCGGCAGCAGCGACAGCGCCTCGCCCTCGGGGCGGCCGCTCGTCTCGAGCACGAGTTCGTACTCCCCCGGCTCCAGCGCCACGCCGCCGGCCGTGACGACCCCGTCGGTCTCGGACCAGTCACCGGCCTTGGCCGCCTGGATCACCTGCTGCACCTGCTTGCCCAGACGCGGGCCGGCGGCGCGGGCGTTGACCGAAAGTCGGTGCGTGATGCCGTAGTCGGCGCCGGTGTCCTCGCGCAGCTCGACCAGTTCCACCGCCTTGACGTTCAGCTCGTCACGCAGGATGTCGTCGAACTGTCCGAGCGCGGCGGCATCGGGCACCACCACGGTCAGCAGCGGCAGCGGCAGCCGCACCCGCTTGCCCTCGCGCTTGCGCAGCGCGTTGGCGACGCTGGTGACGTCGCGCACGGCATCCATCGCGGTGCGGATGTCGTCGGCGGCGGGGAACGCGTCGGCATCCGGCCAGTCCTGCAGGTGCACGCTGCGTCCGCCGGTCAGGCCCTGCCAGATGTTCTCGGCCACGAGCGGGATGAGGGGCGCGGCGACCCGGGTGAGGGTCTCCAGCACCGTGTAGAGCGTGTCGAACGCCTCCCGGCTGGTCGGGTCGTCGTTCACCCCGACCCAGAACCGGTCGCGTGATCGGCGGATGTACCAGTTGGTGAGCGCCTCGACGAAGTCGCGCAGCTTGGCGGCGGCCGTGGTGGAGTCCAGGGCGTCGAGCTCGGTCGCGACGTCGCGCACCAGATCGCCGGTGAGGGCGAGGATGTACCGGTCGAGCACGTGGGTGGAGTCCGTGCGCCAGGATGCCTCGTACCCCTCGCCGCCCGTCGCACCGCCGGCGGCGTTGGCGTAGGTGGAGAAGAAGTACCAGGCGTTCCACAGCGGCAGCAGGAACTCCCGCACCCCCGCACGGATGCCCTCTTCGGTGACGATGAGGTTGCCGCCGCGCAGCACGGAGCTGGCCATGAGGAACCAGCGCATCGCGTCGGAGCCGTCGCGGTCGAACACCTCGGAGACATCCGGGTAGTTGCGCAGCGACTTGGACATCTTCAGCCCGTCGCTGCCCAGCACGATGCCGTGGCAGGCGACGCCGGTGAACGCGGGGCGGTCGAACAGCGCGCCGGAGAGCACGTGCATGACGTAGAACCAGCCGCGGGTCTGGCCGATGTACTCGACGATGAAGTCCGCCGGTGCGTGCTCGTCGAACCATTCGCGGTTCTCGAACGGGTAGTGCACCTGTGCGTAGGGCATGGAGCCCGAGTCGAACCACACGTCGAAGACGTCCTCGATGCGCCGCATCGTCGACTGACCGGTGGGGTCATCCGGGTTGGGACGGGTGAGGTCGTCGATGTAGGGCCGGTGCAGGTCCACCTCGCCCTGCTCGTTGCGCGGGAGACGGCCGAAGTCGCGCTCCATCTCGTCGAGCGAGCCGTAGACATCCACGCGCGGGTAGGCGGGGTCGTCGCTGCGCCACACCGGGATCGGCGAGCCCCAGTAGCGGTTGCGGCTGATCGACCAGTCGCGGGCGCCCTCGAGCCACTTGCCGAACTGCCCGTGCTTGACGTTCTCGGGCGCCCACGTGATCTGCTCGTTCAGTTCGATCAGGCGATCCTTGATCGCCGTGACGCGCACGAACCAGCTGGAGACGGCCTTGTAGATGAGGGGGTTGCGGCACCGCCAGCAGTGCGGGTACGAGTGCTCGTAGCTCGCCTCGCGCACAAGGCGGCCCTCGGCCTTGAGCAAGCGGATGAGGGGCCGGTTGGCATCCATCCACAACTCGCCGGCGACGTCGGTCACCTGCGGCAGGAAGCGACCGCCGTCGTCGAGGCTCATGATGAGCGGGATGCCGGCGGCATCCGTGATGCGCTGGTCGTCCTCACCGTAGGCGGGCGCCTGGTGCACGATTCCGGTGCCGTCGCTGGTGGTCACGTAGTCGTCGACGAGGATGCGCCAGGCGTGCTCGGTGCCCCAGACCTCGGCGTCGGCGTAGTAGTCGAACAGTCGGTCGTAGTGCACGTCGGCGAGCTCGGCGCCCTGCACCCGCTGCTGCACGGCCGCGTGGGCGGCCTCGGCGCTGTCGTAGCCGAGGTCCTTCGCGTAGCCGGCGAGCAGGTCTTCGGCCAGCAGATACCGGTGCGACTCGCCCTCGGCGCGGTCCTCGTGCACGTCGGCGGCACCGTTCGGGCCACCGGGCACGACGACGTAGGTGATGTCGGGACCGACCGCGAGGGCGAGGTTGGTCGGGAGCGTCCACGGCGTCGTCGTCCACGCGAGCGCGCGCACGGCGGTGAGCCCCATCGCCTCGGCCTTCGTGCCGACGAGCGGGAAAGTGACGGTCACCGACGGGTCCTGACGCATCTTGTAGACGTCGTCGTCCATGCGCAGTTCGTGGTTGGACAGCGGCGTCTCGTCGCGCCAGCAGTAGGGCAGCACGCGGTGGCCCTCGTAGGCGAGGTCCTTGTCGTAGAGCTCCTTGAAGGCCCACAGCACCGACTCCATGAACCCGGTGTCGAGCGTCTTGTAGCCCCGCTCGAAATCGACCCAGCGCGCCTGACGGGTGACGTAGTCCTCCCACTCGTGGGTGTACTCCAGCACCGACGAGCGCGCCTTCGCGTTGAACGCGGCGATGCCCATCTGCTCGATCTGGCTCTTCTCGGTGATGCCGAGCTGCTTCATCGCCTCGAGCTCTGCCGGCAGGCCGTGCGTGTCCCAGCCGAAGACGCGATCGACCTTCTTGCCGCGCATCGTCTGGAAACGCGGGAAGAGGTCCTTGGCGTAGCCGGTGAGCAGGTGGCCGTAGTGCGGCAGCCCGTTCGCGAACGGCGGGCCGTCGTAGAAGACCCACTCCGGGGCGCCCTCGCGTTGCGCGATCGACGCGCGGAACGTGTCATCGGCCTCCCAGAAGGCCAGCACCTCGCGTTCGATGTCGGGCAGGCGCGGGCTCGGCACGACTCCGGGGGTCAGGCCGAACGCGGCGCCGTCGCCTGAGCTTGTCGAAGGTCGGGGATAGGTCATGTCACTCCAGCAGGTTGCGATGCGTCCTGCGAGGACGACCCTTCGGGCCGCGGTACCACCCCGCGTGGCCCCGGCGAACCGTGGGCCCTCTCTCACTGCGGCTGTGACGGGCCTGCCCCGCTCGGTTCTACTGACGGTTTCCCGCGTTCTTCCGAGAGCTCCCCGGTGATGGCCGGATCGATGCTGATCATCCGATTCTACGCGTACGTAGGCTCGGATGCATGCCTGCGCGTCCACTCCGTCCCGTTCCGCCGCGAACCGCTGCGCCCGACCTGCCCGCCCTGCTGGCATCCGTCACGACCCTGGACCGCCGCAGCGACGTCACCCAGTCGAGGATCGAAAGCCTCTCGGGCGACGTGGATGCCGCGCACTCCCGGCTCGTCGAGTGCGAGATCGCGGTGGCGCCGCTGGAGCGACTGGACCTCACCGGTGCGACGCTGATCGACGTCGAACTCGAGGACGTGCGGGCCACGACCCTTGCCGCCGTCAGCGGCACGTGGCGCTCGGTGCGACTCACGGGCGGCCGCATCGGCACGCTCGACCTGTCGCGCGCGCAGCTCGATGCGGTGGAGATCCGCGGTGCCCGCATCGACTACCTGTCCCTCGGGCAGGCGACCGCCGCCGACATCCTCATCGCCGACTGCGTGCTGAGCACCCTCGACATGCCCGCCGCACGGCTGGACCGGGTGCGCTTCGAAGGATGCCGCGTGGACGACGTCGACACCCGGGAGCTCCGCGCCACCGACCTCGACCTCCGCGGCCTCGAGGCCCTCGGCTTCACCGACCTGCGCGCGCTCCGCGGTGCCACCCTCGCGCCGCACCAGGTGTCGGCGCTCGCCGAGTCGTTGGCGGCGGCACTGGGGATCGACGTGCGGGACTGAGTCGCGCCGCGGCCGGCTGCGGGCGTCAGCGCCCCGCCGCGAGCAGCTCGCGCGTGAAGGGATGCCGGGGTGCGGCGAACACCGCAGCCACCGGCCCCTCCTCCACGACGGCGCCGTCCTGCATCACCAGCACGTCGTCGGCGATGGCCGCGATGACGTCGAGGTCGTGCGAGACGAAGACCATCGTGAGCCCGCGCTTGGCCTGCAGGCGCCGCAGGAGCGCCAGCACGCGTTCGCGCACGGTGGGATCCAGCGCCGACACCGGCTCGTCGAGCACGAGCACCTCGGGGTCCACCGCCAGTGCCCGCGCGATGGCGGCACGCTGGCGTTGACCGCCCGAGATCTGCGCCGGGCGCCGACGCGCGAGCGCGGCATCCAGCCCCACCTCCGTCAGCAGGGCGGCGGCGCGGGAGCGACGTTCCGCGCGCGGCACGCCACCGGCGGCGAGTGCCTCGCGCACCGACCGGCCGATGCTCCACCGCGGGTCGAGTGCTCCGAGAGGGTTCTGATGCACGAGCTGGACGCGCCGGCGCAGCGCCTGCTCGGTGCGCCGCGACCACAGCGTGCCGTCGATGCTCACCGTGCCCGCGTCGGGCTGCTCGATGCCGACGATCATGCGCGCGAGGGTCGTCTTTCCCGAGCCCGACTCCCCCACCACGCCGAGCGTGCGGCCGCGCACGAGGTCGAAGGAGACCTCCCGCACCGCGGGCCGGTCGAACGATTTCGACAGGCCTCGGGCGGACAGGAGTGGAGCTTCGGCCCGCCCGTCGCAGACCTGCGCGCGCGGAACGTGCCGTGAGGCGGCGATGAGCTCCCGGGTGTGGGGATGCTGCGGCGCGTCGAACACGTCGGCCGTCGCCCCCTCCTCGACGAAGACGCCGCCGCGCATCACGGCCACACGATCGGCGATGCGGCGGACCGCGGCGAAGTCGTGGCTGACGAACACGACGGCGGTGCCGCGATCGGCGATCGAGCGCAGCAGATCGAGCACCCGCGCCTGCACGGTCGCGTCCAGCGCCGTGGTCGGCTCGTCGGCGATGAGGACCGCAGGCTCCCCCGCCAGAGCCGACGCGATGAGGGCGCGCTGACGCAGGCCGCCGGACAGCTGGTGCGGGTACTGCCGCGCACGGTGGGCCGGGTCGGGCATGGCGACGTCGGTGAGCAGAGTCTCGACGCGCGCCTGGCGTGCCGCGCGCGGCATCCGCGGCTCGTGGATCACGAGCGGTTCGGCGACCTCCGCCCCCACGCGGCGCAGCGGATCGAGGGAGACGAGGGCGTCCTGGGAGACGAGCGCGATGCGCGTGCCGCGGAGCCTTCGCCAGCCGCGCTCATCGAGGTGCAGTGCGTCGACGCCGTCGATGCTGAGTGCGTCGGCGGTCATGCGGGCGCCCTCGGGGATGAGCCCCAGCAGCGCGCGCGCCGTGAGCGACTTGCCCGCGCCCGATTCGCCGACGATGGCGAGGCACTCCCCGGGGGCGACGCTCAGCGACACCCCCGCGACCGGGGTCGTTCCGCCGAACGAGATGCGCAGTCCCGACACGTGCACCGCGTTCACGAGAGCCTCCCGTCCGCGCGGGACCGGAGGGTGCGCCCGACGATCGTGGCGGCCACGACCGTGAGCGTGATGGCCGCGCCCGGGAACACCGACACCCACCACGCCTGGCCGATCACGTTGCGCCCACCCGAGAGCATGAGTCCCCATTCCGGTGTGGGTTCGGTGGGTCCGAGCCCGAGGAAGCTGAGTCCTGCCGCGGCGAGGATGCTGGTCCCGATGCCGATGGTGGCGAGCACGCTGAGGGAGCCGACGACCCCCGGCGCGACGTGACGGACGAAGGCGAGCGGGCCGGGGACCCCGAGGATGCGGGCGGCCTCGACGTGCTCGGCGTTGCGCAGCGTGCGGGTCTGCGCGCGAGCGAGCCGCACGTACACCGGCACGGCGGCGATCGTGACGGCCAGCGCGACGTTCGCGGGCCCCGGACCGAGCACGGCGACCACCACGAGGGCGATGAGGAACTCGGGGAACGCCAGCAGGATGTCGGTGGCGCGCATCGCGACGGCATCCACCGCCCGCGGCGCGACGCCCGAGAGCGAGCCCACGACGAGGCCGATCCCGAAGGCGAGGGCAGTCGCGAGCAGGCCGATGCCCACCGACCGCGCGGCGCCGTAGACCACGCGGGAGTACACGTCGCGCCCGCTCTGATCGGTGCCGAACGGATGCTCGGGCGAAGGTGCCAGCAGCGCCTGACGCACATCGGTCTGCAGCGGGTCGAGCGGGGTGAACAGCTGCGGCGCGAACGCGGCGACCGCGATGACGGCGAGCACGGCGACGGCCGCGCCCAGCAGCACACGCTGCGCGGGCCTCATGCCGGCACCCCCGCACGCGGGGCGACCGGGGAGGGCAGGCGGCGCAGGCGCGGGTCGAGGAGCGGGTAGGTGAGCTCCACGATCGTGTTGACGACGACGAACACCACCGCGCTGAGCAGGATGATGCCGGTGATGACGGGCAGGTCGCGGTCGGTGATGGCCGCGAGTGTCACGCGACCGAGGCCCGGGCGGGCGAAGACGGTCTCCACGAGCACGGCGCCGCCGAGCAGCGAGCCCACGAGGTACGCGGCGAGGGTGAGTGCCCCCGTCGCACCGTGACGGAGGGTGTGGTGCAGCGTCAGCCGCGTCGGCGCGGCGCCACGGGCGCGCACGGTCGTGGTGAACGGCTGCCGCTCGGCGGATTCGATGCTGTCACGGAGCACCTGGCCGAGCAGCGCTGCCACCGGGAGGGCGAGCGTGACGGCCGGGAGGATGAGCGTCGCGGGGTTGCGCGACCCCGACACCGGGAACCACCCGAGCCCGAACGCGAAGACGCTGAGCAGCACCAGCCCGATCCAGAAGACCGGCGATGACAGCACCACGAGCTCCACGCCGGCCGCGACCGTGCGCGCCGCGCGGCCGCGGGCGACGAGGGCGACGGCGAACGCGATGGTGAGCGCGATGATCAGGGCCAGCACCGACAGCTGCACGGTGGCGCCCAGCTGTCGCCCGATGACCTCGGTCACCGGCATCCGCAGCTGGTACGACTCCCCCAGGTCCCCGCGCAGCAGCTGTCCGAGGTACGCGAGGTACTGCTCCAGCGGCGGCCGGTCGAGCCCGAGCTCGGCCCGGATGCCGTCTTTGACCGCTTCGCTGACCTGCGCCTGCGGGCCGAGCATCACCGACACCGGGTCACCGGGGATCACGCGGAACGCGAGGAAGGCGAGGGTCGCCGCGCCCCAGAGCACGACGACGATCGAGACGGCGATGCCGGCGGCACGGATGGCGACGCGGCGGAGCGTCTGCCGCGTCGGACCCGCCGTGATCTCAGCGCCTGGTGGGCGCGCGCTCACTCGACCGTCACGCCGAAGAAGAGCGGGCGTCCGTACAGGTCGTACTCGAGGCCCGAGATGGTGTCGCCGACGGCAGTGATGAACGCGGGGCTGTACAGCGGCACGATCGCGACGTGCTCGGCGTTCCACTGCTGCACCTCGCGGTAGAGCACCGCGCGCTCGTCGGCGTCCGTGCGCGCCACGGCATCCTCCAGCAGCAGGTCCATCGCCGGGTCATTCACCTGCGAAGCGTTCTGGAACCCTTCGCTGTGCAGGTGGCTGCGCAGGAGGTCCGGGTCGACGCCCGAGAAGCCCCAGTCGGTGAGGTCGAACGTCTTGGGACCGTACTGCTCGTTGTAGGCGCCCGGCTCGAGCACCTCGCGCACGATCTCGAAGCCGACGGCCTTGAGGTCGGACTGGATCGCGTTGGCCAGCGCCGCACGGTCATCCGGCACGGGAGTCCAGGCGATCCAGCGGGCAGACAGCCGCTCGCCGTCCTTGGTGCGGTAGCCCTCGCTGTCGCGCTCGGTCCAGCCGGCCTCGTCGAGCAGCGCCTCCGCGGCCGCGGCGTCGAAGGGCCACGTGCCTTCGAGCGAAGCGTCGTAGGTCGGGGTCGTCGAGCCGAGGATGCTCCAGGCGCGCGGGAACTGGCCGAAGTAGATCTCCTCGACGGCGGTGTCGATGTCGATGGCTCGGCTGAACGCCTGGCGCACGCGCTGGTCGGCGAACACGCCGTAAGCCTCGTTGAGGTACAGGGAGTACGGCAGGCCCGGGTATTCGATCGAGTCGATGGTGAGGGTGTCGCCGAGGTCGGCGGCGAGGCTCGGCGGCAGCTGGCTGGCGAGGTCGGCCTCGCCGCTGTCCACCACGCCCGCGCGCACGGCGGCCTCGGGGAGGATGCTCACCCGCAGAGTTTCGAACGACGCCGCGCCCTGACCGTCGGGGCCCCACGCGTAGTCGTCGTTGCGGGTGTAGACGATCTCTTGGTCGGGTGTGTAGTCGGTGAGCTCGAACGGGCCGGTACCCACCGTGACGCCCGGGCCGCCGGCCTTCAGGCGGTCGGCGGACTCCGCCAGCACCGCCGGCGAGTAGAAGCCGAGCTGCGCTGTGCTCGCCGCCTGCAGGAACGGAGCGTAGGCCTGCGTGAACTCGACGCGCACGGTGTGGTCGTCCACGACTTCGGTGCCGGCGTAGAACTCCGCGCCCATCATGCTCGCGGCCTGCGCCGACGCGGTCTCGGGATCGACGATGCGGTCGAAGTTCGCCTTGACCGCCGCGGCGTCGAACGGCTCGCCGTCGTGGAAGGTGACGTCGTCGCGCAGCTCGAAGGTGTAGCTCGTGCCGTCGTCGGAGACCTCCCACGACTCGGCCAGCCACGGCGAGAAGCTGCCGTCGGCCTCCTGGAACACGAGGGAATCGAGTGCCGCGCGCTGCACGAGCGCCGACACGTCGAGCTGGCTGGTCTGCGGATCCATGTGGCCGGCCGACAGGTTCGCGCCCTCGATCGCCCACACCACCTCGCCCCCCTCGGCGGAGTCGCCACCGATGGGCGCGCATGCGCCGAGGGCGAGGGTCGCGACAGCGAGGACGGACAGGGGAAGCAGACGGCGAAGCGAAGGCATGCGAGACCTCGGGAAGGATCGAACGGGAGACCTCCCACGCTACCCCTTTCTGGACGGGGTGGATCTATGTGGGTCACGCGACCCTCGGGGGCCTCATGCGTCTGCCCGGATGCGGGGATCTGCCCGGAGGCGGACGCCTGCGCGGCATCCACCCTTGTTCGGGCAGATCTCCGCATTTCGGGCACCGGATGTCGCGCCTCAGCGGGCGCGATGCAGTCCCTGAGCGACGGCGCGCTGGATGATCTCCTGCACACGATGCCAGTTCTCGACGACGTCCACGTAGTCGACGCGGATGACGTGATACCCCAGCAGCATGAGCGTCGCATCGTGGGCGATGTCGGCGCGCCGCTGCGCACCCACATGGTGGCCGCCGTCGATCTGCAGCACGAGCCGGTCCCCGATGAGGAAGTCGACAGGGCGCCCCGCGATCCAGGCCTGGGACAGAATCGGCAGGTTCAGCCACCGCAGACGTGGCGGCACGAAGCTCTCGAGCCCGGAATCGGCGAACGGGTTGGCCTGCGCGAGCACCCGGCGCGCGGAGGGTGGCAGCGGCAACCGTTCGAGCGAGGCCCGCTCCACCAGGCGGCGGCGCAGTGCCGAGTCCCATATGGCCAGCGCCTGCTCGAACGGCAGGCAGCGGGCGACCGTCGCGAGCACGTTCTCGACGGGGTCGACGAGGGCATCCGGATGCCGCGACAGCAGCGGACGTGCCCAATGGACCCTCGCTCCCTCGGCACGGATGCCGCCGGCGTTGGGCTTCGCGGCGACATGCGGCTCGCTCTCGGACAGCACCCACAGCCCGAGCCGACGCGCCTGCGTGACGCACGTCAGCACCACACCATCGCGCGCCGCCGCGACGAGCAGCGGATCGGCGCCGGGAACGGCCACCCACACCCGGTGCGCGCGCGTCAGCTGACCGCGGGCCACCGCCTGGGCGACCTGATGCTTGCTGAACCCAGCCGCCTGAAGCGAGACGCTGCGGGCCACGCCGCCCTGGGCGGTGACCGCCGCGATGAGATCCATGCAGCGAGTGTGGCGACCTGCGGCCTGCGCGCGCGGACGACGAGGGCCCAATGGGGACGGATCTCTGCGCCCGCGCCCTGGGGAGGAGGCGCGTCGCGCCACACCGGCCGTCGTCCGGATGCGGAGATCCGCCCGGATGCGGCCGATGCAGCGGCATCCACCCTTGTGTGGGCGGATCTCCGCGTCTCGGCAACGAATGCGCCGCCACGGCGCCGACCGTGCGGCGCGGCGCGAGCCCTCAGCGCCCGCCGGTAAACTGTGCGGACGGTCCACACTCAGGCACGCTCACACAGTGCCGCACATATCGCTCGAGGAGTCCCCCATGTCGCAGATCCCTGACAAGCCCGCGCTGGAAGGCCTCGAGCAGAAGTGGGATGCCGCGTGGAGCGAACAGGGCACCTACCTGTTCGACCGTGACGCGGCCAAGGCCAAGGGCCGCGCCGGCGTCTTCTCCGTCGACACTCCCCCGCCCACGGCCTCCGGGAGCCTGCACATCGGGCACGTCTTCTCGTTCACGCACACCGACGTGAAGGTGCGTTACGAGCGCATGCGCGGCAAGACGGTGTTCTACCCCATGGGCTGGGACGACAACGGCCTGCCCACCGAACGCCGCGTGCAGAACTACTACGGCGTGCGCTGCGACCCCACGCTTCCCTACGACGCCGACTTCACGCCCCCGTTCGAGGGCGGCGACAACAAGAGCAGCAAGGCCGCCGACCAGGTGCCCATCAGCCGCCGCAACTTCATCGAACTGTGCGAGAAGCTCACCGTCGAGGACGAGAAGCACTTCGAGGCGCTGTTCCGCCAGCTGGGCCTCAGCGTCGACTGGACCCAGACCTACCGCACCATCTCGGACGAGACGATCCGCACGAGCCAGCTCGCGTTCCTGCGCAACGTCGAGCGCGGCGAGGCGTACCAGTCGCTGGCACCCACGCTCTGGGACATCGACTTCCGCTCCGCGATCGCCCAGGCCGAGCTCGAGGACCGCGACCAGCCGGCCGCGTACCACCGCGTGGCCTTCCACCTCACCGACGGCTCCGGCGACATCGAGATCGAGACCACGCGCCCCGAGCTGCTCGCCGCGTGCGTCGCGCTCGTGGCCCACCCCGACGACGAGCGCTACCAGCCGCACTTCGGCTCGACGGTGCGGACGCCCCTGTTCGACGTCGAGGTCCCAGTGCTGGCGCACCCGCTCGCGCAGAAGGACAAGGGATCGGGCATCGCCATGATCTGCACCTTCGGGGACGTGACCGACATCATCTGGTGGCGCGAGCTCGATCTCCCCAACCGCACCATCCTCGGCAAGGACGGCCGCATCGTGGCCGAGGCCCCCGACGTCATCGTGACGGATGCCGCGCGCGCCGCGTACGCCGAACTCGCCGGCAAGACGGTGTTCAGCGCCAAGAAGCGCATCGTGGAGCTGCTGCGCGAGTCGGGCGAGCTCATCGGCGACCCGAAGCCGTTCACCCACCCCGTGAAGTTCTATGAGAAGGGCGACCGCCCGCTCGAGATCGTCTCGACCCGCCAGTGGTACATCCGCAACGGCGCCCGCGACGCCGAGCTGCGCGAGAAGCTGATCGCCCTGGGCGCCGGCATGGACTGGCATCCGGACTTCATGCGCGTGCGCTACGAGAACTGGACCAACGGCCTCACCGGTGACTGGCTCGTCTCGCGCCAGCGCTTCTTCGGCGTGCCGATCCCGGTCTGGTACGCCCTCGACGACAACGGCGAGCGGGACTACAGCCGCGTGCTCACGCCCGACCTCGCGAGCCTGCCCGTCGACCCCACGAGCGACGTCCCCCCGGGTTACACCGAGGACCAGCGCGGCGTCCCCGGCGGCTTCGACGCCGAGAAGGACATCTTCGACACCTGGGCGACCTCCTCGCTCACGCCGCAGCTCGCCGGTGGCTGGGAGCGCGACCCGGAGCTCTGGGACCTCGTCGCCCCGTTCTCGATGCGCCCGCAGGGTCAGGACATCATCCGCACGTGGCTGTTCTCGACCATGCTGCGCAGTGCCCTCGAGGACGACCGCGCGCCGTGGACGGATGCCGCGATCTCCGGCTTCATCGTCGACCCCGACCGCAAGAAGATGTCGAAGTCCAAGGGCAACGTCGTGACGCCGGCGGACATCCTCGCCCAGCACGGGACGGACGCCGTCCGCTACTGGTCCGCCTCCAGCCGCCTGGGCGCAGACGCGGCGTTCGACCCGCAGAACCCGACGCAGGTGAAGATCGGCCGGCGCCTGGCGATCAAGGTCCTGAATGCCGCCAAGTTCGTGCTGTCGTTCCCGGTCCCCGCGGGCGCCGAGGTGACCCACGCGCTGGATGCCTCCATGCTCGCGACCCTGGACGGTGTGGTGCGGGAGGCGACGAAGGCGTACGAGGCATACGACCACGCCCGCGCGCTCGAAGTGACCGAGGCCTTCTTCTGGACGTTCTGCGACGACTACCTCGAGCTCGTCAAGGAGCGCGCCTACAACCAGGGCGATGTCGGGCAGGCATCGGCAGCGCTCGCGCTGCGCCTGGCACTGTCGACGCTGCTGCGACTGCTCGCGCCGGTGCTGTCGTTCGCGACGGAAGAGGCCTGGTCGTGGTTCGAGGAAGGTTCGGTGCACACCGCTTCGTGGCCGGAGCCCCTGGGCATCGAGGGCGACCCCGCGGTGCTGCGCATCGTCGGCGAGGCGCTCATCGGCATCCGTCGTGCGAAGACCGAGGCGAAGGCTTCGCAGAAGACCCAGGTCGAGCGTGCGACGATCGGTGCCAGCGAGACCGCTGCGGCGGCTCTCCGCCTCGCGGAGGGCGACCTCAAGGCCGTCGGCCGTGTCGCCGAGATCACCTACCAGGACGCCGAGACCACCTCGGTGCTCGAGATCGTGCTCGCTCCCCAGGAGGTCTGACATGCAGCTCGGAACCCGTTGGACTTCCGGCGACGAACCGCCCGCAGCGGTGCCCGCCAGCATCCGCGGCCAGATTCAGGCCGTCGACCGGGCGATCCCCGGCGACGATCTGGGTCAGCCACGCCCGCGGTGGACGCTCACGTTCCTCGAGGGCCGGCCGATCGCGGAGCTGGAGACGGGCGTCGTGGTCTCGCTCGACGCCGAGGGCAATGCGGTGGTCGGACACGACCCCGACGACGACTTCGCCTGATCGGGCGTCAGTGCAGGCGCGGACCGAGCGACAACGCCGCGGTGCGCAGCAGGTCGTCTTCGCGGCGCTGACGATCGATCGCGATCGTGCGCTGCGCGACGGCCTGCTCCAGTCGGTGGGCGCGACGCTGCATGCGGTGCGCGACGAGCCGTTGCGTGGCCGTGGCCAGTCGCAGCGCGGCCCGTTCCACGAGGGTGGGGTGCACCGGGAGGAACCGCTCCGACATCGACTCGGCGTACGCGGTCATGACTGGTCCCCTTCTGCGAGTGGGAACAGGTCGGCGCGGATCGTGACCGGCCGCACGTCCTCCCCGCTCTGATCCCGGTATCTGTCGACGGTCTCGTCGATCACCGCGGCGATGCGCGCCGAGACATCGGCGAGCTGGGCGGCGGTCAAGCGCACGTTCGCGGTGGAGATCAACGCCGCGTCCTGCCACTGCTCCGGCTCGGTGTCGTTGCCGGAGGTCACGAACTGCATCAGCTGCTGATGACGGCGGTCGTAGAGCGACGACATGACCAGCTGCATGGCGGCCCGGCCGGCGATCGTGGGCATGCCGCCGGGCGCCGCGAACGACACCGCGCCCGCCGGGCGCTCCCACCAGCGTTCCCGGGCCGTGCCGCGACCGGCGACCTCGCGGATGAGGTCGTGCTTCGCCAGCGCACGCAGGTGGTAGCTGGTCGCCCCGGTCGACTCCCCCAGTCGCTCGGCCAGCGAGCTGGCCGTCTGCGGTCCGTACTGGCTGATGATGTCGTAGATGGCGACGCGGATGGGATGCGCCAATGCCTTCACCGCCCCGGTATCGAGCACCCGCACCGGCGGCCGGCCTTGGTCCTGCGCCGGGTCGGTGGGAGCGTCTTCGGAGGTCATGTTGCAAAGCTACCTTTGCAAGGACTTCTTTGCAAGGGTTTCTTTGCATCGGTGCGCGCGGACGGATCAGCCTAGGCTGAAACGATGACGGACGAGAGCAACCCCCTGCTGGCCCCGAGCACACTCCCCTACGAGCTGCCCGACTACCGCGCGATCCGCGCTGAGCACTACCTGCCGGCATTCGAGGCTGTCTTCGCCCAGCAGCGCGCCGAGGTCGACGCCATCACCGCGAACCCCGACGCCCCCACGTTCGAGAACACGATGACGGCGCTGGAGCTCTCGGGTGACCTGCTGGGGCGGGTCGCCCACGCGTTCTACACCGTGTCTTCGGCGGATGCCACGCCCGACATCCAGGCAGTCGAGGAGACCCTCGCACCACTGATGTCGGCGCATCAGGATGCCATCCAGCTGGACAGCACTCTCTACGCCCGCGTGCGCGCGCTCTTCGAGCGGCTCGACGAGCTCGACCTCACTCCCGAGCAGCGCTACCTGGTGGAGCGCCGTCACACCCAGATGAGCCACGCCGGGGCGGGCCTGTCCGACGAGGCGAAGCAGCGTCTCACCGCGCTCAACCAGCGGCTGTCCACGCTCACCACGACGTTCGAGAAGAACCTTCTCGCCGACACCAACGAGCTCGCGGTGGTCTTCGACGATGTCGCCGAACTTGACGGGCTCACCGCCGGGGAACTCTCCGCCGCCGCCCAGGCGGCCGCCGACCGCGGGCTCGAGGGCCGCTATGTCGTCGCGCTCACCCTGTTCACGGGGCACCCCTACCTCTCGTCGCTGACAGACCGCGAGTCCCGTCGGCGCCTGCTGGCGGCATCCCGGTCGCGCGGCTCCCGGGGCAACGCCCACGACAACCGGGGTGTGCTGCGCGAGATCGTCCGACTGCGCGCCGAGCGCGCCGAGCTGCTGGGCTACCACAACCACGCCGCGTACATCACCTCCGACGAGACGGCGGGCTCCCCCGCCGCCGTGCGCGAGCTGCTGTTCCGCCTCGCGGCGCCCGCGGCGCGCAACGCCGCGCGCGAGCGCGCCGCACTGCAGGAGATCGTCGATGCCGGGCCTGAGCCGTTCCCCCTCGAAGTGCATGACTGGGCGTTCTACACCGAGCAGGTGCGCCAGGCGCGATACGACCTCGATCGGGCGGCGCTGCGCCCCTGGTTCGAGGCCGAGCGCGTGCTGCAGGACGGTGTCTTCTTCGCCGCCACCGCGCTGTACGGCATCACGTTCACCGAGCGTGCGGACCTCCCCTCCTACCACCCCGAGGCGCGGATCTTCGAGATCCACAACGCCGACGGCTCGGCGCTGGGTCTCTACGTGCTCGACCTGTACACGCGCGACACCAAGCGCGGCGGCGCCTGGATGAACTCCATCGTGACGCAGTCGCGTCTGCGCGGCACCGCGCCCGTCGTGGTCAACAACCTCAACGTGGCCCGTCCCGCCCCCGGGCAGCCGACCCTCCTCACCCTGGACGAGGTCAACACCCTCTTCCACGAGTTCGGCCACGCCCTCCACGGGCTGTTCGCAACGGTCACCTACCCGAGCTTCGCGGGTACCAACGTCTACCGCGACTTCGTGGAGTTCCCCAGTCAGGTCAACGAGATGTGGATCTACTGGCCGGAGGTGCTGAGCAACTACGCGCGGCACATCGACACCGGCGAACCGCTGCCGGCTGAGGTCGTCGACAAGCTCGCCGCGTCCGAGACGTTCAACCAGGGCTTCGCCACCAGCGAGTACCTCGCTGCTGCATGGATCGATCAGGCCTGGCACTGCCTGGGCGCGTCGGATGCCGCCGCGGACATCGATGTGGCGGCGTTCGAAGCGGGCGCCGTCACCGAGATCGGTCTGCACAGCGAGGTCGTGCCGCCCCGATACTCCTCGACGTACTTCGCGCACATCTTCTCCGGCGGCTACAGCGCGGGCTACTACTCGTACATCTGGAGCGAGGTGCTCGACGCCGACACCGTGGAGTGGTTCCACGAGAACGGTGGGCTCACTCGCGCCAACGGCGACCGCTTCCGCCAGCGCCTCCTCGGTGTCGGAGGTTCGAAGGATCCGCTCGAGGCCTACCGCGACTTCCGCGGCCGGGATGCCGAGATCGAGCCGCTGCTCACGCGGCGCGGCCTGACCGACTGACCGCCGCCCGCCGACGGGCCGGCCTCACAGCAGACCGAGCCCGTCGGCGAAGGCGCGTACGCGTTGCGCCATCGCCTGCGGCACCTCGGCCACGGCGAAGTGCCCGCCCTCGTCGAGGCGTTCGAAGGCGCGGAGGTCCCGGTAGAAGCGCCGTGCGAGCGACTCCGGGTAGTCCCACTCGTGCCGCTGGATGTGCACCGATGCGGGCACGGTCACCGGCGGGATGGGGGCGGGCTGGTCTGCACCCTCGTAATACGGGCGGAACGACGAGCCGATGCTCTCGGTCGCCCAGTAGATCATCGCCTCGGTGAGGATGCGTTCGCGCGAGATGCGCCGCTCGACCGCACGCGGGTCATCGGTGGGGCTGTCACCCCACTCGACGAGCTTCTCGGTGAGCCACGCGAGCAGTCCCGCGGGCGAGTCGTTCAAGGCGACGGCGAGGGTGTCGGGGCGCGTCGCCTGCACGTGACCGTAGGCGCCGTCGGGACCGTGGGCCTCACCGAGCCGGGAGAAGAACGCCGCCTCGGCGGGATCGGACAGCGCGTCGCGTTCGTCCTGATACACGAAGTGCGCGTGCGTCACCAGGATTCCCGCCACCGCCTCGGGGTGGCTCGCTGCCAGCAGGTCGTTGACGTTGGCCGACACGTCCTCGCCGTAGGTGAGGTAGCGGGAGTACCCGAGCACGTCGGTCATGAGCGCGTGCATCGTGTCGACGAGGCGCTGCTCGGTGAACGGCCCGTCCCGGTACGGCGACGAGAAGGCGAAGCCGGGGAAGCTCGGGACGACGACGTGGAAGTCGGACAGCAGGTCGACGAAGTCCAGCTGCAGGGCGAAGGTGTGCGGCCACCCGTGCATCACGAGCAGCACGGGCGCGTCGTCGCGCTGCGCCCGGCGATGCACGAAGTGCACGGTGGCGTCACCGATGTCGGCGAGGAACTGCGGGTGACTGTTCAGCCAGCGCTCCCGCTCGCGCCAGTCGAAGTCGCGCCACGACGCGACCAGTTCCCCGAGGTACTCGGCGGACATGCCGGATGCCGGGGCGCGTGGGGAGTCGGGGAGCAGTCGTGTCCGGTCCAGACGCCTGCGCAGATCATCGAGCAGGTCGTCGCCGGCGTGGAAGGCGAAGGGTCGTACCTGGGTCATGCCGCAGACACTAGGGGCGGCCTCGGACATCGGCCGCGGGATGCGCCCGCAGGGTCAGGCGCTCTTGCGCTTCTGACGCAGCAGCAGCGTCGGGGCCGCGCCGTCGACGACGGCCGGGGTGATGACGACCTTCTCGACGTCTTCGGCCGACGGGATCTCGAACATGATGGGGCCGAGCACGTCTTCGAGGATGGCCCGCAGCCCACGTGCTCCGGTCTTGCGCAGCACCGCGAGGTCGGCGATGGCGCGCAGGGCGTCTTCCTCGAACTCCAACTGCACCCCGTCGAGCTCGAACATGCGCTGGTACTGCTTCACCAGGGCGTTGCGCGGCTCGGTGAGGATCTCCATCAGGGCGTCCTGGTCCAGCGGCGCGACGGAG
The DNA here is from genome assembly GCF_042885955.1 of Microbacterium sp. NPDC058021. Lineage (NCBI taxonomy): Bacteria > Bacillati > Actinomycetota > Actinomycetes > Micrococcales > Microbacteriaceae > Microbacterium > Microbacterium sp. NPDC058021. The sequence continues at coordinate 166,098 of NZ_JBHVRF010000002.1, forward strand.
GCGACGACCGGCAGACGCCCGATGAACTCGGGGATGAGCCCGAACTTGTGCAGGTCTTCGGGGAGCACGTCACTGAACAGGTTGAGGTTCTCGCCCTTGTCGTGCAGCGGCGCGCCGAACCCGACGCCGTGCTTGCCGACGCGCGAGGAGATGATCTCCTCGAGCCCGGCGAAGGCCCCCGCCACGATGAACAGCACGTTCGTCGTGTCGATCTGGATGAACTCCTGATGCGGATGCTTGCGGCCGCCCTGCGGCGGCACCGAGGCGACCGTGCCCTCGAGGATCTTCAGCAGTGCCTGCTGCACGCCCTCCCCCGAGACGTCGCGGGTGATCGACGGGTTCTCGGCCTTGCGGGCGATCTTGTCGACCTCGTCGATGTAGATGATGCCGGTCTCGGCGCGCTTCGTGTCGAAGTCGGCGGCCTGCAGCAGCTTCAGCAGGATGTTCTCGACGTCCTCGCCGACGTAGCCCGCCTCGGTGAGGGCGGTGGCATCCGCGACCGCGAACGGCACGTTCAGGCGCTTCGCGAGGGTCTGGGCGAGGTAGGTCTTGCCGCAGCCGGTGGGACCCAGCAGCAGGATGTTGCTCTTGGCGATGTCGATGTCGTCGGCGCGCTGCTCAGCGGGCTGCAGGGTGCCGTGGGCACGGATGCGCTTGTAGTGGTTGTAGACGGCGACCGACAGCGCGCGCTTGGCGGACTCCTGGCCGACGACGTACTCCTCGAGGAACGAGAAGATCTCGCGCGGCTTCGGCAGATCGAACTCGGCGACCTCGCCCGAGCCGGACTCCGCCATGCGCTCTTCGATGATCTCGTTGCACAGCTCGACGCACTCGTCGCAGATGTACACGCCCGGTCCCGCGATCAGCTGCTGGACCTGCTTCTGGCTCTTGCCACAGAAGGAGCACTTGAACAGGTCGGCGCTTTCACCGATGCGAGCCATCAGGCTCCTCCTCACTGCCCCCAGTCGGGCGCTCTCCGAGCCTAACTGCTGGCTGCGACATCGGGCGGCATTTGCGGCGCCCGATGTCGCGGGCGAACGCAACGGGGTGGAAAGCGCAAAGCCCCGCCCGTCGAAGGAACGACGGACGGGGCGAGCGGCATCCGCGTGTCAGCTGGTGATGGCAGCCTGACCGCGCTTGCGCGTGGTGAGCACCTGGTCGACGAGACCGTACTCGAGCGCATCGTTCGCCGAGAGGATCTTGTCGCGGTCGATGTCCTTGTTGACCTGCTCCTGCGAGCGGTTGGAGTGCTTCGCGAGCGTCTCCTCCAGCCACGTGCGCATGCGCAGGATCTCGGCCGCCTGGATCTCGATGTCCGACGCCTGTCCGTGGCCGGCCTCGCCGACGGCGGGCTGGTGAATGAGGATGCGGGCGTTTGGCAGCGCCAGACGCTTGCCGGGGGCACCGGCCGCCAGCAGCACGGCGGCAGCGGATGCCGCCTGCCCGAGCACGACGGTCGAGATCTGCGGCGACACGTACTGCATGGTGTCGTAGATCGCCGTCATGGCGGTGAACGAGCCACCGGGCGAGTTGATGTACATGACGATGTCGCGGTCGGGATCCTGCGACTCAAGCACGAGCAGCTGGGCCATGACGTCGTCGGCCGACGCGTCGTCGACCTGCACGCCCAGGAAGATCACGCGGTCTTCGAAGAGCTTGTTGTAGGGGTCCTGGCGCTTGTAGCCGTATGCCGTGCGCTCCTCGAACTGCGGGAGGATGTAGCGGCTGTTCGGCATCTGCAGGCCCTGAGGGGCGCCGCCGAAGGTGGGGGTGTGCATTGTGTGTGTCTCCTCCGGGGTCTCAGTTGGCGGGGTCGTCGCCGACAGTGACGCCGTCGACGGCTGTTCCGCCGCCGCCGGTGACGTCTGCGGCGTGCTCGCGGATGTGGTCGACGAAGCCGTACTCGAGCGCCTCATCGGCGGTGAACCAGCGGTCGCGGTCGCCGTCGAGGTTGATCTGCTCGACCGACTTGCCGGTCTGCGCAGCGGTGATCTCGGCGAGGCGGCGCTTCATCGAGAGGATGAGCTGAGCCTGCGTCTGGATGTCGCTGGCGGTACCGCCGAAGCCGCCGTGGGGCTGGTGCAGCAGCACACGGGCGTTGGGCGTGATGTAGCGCTTGCCCTTCGTTCCGCTGGTCAGCAGCAGCTGACCCATCGAGGCCGCCATGCCGATGCCGACGGTGACGATGTCGTTGGGCACGAACTGCATCGTGTCGTAGATCGCCATGCCGGCGGTGATCGAGCCGCCGGGCGAGTTGATGTAGAGGTAGATGTCCTTCTCGGAGTCCTCCGCTGCCAGCAGCAGGATCTTGGCGCAGATCTCGTTGGCGTTGTCGTCACGCACCTCCGACCCGAGCCAGATGATGCGGTCCTTCAGCAGCCTGTCGAAGACGCTGGTCGCGACAAGGGGTTCGGCCATGTTCACTCCTGTTTCCGTGGTCCGTCGCAATGAATCTACCGGCGCGTCACGGGCGACCCGCCCGTGTTCGCCCTGGGCAGAGTGCCCGCTGCGACGATGGGGTGAAACACCGACGGGACGGATGCCGCAGCATCCGCCCCGTCAGCGTCGTCGATCGGGTCGACTTACTTCTCGTCCGTGGCCTTCTTGGCGGCCTTGCGGGTCGCCGGCTTCTTGGCAGGCTCGGCGTCGGCTGCGGGCTCCGCAGCGTCAGCGGCCTTCTTGGCGGCGGGCTTCTTGGCAGCCGGCTTCTTGGCGGGAGCCTCGGCGGCGTCGGCCTTCTTGGCCGGAGCCTTCTTGGCGGGCGCCTTCTTGGCGGGCTTCTCCTCGGCCTCGATGACGGCGTCGGCGTCAGCCGCGGCATCCGCGATCTCCTGCGCCTCTTCGACGACCTCTTCCTCGGCGGAAGGCTCGTCCTCGAGGGCGATGAAGCCGGAGAGGTCGACGGGCTTGCCGTCGGTGTCGACGACCGTGACCTTGCCGAGCGCCAGTGCCAGCGCCTTGTTGCGCGCGACCTCGCCGATCATCGCGGGCAGCTGGTTGCCCTGCTGCAGCGCGTTGACGAACTCCTGCGGGGCCATGCCGTACTGGGCGGCCGACTGGATCAGGTACTGGGTGAGCTCGTCCTGCGAGACCTGCACCTTGAACTGCTCCGCGATCTTGTCGAGCACCATCTGGGTGCGGAACTGCTTCTTGCTCGCCTCGGTGACCTCGGCGCGGTGCTCGTCGTCCTCGAGACGGCCTTCGCCCTCGAGGTGCTGGTGCACCTCGTCCTCGACGAGCTGCTCGGGCACGGGGATCTCGGTCAGCTCGATGAGCTTCTCGACGAGCTTGTCGCGCGCGGCGGAAGCCTGCGCGAAGCCCGACTGCTCGCCCACACGCTCGGCGAGGCTGGCGCGCAGCTCGGCGATCGTGTCGAACTCGCTGGCGATCTGCGCGAAGTCGTCGTCGGCCTCGGGAAGCTCGCGCTCCTTGACGGCCACGACCGTGACGGCCACCTCGGCCTCGGAGCCGGCGTGGTCGCCGCCGACGAGCTTGGAGCGGAACGTGGTGTCCTCACCCGCGGTGAGCGACTCGATCGCCTCGTCGGTGCCCTCGAGCAGTTCGCCCGAGCCGACCTCGTACGACACGCCCTCGGCGCGGTCGATCTCGTTGCCGTCGATCGTGGCGACGAGGTTGAGCTCGACGAAGTCGCCCTTGGCGGCGGGACGATCGACGGTCACCAGCGTGCCGAAGCGACCGCGGAGGCGGTCGAGCTCGGCGTCGACGGCGGCCTCATCGGTCTCGACGGCGTCGACCTCGATGGTGAGGTCCTCGTAGGCGGGGAGCTCGAACTCGGGGCGGACGTCCACCTCGACGTCGACGACCAGGTCGCCGGAGAAGTCCTTGTCGCTGGGCCACTCGACGACCTCGGCGGCGGGACGGCCGACCACGCGGATCTCGGTCTCGTTGACGGCGGCGCGGTAGAACCCGTCCAGGCCCTCGCTGACGGCGTGCTCGATGACCGCACCACGACCGACGCGCTGGTCGATGATGGGCGCGGGCACCTTGCCCTTGCGGAATCCGGGGATCTGGATGTCCTCGGCGATGTGCTCGTACGCGTGTGCGATGGCGGGCTTCAGTTCGTCCGGGGAGACCGTGATGTGGAGCTTGACCCGGGTCGGGCTGAGCTTCTCGACGGTGGCGTTGACCATTCCTGTTGCTTCTCCTTGGGTGATCCGCGCAGACGCGCGGAGGCGGAAAGTCTGGATGTCTGGGAGGTCGTTACGTCGGGGCGACAGGATTTGAACCTGCGGCCTCCCGCTCCCAAAGCGGGCGCTCTACCAAGCTGAGCTACGCCCCGGGTTGTGCGCACGCACGCGTGCGCCGAAACGACCCCGGGAAGTCTAGCCGACCGCGCCGTGTCCGCGCTGAGCCCGCGGTTCGTCTAGACTCATGGATGCCGCGGCATGCCGCTGCGGGGATGTAGCTCAATGGTAGAGCCTCAGTCTTCCAAACTGATGGTGCGGGTTCGATTCCCGTCATCCCCTCCACTGATTGCAAGGGTTCCAGGCCCGTCCTGGGGGTCTGCGCCTACATTCCGGCCACCGGCGAGTCAGCTGCCACCCGCGTCACACCGCCGAGCGTGGCCCACCTCGCGCTCTGCGATGGCGCCGATTCGCGTCGGAATTCAGGCTCCGGCGACGAAACCGCGTTGCGGGGCACCCGGGAGCGACCACAGCCTGAATTCCGACGGGGCGGGCGCGGGAACGCCGGCGGAGCCGGGCGGAGACGGCTGTCGGAATTCAGGCTGTCGCGCCGAAACAGTGCCGTCGCACGCCCGGCAACGGCCCACAGCCTGAATTCCGACAGCGACCGCCGTCAGCGGGCGCGGACGGCTGTGGCGTGGTTCTGCAGATGTGCGCGGTAGACGTCGGCGTTGCGGCGCAGCTTCGCCCGTTCCTCTTCGGTCAGCTCGCGGCGCACCTTCGCGGGGACCCCCGCCACGAGCGACCCGGGCGGCACGACGGTGCCCTCCAGCACCACCGCTCCCCCGGCTACGAGCGACCCCGCGCCGATGACGGCGCCCGAGAGCACGACGCTTCCCATGCCGATGAGCGAGCCGTCCTCGACCGTGCAGCCGTGCACGACCGCGTTGTGGCCGATGGAGACGTTCTCGCCGATGACGACGGGGCTGCCCGCGTCGACGTGCACCGACACGTTGTCCTGCACGTTGCTGCCCGCACCGATCGTGATGGTGTCGCTGTCGGCGCGCAGCACCGCGTTGTACCAGACGCTCGCCTCCTCCCCCAGGGTCACCGCGCCCACCAGCCGCGCGCCGGCGGCGACGAACGCGGAGTCGGGCACGTGCGGGGTCGCATCGGAGACGGACAGGACGGAGGCTTCGTCGGCAACGGTCATGCCCCGAGCGTAGGGCCGCGCCGCCTCCGTAAGCCGAGCCTCAGCTTGCTTGCGGAATACCGCCGCCTGAGTAGCGTTGTGGCGAGCAGGGTGACACCCCGCCGATAGGAGACGACCATGACGAAGAACCAGACCATCCCCGCCACCGCCGCCGACCCGACCGTCGCCGCCGGAACCGCCCAGTTCCTCACCCCCGTCGTCCTCGGCCTGCAGGCTCTCGCCGTCAACGGCAAGCAGGCGCATTGGAACGTACGCGGCGCGAACTTCCAGTCCATCCACGAACTTCTCGACACCGTCGTCGAGCACGCGCAGGGCTGGGCGGACGACGCCGCCGAGCGCATCGTCGCCCTCGGCCTGCCGATCGACGCCCGTGTGTCGACGGTCGCCCAGAAGGCCAAGCCCACCGCCGTTCCCGCCGGCTTCACGCAGTGGGATGCCATCGTGCGCGATGTCCTCGCCGACATCGACGCCGTCCTGATCGACCTGCAGGCCGCCATCGACGGGCTCGACGAGGTCGACCTCACGAGCCAGGACGTCGCCATCGGCATCAAGGCGGGCCTCGAAAAGGACCGCTGGTTCCTCTTCGCCCACCTCGCCGAGTAATCCTCGACTCCACGAAGCCCCGCGCCGATCGGTGCGGGGCTTCGTCGTGTCACCCGTCGGCGTGCGTGAGGCGCCCGGCGATCATCGTCGCCGCCACTGCCATGCCGCGCAGGGTCCGCTCGTCGCAGACGAGGGGGTCGTGGGAGACGACGGCGAGGTCGGCGACCCCGCCGATGCGCAGCGCCGATCCACCGGCGGAGCCGTTCTCGGTGGATGCCGCGAGAGCGGTGGCCGCATCCACGGCCTGCGCCGGCTGCCAGGGCTCCCGTCCATCGCGGGTGCGGTACACGGCCGCGGCCATGCCCGCCCAGGGGTCGAGGGCCGACACCGGTGCGTCCGAGCCGAACAGCAGGTTCACCCCGGCATCGGCGAACGCCCGCAGCGGATACGGCTGCGCGGTCTGGGTGGCCCACACCGTGTCGGTGATGTCCCGGTCGTCCAGCGCGTGCTCCGGCTGCACGCTCGCGCCGACCTCGAGGGCGGCGAAGCGGCGCACGTCGGAGTGGGCCACCAGCTGTGCGTGCTCGATCGTCCCGGAGGCGCCCGTGAGAGCGAAGGCATCCAGTGCGTGCGCGTTCGCGACGTCGCCGATCGCGTGGATCGCCGACGACAGACCGGCGCCCGTGGCCCGGGTCATCAGCGCGAGCAGCTCGTCGGGCGGCACCGTGAGCATGCCGTGGTTGAAGGGGTCGCCGGGGTAGGCGTGCGAGCACGCAGCGGTGTGCGTGCCGAGCGAGCCGTCGGTGATGACCTTGAGGGACCCCACCCGGAACAGCCCCGCAGGGTCGACCGCATCGTCGGTCTCGAGCCCCAGGCCGATCGCACGTTCGAGGTCGGCCGGATAGATGCCGAAGCGCGCGCGCACGATGTCGAAGCCCTGCGCGGCGCGGCGCGCCCAGGCATCCGCGTTGAAGGCCATGTCGAAATCGACGATGCCGACGACGCCGCGCGCGGCGGCGGCGCGCGCCATCCGCGCCACCGCGGCGTCGGAGACGTCGGTGGGCACGAGGTTCAGCCGGCGGGAGATCTCGAACGCCGGTTGCTCGCGCAGCAGTCCCGAGCCCGATGCCGGGTGGCCCTCGCGGCGGAGCGCGGCGGAATTGAGCCACACGCTGTGCACGTCGGCGTTGATCAGGTAGGTCGGCACGTCGCCGGTCGCGGCGTCGAGTACGGCGAGCGTGGGTTCGTCCGGCCACAGCGCATGACGGAAGCCGGTGCCCACACGGCGGCCGTCGCCCTGCACCGGCGCGTCAGCCATGATCCGCGCCGCGTGCGCCGCACTGGTCGCGTGGCCGAGCGATTCGCGCTGCGCGACGAGCGCCCACTGCACGGTGTGCACGTGGTGATCCCAGAGCCCCGGCACGAGCCAGCCGCCGTCGGCGTCGAGCACGACGCCGCGCCGAGGCAGGGCCTTCGCCGGCGCGATGTCGGCGATCACGCCGGCGCTCAGGTGCACGTCGACCGCGTCGCCGCCGAACGGGTCGGTCCGGTCGGCACCGGTCAGGCGCACGTTGGCGACGACGTCGACGCCGTCACCCACCGTCGGGCTCACGCGCGTCCCTTGCGGGCGTCGTGGGCGCGACGCATCTCCGCGGCCAGGCGCGGGTCGGTGTATCCGGCTGCGCCGGCATCCAATTCGGTCACGATGGTCTCCACGACGTCGTCGGGCTTGTTCTGGCTCAGTTTGCGTTTGGCGACCACGCGCGTGGGGGTGAGTCGGAAACCGACCGTGCCCTTCTCGAGGCGGTGCACGAAGTCGGCGTCGTTGGGCCGTTCCCACAGCAACCGCGGCTGCGGCATGCTGCCCTCGAACCGGGCAACGAGCCGGTCGAGCACCGCGAGGTTCTCCTCGGTGCTCAGCAGTTCGGGGACGCCGCTCAGGTGCACCGAGACGAAGTTCCAGGTCGGCACGGCTGCGACGTCACCGTACCAGCCGGGCGAGATGTAGCCGTGCGGACCCTGCACGACCACAAGCAGCTCGCGCTCCCCCAGCCCGTGGATGAGGTCGTCGGGCTTGCCGACGTGCCCCACGATCGTGAGGTCGTCGCGGGTGTCGTCCAGCAGCACCGCGTAGTGCGAGGCGACGAGACCATCGTCGGTGTGGCTCACGAGGGTCACCCACGGGTTCTCGTCGATCACGCGGCGCAGTTCCGCGACGTCGGTCATGGCGAAGCTCGGGTTCTGCCTCACGCCTGGCACCTCGGGCACCAGTAGAGCTTGCGCGTGGCCATCTCCTCGACGACGATCGCCGTGCCGCACACGCGGCAGGGCAGCCCTGCCCGGTGGTACACCCAGTGCCGGTCGTCGCGGGAGGCCATGGCCTTGCGGTAGTCCTCGGGCGCCAGGTCGTCCATCGTCATCATCTGGCCGGTCTCGACGCCGATCGACAGCAGCGTGACCCAGTCGCGCCAGAGCGCGCGCACGGTCTCCTCCGGCACGTCGCGCCCCGGCGTGTGGGGGTTCTGCCGTGCCCGGAAGAGCATCTCTGCGCGGTAGACGTTGCCGATGCCGCTGACGACCGTCTGGTCCATCAGGAGCAGCCCGATGGGAGTGGGTTTGCGGCGCACCGTCGCGGTGAAGCGCTCCTCGCCGGCGGTGGGATCGTCCACGAGCGGGTCGGGTCCGAGCTTGGCGACCGTCGCCGCCATCTCGTCGGCGGTCTGCAGCTCGCACGACGTCGGCCCGCGCAGGTCCGCGCAGGTGATGTCGGTCATGAGCCGCAGGCGCACCTGTCCGACGACCGCGGGCGGCCACTGCTCGTCGTCGGCCAGGCCGGTGGTCTGCTCCGACATGCGCACGTGCACGCGCGTGCGCCGTGGGGCGCCGATGGAGGCCAGCGAGTTCTCACCGGCGGCGTCGAGGATCGGGGCGTCTTCGAGCACGGTGCCGCGCTGGTTGGTCTGCCCCATCCGCCCGTTGGCCGCGGCGATCGTCGGGTCGACCAGGATCTCACCGGCGAAGTCCCATGCGCCGTACATGCCCAGGTGCACGCGCAGCCAGATGGCATCGTCGAACGCGAGGAACATCTGCTTGCCCACCGCACGCACCTCGGTCGCGGTGCGGCCGTCGAGGACGGCGGCACCCTCGACGAATCGGCCCTGCGGGCTGGATGCCGACACCCGGCGTCCGACGAAGTTGCGGTCGAACTGCCGGGCGATGCGGTGGACGGAGTGACCCTCGGGCATCAGCCTGCTTCCGGGTCGAACGAGCTGTCGTCGGCGGCCAGCACGTCGGGCTGGTCCGCCGCCGCACGCGGGTCGGGCAGCAGCGACCCGTCGGTCTCGTACGCGGCCAGCTGCGCGATGCGGCGGGCGTGACGCTCGTCACCCGAGAACGGCGTGGCGATGAACCGGTCGATGAAGGCCGCGGCCTCGTCGAACGTGTGCTGGCGGGCGCCGATCGCGATCACGTTGGCGTCGTTGTGCTCGCGGGCCAGTTCTGCCGTCGCGATGCTCCACACCAGAGCCGCCCGGGCGCCGCGCACCTTGTTCGCCGCCATCTGCTCGCCGTTGCCCGAGCCGCCGAAGACGACCCCGAGGGTGTCGACGCCGGCGTTCTGGTCGCGCACCACGGCCTCGGCGGCGCGGATGCAGAAGGCGGGATAGTCGTCGAGCGGGTCGTAGTCCAGCGGCCCGTGGTCCACGATCTCGTGCCCCTGGCCGGCCAAGTGGTGCTGCAGGTGCGTGGAGAATTCGAGGCCGGCGTGATCGGTCGCGATGTGGATGCGCATGCGTCGATTCTAGGGTCGGCGCTCCGGCCCGCGGACGTGCGTGCGGGTCAGGGCGCGATGCCGGCGGCGGCGGGCTTGAACCCGGCGCGCACGTTCTCGCAGCAGGCAGGACGGCACACGTCGAACCAGGGCCCGAGCGCCGTGCGGTGCGGACGCTCGGCGGTGGGGGTGCCCTCGACGCGTTCCATCACGAGGTCGATGAGACCCGTGACGTATGCGGGGTCGACGCCCGGCGTCGCGGTGCGCACGGCCCGCAGCCCCGCCTCTTCGGCGGCTTCCACGGCCTCGGTGTCGAGGTCCCAGAGCACCTCCATGTGGTCGCTGACGAACCCGAGCGGCACGATGGCGACCGCGCGCACACCGGCATCCGGGAGCGTCTCGATCACATCGACCACGTCGGGCTCGAGCCACGGCTGCGAGGGCGGGCCCGAGCGCGACTGGTAGACGAGATCCCAGGCGACGGATGCCGCGTCGGGACGCTCGGCGGCGAGGTCGCCCATGATGACCTCGGCGACGGCGCGGTGCTGCGCGGCATAGGCGCCGCCCTCGCCCCAGTCGACGTCGCGCGGGCCGGAGCGCACCGCGTCGTCCATCGGCACGCTGTGGGTGGAGAACAGCACGCGGATCTCCGACGCGGCGATGCCATCGTCGAGGAAGCCCGCGACCGCCTGCGACACGCCCGCGCTGATGGGCGCGACGAAGCCGGGGTGGTCGAAGAACTGGCGCACCTTGTCGATGGTGACGACGTCGCCCAGTCCGGTGCGCGTGAGCACCTGCGCGAAGTCCTCGCGGTACTGGCGGCAGCTGGAGAACGAGCTGTAGGCGCTCGTGGCGATGGCGATGAGCGAGGTGTGCCCGGCGGCGGCGGCCTCCTTGACCGCGTCGTCGAGGTAGGGGCCCCAGTTGCGGTTGCCCCAGTACACCGGCAGGTCGATGCCGCGACGGGCGAGTTCGTCCTCGAGGGCCGCCTTCAGCGCACGGTTCTGGTCGTTGATGGGGCTCACGCCGCCGAAGTGGCGGTAATGGTGCGCGACTTCTTCGAGACGTTCGTCGGGGATGCCGCGTCCGGCGGTGACGTTGCGCAGGAACGGGATGACGTCGTCCTGTCCCTCCGGCCCGCCGAAGCCGGCGAGGAGGATGGCGTCGTAGGCCACCGGGATCTCGATGTGCGGGGCGCCGGAGGCGGCTGCGGGAGAGGCGAAGGGGACCTGTGGGGCCTCGCCGTTCGTGACCGATGGGGTGTCGTCGATTGCGCTCACCCTCCCATCTTCGCACCGCCGCGCGCCCCGATCGCGCGCGGCGCCTCGCCGCCGCCGCCGTGGGCACGCGGTGCCTGACGACGTAGGCTGTGGGGCGGGCCCGCGCCGTCGGGCCCCCTCAGACACCCGAACATTTGGGAGAACCGCCGTGCCCGGAGAGAACCTCACCCGCATCGAAGCGCAGGAGCGTCGTGCCGTCCTAGACCCGGCGACGGCCGTCTCATACGAGGTCGACCTCGACCTGAACCGCGGGGCGGAGGTGTTCGGCTCGCGCACGACCGTGCGCTTCGGTGCGACCCCCGGCGCCGCCACCTTCATCGACCTCATCGCCGGTGAGGTGCGGGAGATCACCCTCAACGGCCGCAGCCTCGACCCCGCTGCCGTGTTCGCCGACTCGCGCATCGCGCTGGACGGTCTCGCCGCCGAGAACGAGCTGACGATCGACGCGGACTGCCTCTACACCAACACCGGTGAGGGCCTGCACCGCTTCGTCGACCCCGTCGACGGCGAGGTCTACCTCTACTCGCAGTTCGAGGTTCCCGATTCCCGCCGCATGTTCGCGGTGTTCGAGCAGCCCGACGTGAAGGCGACCTTCCAGTTCACCGTCACCGCGCCCGAGCCGTGGCACGTGGTCTCCAACTCCCCCACGCCCGAGCCCCAGCGCCACGGCGACGGCACGGCGACGTGGACCTTCGAGCCCACCCCGCTCATCTCCTCCTACATCACGGCGCTCATCGCCGGCCCCTACCAGGCGACCTTCTCCGAGCTGACGAGCGCCTCCGGCCGCGTCATCCCGCTCGGCGTCTACGCCCGCAAGAGCCTGTGGCAGTTCCTCGACGCCGACTACATCTTCGACAAGACGCGCGAGGGGTTCGCGTACTTCGAGGAGAAGTTCGACTACCCGTACCCCTTCGCCAAGTACGACCAGCTGTTCGTGCCGGAGTTCAACGCCGGGGCGATGGAGAACGCTGGCGCGGTGACCTTCACCGAGACCTACGTCTTCCGCAGCAAGGTGACCGACGCCGTCAAGGAGCGCCGCGTCGTCACGATCCTGCACGAGCTGGCCCACATGTGGTTCGGCGACCTCGTGACGATGCGCTGGTGGAACGACCTGTGGCTGAACGAGTCGTTCGCCGAGTGGGCGTCGACCATGGCCACCGCCGAAGCCACCGAGTGGGAGGCGGCGTGGACCACCTTCAACGCGATGGAGAAGACCTGGGCATACCGCCAGGACCAGCTGCCCTCGACCCACCCCGTCGTCGCGCAGATCAACGACCTCGAAGACGTGCAGGTCAACTTCGACGGCATCACCTATGCCAAGGGTGGCTCCGTGCTCAAGCAGCTGGCCGCCTGGGTCGGCATCGAGCAGTTCTTCGCCGGTGTGGCCGCGTACTTCAAGAAGAACGAGTGGTCCAACACCGAGCTGTCCGACCTCATGGTCGAACTCGAGCGCACGAGTGGCCGCGACCTGTCGACCTGGTCGAAGAAGTGGCTCGAGACCGCCGGGGTCAACACGCTCTCCCCTGAGATCGCCACCGACAGCGACGGCACCATCACGCGCTTCGCGATCGTGCAGACCGCTCCCGCGGACTACCCCACGATCCGCCCGCATCGCGTCGGCATCGGCTTCTACCAGCTGCAGGGCGACGCGCTCGTGCGGGTGCACCACGAGGAGCTCGACGTCGACGGCGACCTCACCGAGGTGCCCCAGCTCAAGGGCCGTACGCGCCCCGACCTCGTGCTGCTCAACGACGAGGACCTCGCCTACGCGAAGATCCGCCTCGACGACCGCTCGCTGCAGACCGCGATCGAGCACCTGAGCAAGATCAGCGACCCGCTCGCGCGGTCGCTCGTGTGGGGCGCCGCGTGGGACCAGACCCGCGACGCCGAGGCATCCGCCACCGACTACGTCGACCTCGTGCTGCGCAACATCGGCACCGAGACCGAGTCGACCACCGTGCGCACGACGCTGGGACAGCTGCTGCTCGCGGCGTCGTCCTACGTCACCCCGTCGCGTCGCGACGAGACGCGGGCGCGGGTGGCCGACGCTCTGTGGGAGCTCGCGCAGGCGGCTGAAGCGGGCAGCGACAGCCAGCTGCAGTTCGTCACCGCGTTCGCCGGCGCCGCCAGCACCCCCGCCCACGCCGAGACGGTGCGGGCACTGCGGGCGGGCGAGCGGTCGCTGGAGGGCCTCGAAATCGACACCGACCTGTCGTGGCAGCTGCTGATCTCGCTCGCTGCGGCCGGCGCCGTCGACGCCGCGGCGATCGATGAAGCCCTCGCCGCGGACAACACGGCCAAGGGCGGCGAGTTCGCGGCCCAGGCCCGTGCGGCCCTGCCCACGGCCGAGGCCAAGCGCGACGCCTGGTCGTCGCTCATCGACACCGCCGACGCGCCGAACACCATCGTGCGTGCCGCAGCCGCCGGCTTCGTCCACCCTGCCGGTCGCGCTCTGCTCGCGGAGTTCGTGCCCGCGTACTTCGACATGCTGCTGCCCATCTGGGAGTCGCGCTCGTACCAGATCGCGCAGTACCTCATCGTGGGTCTGTACCCAGCGGCACTGGCGGACGTGGCCCTGCGCGATGCGACGCGCGCGTGGCTCGCCGAGCACCAGGACGCCCCGCCGGCACTGCGCCGCCTCGTCGCCGAGAATCTCGCCGGCGTGGAACGCGCCCTGTCGGTGCAGGCGCGCGACGCCGAGTAACCGGAACATCGACCGCGCCCCGGTCCCGCTCGCTCGGGTCCGGGGCGCGGTGCTGTGCGGCCGCGCTCAGCCGCCGCAGAGGGCACGGTCAGTAGGATCGGGACGATGGACGACGTGACCAATCCGGACTTCTGGGGCCGTGTGCTCAAGTTCCTCATCACGGCGGGCTGGAACCTGCTCGCCGTGGCCGCCATCATCCTCGGTGGAATCCTCGCCACCTGGGTGCTGCGCATCGTCATCCGCCGCACCGTCGATCGCATCGTCTCGGGTGCGAAGTCGAAGGCACGCGTCGACGACACCCAGGCGCTGGACCGCTCGCCCCTCGCCCAGGTGCGCCTCGTGCAGCGCACGCGCACGCTCGGCACCATCCTGCAGAACATCGTCAATGTGGCGATCGTCATCGTCGTGGTGCTGCTGGTCGTGCAGGTGCTCGCGCCCACCGCGCTCGGCTCCTTCGCCCTGCTCTCGGCCGCCATCGGCGCCGGTCTCGGTTTCGGTGCGCAGAACATCGTCAAGGACGTGCTCAACGGCATCTTCGTCGTCGCGGAGGACCAGATCGGCATCGGCGACGTCGTCGACCTCGGGCTGGCCACCGGCGTCGTGGAGTACGTCTCGGTGCGCGTGACCCACGTCCGCGACGTCAACGGCACGCTCTGGTACGTGCGCAACGGCGAGATCACCCGCATCGGCAACATGTCCCAGGGCTGGTCGCGCGTCATCATCGACCTCGCCGTTCCGGCCGATGCCGACCTCGACGAGGTCGAGAAGCAGATGCTCGATGCCGCGCGCAGCCTGCAGAAGGACCCGAAGTGGCGTACGCGCATCCTCGAGAACCCCGAGGTGTGGGGCCTGGAGTCGATCGACGGTGACGCCCTGGTCATCCGGCTCGTCATGAAGACGCGCGCCAACGCGAAGGACGACGTCGCCCGCGAGCTGCGGATGCGTCTCAAGCACGCGATCGACGAGATGGGACTGTCCCTGCCGCACCTCAATTCCATCGTGCTGACGGGCATTGAGGGCGCGCAGCGCGTGCGCGGCGCCAACCCGCCGGTCACCAAGCCCACGCCCGTGCCGGCGGAGGCGCGCCCGGTCTGGAAGCCCAAGCGCACCGGCAAGAACGCCAAGACAGACCCGGATGCCGCGCCGCCCAGCCCTGCGGCATCCGACGACGGGGAAGAGAAGACCACATGACCGACAGCGCTCCTGTCTCGTTCTACGACGAGATCGGCGGCCACGACACGTTCGTGCGCCTCGCCGCGGCGTTCTACCGGGGTGTCGCCGAAGACGACGTGCTGCGGCCGATGTACCCGGAGACCGACCTCGAGCCGGCGACGCGTCGGCTGGAGATGTTCCTCGCCCAGTACTGGGGCGGGCCGACGCAGTACAGCCAGGAACGAGGTCACCCGCGCCTGCGCATGCGCCACGCCGCGTTCCACGTCAACCCCGACGCCCGCGACCGGTGGCTCGCGCACATGCGCGTCGCCGTCGACGAGCTGCAGCTCTCGCCCCTGCACGAGGCGACGCTCTGGGACTACCTCGAGCGGGCAGCGCATGCCATGGTGAACACGTTCGAGCCGACCGGCATCGGTCCTGCGTCCGCGGGTCGTGACGCATCGGGGATGACGCTGGTCAGCCGGCCGCCCGACCCCCGCTGAACCGTACCGCCTCGCATCGACGACGAAGGAGTCGCCCATGACCGTCCGCATCACGACAGACGTGCTCGTCATCGGCTGGGGGCTGTCCGGGCTCGTCGCCGCCAGTGAGGCCGCAGCCGCGGGCAGGCGTGTGGTGATCGTCGATCAGGAGCCCCGCACCAACCTCGGCGGGCAGGCGTGGTGGTCGTTCGGGGGGCTGTTCTTCGTCGACTCGCCCGAGCAGCGACGTCTCGGCATCCGCGACTCCCCCGATCTCGCCCGGCAGGACTGGTTCGGCACTGCCGGCTTCGACCGCGACGAGGATGCCTGGCCGCGCCGCTGGGCCGAGGCCTACCTCGACTTCGCGCACCACGAGAAGCGCGCCTGGCTGCGGGAGAAAGGGCTCGGCTTCTTCCCCGTCGTGGGGTGGGCCGAGCGCGGCGGGTACACCGCCACCGGCCCCGGCAACTCGGTACCCCGGTTCCACATCACGTGGGGCACCGGCCCCGGCGTCGTCGCGCCGTTCCAGGGCGAGGTGGAGCAGGCCGAGGAGGCCAGGCGCCTCACGATCCTCGCGCGCCACCGCGTGACCGCACTGACCCTCGCCGACGGCGTCGTCACCGGGGCCACCGGCGAGGTGCTGGCGCCCTCGGGTGCGGCGCGGGGCGTGGCGACCTCCCGCGAGGTGGTGGACGACTTCGAGATCGTCGCGGGTGCGACGATCGTGACCTCCGGCGGCATCGGCGGCAACCATGCCCTCGTGCGGGAGCGGTGGCCCGAGCGCCTGGGCACCCCTCCCACCTCGATGGTGTCGGGGGTGCCCGCGTATGTCGACGGGCACATGCTGGGGGTTGCCACCGCGGCGGGCGCACGCGAGATCAACGGCGACCGGATGTGGCACTACGTCGAGGGCATCCAGAACTGGCATCCGGTGTGGCCGCAACACGGCATCCGCATCCTCCCCGGGCCCTCGTCGGTGTGGCTCGACGCCACCGGTGCGCGCCTCCCCGTCCCCCTCTTCCCCGGTTTCGACACGCTGGGCACGCTCGCGCACCTGCGGCGCACCGGACACGACCATTCCTGGTTCGTGCTGTCCTACAAGATCATCGAGAAGGAGTTCACGCTCTCCGGCAGCGAGCAGAATCCCGACCTGACCGGCAAGGACGTGAAGCTGCTGCTGTCGTCGCGGCTGGGCAAGGGCGCCTCGGGACCCGTGCAGGACTTCCTCGACCACGGTGCCGACTTCGTCGTCCGTGACACGCTCGACGACCTCATCGCGGGCATGCGCGCCCTGCCCGGCGGTGAAGCCCTGGATGCCGCGCGGGTGCGCACCGAGGTGCAGGCGCGCGACCGGGAGATGGACAACGACTTCACGAAGGACGCGCAGATCGCGATGCTCCGCTCGGCGCGCTCGTTCCGCGGCGACCGGCTCGTGCGCACCGCGGCGCCGCACCGCATCCTCGATCCCGCAGCCGGACCGCTCATCGCGGTGAAGCTGCACGTGCTCACCCGCAAATCGCTCGGTGGACTGCAGACCGACCTGCACTCGCGCGTGCTCGGCGCCGACGGCGAGACCGTGCCGGGACTCTACGCGGCGGGCGAGGCGGCAGGCTTCGGTGGCGGCGGCATGCACGGCTACCGTGCGCTGGAGGGCACGTTCCTCGGCGGATGCCTGTTCTCCGGGCGCCTCGCCGGACGCGCGGCGGCGGCGCTGCTGTAGCGCTACGGGCCGGACGAGCGGTACGGGCTCGCGTCAGGCGGCCGCGCCGGTACCGCGCACGGGCGTGAGACCCGACTTCACCGGTCCCCGGACCAGCACATGCCCACGACGGAATGTGAGCCGTGTCCACGGGCCCGCGGTGCGCACCGCGACCGTCTCGGCACCACCGATGAAGCCGAGGCCGAACGCCGCGAAGGCCGCGCCGAGCGGCAGGCCGGCAAGCGCCTCGTCGGGTGCGCCCCATACCGTGGCGCGCACCGCCCGGACGGCGTCCTCCCCGGCATCGCGGGGAACGGTCTGCGCCACCGCCGCGATTCCCCACTGGGCGCGGGCGGCGACCGTCGCGGCATCCACCGCCGGAGCCTCTGCCCACCCCGCGCGCGGCGGCGCGATGCCCGCCCACGCGGCCGACACGGCTACGGCGGGAAGTTCCAGCTCGGTCGGTTCATCGGATGCCACGAGCGCCGTCCCGTCGATGACGATGTCGGTCTCGAGCTCGGGGTCGACGGTCGTTGCGCGCAGCCCCAGCACCGTCGGGGTGGCATCCAGCAGCCCGCGCGGTGCAAGTGGCGCGCACGTCATCACGAGGGTCCCCGCCGACGCCTGCAATCGCACCGTCCCGTCACCGAGGCGGGTGGCGCGGGAGGCGAACGTGGCGGCGTCGGCTGCGGCGCGGGCATCGGGGAAGCGAAGACGGTGCGACATCCCGCCTAAACTATCAACCGGTGCTGTGCGCGCCGCGCAGAACAGGAGAGCCGTGACCGATTCGAAGCCCGATCCTGTCGCGACGATGCTCTCGGTGATCGACCTGGCCGCCTCCGAGGCACGCACGACCGAAGACATCTTCACGGGCGCCTCGCACGCCATGCCGTCCGGCAGGGTCTTCGGCGGCCAGGTGCTCGCGCAGGCCATCGCCGCCGCCGCGCGCACGCTTCCGCCCGAGCGCATCCCGCACTCGATGCACGGGTACTTCCTGCGTCCCGGCGACGCATCGAAGGGCATCACGTTCTCGGTCGACCGCATCCACGACGGCCGCTCGTTCTCGACCCGGCGCACGCAGGCCTACCAGGAGGGCGTGCCGATCTTCTCGATGATCTCCTCGTTCGAGGACGAGGATCCTGGCATCGAGCATCACGCGCCCATGCCCGCCGGGGTCCCCGCCCCCGAGGAACTCGCCGGAGCCGACGGGCTCAGCCCTCAGGTCCACCCGATGTCGCAGCGGGTGCTCGCCGACGGTCCGCTGGAGCTGCGCTACGTCGACTCCCCGATCTACGACACCGTCGAGGGCGCGCACGTCCCGCACCAGATGGTGTGGATGCGCACGCGGTCGCGCCTGCCCGATGACCCGGCCGTGCACCGCGCGGTGATGGCCTACCTCAGCGACTTCACGATCCAGGAGCCGGTGCTGCGCGCGCACGGCGTATCGTGGTCCACCCCTGGCCTCAAGGTCGCGAGCCTCGACCACGCCATGTGGTGGCACCGGTTCGGCCGCGTCGACGAGTGGGTGCTCTACGTTCAGGAGTCCCCGAGTGCCCGCAGCGGGAGGGGCCTGTCGACCGGCCGCATCTACAGCCGATCGGGCGAATTGCTGGCCAGCGTCGCGCAGGAGATCATGATCCGCGTGCCCGGCCTTCGCTGACCCCGTCGCCTCAGCGGCGGTGCGCGTAGGAGATCGGCGCGCTGACGTACGGCTCCCACGCCTCGCGCATGCGCGGTGTCAGTCGTGTCGGCCGACCTGTGGCGGCGTTGACCATGACCACGACGGCCGTCGAACGGGCGTACAGCATCTGCGGCGTCTCGCCGACCGGGCTGTAGACGTCGTAGCAGACGTCGATGCTCGATCCGCCGATCCGCCCGATCCACAGCTGCACGTCGAGTGGCCGCTGCTGGTACGGCACCGGCGCGAGGTACTCGATCTCCTGGCGCGCGATGAGGGTCATCGTCTCGCCGTTCGCACTGAGCCCCGCCTCGAGCACTGCGGTCGGCGGACCGTCCATCCCGGCATCCGGCTGCCAGAAGGCGCGCAGCCGCGCCTCCTCGAGCAGCTTCAGCATCGAGGTGTTGTTGACGTGGTTCAGCGCGTCGAGGTCGCCCCACCGAAGGTGGATCGGCACGTGAATGCGCCGAGCGGCCTCAGTCACGCGTGAGCTTGCGGTACGTCGACCGGTGCGGGTTGGCCGCGTCCGGACCGAGGCGCTCGATCTTGTTCGCCTCGTAGGCCTCGAAGTTGCCCTCGAACCAGTACCACTGCCCGGGGTTCTCCTCGGTGCCTTCGTACGCCAGGATGTGCGTCGCGATGCGGTCGAGGAACCACCGGTCGTGCGTGATGACCACGGCGCAGCCGGGGAACTCCAGCAGGGCGTTCTCGAGCGAGCTGAGGGTCTCGACGTCGAGGTCGTTGGTCGGCTCGTCGAGGAGCAGCAGGTTGCCGCCCTCCTTGAGGGTGAGGGCGAGGTTCAGGCGGTTGCGCTCACCACCGGAGAGGACGCCCGCCTTCTTCTGCTGGTCCGGGCCCTTGAAGCCGAACTTCGACACGTAGGCGCGCGAGGGGATCTCGATCTTGCCGACCGTGATGATGTCCAGGCCGTCGGAGACGACCTCCCAGAGCGTCTTGTTCGGGTCGATGTTGGAGCGGGTCTGGTCGACGTAGCTGATCTTGACCGTCTCGCCGATCTTCAGCTGACCGCCGTCGAGCGGCTCGAGGCCCACGATCGTCTTGAAGAGCGTCGTCTTGCCGACACCGTTCGGGCCGATGACACCGACGATGCCGTTGGGCGGCAGGCTGAAGCTCAGCCCGTCGATGAGCGGACGGCCGTCGAAGCCCTTCTCGAGCTTCTTCGCCTCGATGACGATGCCACCCAGGCGCGGCCCCGGCGGGATCTGGATCTCTTCGAAGTCGAGCTTGCGGGTGCGGTCGGCCTCCGCAGCCATCTCTTCGTAGCGGGCCAGACGCGACTTCGACTTGGCCTGGCGGCCCTTCGCGTTGGAGCGCACCCATTCAAGCTCTTCGGCGAGGCGCTTGGCGAGCTTGGCGTCCTTCTTGCCCTGGATCGCGAGGCGCTCGCCCTTCTTCTCCAGGTAGGTGGAGTAGTTGCCCTCGTAGCCGATCAGGCGGCCGCGGTCGACCTCGGCGATCCACTCCGCGACGTTGTCGAGAAAGTACCGGTCGTGGGTGACGGCGATGACGGCGCCTGCGTACTTCTGCAGGTGCTGCTCGAGCCAGAGCACGCTCTCGGCGTCGAGGTGGTTGGTGGGCTCGTCCAGGAGCAGCAGGTCGGGCTTCTGCAGGAGCAGCTTGGTGAGCGCCACGCGGCGCTTCTCACCACCGGAGAGATTCGCGACCGAGGCATCCGCCGGCGGCGTGCGCAGGGCGTCCATCGCCTGCTCGAGCTGGGAGTCGAGGTCCCAGGCGTCGGCGGCGTCGATCTCCTCCTGCAGCGTGCCCATCTCGGCCAGGAGCGCGTCGAAGTCGGCGTCCGGGTCGGACATGAGGGCGGAGATCTCGTTGAAGCGGTCGACCTTCGCCTTGATGGCGATGCCCTCCTGGATGTTCTCCAGCACGGTCTTGCTCTCGTCGAGCTCCGGCTCCTGCATGAGGATGCCGACCGTGAAACCGGGGGTCAGCTTCGCGTCGCCGTTGGACGGCGTGTCCATGCCCGCCATGATCTTGAGGATCGTCGACTTGCCGGCGCCGTTGGGGCCGACCATGCCGATCTTCGCCCCGGGGAGGAACGACATCGTGACGTCGTCGAGGATCAACTTGTCGCCCACAGCTTTACGGGCGCGGACCATCTGGTAGATGTACTCAGCCATATCCGTTCAAGTCTACGGGGCTTTGGCCGGGGCGCCGACGCCGCCGGGACTCACCAGTCGATCGGACGGGTGGCGCCGAGCAGACAGCCTCCGCTCGGCAGGGCGTCTGTGGTGATCGTGATGACGGTGTCGGCCACGGGACCGACCTGGCCGACGAGACACTCCTGGCCCCACCGCACCGAGAACTCGAGCGACTCTGCGGGATTGCCGATGGTGGAGGCGTCGTCGGTGATCTGCATGGCCGCTTTGTCGAAGCCCGCGCCGACCAGCGCGTCGATGTAGGCGCGACCCTCCGCTTTCTGCGGGGACGCCCATACCGACTCGGCGACGGCGGTGAACAACGGGAGGTTGTCCGCCGCGGAGCCTTCGGGAACCAGCTGCGGGGCGGCCGGCGTGGGAGCAGCCGGGCTCGGAGTCGACCCCGCCGTGCCGCTGGCCGCCGTGGGCGCGGGCTCGGGCTGCGCGGTGCACCCGGCCAGGAGGCCTGCCGTGAGCAGCGCGACGACGACCGGGATGCCGCAGCGGCGGATCCGGGCGTTGAGGGCGGGGTGGGGCACGACGGAAGTCTATGGCGGTCCACCCGTGCTGCCCTCCGAGGCGGATCAGAACGGCGTCTCACGTCCCGCCGCGCCCGCCCACGCCAGCTCTCCCTCGGCGGGCCGCGGTGCCGGTGCCTCGTCGTCTGCGCGGACCGCGGCGGCCTCGGGTGCCTCGGCGGCGCCGACGGATGGAGCGTCGCCGTCGGACGACGGTGGCAGCGCCCAGCCCGCGGCATCCACCGCGCCGGTGGGCGCCGGACGATCGCCGCGCGAGTCGTTCCGATCCTCACCGCGCGCCCGCCGCGTGAACACCGTGGTGCCCCAGCGCAGGTCGGGGCCGATCGCGGCCGCGTCGATGTCGGCGGTGACCCCGCTGCGACTGTCGTTCTCCCACGTGCGCAGGCGCAGCGTGCCGGTGACGATGACCCTGTCGCCCTTGCGCAGCGACAGCAGGGCGTTCTCGGCGAGGGTGCGGAACGCCGAGACGTGGAACCAGTTCGTATAGGCATCCACCCACTGCCCGGTGTCCTTGTCCAGTCGGCGCTGCGTGCTGCCGACGCGAAAGCTCACGACCGCGTCTCCGCCGGCGGTGGTGCGCCGCTCGGGATCGGCCGCGAGGTTTCCCGCCACGGTGATGGTTTCGCTCATGGTGATGTCGTCCTCTCTGATCGCACGGACGTCGTGTCCGCCGCTCCGGCACCCGCGTGCCCGTCGGATGCCGGAGCCCTTCCAGAGTGACGACACCGCCATCGCTGCGTGCGGCGCGGCGGCCTGATTCGGGACGATTCCGCCCGATCGGGCCCTGTGGAGGAGCCGCGCGTCGTCGCGCGTCGGCATCCGCCCGCATCGGCCGCCGGCGTCCGTTGCGGCGTCCGCCGCATGCGCCACGCCGAGAAACCACCTCTGGGACGAAACACCCCGCATCGCGCGGTGTCTCCGCCGGGAAGTGGTTTCTCACGCGCGGTCGGCGCACGACGGCGGGATGCCGCGCGCCGGCGACCGCAGCCGGTGTCGGCGGTCGCAGATATCTTCGAACCGACCGCATCGGAAAGGAGACTCGATGATCACCACCGCCGCTCCCCCGGTCCTGACGGGTGCCGGGTCGTCACTGCACCTTGTGCCCGCCGGACCTGAACTGTGGCGCGTCGTCGACGGTGACGGGCGCATCGTGGGGCACGTGCAGCGCCTCGTCGACGACGGCGATCCCCGCTATCGGGCGCTGAGGTATCAGCCGTCACGCCGAGCCTTCCGCACGGTCGGCGACTTCTGGACCGCGGCGGACGCGGTGGACTGCCTCCGCCTCGGGGGGTGAGTCAGACGACTGCTTCCAGCGCCTCCACGTATCCCGCGGGCGCGTCCCCCCGGGCTCGCTCCCACGCCTGCGCGAGCACATCCACGGCGTGGACGAGCTGTTCGGGCGTCGAGGTGAACGGCAGGCGGAGGTGCCGTTCGTGGCCACCGTCGAGAGAGAAGCGCGCACCCGTCGACAGCAGCAGGCCCTCGGCCCGCGCGCGCAGCACGAGCGAGGAGCTCAGCGGTGCGCCGAGCCCGACCCAGAGCGAGACTCCCCCGTTCACGTGCGGCACGTCCCATTCCGGCAGCCGCCGCGCAAGGGCCTCTGCCAGTGCATCCCGTCCCTGGCGCAGCACCGCCGCCCGCTGCGCCCGGATCTCGGGCATGTGGGGGAAGAGCGCCGTCGCCAGTGCCTGCTCGAACTCGGGGGTTCCGAGCTCGCGCGCGGGCCGCGCCGCAACCAATCGCGCGATGATGTCCGCGTCCGCACGGATCCATCCGACGCGCAGTCCACCCCAGACGGTCTTTCCGAGCGAACCGAGGCGGATGACATCGGGGGCGGTCGCGGCCGCCGCAGCGAAGGCGGGTTCGGCCGTGGTGGTCTCGATCGAGAGGTCGGCTGTGGTCTCATCCAGCACCAGCAGACTGCCGGCCCGCTCTGCGGCGACGAGGAACGCCTCCTGCTCGCCGGGCGTCATCGTGCGACCGGTGGGGTTGTGGAACCGCGGGATGAGGTACGCGGCCGTCGGCATGCTGCGCGCGAAGACCTGGGCAGCGCGGTCGAGATCCCATCCGTCCGCAGTCGTGACCGGAACGCCGATCAGACGCGCCCCCGCGGAGCGGAAGGCGTCTGCGGCATGCGGGTAGGTCGGCGTCTCCAGCACCACCGGCTCGCCGCGCCCGACGAGCACACCGGCGATGAGGTGGATGGCGCTCTGCGCTCCGGTGGTGACCATGATCTGCGACCGGTCGGTCGGGATGCCGCGCGCGGTGTAGTCCTCGGCGATCGCCGCGCGAAGAGCGCGCGAGCCGAGCACGTCGTAGCCGGCACGGGCGACGATGGTCGGCGCATCGGCGATGAGCTGCGCCATGACTCCCGCGAGGCCGGGCCAGGCCGCAGGGCTCGCCTGCTGGAGGTCGAGTGCGTCGGGGGCGGCCCGCACGCGGCCGGCGCCACGGCGCCCGAGCGCCACGGTGATGCTCCCCGAGCCGCGCACGCTCTCGATGTGACCGGACTCGCGGAGGCTCCGGTAGGCCGCCGAGATGGTGCTGCGGCTGAGCCCGAGGGCCGACGCCAGTTCCCGTTCCGCGGGCAATGCAGTGCGCGGCGCGATGCGGTTGTCGAGGCACAGCAGCCGGATGCCGTCGGCCAACGCCTCATAGGCAGGCTCTCGCGTGCGCCACCCACCCAGAACGGCGGTGAGCGCGCGGGCAGAGATGCGGGACAGCACAAGGCCACGATATCGGAATTGGCCTCTCCGAGGCAGTCCAATTCTGCGATTGACTGGTCGCATGACCAGACGCGTGACGCAGTTGATCGTGGGACTGCTCCTGTTCGGCGCCGGCTGCGCGCTCATGATCCAGGCCGGCATCGGTCTGGACCCGTGGACGGTCTTCGCGCAGGGGCTGGAGCGCCAGACCGGCATCGGCATCGGCTGGATCACCGTGATCGTCGGCGCTGCCGTCCTGGCGGCATGGATCCCACTGCGTCAGCGGCCCGGCATCGGCACGGTCGCCAACATCCTCCTCGTCGGCACGAGCATCCAGTTCACGCTGCTGTTCGTTCCGGAGATCGAAGGCTGGCCGCTCCAGTTCGCGGTGTTCTTCGCCGGGATCCTGACGGTGGCCGTGGCATCCGGCCTGTACATCGGCGCCCGCTTCGGTCCGGGACCGCGCGACGGACTGATGACCGGGCTGCACGCGCGCCTGGGTTGGCCGATCTGGGTGTGCCGGCTGCTGGTCGAGGCGACCGTGCTGATCGCCGGGTGGCTGCTGGGCGGCACGGTCGGCATCGGCACGGTGCTGTTCGCCGTCCTCATCGGTCCGCTCGTGCACGTCGCGCTGCCCCTGCTCGACACACGCCGCGCGGCGCCGCCCACGATGGACGTCGCCGCACAGCCCGCCGGCTGAGGTTCAGTGCTCGCGGAACTCGGGCCAATCCGAGCCGGGGCGCATCTGGGAGTGCAGGGCGTTCTTGGCCACCTCCATGGACGGATACGTGCCCAGGACGTCATCGGCACCCGCCATCGTCACGAGGTAGCCCTCGTCCAGTTTGCGAATCGTGCCGGCGACACCACCGGTGCCGTACGCGACCCACAGTGGAGTGCGCTTCTCGGTCGTGCTCATCTTCGAACTCCTTCCGACACGGCGACGCTACCGCCACACCCCGCGGAAGGCCACACCGTGCACGGTGTTCTCGGAGCGTCGCAGGTAGCCTGGGAGGGACCCCTCGTAGCTCAGTGGATAGAGCAGGAGCCTTCTAATCTCTTGGTCAGGCGTTCGAATCGCCTCGAGGGGACGCGCGGAAGCCGTGTCCGAACCCGTCGATAGGATGGGTTACATGGTGGGCCCTTCTGAGAACGACAGACTCGTGTGGATCGACTGCGAGATGACCGGGCTGGACCTGGCGGTCGATGAGCTGGTCGAGATCGCGATCGTGATCACCGACTTCGAGTTGCGTGCGGTCGACCCGGGCTTCCAGATCGTCATCAAGCCCGACGCCTCGGCGCTGGCGAACATGAACGATTTCGTGACCAAGATGCATGAGGCCTCTGGCCTGCTGGCCGAACTCCCCGGCGGCGTGAGCCTGGCCCAGGCGGAGCATGAGGCGCTGGAGTACATCCAGAGATTCGTGCCGCTCGAGGGCAAGGCGCCCCTGGCAGGCAACACCATCGGCACCGACCGTATGTTCCTGGCGAAGTACATGCCGCGTGTCGACCGGTGGCTGCACTACCGCAACGTCGACGTCTCGAGCATCAAAGAACTCTCACGCCGCTGGTACCCGCGCGCGTACTTCCACGCGCCGGCGAAGGAGGGCGGTCACCGCGCCCTCGCCGACATCCGGGAGTCGATCCGCGAACTGGCGTATTACCGCGAAGCGGTCTTCGTGCCCGCGCCCGGTCCGACCAGTGACGATGCGCGTGCCGCCGCGGCTGCCGCGGTGTCATCATTCGCTCCAGAGTTGTGAGAGAATTGAGAGGTTGCCTGCTGATGCAGGAGACATGGTGGGTATAGCTCAGTTGGTAGAGCGCGGCCTTGTGGTGGCCGATGTCGCGGGTTCGAGCCCCGTTACTCACCCCAAGTGATACAGGCCCGGATCGGGTCGAGGAATCCCCTCGATCGGATCCGGGCCTGTGTCGTTGTTCGGCGTCGGGCGGCCTGTCGGGCGGCCTCGATAAGATGAGCCAACGGGTGCGCACGCGAGGAGCATGGCTTCACTCGCGCGAGGAGGAGACCACGATGTGTCGGCGGGACGGATGATCCAGATGGATGCCGCGGCGTTCGAGACCCTCGTCACCGACGAACTCGACCGCCTCCCCGACGACATGGTCGACGGCCTCGACAACGTCGTGTTCGTCGTGGAGGACCGCCCCGAGGACGGCAGCCTCGACCTGTTCGGCCTCTACGACGGCTGGGCGCTGACCGAGCGCGACCGGTACGGCATGGGCGAGCTTCCCGACCGCATCCTGATCTACCGGGAACCGCACCTCCACGCCTGCGACACCGTCGACGCGCTCCGCGACGAAGTGCATACGACCCTCGTGCACGAGATCGCCCACTTCTACGGCATCGACGACGAACGCCTCCACGAACTGGGCTGGGCCTGATGAGCATCGCCCTGCCCGACATCGATGAGGTGACCCGCTCCGACGAACGGGTCGATCCGGAGCGACCGTGGCAGACGGTCGTCTGGAACGACCCGGTCAACCTCATGACCTACGTCGTGCACGTGTTCCGGGAGTATTTCGGACACCCGCCCGAGGTCGCCACGCGTCTCATGCTCGCCGTGCACCACGAAGGCCGGGCAGTCGTCTCGGAGGGCCCGCGCGAACAGATGGAGCTGCACGCGCAGGCGATGCACGACTACGGGCTCTGGGCGACCGTGCAGCAGGCACCGCAGTGAACCGGGACAGCCCCGTGGTGCTGGAGATCAGCGTCATCGAGGCGGCCCACCTCGCGGACCTCGTCGGGCAGTTCGCGGAATTGCTCGCCGAATCGCCGACGGACGGCTCGTTGCTGCCCGACGACCCTGCACTGGCCCGGCTCGTCCCCGACGCCTACCGCGACGATGCGGCGGCGGCGCGGGAGTTCCGCGCGCTCACCGCCGCAGACCTGCTCCAGCGTCGGCAGGATGAGGCCGTCGCGGTACTGCAGGACCTCTCCCCCGACGGCGAGCCCTGGGATACCGGCGGGCTGAGCGACGACGAGCTCACCGAAACGGTCGAGATCCGGCTCCCTCGCGCCCGCGCGCAGGCATGGCTGCGTACGCTCAACGCGCTGCGCCTGGTCCTGGCCACGCGCCTCGGCATCGACACCGACGACGACCACGATGACGGTGACCCACGATTCGGCATCTACGACTGGCTCGGCTACCGCCTCGACGGGCTCGTCGCCGCGCTCGACGCGTGATCGCGGCGCGGCCTCGCCGCGCTCGCGGGCAGGCGATGCCCGCGCTCAGGGCACGTCGAAGACGTGGGTCGCCAGTTCCCGCGGTCCGTCCTGGGCGAGGTGACGCTCCTCCTGCGCCGCCCAGCGATCCCAGTGCGGCCGATACGCGTCGCCGTCGCGGCCGATGGCGCGCGCCATCCGCGTCTCGGTCGGCGAATCGAGCCAGACCCGGATGCCGGCGAGCTGCGCGCTCGGGGCAGTGAGCGCTCCGGCGCCCTCGACGATGAGCGGGAGTGCGGGGTCGACCACGTGCGTTTCCGCGCGCGCGCCGGCATCCCAATCCCAACGCTGCCACACACCGTGCTCGCCGCGGGAGTGCGGCAGGAGGATCCGCTCCCGCGCATAGTCGGCACCCGCGGCAAGCCCGTCCCAGCCCGGATACAGCGAGTCGAGCGCGATCACGTGCACGCCCCCCGATCGCGGCCAGCGCGCGGCCAATTCGCGCGCCAGCGTCGATTTCCCGGCGCCGCTGCGGCCGTCGATCAGAACGATCAGACGAGCGGTTCCCGCGCGGCGCACCGCATCGACCAGCGCGTCGGCGGCAGCGTCGAGCGCGGGCGAGAGGGCGTCGACGCTACTTCTTGAGGGCTCGGATGACACGGCTGAGCGCACGCCCGGCCACCCACACGAAGGGGATCGCCACCGCGAGGAACGACACCACGTTCGGCTCGAACCGCAGGTCATCGCCCTTGCGCACGTAGGCACCCAGCGGCACGGCGTAGCCGCCACCGCCACCGCCGCCGTTGCCATCGGCATCCGAACCGCCGCCGAAGCCGGACCACGCCAGCGCGACCGGGACGAGGGTGATGCCGTCGAGCTCCTGCTTCTCCCCGTAGGCGCTGGTGACGCCGAACGAGGCGGACTGCTTACCGAGATCCAGTGCGATGTTGGGCATGCCCCCACCGTACCGGCCGAAGCCGCTCCGGCCCAGCGGGATCAGTGAGCAGTGCTCAGGCGCGGTCGTCCCGTGGCGGCCGCGGGTTCGTCGGCAGCGCGCCGAGATCACGTGCTTTGCCGAGCAGGGTGGCGCGCGTCACCGCGGCGCGGCCGAACCGCTCGCGGGCGCCGTCGAGGGCTTGCTCGATGCGGCGCCAGTCGCCGTCGTCGTCCCAGAGGGTGAGCGCCCCGCCGCCCGCCGGGCGCAGATTCTCGGCCCGCACGCCGATCAGACGCACCGGCATGCGCAGGTCGACGTGGGCGAACAGGTCCCACGCGGCATCCCCGATGCGCTGGCCGACGGCGGTCGGTTCGGGCAGAGTCTGCGAGCGGGTGATGGTGGTGAAGTCCGCGAAGCGGAGCTTCAGGGCGATCGTGGCCGCTTCCCAGCCGTTCGCGCGCAGGCGGGCGCCGACACGGTCGGCGAGTCGCCGCAGTTCGGTGCGGAGCACTGCGGGGTCGGCGATGTCGTCGTGGAACGTCTCTTCGTGACCGACGCTCTTCTCGACGCGTTCGGTCTGCACTTCACGGGCGTCGATGCCGTGTGCCAGTTGCCAGATGCGCTCTCCCATCGCGGGTCCGAGCGCGCGGTCGAGCACACCGCGGGGCGTGGCGAGCACATCGGCGACGGTGTGGATGCCACGACCGGCGAGGGATTGGGCGGCCTTCGGCCCCACGCCCCAGAGGGCGCCGACCGGTCGCGCGGCGAGGAAGGCCCGTGTCTCGGCTTCCGGCACGATCAGCAGACCGTCGGGCTTGGAGATGGTGGATGCCATCTTGGCCACGTGCTTGGTCGCCGCCACGCCGATGCTGCACACGAGGCCCGTCTCCGCCAGCACTCGGGCGCGCAGCGTGCGCGCGATCTCGCCCGGGCTCCCCCACAGCCGCCGTGCGCCGTGGACGTCGAGGAAGGCCTCGTCGATCGAGAGCGGTTCGACCAGCGGAGTGACATCGTGGAAGATCGCCATCACCTGCTTCGAGAGGGCGAGGTAGCGCTCGAAGTGGGGCATCACGACAATCGCCTGCGGACAGAGCCGGAGTGCCTGGCTGACGGGCATCGCCGATCGCACGCCGAAGCGCCGCGCCTCGTACGACGCGCTGGAGACGACACTGCGACCCTCGGGCGCGCCGATGATGATCGGCTTGCCCTTCAAGCTCGGGTCGTCGAGCACCTCCACGGCCGCGTAGAAAGCGTCCATGTCGACGTGGAGGATCCTGGTGCCCGTGTCGTCCGCGCCGTCGGGCGAGACGATCCGCCCCGTACCGTCACCGCGTCCCATATCTCCATCATCCCTGCATCCCCCGACACCGCCGAGTGAGTATTCGTCGCACCGAGTGAGTACTCGCGGAACCTCGCCCGAAAAGCGTCAGCCCCGCGCCGTGCGATGGCACGCGACGCGAGGCTGACACCAATGCTCACTCGGCGACGCGAATGCTCACTCGGCGACGCGAGTACTCACTCGGCGACGCGAATGCTCACTCGGCGGGGGTGGAGGCGCGCTCTAGGATCAGCTCGCGCACGCGCGCGGCATCGGCCTGGCCCTTCATCGCCTTCATCACGGCGCCGATCACCGCACCGGCGGCCTGCACCTTGCCGTCACGGATCTTCGCCATCACGTCGGGCTGCGATGCCAGCGCCTCATCGATCGCCGCGATGAGCGCCCCGTCGTCAGAGACGACGGCGAGACCGCGCACATCGACGACCTCCTGCGGCGTTCCCTCGCCGGCGATGACACCCTCGAGCACCTGGCGGGCCAGCTTGTCGTTGAGCGTGCCGGCATCCACAAGCACCTGAACCGCGGCGACGTCGGCCGGCGACACCAGTTCGCTCGGCTCACGGCCGGCCGCGTTCGCGAGGCGGGTGATCTCACCCGTCCACCACTTGCGGGCTGCTGCCGGAGTCGCCCCCGCCGCGATCGTCGCCTCGACCTCGGCCAGCAGACCGCCATTGGCGACGTCCTGGAACTCCAGGTCGGTGAAACCCCACTCGGCCTTCAGCCGGCGACGGTGGGCCGCCGGCGGCTCGGGCAGCGCCGCGCGCAGCTCTTCGATCAGCTCGGCGGAGGGCACCACCGGAAGCAGATCCGGCTCCGGGAAGTAGCGGTAGTCGTCCGCGTCGGACTTGGGGCGACCCGGCGAGGTGGTGCCGGTGTCCTCGTGCCAGTGGCGCGTCTCCTGGATGATCGTCCCGCCGGCGGCGAGGATCGCCGCCTGCCGCTGGATCTCGTGACGCACGGCGCGCTCGACCGAGCGCATCGAGTTCACGTTCTTGGTCTCGGTTCGGGTACCGAGCGGCGGGGTCGGCTCGCCCGGCGCCACGCGCGGCCGCAGCGAGACGTTGGCATCGCAGCGCAGGTTGCCGCGCTCCATGCGGGCTTCGGAGATGCCCAGACCCCGCACGATGTCGCGGATCGTCGCGATGTAGGCCTTCGCGATCTCGGGAGCCCGGTGCTCCGCGCCGATGATCGGCTTCGTGACGATCTCGACCAGCGGCACGCCGGCGCGGTTGTAGTCGACGAGCGAGTACTCGGCGCCCTGGATGCGACCGGTCGCGCCACCCATGTGGGTGAGCTTCCCGGCATCCTCCTCCATGTGCGCGCGCTCGATCGGGATCACGACGGTCTCGCCGTCGGACAGCTCGATCTCGACCTGGCCCTCGAAGGCGATCGGCTCGTCGTACTGCGAAATCTGATAGTTCTTGCCCAGGTCCGGGTAGAAGTAGTTCTTGCGCGCGAAGCGGCTCGACGGCGCGATCGAGCATCCGAGGGCGAGCCCGAGGCTGATCGACGAGCGGACGGCCTCGGCGTTGACGACGGGCATGGAGCCGGGAAGACCCATGTCCACGGGCGCGACGAGGGTGTTGGGCCCCGCCGCGTGGTTCTTCTCGTTCGCGGGGTTGCCCGCCGCGGAGAACATCTTCGTCTCGGTGTTGAGCTCGACGTGCACCTCGAAGCCGAGAACCGGCTCGAACAGCTCCAGCGCCTTGTCGTAGTCCATCAGCGCGTTCTTCGCCATCAGCGGTTTCCTCCCAGCATCGGAGCGCGCTCGAGCAGCGGCGCACCCCATCGATCGACGAGCACGGACTCCACGGCGGCACCCACGCGGTACAGGCGCGCGTCCTCTCGCACGGGGGCGAGGAACTGGATGCCGACGGGCAGCCCGTCTTCGGCGGCGAGCCCCGACGGGATCGAGATGCCCGGCACACCGGCGAGGTTCGCAGGGATCGTGGTGACGTCGTTGAGGTACATCTGCAGCGGGTCGTCGATCTTCTCACCCAGGCGGAAGGCCGTGGTGGGCGCCGACGGCGTCGCGATGATGTCGACCTGCGCGAACGCCGCGTCGAAGTCCTGCTGGATGAGGGTGCGCACCTTCTGCGCCGAGCCGTAGTAGGCGTCGTAGTAGCCGGCCGACAGCGCGTAGGTCCCGAGGATCACTCGGCGCTTGACCTCGGGGCCGAACCCGGCATCGCGGGTGGCGGCCATGACGTCCTCGACGGTGCCGCCGGGGACGTTCACGCGCATGCCGAAACGCACCGAATCGAACTTCGCCAGGTTGCTGGATGCCTCGGCGGGGAGGATCAGGTAGTACGCGGCCACGCCGTACTCGAAGTGCGGGGCGCTGACCTCGACGATCTCCGCACCCTGGGCCTCCATCGCGGCGAGAGCCTCGCGGAACGACGCCGAGACGCCGGCCTGGAAGCCGCTGTCGTCGAGCTCGCGGATGACGCCGACCTTCAGGCCCTTCAGCACGTCGCCACGCGCGCCTTCGCGGGCGGCGTCGGCGAACGACGGCCACTGATCGGTGAGGGACGTCGCATCGTGCGGGTCGTGTCCGCCGATGACATCGTGCAGCAGCGCCGAGTCGAGCACGGTGCGCGAGACGGGGCCGACCTGGTCGAGGCTGGATGCCAGGGCGATGGCGCCGTAACGGCTCACTCCGCCGTAGGTCGGCTTCATGCCGACCGTGCCGGTGACGTGCGCCGGCTGGCGGATCGAGCCGCCGGTGTCGGAACCGAGTGCGATCGGCGCCTCGAAGGCGGCGACGGCGGCCGCGGAGCCACCGCCGGATCCGCCGGGGATGCGATCGAGGTCCCAGGGGTTGTGCGTGGGACCGTATGCCGAGTGCTCCGTGGAGGACCCCATGGCGAACTCGTCCATGTTGGTCTTGCCCAGCGGCACGAGTCCGGCCGCACGCGAGCGCGCGACGACGGTGGCGTCGTAGGGCGACATGAAGCCCTCGAGGATCTTCGACCCGCTCGTGGAGGGCATGTCGGTCGTGACCAGCACGTCCTTGATGGCCAGCGGCACACCGGCGAGCACGCCGAGCTGCTCGCCGGCGGCGCGGCGGCGGTCGATGTCGGCGGCGACGTCCAGCGCGTGGTCGCTGACGTGGAGGAACGCGTGCACGTCGCCGTCGACGGCGGCGATGCGGTCGAGGTGGGCCTGGGTCGTCTCGACACTGGACACCTCGCGCGACGCGAGGGAAGCGGCGAGGTCGGCGGCGGTGAGCCTGGTCAGATCGGTCACTGCTCTTCTCCCAGGATGGCGGTCACGCGGAAGCGGTCATCGGCGGCGTCGGGCGCGTTCTGCAGCACCTGGGCGACGGTGAGCATGTCGCCGGGGACGTCGGGGCGGAACACGTTCTGCAGCGGGACCGGGTGGCTCGTCGCCGGCACGTCGGCCGTGGCGACCGCCGAAACCTTGGCGATGTTGTCGACGATGACGTCGAGCTGGCCGGTGAGCTGCTCGACCTCCTCGTCGCTGAGCTGGATCCGGGCGAGAACGCCGAGATGGCGCACGAGATCGGGGGTGATTTCTGACACGCCCCAAGTCTACTTGGGCGCCCCCGCCCGCCCGCGCCGCCGAGGCGCATCGGCGCAATAGGGTGAAACCGTGACCTCGTACGATCCGCCGCGCCCGTGGACCCGCAGCTATGCCGCCGGTGTCCCCGCCGACCTCGCCCCCGTATCCGGGTCGCTCGTCGACATCGTCGCCGCCTCGGCGCGCGATTACCCCGATGCTGCTGCCCTGCAGTTCTTCGGCCGGGAGACGACGTACCGCCGGTTGCAGGATCAGATCGACCGTGCCGCCGCCGCGCTGCACGCTCGCGGCGTGCGCGCCGGAGACCCCGTGGCCATCGTGCTGCCGAACTGCCCGCAGCACATCGTGGCGTTCTACGCGGTGCTGCGCCTGGGCGCCGTCGTCATCGAACACAACCCGCTCTACACGCCGCGAGAGCTGCGCAAGCAGTTCGAGGACCACGGCGCCAAGCACGCCATCGTGTGGAGCAAGGCCGTCGCGACCGTGCAGGAGTTCCCCGCCGATCTGCACGTGCCCGACCTCATCTCGGTGGATCTCACCACCGCGATGCCGTGGACCACCCGCATGGCGTTGCGCCTTCCGATCACCAAGGCGCGCGAGTCGCGCGCGGCGCTGACCGAGCGCGTGAGCGGTGCGACGCCGTGGGAGCAGCTCGTCGCGCACGACCCGCTGCCGGCGTCGCACCCCATGCCCGCCACCGACGACCTCGCGATCATCCAGTACACCAGCGGCACGACGGGCACTCCGAAGGGGGCCGCCCTCACCCACCGAAACCTGCTCGCGAACGCCGCGCAGGCCCAGGCCTGGGTCCCTTCGATCACGCGCGGCAAGGGCTGCGTCGTCTACGCCGTCCTGCCGATGTTCCACGCGTACGGCCTGACCCTCTGCCTCACCTTCGCGATGTCGATGGGTGCCCGCCTCGTGCTGTTCCCCAAGTTCGACCCCGATCTGGTGCTCCCGGTGATCAAGAAGCACCCCGCGACCTTCCTGCCGCTGGTGCCCCCGATCGCCGACCGGCTGCTGTCGGCCGCGCGCGAGCGCCGGGTCTCGCTGGCCGGCATCGAGATCGCGATCTCCGGCGCCATGGCACTGCCCCACGAACTCGTCGTCCCGTTCGAGGAGGCCACGGGCGGCTACCTCGTCGAAGGCTACGGCCTCTCGGAGTGCTCCCCCGTGCTCATGGCCAACCCCGTCGCCGACAACCGCGTGCCCGGCACGGTGGGGCTTCCCCTGCCCGGCACCGAGTGCCGCGTGGTCGACCCCGACCAGCCCACACTCGATGTGCCCCCGGGGGAACGCGGGGAGCTGATCGTGCGCGGTCCGCAGGTGTTCCACGGCTACTACGGCCGGCCCGAGGAGACCGAGCGCGTCTTCGTCGACGGCTGGTTCCGCACCGGCGACATCGTCACGATCGACGAGGCCGGCTTCGTCCGCATCGTCGACCGCATCAAGGAGCTCATCATCACCGGCGGCTTCAACGTCGCGCCCACCGAGGTGGAGATCGCGCTGCGCCAGCACCCGCAGGTGAAGGATGCCGCAGTCGTCGGGCTCCCCGACGAGCGCACCGGTGAGGAGGTCG
Source organism: Microbacterium sp. NPDC058021 (assembly GCF_042885955.1). Classification (NCBI taxonomy): domain Bacteria; kingdom Bacillati; phylum Actinomycetota; class Actinomycetes; order Micrococcales; family Microbacteriaceae; genus Microbacterium; species Microbacterium sp. NPDC058021. The sequence goes on from NZ_JBHVRF010000002.1 coordinate 200,754, forward strand.
TCGCCGCGATCGTCGTCGACGGTGATGAGGACATCGACGTCGAAGCCATCCGCGCGTCGGTGCGCGGCATCCTGACGCCCTACAAGGTGCCCCGGCGCATCTTCGTGGTCGACGAGCTGCCGAAGTCGCTCATCGGCAAGGTGCTGCGCCGTCAGGTGCGCGAATCGCTCGAGAAGCTCGTCGCCGGCCACTGAGAGGTCAGAGCGCGGTGAACTCCCCCGGCCGGGGCTGCACCCACGGCGCCTCGGCATAGCCCGCCTCGCCCGGGAACCGTCCGTCGTCATCGGCGTAGCTGAGCTGCAGCACGGGCACGGACGCCTCATCGGATCGCTGGTAGAAGCGGTTGGCCGCGAAGACGATCGAGCCCGGGTTGGGGACGGCCTCCACCCTGACGTGCCAGGTGCCGTCGCCGGCGGTGAGCTGCTCACCGGGGGCGAAGTCCGCGCCGTCGCGCACCCGCGCAGAGAGCTCGTTGAGCACGGCAGCGGCGTCGTGCGGGCACACCCCGAACATCAGCAGCTCGGCGTGCCCGAGCCCGAAGAGCCCGACGGTGTAGGCGAACGACGGCTCCGCCCGCAGCTCATCACCGCTGACGTACTGGATGTAGGTGCCGTACCGGCGGATCACCTGCGCGGTGTGCCGGTCTTCTCGATCGAGCCATGCCTGCAGGGCGGGCTCGGGGATCTGGGTCATGATGCCTCCTCGTCGAAGCTGTCGGATCCCCAGAGACTAGAACATACCTCCGACAGCCGGCCGGGGCCGCGTCGCCGCCGGTGCCGCGGCGACGACGGCTACGCGGAAGCGTCCGGAGCCGGCCCCAGGGCATCGGGCCCCTGCTCGACGAGCACCTTGAACTGCGCCGCATCGATGACACGCACCCCCAGCTGCTCGGCCTTGGCGAGCTTGGAGCCCGCTCCCGGCCCCGCGGCGACGAAGTCGGTCTTCTTCGAGACGCTGGATGCCGCCTTGCCGCCCGCGGCGATGATCGCCTCCTGCGCGCCCTCGCGGCTGTAGCCCTCGAGCGAGCCGGTCGCCACGACCGTGACACCCTCGAGCACGCCGCCCGCCGCGGCGGCCGCACCGGGGCCGGGGTGGCCGGGCGTCGCGAGCTGCGCGCCGGCGGCCTCCCACCGCTCCACGATCTCGCGGTGCCAGTCCACCTCGAACCAGTCGATGAGGGCGTCGGCGATGATGCCGCCCACTCCGTCGACGGCGGCGAGCTCATCGCGGGATGCCGCGCGGATCGCGGCAACCGACCCGAACCACTGCGCGAGTGCGCGCGCCGCCACCGGGCCGACGTGACGGATGTTCAGCGCCACCAGGAACCGCCACAGCTCCTTGGTCTTCGCCTTCTCGAGTTCGTCCAGCAGCGTCAGCGCCTGCGCCGACGGCTGTGGGCCGGTACGCCCCTCCTTCTTCTCGGCGGCGCTGGGCTGGCGGCGAAACGGCGCCCGGCGCACGACCTCACCGGTCTTCTCATCCACACGCGGCTCCCCCGTCTCGGCGTCACGTACGACGACCTCGATGGGAACCAGCTGGTCCAGGGTGAGGTCGAACAGGCCCGCTTCGCTCTCGAGCGGCGGCTGCTCGGGCACCGTCGGCTGTGTGAGGGCTGCCGCCGTCACCTCTCCCAGCGCCTCGATGTCCAGCGCGCCGCGGGAGCCGATGTGCTCGACGCGCCCCCGCACCTGTGCGGGGCAGGCCCGCGTGTTGGGGCACCGCAGGTCGATGTCGCCCTCTTTCGCGGGGGCGAGCGGCGTGCCGCACTCCGGGCAGTCCGTGGGCATGACGAACGCGCGTTCGGTGCCGTCGCGCAGCTCGACCACGGGGCCGAGCACCTCGGGGATGACATCGCCCGCCTTGCGCAGCACCACGGTGTCGCCGATGAGCACGCCCTTGGCCTTCACGACCTGCTGGTTGTGCAGCGTCGCCTGCCGCACCACGCTGCCGGCGACCCGCGCCGGCGCCATGACGGCGAACGGGGTCGCCCGCCCGGTGCGCCCCACCGACACCACGATGTCCAGCAGCGTGGTGTTGACCTGCTCGGGCGGGTACTTGTACGCGATCGCCCAGCGTGGCGCGCGGCTGGTGGCCCCCAGCTCGTCGTGCAGGGCAAGCTCGTCGACCTTCACCACGACGCCGTCGATCTCGTGCTCGACCGCGTGGCGGTGTTCGCCGTAGTTCTCGACGAACTCGACCACGCCGTCGATCGACCCGGTCGTGCGGAAGTACGGGCTCGTGGGCAGCCCCCACTCGGCAAGGAGGCCGTACACCTCGCTCTGAGAGGCGACGGGCGGGTTCTGCCAGGCACCGATGCCGTGCACGAAGAGCCGCAGGGACTCCAGCCGCGCGCGACCGGCCTGAAGTTCCAGGCCGGTCTTCTTGTCGAGCTGCTGGCGCAGACCCCCGCTCGCCGCATTGCGCGGGTTGGCGAAGGCCGGGAAGCGGCGGGCGGCGCTGCGGTCGGCCTTCTCCTCGTCGACGCCACGGGCGCGGGCATCGGTGAAGACGCGTTCGCGCATGCGGGCCTGCAGCGCGTTGAGCTCATCGAAGGCGGCCACCGGGATGAACACCTCGCCGCGCACCTCGACCAGTGCGGGGTGACCGGTGCCGGCGAGGCGCTGCGGGATGCCGGAGACCTGCACGGCGTTGACCGTGACGTCCTCACCCACGCGGCCGTCGCCGCGCGTGGCGGCGGAGGTGAGCACGCCGTTCTCGTAGCGCAGGCTGATCGCCAGCCCGTCGATCTTCAGCTCGGTGAGCCAGCGCACGGGGCGCCCGGCGGATGCCTGCGCCTTGGCGCACCACTCGCGCAGTTCGCCGACACTGAAGACGTTGTCGAGGCTGAGCATGCGCTCGGCATGCGCGACGGGCGCGAACATCGAGGTCTGCGCGGCACCGACGGTCTGTGTCGGCGAATCCTGACCCTGCAGCTCGGGGAAGAACCGTTCGAGCTGCTCGAGACGCAGCATCCACGCGTCATAGGTGGCGTCGTCGACGATCTCGGCATTGCGGCCGTAGTACGCGTCCCGTGCATCGAGGATCTGCTCAGTGAGGCGGGCGGCCTCGGTGCGGGCATCGTCGAGCGAGGCGGGCGGGGAATCTGCGGCATCCGTCACCCGGTAAGTGTAGGACGGGCCGCCGACATCACACCGGCGCGGGGACCGCCGAGACCGTCCGGTCGATCGTGAACTGCCCGAGCACGCGCGTGCCGTCGTAGAGCACGGCGGTCTGCCCGGGAGCGACGCCCTCGAAGGGCTCGTGCGGCCGCACGGTCACGACGCCGCCGGCGATCACGGCGCGCGCCGGAACCGGGTCGGCGTGTGCACGGATCTGCACGTCGCAGTCGAATGCGTCCGCCTGCGGCGCCCGTCCCGCCCACGTGAACCGCTCCCCCGAGATCTCCGCCGTCGCGAGGGCCTCCTTGGGGCCGACGACCACGGTGTTCGACACCGGGCGCACCTCCAGCACGAAGCGCGGCTTTCCGTCGGATGCCGGGACCCCCAGCTGCAGGCCGCGGCGCTGCCCGACGGTGAAGGCGTGCGCCCCCTCGTGCGTGCCGATCACGGCACCGCTGCGGTCGAGGATCTCCCCCTGCTCGGCGCCCACCCGCTCGGCGAGCCAGCCGCGGGTGTCGCCGTCGGGGATGAAGCAGATGTCGTGGCTGTCGGGCTTCTGCGCGACGGTGAGGCCGCGCTGCTCGGCCTCGGCGCGCACGAGCGCCTTGGAGGGCGTGGCGCCGAGCGGGAAGTAGGTGTGTGCGAGCTGCTCGGCGGTGAGCACCCCCAACACGTAGGACTGGTCCTTCGCGGCATCCGACGCGCGGTGCAGCTCGCGACCCTGCTCACCGTCGACGAGGGTGGCGTAGTGACCGGTGCAGACCGCGTCGAAACCGAGCTCGAGGGCGCGCTCCAGGAGGGCTGCGAACTTGATCTTCTCGTTGCAGCGCATGCAGGGGTTGGGCGTGCGCCCGGCCTGGTACTCGCTGATGAAATCGGCCACGACGTCGTCGCGGAACCGCTCCGAGAAGTCCCACACGTAGAACGGGATGCCGAGGCGATCGGCCGCACGCCGGGCGTCGAGGGCGTCCTCGACGGTGCAGCAGCCGCGGCTGCCTGCGCGCAGTGTGCCGCCCGCGCGGGACAGCGCCAGGTGCACCCCGACGACCTCGTGCCCGGCGTCCACGGCGCGCGCGGCGGCCACGGCGGAATCGACTCCACCACTCATCGCCGCAAGAATCCGCATGCGTCCAGTCTACGAGCGCTCGCGGGCTCGGGCCCCGGATGCCGCTGCGCGCGCATGCGCCTCGGGAAGTGCGGCCAGGAACGCGTCGACATCGGCATCGACGGTCGTCCGACCCAGCGACAGCCGCAGCACACTGCGCGCGTCGTCTTCGGATCGCCCCAGCGCCAACACCACGTGCGACGGCTCGGGCACGCCCGCCTGGCACGCCGACCCCGTCGACACCGCGATGCCGCGTTGGTCCAGCAGGAACAGCAGCGTCTCACCGGAGACCCCGGGGAACAGCAGGTGGGCGTTGCCGGGCAGCCGATGCTCGGGGTCGCCCAGCAGCACGGCGTCCGGCACCAGCGCGCGCACCCCCGCGACGAGGCGATCGCGCAACGTCGCCAGCCGCACCGCCTCGCTCTCTCGCTCGGCGACGGCGCGTTCGGCCGCCGCGGCGAACGCGGCTGCCCCCGCGGCATCCTGGGTGCCCGAGCGCAGCGCCCGCTGCTGCCCGCCGCCGTGCAGGAGCGCCGTGGGGTTCGCGTGGCGCGAGACCACGAGCGCGCCGATGCCGACCGGCCCGCCCACCTTGTGTCCCGACACGCTGAGCGCACACAGCCCCGTCGCCCCGTCTGCCGCCGCCCGCCACCGACCGAAGTCGACGGGCACGTGGCCGAAAGCCCCGACGGCGTCCAGATGCAGCGGCACGCCGGCGGCCGTCGCGGCCGCAGCCAGCGCGGGCGCGTCGTTGAGCGTGCCGACCTCGTTGTTGGCGACGAGCGCCGTCGCCAGCGCCGCGCCCGGCAGCGCCGCCGCGAATGCCGCCTCGTCGATGCGTCCGGTCGGCGACAGCGCCACCGCGCGCACCGCGGCGTGCTCGTGCGTGTGCAGCCACGCGACGGTGTCGAGCGTGGCGTGATGCTCGCCGTCGGGCAGCGCGATCGCGTCGGTGCCGGCCGGGCGCGCCCACCACAGCCCCTTGATCGCGAGGTTCACCGACTCCGTGCCGCCGGAGGTGAACACGACCTCGATCGGGTCGCAGCCGAGGACGGCCGCCAGTCGCTCGCGGGCATCCTCGAGCACCCGCCGCGCGGCTTGACCCCCACCGTGGATCGACGAGGGGTTGCCGACGGTCTCGCTCGCCTGCAGCCACGCGTCGCGCGCTTCCGGGCGCAGCGGCGTCGTGGCCGCGTGGTCGAGGTAGACGTTCACCCCTCAACTCTCGCCCAGTGCCGTTCCCGGCGCCAGTCGGGCCGGGCGTCTGCGAGGTCCCGGCGGCGATTAGGGTTGTCGGCATGGCCAGCCCGAGCACGACCCCGGCCGCCCCGACCGCAGCAACCGGGCTGCTGAGCCCCTCGCTCGACGGCCTGGGCGCCACCTTCCACGATGGCGGCGGAACCCTCCGGGTGTGGTCGGCGCATGCGACCTCGATGGAACTCGTGTTGTTCGACGCGGACGACCTCGACTGGGCGACCGAGACGTTCGCGCTCGACCGCGCCGAGGGCGACGTCTGGCAGGTCACGACGCGGGCGCTGCGCCCCGGCGTGCACTACGCCGTGCGCGCGGACGGACCGAGCGGCCACGGCGACATGTTCAACGCGGAGAGTCTGCTGCTGGACCCCTACGCCCGCGGCCTCGTCTCGGGCGGCGTGACGGACTGGCGCGGTGTGGCCGTCGACGGCGCGTTCGAGTGGGGCGGGGTCGCGAAGCCCGGCATCCCGATGGCGCGCACCGTGCTGTACGAAGCGCACGTGAAGGGCGTCAGCAAGCGGCATCCCGATGTGCCGCCGGCCCTCCACGGCACCTACGCCGGCCTCGCACACCCGGCGATGATCGGCCACTTCCAGCGGCTCGGCGTCACGAGCATCGAGCTGCTCCCGATCCACGCGTTCGCGTCCGAACCGCGCCTGCTGCACCTGGGTCTGTCCAACTACTGGGGCTACAACAGCGTCGGCTTCTTCGCCCCGCACACCCCTTACGCCACCGAGGCCGCCCGCCACGCCGGGCCCGCGGCGGTGCTCGCGGAGTTCAAGGGGATGGTGAAGGGCCTGCACGAAGCCGGGCTCGAAGTCATCCTCGATGTCGTGTACAACCACACCGCCGAAGGCGAGATCGGCGACCCGCGCACGAGCCTGCGGGGCCTGGACAACCGCGCGTACTACCGGCAGCGCGACGACGGCTCCTACGTCGATGTCACCGGCTGCGGCAATGCGGTCGACACCTCGACGGATGCCGCGGCGCGCCTGGTGCTCGACTCGCTGCGCTACTGGGCGAACGACGTGCAGGTCGACGGCTTCCGCTTCGACCTCGCGGTGACCCTCGGCCGTGATCGCGCGCACGGGTTCACCCCCGACCATCCGCTCCTGCGCGCCATCGCCGAGGACCCGGCGCTGGCCGGTGTGAAGAAGATCGCCGAGCCGTGGGACATCGCCGGCTGGGAGCTCGGGCGCTTCGGCGACGGCTGGCACGAATGGAACGACCGCTACCGCGACCGGGTGCGCAACTTCTGGCTCAGCGACATCGACTACGCCCGCCGCGCCGAGACCGCGCCGGTGGGCGTCGGGGGCTTCGCCACGAGGCTGGCGGGGTCCTCGAACACGTTCAGCCGTGAGCGCGGACCGCTCGCCGGCATCAACTTCGTCACGGCGCACGACGGATTCACGCTGCGGGACCTCGTGTCCTACGACGTCAAGCACAACCTGGGCAACGGCGAGCATGGCCGCGACGGCGCCGACACCAACCGCTCCTTCAATCACGGCGCCGAGGGCGCCACCGACGACCCCGGCATCCTCGCCACCCGCCGCAAGGCGATGCGCAACCTGCTGGGCACCCTCCTGCTGTCGGCCGGCGTCCCCATGCTCACCGCGGGAGACGAGTTCGCCCGCAGCCAGCGCGGCAACAACAACGCCTACTGCCACGATTCGCCGCTGACCTGGCTCGAGTGGGAGCACGAACCCTGGCAGCACGACCAGTTCGCGCATGTGCAGCGACTCATCGCGCTCCGGCAGCAGAACCCGGCGCTGCGACCGACCCGTTTCGCCCACGAGGACGAGCCCGTCCCCGGCGCGTCGCACATGGACTGGTACGACGAGCACGGCCACACGATGTCGGCCGAGCGCTGGGGCGACCCCGCCCATCGCACGCTGCAGTACGTGGCCGCGTCGATCCCCGAGGCCGGGCCGCCCAACCGCGTGCTGCTGATCGTCCACGGCACCGAGAGGGACATCGACGTGGTGCTGCCGGCGATCGACGGGGTCACCCGCTACGTGTCCCTGTGGTCGAGCGCCGACGAGCGCCCGACCGCCGACGCGCCGCAGTTCGCACCCGGCGCCACGGTGCCCGTGATCGGCGCGTCCATGCGGCTTTTCCGCGCCGAGTGAGGGCGCGCTCGCTGTGTGTCGCCGATGCGTCGCGGTAGGTTCGTCACATGGCCACCACGACACGCACCAGACCGTCGAAAGCCTGGCGCAGCACCGCTGAGCTGCCCCTCCGCCCCGCCATCGCGTGGCAGTCGGCCGCCGACACCGCGGTCGGGCGCATCCCGATGGCACTGCCCCGGCCCAGCGTTCCGGACCCCGGATTCAGCCCCAGCGCCTTCGCCGGAGAAGCTGTCCCGTTCCGGGTGACGGCGTTCCGCGAGGGTCACGACCTCATCGGCGTGCACCTGCGGCTGTTCTCGCCCTCCGGCGAGGAATCACTGCACCGCCTGTCGCCCCTGGGTGACGGCTTCGACCGCTGGTGCGTGCTGGTCTCCCCGCTCGCGCAGGGCACCTGGCGGTTCCGTTTCGAGGCGTTCGGCGACGACTTCGCCACCTGGGAGCACGCCGCCGACCTGAAGATCGCGGCGGGGGTGGATGCCGCGCTCATGCGCGAGAGCGGTGCGCTGCTGTTCCTGCGCGCCGTCGCCGAGAAGTCGCGCCCGATCGCCGAACGCCGTCGCCTGGAGGCCGCCGCCGCACGCTTGCGCGACCGCGACGTCTCCGACCTCGCGGCTCTGGAGATCGTGCGCGACCCCGAGATCGCCGCGGGCTTCGCCGCCCGCCCGCTGCAGTCGCTCGTGACGATCGGCGCGACCTCCGACCTGCTCGTCGAGCGCGAGCGCGCCGGCGTCGGCGCTTGGTACGAGTTCTTCCCGCGATCCGAGGGTGCCACCCGCTTGAAGGACGGCACGGTGCAAAGCGGCACGTTCCGCACGGCCACGGGGCGCCTCCCCGCCGTTGCGGCGATGGGCTTCGACGTGCTGTACCTGCCGCCCATCCACCCGATCGGCGAACGCAACCGCAAGGGCCGCAACAACACCCTCGAGACCCAGCCGGGCGACCCCGGGTCGCCGTGGGCGATCGGCTCGGCGGCGGGCGGCCACGACGCCGTGCACCCCGACCTCGGCACCCTCGACGACTTCCGCGCGTTCGTGAAGGCCGCCGCCGGGCACGGGCTCGAGATCGCGCTGGACCTCGCCCTGCAGGCCGCCCCCGACCATCCCTGGGTCACCGAGCACCCGGAGTGGTTCACGACGCTTCCCGACGGCTCGATCGCGTACGCCGAGAACCCGCCGAAGAAGTACCAGGACATCTACCCGATCAACTTCGACAACGACCCCGAGGGCATCCGCGCCGAGGTGCTGCGGATCGTGCGGCACTGGATGGCGCAGGGCGTGAAGATCTTCCGCGTCGACAACCCGCACACGAAGCCGCTGCAGTTCTGGGAATGGCTCATCGCCACCGTCGCCGACGAAGACCCCGACGTCGTCTTCCTCGCCGAGGCGTTCACCCGTCCCGCACCCATGCAGCGGCTCGCGATCGCCGGGTTCCAGCAGAGCTACTCGTACTTCACCTGGCGCAACACCAAGGCGGAGCTCGAGGAGTTCCTCGGCTGGATCAGCGACGAGACCAGCGATTTCATGCGGCCCAATCTCTTCGTCAACACCCCCGACATCCTCACCGAGTACCTGCAGTACGGCGGGCGCCCCGCCTACCGGGTGCGCGCCGCGATCGCGGCCACGGCAGGGGCGTCCTACGGGGTCTACGCCGGCTACGAGCTGTACGAGAACGTCGCCCGTCCCGGCTCCGAGGAGAACATCGACAACGAGAAGTACGAGTACAAGTTCCGCGACTGGGCGGCGGCGGAGGCCGCGGGCGACTCGCTCGCGCCCTTCCTCACCCGGCTCAACGAGATCCGCCGAGCCCACCCGGCGCTGCGGCAGCTGCGCAACCTGCGCCTGCATTGGAGCGACGACGACGCGATCCTCGTGTACGCCAAGCACCTGCCGGCGGCACTGGCCCCCGACGGCAAGGCCGACACGATCATCGTGGTGGCCAACGTCGATCCGCACTCCGCGCGTCAGACCACGGTGCACCTCGACACCCGTCAATGGGGTGTGCGACCCGGCGACGCCTTCGACGTCGTCGACCTCGTCACCGGCGCCGAATGGACCTGGACCGACCACAACTTCGTGCGGCTGGACGCCTTCAACGAACCGGCACACATCCTGCACGTGAAGGAGCGCTCATGACCGCCCACGACGACCGCGTACTCGACACAGTCGCCACCGGCTCCTACCACGCCCCGCACGACGTGCTGGGGCTGCACCGCGTCGGCGAGGACGCCTGGGTCGTGCGCGCCCGCCGGCCGCTGGCCGCGACCGTGACCGCCCGGCTCGCCGACGGCCGCGAGGTCGCGCTTGGCCACCTGCGCTCCGGCATCTGGGAGGGTCGGTTCACGGCCACCGACGCGCTCCCCTACCAGCTGACCACGACCTACGACGACGGCACCGGCTACACCGCCGACGACCCGTACCGCTTCCTCCCGACGCTCGGTGAGCTCGACCTGCACCTCATCCGGGAGGGTCGCCACGAGCAGCTGTGGCACGTACTCGGGGCACACGTGCGGGTGCTGGGCGACACCGAAGGCGTCGCCTTCACGGTGTGGGCGCCCAACGCACAGGCCGTGCGCATCGTCGGCGACTTCAACCTCTGGGACGGACAGGGCCACTCGATGCGATCGCTGGGCTCCAGCGGCGTGTGGGAGCTGTTCGCGCCCGACCTCGGCATCGGCACGGTGTACAAGTTCGAGATCCTCACCCGGTCCGGCGAGTGGATCCTCAAGGCCGACCCGATGGCGCGACTCGCCGAGGTGCCGCCGGCGACGGCATCCGTCGTCACCGCGTCCTCCTACCGGTGGAGCGACCACGCGTGGATCGAGCGGCGGAGCGCGTCGGCGCCGCACGCGGAGCCCATGTCGGTGTACGAGGTGCACCTGGGCTCGTGGCGGCCGGGCCTGTCGTATCGGGATGCCGCGGACCAGCTCATCGGCTACGTCACTGCGCAGGGTTTCACCCACATCGAGTTCATGCCGCTGGCCGAGCACCCCTTCGGCGGCTCCTGGGGCTACCAGGTGTCGGGCTATTACGCCCCCACGAGCAGGTTCGGCGACCCCGACGACCTGCGTTACCTCATCGACCGCCTGCATCAGGCCGGTATCGGCGTGATCATGGACTGGGTGCCGGGACACTTCCCCAAGGACGCCTTCGCCCTGGCCCGCTTCGACGGCGAGGCGCTGTACGAGCACCCCGACCCTCGGCGCGGCGAGCACCGCGACTGGGGCACGTACATCTTCGACTACGGCCGCAGCGAGGTGCGCAACTTCCTCGTCGCGAACGCGCTGTACTGGTTCGAGGAGTTCCACATCGACGGGCTGCGCGTGGATGCCGTGGCATCCATGCTCTACCTCGACTACTCCCGCGAACCGGGCGAATGGGTCCCCAACATCCACGGCGGCCGCGAGAACCTCGAGGCGATCGGCTTCCTGCAGGAGGTCAACGCCACGTCCTATCGGCGTTTCCCCGGCATCGCCATGATCGCCGAGGAGTCCACGAGCTTCCCGGGGGTGACGGCTCCGACCGACCAGGGCGGGCTCGGCTTCGGGTTCAAGTGGAACATGGGCTGGATGAACGACTCGCTGCAGTACATCAAGCGCGACCCGATGTACCGCGCGCACCACGAGGGCGAGCTGTCGTTCTCTTTCGTCTACGCCTTCAGCGAGAACTACGTGCTGCCCATCAGCCACGACGAGGTCGTGCACGGCAAGGGGAGCCTGTTCGGACGCATGCCGGGCGACCACTGGCAGAAGCTCGCGAACATGCGCGCGTTCCTGTCGTACATGTGGGGCCACCCGGGCAAGCAGCTGCTGTTCATGGGCCAGGAGTTCGGACAGATCGCGGAGTGGGCCGAGGGGCGCAGCCTCGACTGGTGGCTGCTGGACCAGCCGGCGCACGCCGAGCTGCACGCATTCACGGCGAACCTCAACCGGGTCTACCGCGACAACGCGCCGCTGTGGCAGCGCGACCACGACGCCGCGGCGTTCGTGCGTCTGGGGGGCCCGACGTGGGATCCCAACGTGATCGCCTTCGCCCGAACCGACAACGCCGGCGACACGGTCGCCGTGATCTGCAATTTCTCCGGGGTGCCGATCCACGGCTTCGAACTCGACCTGCCCGAGGCGGGCACGTGGCGCGAAGTGCTCAACTCCGATGCGCAGGAATTCGGCGGCTCGGGCGTGGGCAACCTCGGGGCGGTACAGGCCGCCGACGGCGGGCGCGCCACCATGGTGCTCCCCCCGCTCGGGGTGCTCTGGCTGCGGCGCGACCGCTAGCCTGTCGGCGCTCGGCACCCGCTTCGGTCGTCACGTACGCCCGCTCAAGCGGGCGTACGTGGGGGCGGATGCGCGACCACCGAGCGCCGCGCGAGCGCGCGCACCCGCCTCGGTCGTCACGAACGCCCCCTCGCGCAGCGTACGAGGGGCCGGATGCGACGATCGAACCACGCACCGCCGGCGCGGGCGCGCGGCATCCCCTTCGGTCGTCGCGAATGCCCCGCTGCGCGGCGCGCGACGGGCCGGATGCGACGACCGAGCGCCGCGCGGGCCCGCCGCATCCCTTCGGTCGTCACGAATGCACCGACCTGAGCGCGCGAGCGCTACGACCCCTAGGTCGTCACGAATGCACCGACCTGAGCGCGTGAGCGGCCTTATGCGGCGACCGAACCACGCACCACTGGCGCGGGCGCGCGGCACCCCCTTCGGTCGTCGCGAATGCCCCACCGCGCGGCGCGCGCCGGGTCGGATGCGACCACCGAGCGCCGCGCCGGCCCGCGGCATCCGTCTCTGTCGTCACGAATGCACCGACCCGCGGCGCGCGAGGGGCCGCATGCGACGACCGAACGCCGCGCGGGCGGCGGAGCGGGCTCAGAACATGAGGTTGGCGAGCGACCGGCGGGCCTGCAACACGCGCGGGTCGGCGTCGCCGACCAGGCCGAACAGCTCGAGGAGCCGCTCCCGCACCGGAGCGCGCTCGTCGGCCGGAAGCGCCGCGAACAGGTCCAGCAGGCGGATGAAGGCGTCCTCGACGTGTCCACCGGCGAGGTCCAGATCCGCCACGGCGAACTGCGCCTCGACGTCGCGCGGTGCGGCGGCGGCAGCGGCGCGCGCAGCCTGCAGGTCGAGGTTCTGCACGCGCTGCAGCAGGCGCACCTGGCCGAGACCCGAGCGGGCCTCCTCGTCGCGGGGGTTCTCGGCGAGAGCGCGCTCGTAGGCCGAGACGGCGCGGGCGTAGTCGCCCGCCTCGATCGCCGCGAACGCCTCGGCGTGCAGCGGCGGCAGGGCCGGCTCCTCCGGCTCGGCGGTGGGCTCGCCCACGTCCACGGTGCCGGTCACGCCGTTCTGCGCGGCGAGCTGGAGCAACTGCGCGAAGACCTCGCGCACCTGCGCCTCGGGCACGGCGCCGGTGAACAGCGGCACCGGCTGGCCTGCGACGAGGGCGACGACCATGGGGATGGACTGCGCACGGAAGCCCTGCGCCAGCTGCGGGTTCGCGTCCACGTCCACCTTCGCGAGCACGACGCGACCGGCGAGCTCGGTGACGACCTTCTCGAGCACGGGGCTCAGCTGCTTGCACGGCCCGCACCACTCGGCCCACAGATCCACCACGACCGGGACGGTGCGCGAGAGCTCCAGCACCTGCCCGAAGGTCGCGTCCGTGACATCCATGATGAGGCCTTCGACCGGCGCGCCCGCGCCCGCGCTCGCGCCGCCCGGAGCCTCGCCGTTCGCCGGCGGCTGCGGACGGTTGCGCAGCGAGGAGAGGTCTACGGCGCCGCGCAGCACGGCGCCGGGAGTGGGGTCGGTCACGGGATCACCTTCGCGTCGAGGATGTTGGAGGTGTAGCCGAGCAGCTGGATCCGCTCGGACGAGGCCTTCGCAGGCACGTAGAAGAACAGCTGATCGCCGAAGGTCGTCGTGAATCCGGTGGCCGACTGCGTCGCCCCCGACAGCGTCGACACGGTCGGGTTGCTGTCGAGCTTGATCACGGCTTCTTCGTTGGTGGGCTTGACCGTCTCGTTCTCATCGACCGTCACGGCCACGATGGCGCCGTTCTCGAGGGTCGCGAGCGCCACCGGCGCCTGCGCCCCGGCGACGCTCTCGAACGTCAGGCTGCCGGTCTGGGCGCCGGTCTCGTTGAACGCCGCCAGGCGTCCGGCCCGGTCGTTGGCCACGCCGATGCGGAACTGGTCGGCCGCCTCGTCGAACAGGTCGGCGTATGCGCTCGCATCGCCGTTGTTGAGCACGTCCGCATAGGCGGATGCCAGGTCCTCCGGCGCGATCGTGAGGAAGGCGTTGTCGGGCGAGACCTGGGTGGCGCCGACGTAGGCGGGTGCGAGGGGCAGCTCCGCCGTCGAGTCCAGACCGCCGATGTACGAAAGCTTGTACGCCGCCCACGGGTCTTCCTGCGTGAGGAACATGATCGTGTTGCCGGTCTCCTCATCGCCGACGACCGCCATGAAGGTGCGCGGCCAGCCGTCGTACGCCTGCGGCAGCAGGATCGACAGGGGTCCCGCGGGGATCGCCGGCAACGGCTCCTCTTCGGGGATCGCGGCGCGCAGCTTGTAGTTGGTCTCACGCTCGGCCAGGGCAGGGCCGCTCAGTCGCAGGGCGGCGGCGGCCGCGTCGTTGGCCTCGTCGGCGGCCGCGACCTGATCGGCCACGCGCTGCACGATCCGCTCCGCCTGCGCCTCGGTGACGGCGGGGGCCTGCTGGCTCTCCGGCGCGATGACCGTGGCCGTGGGGGTGGGAGTGGGAGACCCGCCGAACTGCGGCCAGGCATCCGCCGAGCATCCGGTGAACAGCAGGGCGGTCACGGCGACGGCCGGGATCGCGATCAGGCTCCGGCGCTTGCCGGACAGGGCCCGCCGCGTGGGCGACGAGCTGACGACGCCCTTCGCCCCTTCTTCGGTGGCGAGGTCGATCGGCTCGGTGACGGGCATGGGCAGCCCCTTGCGCCGGGGCCCGCGGGAGCGGCGGACGTTGCGGATGCCGAGGATGTACAGCACGACGCCGATGGCCATCAGGATGCCACCGCCCACCAGCAGCGGGCCCGCCCACGGCGTCGAGTTGACCAGGGGCCAGGTGACGGTGAGCTCGGTGGGCGCCGGGGAGACGCCGTCGGCGGCGACGAGCACGCTCATCCCCTCGGGCAGTTGCAGGGTCTGGATGAGCAGGTCCTCCTGGACGAACTCATCCAGCCACAGGTCAGACCCGGCGGGGTTGCGGGCGGGTGCGGCATCCGTGCCTTCGGCGTCGGCCGCGGCGACCTCGGGCTCCACCAGCTCCGTCGCCACGGACCCGTCGTCCAGCGCGACGTGGGCGTACTCGGAATCGGTCAGCCACGCCTCGATGTCGGCGGTACGGCCGTAGGCGGCGAAGATCTCGCCCTCGCCCTGAGCCCGCAGGGTCTGCGAACCCGCGTTGCTGCGCAGCACCTCACCGTCCAGGAGCACGTATGGCACGTCCTCCTCGATCGCGATCGCTTCGCTGTGCGAGGTCGGTCCCTGGAACACGGTCCGCTGCGCGATGCCGGCGCCGATCATGAGGGCGGCGAGCACGAAGGCTGCCACGGCCCATACGAATCGCACGAAGAACACCTCTCTGGTCCCGCCGCACGGCACGAACGGGCACACATTCGACGTTTCAGCCTAGCGACTTTGACCTGAATGTCGCCCGGGAGGGCGCGGCGACACGGTTGTGGGTCCCGTCTGCGTATCCTGACGGGACCGACATCCACAGGAGGCGACCGTGAAGATCCAGCACCCGTTCCGCACGGCGCTGATAGCCACCCTGGGTGTGGGCGTGGGTCTGCTGATCATCTCCGGCGTCTCCACGCTGCAGACGATCCTCCTCTACGTCGGCACCGCGTTGTTCCTCTCCCTCGGCCTCGATCCCGTCATCTCGTGGCTCGAGCGTCGCCGGTTCCCGCGGTGGGCCGCGGTGATCACCACGATCCTCGCGGTGCTCGCCGCCTTCGCCGGGATCGTGCTGATGGTCGTGCCGATCATCGTGGGGCAGATCTCGGAGCTGGTCCGCCAGATCCAGAAGCTCTTCCGCTCCGGCGCGCTCGACGATCCGGTGACGGCCATCAAGGACTGGCTGCACGACGTGTTCCCCGTCCTCGACGTCGACGAGGTCTTCGGCTACCTGCAGGACTGGTACGAGTCGCTGGATCTCGGCCAGATCGGCACGACGCTGGGCGAGAGCATCATCGTCATCGGCGGAACGCTCATCGCCGGCCTCACGGGCGCCTTCATCGTCCTGATCCTCACGATCTACTTCACGGCGTCCACCCCGTCGCTGAAGGCCGCCGTGTACCAGCTGGTGCCGGCATCCAAGCGTGAGCGTTTCATCGACCTGGCGGAGCAGATCACCGACTCCGTCGGCTACTACGTGATCGGCCAGATGAGTCTCGGCGTCATCAACGGCGTGCTGAGCGCGATCTTCCTCACGATCATCGGCGCCCCGTTCCCCGCCGTGCTCGCCGTCATCGCGTTCTTCTTCTCGCTGATCCCGCTCGTGGGTACCCTGACCGGGTCGGCGATCATCGTGCTCACCTGCCTCATCCCCGGTCTCGGGTCGCCCACGACGGCCCTGGTCGCGCTCGTGTACTACGCGATCTACATGCAGATCGAGGCGTACGTGCTGTCGCCGCGCATCATGAACCGTGCCGTCTCGATCCCCGGCGCCGTCGTCGTCATCGCGGCCCTCGCGGGTGGGTCGCTCCTGGGCCTCCTCGGCGCGCTCATCGCGATCCCGGTGGCCGCGAGCGTGCTGATCATCTACCGCCAGGTCGTCATCCCGCGGCAGAACGAGCGCTGACCGCGGCAGAGGTCGTCGGATGCCGCGCACCGGCGGCATCCGGCCCTCGTCTCAGTCCTGGGGGCCGTCCCACTCCGTGGGCAGCGGCAGCGCTTCGGGATTGACCGCGGCGACGATCTCGGTGAGCACCCGCCTGGTCTGGCTCTCCCCCACCCACAGGTGGCGGCCGCCGTCGACCGGGATGAGCACGGCATGCGGGATGGCGGCGAAGCGCTCGGCGGCCTCCGCCGGACGCAGGTAGTCGTCGAGCTCCGGCACGATCACGACGACGGTGCGCTCATCGCCCGCCCACGCGGCGATCTCGTCAGCGGTAGCACGGTGCAACGGCGGCGAGAGCAGGATGACGCCCTCGACGTCGTGATCCCGGCCGTACTTCAGCGCGAGCTCGGTGCCGAACGACCACCCGACGATCCACGGGCGCGGCAGCCCGCGCTCGCGCACGAACGCCATCGCGGCGGCGACGTCGAACTGCTCGGCCTGGCCGCCGTCGAACTTCCCCTCGCTGGTGCCGCGCGGTGAGCTGGTGCCGCGCGTGTTGAATCGCAGCACGGCCAGCTGCGCGAGGGCGGGGAGGCGGGCGGCGGCCTTGCGCAGGATGTGGGAGTCCATGAACCCGCCGGCCGTGGGCAGCGGGTGCAGCGTCACCAGCGTGGCGACCGGCTCCCCCTCGAGCGGGGTGGCCAGCTCGCCGACGAGGGTGAGCCCGTCGAGGGTGTGCAGCTCGATGTCTTCGCGGTGCGCTGGCAGCTGCACCGGTCCGCGGATCTCCATGTCAGCCGATCCTCCAGCACTGCTGGTGCCAATGGCGCCGGTCGGCGAGGGCCGCCTGGTCACCGAGCACGCCGTCGGCACGCCAGGCCACCAGGTGCGCGACGCCCGGTTCGATGTTCCTGCCGCAGCCGGGGCAGGTGTAGGTCTTCAGCGCCTGGCTGGCCGACACCGGCTGCACCGTCCATTCCGCCCCGCGGCGGACTTCGGTGCGGCGCCAGCCTGCGATGAGGCGGTCCAGCGACGCGTCGCGCGACGGCGTCGGGCGACGGCGGTGGGATCGGGGCATGACGAGACCGATCACCACCAGTGGTTGCTGGTCCAGAAGTTGTAGGCGGCGGCCCAGCTGCCGTAGCGGCCGACGGCGTAGCCGTTGCCCCAGCGCAGGTTGTCGACCGGGTCGTAGCCGTTGCCGGGGACCTTGCTGCACGGCAGCGCCTGGACCAGGCCGCAGGCGCCGGAGGAGCGGTTGGTCGCGTTGGGGTTCCAGCCGCTCTCGCGGCCGACGATGTAGTCGACGTAACCCCAGTCGCTCTCCGCGATGCCCGCGGCCGCCATCCACTCCGCGGCGCTGCCGCCACCGGTGTAGTACAGCGGCGCGGCCGCAGCCTGCGACGAACTCGACGCCGTCTCCGGCTCGGGGGTGGGGGTCGGGGTCGGTTTGGGCGTGACGTAGACGCTGTAGCCGCTGCGCTCGAACGAGACGGGTGCGGGACCTTCGTCGCCGGCAGTGTCCAGTGCCTGGGCGTCGCCTGCGGAGTCGGCGTACAGCGAGACCGGGGCGTTGTCCTCGGCGACTGCGCTGGACAGCGCGCCGCCCATGGGGCCGATGTAGGCGCCGGCGAAGCCGACGACGGCGAGGGCGGCGAACACGCCCATCACGGGGCGTCGACGCGACAGGCGAGGCGGGGCGACTGCGCGCGCGGATCGGCGGGTCGCCAGGGTGCCGTCGGAGACAGGCTGCCGGGATGTCGGGTACGTCATCTCTTTGCCGGAAGTCACAGTGGACGAGAGTCTACCGGCTGATGCCTCGGGAGCCACGTCGCCGTTCATCCGATCGCGAGGATGACTTCGACGACCGCGTCGAGCACGGCATCCACTTGGGTTTCGCGGTACCCGCCGCGCTGCATGCGGAACGCGACGGTACGCACCTGCTCCACCGTGAGCGGCTCGCCGGCTTCGAGGTAGGCGACGAGCTTGTCGGCGACGACGTCGACCTCGTCGATGCGGTAGCCGTAGCGGAGCGCCCCGACACGGGCGAAGCGCTTGCCGCGCGGCCGTGAGAGGCGGTCGAGGATCTCCTGCGCGAGGTCGCGCGAGCGGCCGACCCACGCGCGTGCACCGGCACGCGACAGGGCGCGCTCGCGCTCGCGGGCGGCGAAGGCGTCTTCGATCCGGCCCAGCGCGGCATCCACCGGGGCGACGGCGTAGCCGTGCCGCACCAGGGGGAAGCCGACGCGGCGCACGTCGGCGCTGCTCATCGTCGCTTCCGCGGGGTCGGCCTCGAAGGCCTCCCGCGCGTAGGCGAGGAAGGCGTCGACGGCGCGCTTGTCGTATCCCTTCTGACGTCCGTGCACATCGGGGAACGGCGCGGGCGCAGCGGGGGCGGCGTCGTCGTCATCGACGGCACCGTCGGTGCCGATGTCGGAGAGGGTCATGCCACCACCAGGGGGAAGAACGCGAAGTACAGCGCGAGGGCCGGAACGGTCGAGGGGAGGATCGAGTCGAGACGGTCGAGGACGCCACCGTGGCCCGGGAGCCAGGAGCTCATGTCCTTGATGCCGAGATCGCGCTTGATCATCGACTCACCGAGGTCTCCGACCGTCGCGGTCGCGAGGATCACGAGACCGAAGATGAGACCCGCCCACCACGGCACGTGGAGCATGAACAGACCGAACAGCACGCCCGCGACGACGGCCGCGAGCACGGCGCCGCCGAAGCCCTCCCAGGTCTTCTTGGGGCTGATGCGCGGTGCCATCGGGTGCTTGCCGAACATGAGCCCGAACGCATAGGCGCCGGTGTCGGCGGCGACGGCGGTGCCGATCATCGCCAGCACCCACCACTCCCCCTGGTCCTGGCGCAGCAGGATGAGCAGGAGGCTGCCGAGGAATGCGACGTAGAGCTGGATGAAGCCCGCGATGAGCGCGTCGGACAGCACGTCGCCGTAGGTGCGGCCGTCCCGAGAGGCCATCTGCGCGACGAGGCGCCAGACGATCACGAAGGCGACGGCCACGAATGCGACCGTCCAGTGCTCCCAGTAGTCGAAGAAGTAACCGGCCAGCACGAGCGAGAGGGCGGCGATCAGCTGCGGCACCACGTCGACCCGCCGGCCGGCGCTCTGCAGTGCGCGCGAGAACTCGAACACGCCCAGCATCGCGACCGGCACCGCGAACACCAGGAACAGCGGCTTGAAGAACATCAGCGACCCGATGACGATCACGCCGAGGGCAAGACCCACCAGCGTTGCGACGATGAGGTCGCGCCCGGTGCGCTGCTTGATCTTCTCGTTCGCCAGGTCGAAGTCGGCGCGAGCACGTTCCACCTGCTGCTCGAACTCGGAACGGGCCGAGCGCAGGTGGCTCGTGAACTCGTCGCCGGCGTCGCCGGAGGCCCGGCGCCCGCCCGCACGCCGCGTGGGCGGCTCGGGCGTGCGCTCCGGGTCGGAAGCGTCGGTCATGAGGGGTCCTAGACCTCGAGCAGCTCGGTCTCTTTGCGCTTCAGCGCCTCGTCGATCGCGTCGACGTGAGCGCGGGTGAGCGCGTCGAGTTCCTTCTCGCCCCGAGCGATCTCGTCCTCGCCGACCTCGTTCTTCAGCGCGTCGAGATCGTCCTTGGCCTTGCGACGGATGCCGCGGATGTGCACCTTGTGGTCCTCGCCCTTGGTGCGCACGAGCTTGACGTACTCCTTGCGACGCTCCTGCGTGAGCTCGGGCATGGTGACGCGCACGATCGTGCCGTCGTTGCTCGGGTTCGCGCCCAGGTTCGGGGTGTCGCGGATGGCCTGCTCGATCGCCTTGAGTGCCGACTTGTCGTACGGCGTGATCACGATCGTGCGGGCTTCGACGTTGTTCAGCGACGCGAGCTGGGACAGCGGCGTCGGCGTGCCGTAGTAGTCCACGAGGATCTTCTGGAAAAGCTGCGGGTTCGCGCGCCCGGTGCGGACGGTCGCGAAGTCATCCTTCGCTCCCTCCACGGCACGGTCCATGCGTGCTCCGGCGTCAGCCAGCACATCGGCGATCACGGTCACTCCATTCGTCGGGGCAAATCTGTGGAAAGTCTAGTTGAGCCCGGCCGGGCGGCACGGGAGCTACGCCGTGACGAGGGTGCCGATCGGCTCCCCCAGCAGTGCGCGCGTCACGTTGCCGGCGGGCTCCATGCCGAACACGCGCATGTCCATGCGGTTGTCCATGCACAGGCTGAACGCCGTGGAGTCCACGACCTTGAGGCCGCGCTGCAGGGCGTCGCCGTAGGTGAGCCGGTCGATGCGGGTGGCATCCGGATCGATGCGGGGGTCGGCGGTGTAGACGCCGTCGACGCCGTTCTTGGCCACGAGCACCTCGCGGGCATCGATCTCCAGCGCACGCTGCGCGGCGACGGTGTCGGTGGAGAAGTAGGGAAGACCCGCGCCGGCGCCGAAGATGACGACCCGGCCCTTCTCCATGTGACGCTCGGCGCGCCGCGGGATGTAGGGCTCGGCGACCTGGGTCATCGAGATGGCGGACTGCACGCGCGTGGCCGCACCCGCCTGCTCGAGGAAGTCCTGGAGCGCGAGCGCGTTCATGACGGTGCCGAGCATGCCCATGTAGTCGGCGCGACCGCGGTCCATGCCGCGCTGGCTCAACTCCGCGCCGCGGAAGAAGTTGCCGCCGCCGACGACGATCGCGATCTCGACGCGGTCGACCGCAGCGGCGATCTCGCGGGCGATCTGGCTGACGACGTCGGGATTGACGCCGAGCTGGCCGCCTCCGAACGCCTCTCCGGACAGCTTCAGCAGGACGCGCCGGCGCCCCGTGGCCTCATCGATCACGTGTCATCCTCTCGTCTGGTACAACCTAGCGTCGGGCATGGGAAAGGCCCGCACCGATCCGATGCGGGCCCGACCCGGAACTTACGCGCCGACCTTGAAGCGGGCGAAGTCCGTGATGGTGATGCCGGCGTCCTGGGCCACCTTGGCGACGGACAGCTTGTTGTCCTTCGCGTAGTCCTGGTCCAGCAGCGCCACCTGCTTGAAGAACGCGTTCACGCGGCCTTCGACGATCTTCGGCAGGGCAGCCTCGGGCTTGCCCTCGTTGCGGGAGATCTCAGTGACGATCTCGCGCTCCTTCTCGACCTCGGCGGCGGGGACGTCCTCGCGCGAGAGGTAGGTGGGGTTGGCGAACGAGATGTGCTGCGCGATGGAGCGAGCCGTCTCTGCGTCGTCACCGGAGTAGGCCACGACCACGCCGATCTGCGGGGGCAGGTCCTTGCTGGTCTTGTGCAGGTAGATCTCGAAGTTGTCACCGGTGAGGGTGCGCACGCGACGAAGTTCGACCTTCTCGCCGATGATGGCGGCCTCGTCGTCGATGAGCTGCGCGACGGTCTTGCCGCCGGCGTCAGCGGCAAGAGCCGCCTCGACGGAGTCGGCGGCGACGGCAGCGGCAGCATCGGCCACCTTGTCGGCCAGCGCGATGAAGCGGTCATTCTTGGCGACGAAGTCGGTCTCGGTGTTCAGCTCGATCAGCGTGACCTTGCCGTCCTGCTCACGAGCGACGACCAGGCCCTCGCTCGTGGAGCGGTCGGCACGCTTCGCGTTGCCCTTCGCGCCCTTGAGACGGAGGATCTCGACGGCCTTCTCGAGGTCGCCATCGGCTTCCTCGAGGGCCTTCTTGGTGTCGACCATGCCCGTGCCGAGCTGCTCGCGCAGCGCCTTGATGTCGGCGATGGTGAAGTTTGCCATGGGTACTGGCTCCTAGGTTCGGTGGGGTTCTGAGGGATGTCGGGGCGAGCGCTGGTGCGCCCGCCCCGACGTGATCCGATGCTGCTTACTCGGCGGTCTTGGCTGCGGCGCCCTCGGCGTCGGCAGCGGACTCGGTGGCGGCTTCGCCCTCGATGGCCTGCTCGTCGGCGACGAGCTCGGCGGCCTCGGTCTCGGCCTCAGTCTCGTCGGCGACCTTCTCGGTGCTGGCGGAGGACTGCTCCGGCGCGCTCTGCTCGAGCAGTTCGCGCTCCCACTCGGCGAGGGGCTCAGCGACCTCGGCCTCGGCCTCGCCGGCCGGCTGGTGACGCTGGATGAGGCCCTCGGCGGCGGCGTCGGCGATCACGCGGGTCAGCAGACCCACGGCGCGGATCGCGTCGTCGTTGCCGGGGATCGGGTACTGGAACTCGTCCGGGTCGGCGTTGGTGTCGAGGATGCCGATGACGGGGATGCCGAGCTTGCGGGCCTCGTCGATGGCGAGGTGCTCGCGCTTGGCGTCGACGACCCAGATCGCCGACGGGGTCTTCTGGAGGTTGCGGATACCACCCAGCGACTTGTGCAGCTTGTCCAGCTCACGCTTCTTGAGCAGGAGCTCCTTCTTGGTGAAGCCGCTGTTGGCCGGGGTTTCGTAGTCGAGCTCCTCGAGCTCCTTCATGCGGGCCAGACGCTTGGAGATCGTGCTGAAGTTGGTCAGCAGACCACCGAGCCAGCGCTGGTTCACGTAGGGCTGGCCGACGCGGGTCGCCTGCTCGGCGATGACTTCCTGCGCCTGCTTCTTGGTGCCGACGAAGAGGATGGTGCCGCCGTGGGCGACCGTCTCCTTGACGAACTCGTAGGCCTTGTCGATGTACCCGAGCGACTGCTGCAGGTCGATGATGTGGATGCCGCTGCGCTCGGTGAGGATGAAGCGCTTGACCTTCGGGTTCCACCGGCGGGTCTGGTGTCCGAAGTGCACGCCGCTGTCGAGCAGCTGGCGAATGGTGACGACGGCCATGGCCGTTCTCCTGTTCTCGGCGCACGTTGCGCCGTTGTTTCGGTTGTCCACGCCTGGTCGTTCGACCGGCGAGCCTGGTGCCCGGCGCACACCCGCTTTCCGCCGGAGCGGGAAGACCTGGGGTGTGGATGCCGCATCGCGCCGACCGGGGCCGAACGCTGTGCTGTGGGCACGCGGAGTCACCCCGCCGAAGCGAGGTGCGGCATCATCTTATCAGCCGGCGCGTCCTCCCCCGCCCTGCAGCACGCCCGGTTGTCCCCGAGCGGGGGGATCGCCTCCCCACGCCGGGTTCCGGCCGTCGACGATGGGGGCATGCTCCGTCGATCCCCCGCCCGTGCCGTGCTCGCCGTCGTGCTCCTGCTCACCGGTGCGACCGGCCCCTCCGGCGATGCGGCGGGCTCGGCGCCGCGCACCCTGCCTGCCGGCGAGTGGCTCTGGCCGATGACCGGTGCGCGCCTGGAAGTGCCGTTCCGCGCACCGGCCCACCGCTACGGACCCGGCCACCGCGGCATCGACCTCGCCGCCCGGGGTTCCCGCGAGGTCCTGGCGCCTGCCGGCGGAGTGGTGGCGTTCGTGGGGGACGTCGCCGGGCGCCCGGTCGTCACCATCGACCAGGGCGGCGGGCTCGTGACGACCTTCGAGCCCCTCGCCGCGGCCGTCGTGCCCGGGCAGGCGGTCGACCGGGGCGACCCGGTGGGGCATCTCGCGACCGGTGGGCACACGAGGGACGGCGGGTTGCACGTCGGCGTGCGCCTGCGGGGCGAGTACCTCAACCCGATGCTGCTGTTCGGCGTCGTGCCGCGGGCCGTGCTGCTGCCGATGTCCTCAGCGGTCGACGACGATCGTGTTGCGGGCACCGCTGTCGACGACGTCGCCGAGCGCCCCGCCCTCCACCTCGTTGTCGTTGCCGTTGACCGCGATCGAGCCGATCTCCCCGCGCGCATCGACGTCGTTGCGGTCCCCGGTGACCACCAGCGCGCCGACGGTTGCGGCCTCGAGGTCGTTGTCCTGCCCGGCGATGCTCGCCGCGGCGACATCGCCGGCCTCGACATCGTGCCGATCACCCTCGATGACCAGCTCACCGACGGCGGCACGGGTGAGGTCGAGGTCGACGTCGGTGCCCGAGACCGTCACCCGCGGGCAGTCGCCTGAGAGCACCAGGTCGTTTCCGCTCGAGACGGCGACCGGCTCTCCCCCGCAGTCGCCTCCCGTGGGCGCCGGCGGCGCGGTGGAGGCCTCCGGCGTGCCCGCCTCCCCCGGCGCCGCGGGCGCCGCGGGCGCCGTCGGGCGCACGGTCGTGACCGGCCGCGCGTCATCGGTGGCGATCGGGACGCACCCCGTGAGCGCGAAGCCGAAGGCGAAGGTGACGGCGGCGGCGGTGAGGGTGAGGCTGCGGGCGGACATGCCCCCACGCTAGGAGAGCCTCGGCGTGCCCGCCAGTCGGCAGGTCAGGCCCGGGGGTGCGCGAGGCGGTACGCGGCGGCGAGCCGCTCACTGGAGACGTGCGTGTAGATCTGCGTCGTCCCGAGGCTCGCGTGCCCCAACATCTCCTGCACCGCGCGCAGGTCCGCACCGCCGTCGAGCAGGTGCGTCGCGGCGGAGTGGCGCAACGCGTGCGGTCCGACGGTCTCCGCGCCGACGAGCGGCGCGATCTCGCGTGCCACGATGTCGTACACCGCCCGCGCCCCGAGGCGGCCACCGCGCAGGCCCAGGAACACCGCTTCGGTCGGGCTGCTGTCGGCGCGCGCGGCCAGGGCGGGCCTGCCACGCACGAGGTAGGCGTCGAGCGCGCGGGCCGCGGGGAGGCCGTAGGGCACGACCCGCTCCCTCGACCCCTTGCCCAGCACCCGCACGGTGGCCGCCTGGCGATCGAGGTCGCCGAGGTCGATGCCGCAGAGCTCGGAGACGCGCAGGCCCGAGCCGTAGAGCAGCTCTAGTGCGGCGGCGTCGCGCAGCAGCCGCGGGTCGCCCTCGTCCGCGCGGGTCCGCAGATCGTCGAGCACGTCGCCGAGGGCGTCGGCGGCCGCGACGCGCGGCAGGGTGCGGCCGCGTTTGGGTGCGACCAGCCGCAGGCTCGGGTCGGCGGCCAGGTGACCGTACTCGCAGGCCCAGGCGAAGAACCCGCGGGCCGCGGCGGTGCGCCGCGCGGAGGTCGAGCGCGCGTCGCCGCGCTTGGTGGCTGCCCACAGCCACTCGCGCAGCATCTCGAGGTCGATCCGGTCGAGGTCGACATCGCCGGTGACCGTCATCATGTCGGCGAGGTCTGACCGATAGGCGCGCACGGTGGCCGGCGACAGTCGCCGCACGTCGGCGAGATGCCGCGTGTAGGAGTCGATCGCGTCGGACGTGCGCATGAGACCAGGATGCCGCGTGGAACCCGCCGGACGCTCACGACCCACCGGCACACCCTCAGCGCCCGACGACGAGCCGCCAGCCCGCCGGTCCGTGCTGGACGCGACCGTCCAACAGCATCAGCCCCAGTCCGCGTTCGACGTCGGCGAGGCTCTGCCCGCATCGCTGCGCCACGTCGTCCACCCGCCGCCACGATCGGGCGCTCAGCGCATCACGCAACGCCGTCGCCTGATCCACCCAGTCGTCGGCGCCGGGGAGCAGCTCATCGTCGAGGCCGAGCATCTCCCGGACGTCCCCGGCGCCGGTGATGCACCGCGCGTCGAACTCCCGCAGCAGCCGGTGGCATCCGGCCGAGGTCGGGCTCGTCACCGGCCCGGGCACGGCCCCGAGGCTGCGCCCGAGACTCGCCGCGTGCGCCGCGGTGTTCAGTGAACCGCTGCGCCACCCGGCTTCCACGACGACCGTCGCGTCCGAGAGCGCGGCGATGAGGCGGTTGCGCGAGAGGAAGCGCCATTTGGTGGGCGCCGAGCCGCACATGACCTCGCTCATCACGGCGCCGGTGCGGGTGATGCGCGACAGCAGGTCGGCATGCCCCGAGGGGTAGGCGCGATCCACGCCGCCGGCCAGCAGCGCGTCGGTGACTCCGCCCGCGGACAGCGCAGCGCGGTGCGCGGCGCCGTCGATGCCGTAGGCGGCACCCGACACGACGCGGATGCCGGCGCCGGCGAGATCGGCGGCGATCTCCATCGCGACATGCTCCCCGTACGACGTCGCCGCCCGGGCGCCCACGATCGCCACCGTCGGGCCGGGGCGCTCCGGCAGCGCACCGCGCACCCACAGGCACAACGGGCGGTGACGGCCGAGGTCGTCGAGGCGACTCGGCCACGTCGCATCGCCGGGGACGACGAGACGCGCCCCGGTGCGTCGGGCGGCATCGAGACCGGCATCCAGCGCCGCAGGCGCGAGCCGTGGCCGCCACCGCGCGAGCGCGTCGTCGGCGCGGCGGCGGTCGAGACCCTCGACGGCTGCGACAGCGCGTGCGTCGTCGCGGGCCACGAGAGCGAGCGCGTTCGCGGCGCCGCATGCGTCCACGAGGGATCCTGCGTCCCCGTCGCCGGGCTCGCAGATCCCCGACCAGAGAGCGCGCGCGTGGCGTTCGGCGATGTCCTCGTCGTCGAGGTGGCCCCCGATGAGTCCGACGAGGGCGACGCGGGATCCGGCAAGGTCGGGCAACAGGCTCATATCGGCGTCATCCCCTTCTTCAGATAGAGCGCGCGACCGATGTCGTCGATGTCGATGCGGTCGCGGGCGGCGAGATCGGCGTTGGTCCATGCCACCCGCAGCACACGGTCGTAGCCCCGCAGCGTCAGCGCACCGCGGTGCAGGGCGGCATCCAGCGGGCGGCGCACTGCGGGCGGGGGCGCCAGCGGACCCTGCCGCAGCCACGCGCCGGGCACCTCGGCGTTCGTCCGCCACGGTGTGCCGGACAGCCGGCTGTGCGCCCGCCCGCGGGCCGCATCGACGCGGGCGCGCGCCTGAGCGGTCGTGATCGGCTGCTCGGCCGCCGCCTGCGCATGGGCGACCGAGACGCGCCGCACGGCGAGCTCGATATCGATGCGGTCGCGGATGGGGCCGGAGAGCCGGCCGAGGTAGCGGCGGATGCCCGCGGGCGGACACACGCAGTCGCCGCCGGGGACGCCGTACGCGCCGCACGGGCAGGGATTCATCGCCAGCACCAGCTGGAAGCGTGCCGGGAACGCCGCACTCGCCCCGGCACGGTGGATCTGGATCGCGCCGTTCTCGAGGGGTTCCCGCAGGGCGTCGAGCGCGCCCGAGGCGAACTCCCCCGCTTCGTCGAGGAAGAGCACGCCGCCGCTGGCCCGCGCGATCGCGCCCGGGCGGATCATGCGGCTTCCACCCCCGACGAGCGCCGCAACGCTCGCGGTGTGGTGGGGCGCCTCGAAGGGCGGCGTGCGTTCGAGGGCGACGACCCGGGCGCCGGCGAGCGAGCGGATCGACGCGGCCTGCAGGGCGGCGGCGTCGTCGAGAGCGGGCAGGATGCCGGGCAATCGCCGCGCCAGCATGGTCTTTCCCGCTCCCGGCGGTCCGCTCATGAGCACGTGGTGACCGCCCGCGGCTGCGAGGACCATCGCCTCCACCGCATCACGCTGCCCGATGACGTCGGCAAGTTCGAGTCGGGGCGGGGCATCGTCAGCCGGCCCCTCGCCGACGACGGGCTCGAGGTCGTGCGGCTCGACATCGAGCCCGTGCCACCGCAGCACGTCGATGAGGCTCACCGCGCCGACCACCTCCACACCGTCCACGAGTTCCGCCTCTGCGCGGTTCGCGTGGGGCACGACGACACGGGTGATGCCGGCGCGCGCCGCGGCCACCACAGCGGGCAGCACGCCCGGCACCGGCCGCAGCCGCCCATCGAGACCGAGCTCGCCCAGGTGCACGGTGGTGGCGAGCGACTCCGGGTCGAGGCGGTGCTCGGTGGCCAGGGCGGCGACCGCGATCGCGACATCGAACCCGGCGCCGTGCTTGGGAAGGCTCGCCGGGGAGAGATTGACGGTGATGCGCCGCCGCGACAGCTGCAGACCGCTGTTCTCACACGCGTTGTGCACGCGTTGATGGGCCTCGCCGAGCGCCTTGTCAGCCAGCCCGATGATCTTGAAGTCGGGCGTCTGCCGCGAGAGGTCGGCTTCCACCTCGACCAGCGCGCCGTCGAGGCCCGTCAGGGCCACCGCCCACGTGCGCGCCACCGTCATCGCAGGTCCCGCACGTGGTCCAGCGCCCCGGTCGCGGGGTCGTCGCCGGTGATCGCGATGACGTCGAGCCGCAGTTGACGCCCCTGCACGGCCTCGGGGTGCGCGGCCATCCACGCGTAGGCGAGCTGCCAGAGCCGCCGGCGCTTGCGGTCGTCGACCGCCTCGAGGGGATGCCCGAACCCGTCGCTGCGCCGCGTCTTGACCTCGACGACGGCGATCACCCGGTCGCGGGAGGCCACCAGGTCGAGTTCGCCCTGCGCACAGCGCCAATTGCGCGAGAGCAGCCGCCAGCCGGCATCCTGCAGGTAGCGCGCCGCGCGCGCCTCACCCGCCCGTCCCCGCTCGTCCTTGGCCGCCATGCAGCGATCGTGGCGCGTCCGCGGGCACCGCGTGGCGCCGGATCAGCCCGTTCGGGGACGATCCGACGCAGATTCGCGCTGGGGAGGAGGCGGTGCCGACTCAGGAGTCGAGCGACAGCTCCTCGGGCAGGTGGAAGTCGCGTCGCGTGAGCTCTTCGACGTTGACGTCCTTGAACGTCAGCACGCGCACCGACTTCACGAACCGGTCGGCACGGTAGATGTCCCAGACCCAGACGTCGGTCATCGAGATCTCGAAGTAGAAGTCGTGCTCGGTGTCACGACGCACCACGTTCACCTCGTTGGCGAGGTAGAACCGGCGCTCCGTCTCGATGACGTACGCGAACTGCGACACCACATCGCGGTACTCGCGATACAGTGCCAGCTCAAGTTCGCGGTCGTAGTCCTCGAAGCCCTCGTCGTCCATGGTGACTCCATCCTATGGCCGCTCAGAACAGGGTCGGTGCGTCCATGATCGCCCACGATGCGCGGTGGTGGGCGCTGAGACCCAGCGAGCGGATCGCGGCGCGGTGCTCGAGGCTCGCGTAGCCCTTGTTGCGCACCCACTGATAGTCGGGCGCCTCGTCGTGGAGCTGGGTCATGAGCCCGTCGCGGGCGACCTTGGCGATGACGGATGCCGCGGCGGCGCTGGCGCAGTCGCGGTCGGCCTTCACGACGGGACGCACGTTCAACCCGGTGCCGCCGGCGGGCGTGATGTAGTCGTGATTGCCGTCCAGCAGCACGATCGCCTCCTCCGGCACGACCCCGTGGTCGCGCAACTGGGTGACGGCGCGGAGCGCGGCGAGGCCCAGCGCGCGGATGATGCCGATCTCGTCGACCTCGGCGGCGCTGGCCCAGCCCACCGATGACGCCTCGACCCAGCCGGCGGCGCGCGCGGCGACGTCGGCGCGCCGGGCGGCGGGGACGAGCTTGGAGTCACGCAGCCCCTCGGGCACACGGCGGCGCGCACGGGCGGCATCCACCGCCACTGCGCCGACGGCCACGGGGCCCGCCAGCGCACCACGACCGACCTCGTCGCAGGCGATCACGAGCGGATACTCGCGCAGCAGCCGGCGCTCGAGCGTCAAGCGGGGTTCGACGACGGTCATCATGGGGTCACCGGGACGGCTCGGGCTCGGGCGACGGCTCGGGTTCGGCATCCGAGTCGGGCTGGGGAACGCCGGCGAACACCTCGTGGTGGCCGTCGATGAGACCGACGCGATCCATCGGCCAGGTGATCAGGAAAGCCCGGCCGACGACGTTGGCGATGGGCACGAAGCCCTTCGTGGGCTGGTCCTGGTTGTAGCGCGAGTCGCGGGAGTGATCGCGATTGTCACCCAGAACCCAGAGCGAGCCCTCGGGCACCACGACGTCGAACGCGACCTCCTGGGGTGCGCTCTCGCCCGCGGCGAGGTTGAGATAGGGGGTCTCGTCGATCGGCACATCGTTGACCGTGAGCTGTCCGAGCACGTTGCAGCAGACCACGTGGTCGCCGGGCAGCCCGATGACCCGCTTGATGAGGTGGTCCTTGCTGTCGGGGGCTGACAGTCCCACGAGCGAGAGCGCCCAGTCGAACGCCTCGACCGCGGCGGACCGCTCGGGCTCCACGACGGGGTTGAGCCAGCCGCCCGGATCGCGGAAGACCACGACGTCGCCGCGATCGAACCCGCCGAAACGCGGCGTGAGCTCATCCACCAGGATGCGGTCGTCGATCTGCAGTGTCTGCTGCATCGATCCGGAGGGGATGTAGAACGAGCGGACGAGGAAGGTCTTCACCAGGAACGACACGACCACCGCGATGAGCACGATCACGAGCACGTCCCGGACGAACGGCCACCAGCCGTGACGGCGGCGCGGCGTCCCCGGGTTCTGCGGCGGGGCCGTCTGCTCAGCCGTCATCGACCATCCTTCTTCCGGCGCCCCCTGGCGGCGGCGACACGTTCAAGCGTCGCACATTCCCTCTCCGGCCGTCGCTTTGCGACGTCTGTGGCGTCGGCCGGGAACGACGGATGCCCCGGGGTCCAGCCCCGGGGCATCCGTCTGAGAGACGCGATCAGCGGTCGCGCTTCTCCTTGATCTTCGCCTTCTTGCCACGGAGGTTGCGCAGGTAGTAGAGCTTGGCGCGACGCACGTCACCGCGGGTGACGACCTCGATGTGGTCGATCACCGGGCTGTGCACCGGGAACGTACGCTCGACGCCGACCTGGAAGCTGATCTTGCGCACGGTGAAGGTCTCGCGCACGCCGTCGCCGGAGCGACCGAGCACGATGCCCTGGAACACCTGGATACGCGAGCGGCTGCCCTCGGTGATGTTGACGTGCACCTTGACGGTGTCACCGGGGCCGAAAGCGGGGATGTCCGAACGCAGCGATGCTGCGTCGACTGAATCGAGGATCTGCATGATCTTCACTTCCTGCGACCGCCACAGGTCGACCGCAAAGAGGATGGGTAAAAGTCGTGCGCCTGGGAACCGTCTGCGCGGTCCGCTCCCCTGAGGCAGAGTCGATCAGGGCACGAGGGTCCATTCTGCCATGTCCGGCGCCCTCGGCCAAACCTCACACGCCCGGCGGCGTGGGCTTCTCTTCGATGATGACGACGTCCGGGATGTCCTCCGGCTCCGGGCGCGCCGACGGCGGCGGGATGAAGGCGGTGCCCCCGGCGGTCTGCACGACCGTCATGCGCGGGCGCGCCTCGGTCCACAGCTGCCACAGCGACGACCAGAACACCGCCAGTGCGGCGATGATCGCCAGCACCAGGGCGATTCCGAACCACGCGACGTTGTAGAAGCCGACGGCGATCGTCAGCAGATGCCAGACGCTGAAGCCCGCGACATCCAGCCAGGACACCGCCCGCTGTGCGCGCACCGTGCCGCGGGCGCGCACGAGGAGCATGAGCACGAGCTGTCCGAGGAAGACCGACGGGACCGCGATGAACAGCACCCACAGCAGCGCCCAGCCGCCGGCGTCGAAGATGACCCAGCCGGCGACGAGCCACAGCGGCAGCACGAACGCGGCAGGCAGGAGCCAGGAGTAGAACACGCGTCGCAGCCACATGGCTACGATGCTACGCCTGCCGGTCTGACAGGGCACCGGGCGCGCACACCCCGTGCACAGCCCGGCATCCGTCAGAATGGATGCAGACGAAAGGAATCGGATGATCGAGCTGCGCACTCCCGCCGAGATCGAGGCGATGCGACCCGCGGGCCGCTTCGTGGCGGAGGTGCTGGCGACCCTGCGGGATGAGACGAAGGTCGGCACCAACCTGCTGAGCATCGACCGCCGGGCCCACGACATGATCCGGGCCGCGGGAGCGGAGTCCTGCTACATCGACTACCACCCGTCGTTCGGTGCGAGCCCGTTCGGCAAGGTCATCTGCACCTCGGTCAACGACGCGGTGCTGCACGGCCTCCCCCACGACTACACCCTCCGCGACGGCGACCTCGTCTCGCTCGACTTCGCCGTTTCGGTGAACGGCTGGGTCGCGGACTCCGCGATCTCGTTCGTCGTCGGCACGCCCCGCGACGAAGACCTCGCGCTGATCGACACGACCCAACGCGCCCTGGATGCCGCGATCGCGACGGCCACGGTCGGCAACCGCATCGGCGACATCTCGCACGCCATCGCCGAGATCGCGCGCGCCGACGGCTACTCGATCAACACCGACTTCGGCGGCCACGGCGTCGGCCGCGTCATGCACGGCGACCCGCACGTCCCCAACGACGGCAAGGCCGGCCGCGGCTACCCGCTGCGCGCGGGTCTCGTCCTCGCGCTCGAGCCGTGGTTCCTGCAGACGACCGACGAGCTCATCACGGACGCCGACGGCTGGACGCTGCGCAGCGTCGACGGCTCGCGCGGCGCGCACGCCGAGCACACGATCGCCATCACCGAGGACGGGCCGATCGTGCTGACCGACCGCAGCTTCCTCGGCGTCGACTGAGTCAGTCGGGCAGCAGGTCGGGACGGCGCTCGCGCGTGCGCTCGATCTGCTGTTCGCGGCGCCAGCCGGCGATCGCGCCGTGGTTGCCGCTGAGCAGCACCGGCGGCACGTCGTAGCCGCGCCAGGACGACGGCTTCGTGTAGGAGGGGTATTCCAGCAGGCCGTCTTCGTGGGATTCCTCGACGAGGCTCTCCGGATTGCCGACGACACCGGGCACGAGCCGGCCGATCGCCTCGATCATCGCCATCGCGGCCACCTCGCCGCCGTTGAGCACGTAGTCGCCGAGGCTCACGAGGCGCACCTCTCCCAGGGTGGCCGCGTAGGCGAACACCCGCTCGTCGATGCCCTCGTAGCGGCCGCAGCCGAACACCAGGTGCGGCATCTGCGCCATTTCGCGCGCCTGTGCCTGCGTGAACCGCTCGCCCGCCGGCGACGGGAACACGAACACCGGTCGTTCGCCGGCATCGGCGGTGATGGCATCCAGCGCCTCGCCCCACGGCTCGGGCTTCATGACCATGCCTGCGCCGCCACCGTAGGGGGTGTCGTCGACCGTGCGGTGGCGGTCGTGGGTGTGCTCGCGCAGATCGTGCACGCGGATGTCCAGCAGCCCGGCGCCGCGGGCCTTGCCCAGGAGCGAGACTTCGAGGACGTCGAAGAATGCGGGGAAGATCGAGACGACGTCGATGCGCACGTCAGTCCTCGTCGGTGACGGCCTCGGGGGCTGCGGCATCCGGTGTCGTGTCCTCGGCGTCCGCATCGCGCGCGGGCTCCGGTTCCGTGACGAGTTCCTCGAAGAGACCCGCGGGGGGCGTGACGATGACGCGCCCGGCGGCGATGTCCACCTCGGGAACGATGGCCTTCACGAACGGCACGAGGATCTCGCGGTCGCCGTCGTCGGCGGGACGCACGATCAGCAGATCCTGCGCGGGCAGGTGATCGACGCGCACGACACGGCCGACGACGGTGTCGTCGCGCACGACATCGAGGCCGACCAGCTGGTGGTCGTACCAGGCATCCGGCTCCGAGGTCTCCTCATCGTCGTCCTGGTCGATCCACAGGATCGCGCGCACGAGGGTCTCGGCGGTCTCGCGGTCGTCGACGTCTTCGAAGAACGCGACGGGGTGCGAGTTCATCCAGCGCAGCTCCCGCACCGTGATGGTCTTGCCATGCCACGGCGATGCCTCGGGCACCTGCAGCGTGAAGACGGCGCCGGGGACGAAACGCCCGTCCGGGTCGTCGGTGTACAGCTCGAGCTTGAGCGCGCCCTTGAGGCCGTGCGCCTTGACGAGGCGCCCGACACGCAGCTGGGCGCGGGGGGTCTTCGCAGCGGACATCTCAGTCGTCCGCGACATCGACGCGCACGCGCCGTCCGTCGGCGAGTGCCGAAACGACGGTGCGCAGCGCCTTTGCCGTGCGTCCGCCGCGCCCGATGACGCGACCCCGGTCGTCGGGGTGCACGCGCACCTCCAGCACGTCACCGCGAGGTGACGTGGAGGTGTGGACTTTCACGTCGTCCGGGTGATCGACGATCCCCTTGACGACATGTTCGAGCGCGGCGGCCAGCAACGGATTACTCGGCGTCGGTGGAGGCGGCGGGCGCCTCGTCGGACGCAGCCTCGGCGGGAGCAGGCTCGTCGGCCTTCTTCTGCGCCTTGGGCTTCACAACGGACTTCTTCGCCGCGTCGACCTGGAACGGCTCCTTGGGGGCGGCCGTCTTCACGGTCGAGACCGCGTTCTTGTCGCCCTTGAACTGGCCCCAGTCGCCGGTGAGCTTGAGGATCGCCGCGACCTGCTCGGTCGGCTGTGCGCCGACGGAGAGCCAGTACTGCGCGCGCTCCGAGTCGACCTCGATGAACGAGGGCTCCTCGGTCGGGTGGTACTTGCCGATCTCCTCGATGACGCGACCGTCGCGCTTGGTGCGCGAGTCGGCGACGACGATGCGGTAGTACGGGGCACGGATCTTGCCGAGCCGCTTGAGACGGATCTTGACAGCCACAATTCTCCTGAATGTGTTGGAAGGATGAACGTCGCCTGGAGCGTGGGGTGCACACCCGGCAAAAGCTCGAGAGTGGATCGCGCGCCCGGTTAGAGGGTCGAGCGGGCGGTCCAGCCTTCTATTTTGCCAGATGAGGAGCCATGCCGCGAACCACCCGTTTCCGCGTGTCAGACTGTGCGCATGACGGTGCCCTTCGCGACATCCGCCCGCTCCTCTGTAGGGCTCGAATGGGAACTCATGCTGGCCGACGGCAGCACGGGTGATCTGGTCCCGCGCGCGCCCGATGTCATCGAGGCGCTGGGCGAATCCACCGCCCACGAGCGCTTCACGGTGACCGGCGAGCTGCTGACGAACACGTTGGAAGTGACCAGTGGCATCGGCAAGACGGTCGCCGCCGCGGTCGACGACATCGCCGACGCGATCGCGGCCGTGCGCACCGTCACCGACCCGCTCGGACTGGAGCTGCTGTGCGCCGGCAGCCATCCCTTCGCGCAGTGGTTCGACCAGCAGGTCACCGACAAGAGCCGGTACCACAAGCTCATCGAGCGCACCCAGTGGTGGGGACGCAACATGATGATCTGGGGCATCCACGTGCACGTGGGCGTCGACGACGTCAACAAGGTCATGCCCATCGTCAACGCCCTCGCGACCTACCTGCCGCACCTGCAGGCTCTGTCGGCGTCCAGCCCGTTCTGGGCGGGCGAGAGCACCGGGTACGCCTCCAACCGGGCGCTGGTGTTCCAGCAGCTGCCCACGGCGGGGCTGCCCTGGCCGCTGCAGACCTACGCCGAGTACGAGGGGTACCTTGACGACATGGCGAACACCGGCGTGATGTCGGATGCCACCGAGGTGCGGTGGGACGTCCGCCCCGCGCCGCGGTGGGGAACCATCGAGGTGCGCGCGTGCGACGGCATGTCGACACTGCCCGAACTCGCCGCCGTCGCCGCGCTCGTGCAGGTACTGGTGGAGCACTTCTCCCGCGAGCTCGACGAAGGGCGCGAGCTGCCGGTGCTGCAGCCGTGGTTCGTGCGCGAGAACAAGTGGCGCGCGGCGCGCTACGGTCTCGACGCGCGCATCATCGTCGACCGCCAGGGCACGCAGCTGCCGGTCACCGAGCATCTGCGCGACACGATCGATCGCCTGGCCGACGTCGCGGTCGAGCTGAAGTGCGTTCGGGAGTTCGCCGGTGTCGAGAGCATCCTCAGCGGCGGCGCGAGCTATGCCCGCCAGCTCATGGTGGCCGACGCGGCCGAAGGCGACCTGCGCGAGGTGGTGCAGCACCTCATCCGCGAGTTCCGCGACGGCCCCACGCTGCGCGAGCACCTCAGCCGCCTCGGGCACTGAGCGCGGTCTCCGTCGCCGCCGCGCCGTCTCGCCGCGCCGTGCCGAGCGCAGGAGATGGGGCGAGCGGAGGCGACTCGCCGCGGCATCCGTCCTACGCTCGCCCCTTGTCCTACGCCCGCGACAGCGCGGGTGCGAGGTGGCGGCGTTGAGCAACCGCCAGCAGCACCGTCTCCTCCACGAATGACCACTGCCGGAGTACCTGCATCCAGTCAAAGCGCAGCACGGTGTAGCCGCGCAGCACGAGGCGCGCGTCGTCGCGCAGGTCACGGCGACGGGCGGCGGGGGTGCTGTGGAACTCCCAGCCGTCCAGTTGGATGACCAGCCGCTCGCCGATGAGGAAATCCACGAGGTGACCATCGATGCGCACCTGCTGGCGGATCGGCAGCCCGAACGCGCGCAGCCCCGCCAGGAACAGCGTTTCCAGGCCGGAGTCGCTCAGCCGGGAGACCAGTGCGCTCACGGCGGCGGCACGCGTGCCCCGCCACTGCACGGCTGTGAGTGTCGCCGGGTCGATGAGCCGCGCGCGCACCGCCGATTCCCACACCGTCAGGGCATCGGACTCGGTCACGCACCGCGCCACGTGCTGCAGCGTGTTGACGATGCCGTCGACCACGGCGTACCGCGACACCGGCACCGGCGCGGATCCCCAGTGCGGCTGCACCCCCTCTCCGAGCCGGGAGGCGGTCGGGGCGACGGCGACATGGATGCCGGCGTGCTCCGGCACCCACAGCCCGAGGCGGCGGGCCTGTGTGAGACACGTCACCCGACCCCCGGCTGCGACAGCGCGCACGACGGCATCCTCCACCTGAGGCAACACCAGCCAACTGCGCCGCACCCGTCGCACACCGGCGGACACGGCATCCGCCATCGCACGAGCCGAGTAGCCCTGCGCGCGGGCCTCGGCCGAGTGGGCGACGCCCCCGCGTCGCGTGAGCCATTCCCTGAGATCCGATGCCGCTGCCATGCCGTCCACCCTGGCGCGGCCGGAGGGCGCGGGTGCGCGAAACCACCCGGATCCGGGAAGGATCGACGCGTTTCACCCCTGTGCAGGAGGCGCGTGATGCGCGCCGGCGTGACGAGGGAAGGAGATGGTGCGCGGGGAGGAGATCGCGCCGGCAGCCGTCCTCCGCGCGTCCCATCTCCTACGCTCGCGACGGGGCGTGCGACGCGGCTGCGGGCGGATGCCGCGGGCGGGAGGCCGCGCGGCGCTCAGCCCTTGCCGAACAGCTTCTGGATCTGGGCGAGGTCGGCTTCGCTCGGGGCCTGCTGCGCCGCCCCGAGGCCGAACCCGGAACCGGTCGGCGCCGTCGACGCGGCGATGCCGGCGGCCTCGGCCGCGCGCTTGGCGGGGTTGCCGGAACGCGACACGTTGCGCTTCTTGGCCTGCTTGCCGCGCTTCGACGAGGCGCCGGGCTTGCCGCCCATCGGGCCCATGCCGGGGATGTTGGGCACACCGCCGCGCGCGACGGTCTTCATCATCTTCGCGGCCTGGTCGAAGCGCTGCACGAGCTGGTTGACGTCGGTCACGGTCATCCCCGAACCGCGCGCGATGCGCAGGCGACGGGAGCCGTTGAGCACCTTGGGATTGCGACGCTCCACCGGGGTCATCGAGCGGATGATGGCCTCGGTGCGGTCCAGCTCCCGCTCGTCGAAGTCCTCGAGCTGCTGCTTCATCTGGCCCATGCCCGGCAGCATGCCGAGCATCTTCTTCATGGAGCCCATCTTCTTGAGCTGCTGCATCTGGTCGAGGAAGTCCTCGAGGGTGAAGCTGTCGGTCGCGAACTTCTCCGCGACCTTGCGCGCCTCATCCTCGTCGAACGCCTGCTGGGCCTGCTCGATGAGGGTGAGGATGTCACCGAGGTCGAGGATGCGGCTGGCCATGCGGTCGGGGTGGAATGCCTCGAGGTCGTCGAGGCCCTCGCCCGTGGAGGCGTAGATGATGGGGCGGCCGGTGACCGAGGCGACCGACAGCGCGGCGCCACCGCGCGCGTCGCCGTCGAGCTTGGACAGCACGACGCCGGTGAAGTCGACGCCCTCCTGGAAGGCCTTGGCGGTGTTGACGGCGTCCTGACCGATCATCGCGTCGATGACGAACAGCACCTCGTCGGGGTTGGTCGCCTTGCGGATGTCGGATGCCTGCTTCATCAGCTCCGCTTCGACGCCGAGGCGGCCGGCGGTGTCGATGATGACAACGTCGTGCTGCTGGCGGCGCGCGGTGTCCACACCGTCGCGGGCGACCTGCACGGGGTTGCCGATGCCGTTGCCGGGCTCGGGCGCGTAGATCGCGGCGCCTGCCTGCTGGGCGACGACCTGCAGCTGGTTGACGGCGTTGGGGCGCTGGAGGTCGGCGGCGACCAGGAGCGGGGTGTGGCCGTCCTTCTCGAGCTGCTTGGCGAGCTTGCCGGCGAACGTCGTCTTACCCGACCCCTGCAGGCCCGCGAGCATGATGACCGTCGGCGGGTTCTTGGCGAACTGCAGACGACGCTGCTCGCCGCCGAGGATCCCGACGAGCTCCTCGTTGACGATCTGCACGACCTGCTGCGCGGGGTTCAGTGCGCGGTTGACCTCGTCGCCGAGGGCGCGTTCGCGCACCTTGGCGGTGAACTCCTTCACCACCGGCAGCGCGACGTCGGCGTCCAGCAGCGCGCGACGGATCTCCCGTACGGTGCCGTCGACGTCAGCAGCGGTGAGCTTGCCCTTGGTGCGGAGGTTGCGGAAGGTCTCGGTGAGACGATCTGAGAGCGTGCCGAAGGTAGCCATGATCCCCCGATTCTACGTGGATGCGGAGGGTCCCTGCCGCCCGGTCACTCCGGGCCGAGCTCCTGGAAGAACGTGAGCTGGAGGTCGGCGGGGCCGCGCAGGCGCGCGTTGACCGATCGCCACGGCGTCACCCGCGCCGTCGCCTGCACCCTCGCCCCCGCCGAAGCGAGACGCTGCACCGCCGCCGAGGTGTCGTCCACTTCGAGCGCGACCCGCATCCGGTCGCTCGGCGCGTCGCCGTCGGTCTCCACCTCGTCGATGAACGCGACCTGCGCCGCGTTGGCGATCTCGAGCGTCGCCCTGCCCGCGTCGAGGATCACCACCCGGGCGCCGCCGTCGGCCTGATAGGCCTCGGCCTGCGGCATCCCCACGACGTCCCGGTAGAACCCGACGGCGCCGTCGAAGTCGTCGGCGCGCACCACGAGGCGCAGTTGCCGCACCCCGCCGGCGGGGGCGACCGTCGCCAGCGCGCTCTGCAGCAGCGGGGCGAGCGCGGTGCGACCGGGGCCTCCGTCTGCCCACGACCAGACCGCCGCGAACACCGCGCCCGCGCTCGCGGCACCGGTGACCTCCGCGGCCAGCGGCTCGGCGCCGTCACGACGCGCCCGCGCGGCGACGGCGCGGGCGAGCCGCAACTGGCGGATCGCCCGCTCACGGTCGAGTTCGGCGGTGAGGCCCATGGCCGCGGTGTGGGTGATCGCCAGCGCCAGGTGATCGGGGGCGAAGTCGGCGCCGATCGTCGCGAGCGCGTCGTGCACCGGCGCACCGGCCGCGAGGGCGGCCGTCGCGGCATCCAGACGCTCGTCCAGACCCGCCCACAGGATGTCGGCCTTCGAGGCGAAGTAGTTGAAGAAGCTCGAGCGGCTCACCCCGACACGCGTGGTGATGTCGGCGATCGAGGTCGCCTCGTAGCCGCGTTCGAGGAACAACTCGCACGCGGCTTCGGCGAGGGTGTCGCGCGACGATGCCTTGGGTCTGCCCACGCGGTTCATCCCTTCAGCGTACGGATGCCGCCTCCCTCGCCGCGACCGCCTATTGTTGTACGCAATCCAACAACACGTTTCGAGGGAAGCGGGAGCGACATGATCGACATCGTCCACGTGGGGTTCTCCCCCACCCCGGTCCCCTATCGGGACGGCTGGGACCTGCAGCGCCGCGTCCATGCCGAGGTCGTCGCGGGCAGGCGCGACGACGCGCTGCTGCTGCTCGAGCACGAGGCCGTGTACACGGCGGGAGCGCGCACCGCGCCGCACGAACGGCCGACCGACGGCACCCCCGTCGTCGACGTCGATCGCGGCGGGAAGATCACCTGGCACGGGCCCGGTCAGCTCGTGGGCTACCCCATCGTGCGTCTGCCCCAGCCGGTCGACGTCGTCGCGCACGTCCGCACCCTCGAGGGACTGCTCATCGAGGCGCTGCGCGTGCACGGTGTCGACGGGTACCGGGTCGAGGGACGCAGCGGCGTGTGGGTGCGCCGGCCGCTCTCGGAGGACAAAGTCGCCGCCATCGGGGTGCGCGTGCAGCGCGGCGTGACGATGCACGGCTTCGCCCTGAACTGCGACAACACCCTCGCCGGCTTCCGCGGCATCGTCCCGTGTGGCATCACGGATGCCGGGGTGACGACGCTGAGCGAAGTCGCCGGCGCCCGGATCGGCGTGGCCGACGTGCTGCCGACCGTGCAGGGGCTGTTCGCCGCCGCGTACGGCGAGGCCGCCGCATGAGCGGGTGCGCGACGGGACCGGCGGCGACCCCGCCCACGGGCGGGCGCAAGCTGCTGCGCCTGGAGGTGCGAAACGCCCAGACACCGATCGAACGCAAGCCGGAGTGGATCAAGACCCGCGCGAAGCTCGGCCCCGAATACCAGGCGCTGCAGACGCTGGTGAAGAGCGAACAGCTGCACACCGTGTGCCAGGAGGCCGGGTGCCCGAACATCTACGAGTGCTGGGAGGACCGCGAGGCGACATTCCTCATCGGAGGGTCGCAGTGCACCCGCCGGTGCGACTTCTGCCAGATCGACACCGGCAAGCCCGCCGACTACGACACCGACGAACCGCGCCGCGTCGCCGACAGCGTCGCGCGCATGCAGCTGCGCTACGCGACGGTCACCGGCGTCGCCCGCGACGACCTGCCCGACGGTGGCGCGTGGCTGCACGCCGAGACGGTGCGGGCGATCCATGCGCGCATGCCCGGCACCGGTGTGGAGATCCTCGCCACCGACTTCAACGGCGATCCCGCGCAGCTGGCGGAGGTGTTCTCCTCCCGTCCGGAGGTGTTCGCCCACAACGTCGAGACGGTGCCGCGCATCTTCAAGCGCATCCGCCCGGCGTTCCGCTACGAGCGCTCGCTCGACGTGCTGACCCGGGCGCGCGCCGCGGGCCTCATCACCAAGTCGAACCTCATCCTCGGCATGGGCGAGGAGCCCCACGAG
This sequence comes from Microbacterium sp. NPDC058021, assembly GCF_042885955.1. Classification (NCBI taxonomy): domain Bacteria; kingdom Bacillati; phylum Actinomycetota; class Actinomycetes; order Micrococcales; family Microbacteriaceae; genus Microbacterium; species Microbacterium sp. NPDC058021. The sequence continues at coordinate 241,837 of NZ_JBHVRF010000002.1, forward strand.
GTCGTGCAGGCGCTGGCGGACCTCCACGATGCGGGCACCGACATCATCACCATCACCCAGTACCTGCGCCCGAGCCCTCGTCACCTGCCGGTCGCCCGCTGGGTGCGGCCGGAGGAGTTCGTCGAGTTCAAGGCCGAGGCCGAGCGCATCGGCTTCCTCGGCGTGCTCGCCGGCCCCCTGGTGCGCTCGTCGTACCGCGCCGGACGCCTGTGGGCGCAGTCGATGCGCGCGAAGGGCCGAGCGCTGCCGGCCGGACTCGAGCACCTGGGTGAGGATGCCGGATTCGCCCAGGCGGTGTGATCGGGCCGGCGTGGCGCTATTCGGCGCTGGTGACGGACTGCACGTGACCGTCCGAGGCCAGGTTCACCAGCAGCACGTCGTCGGTCGCGTCCGGGTCCAGCGCATACTCGAGCACGGCGAACGGGTCTGTACCGCCGTGCTCGTCGGCGAGGATCGTCATGCTCATCAGCTGCAGCGAGCGGATGACGTCGACGTGCACGTCGCCGGAGATGTCGACGAGGTACTCCTCGATCGTGTCGCCCAGCCGGTCCTGCTGCTGCAGGATGTACTCGGTCACTTCGCTCGCGCGGTCGTCGAGCTCGGTCACCATCGCGTTGCGCGCGGACATGTCGATCGTCTCGAGCGTGGAGATCATCGCGGCGGCGACGTCGAGCGCCGCGGAGGACACGTCGTCCTGATCGGGCGCCGTGAGGTCGACGGTGACGACCTGGTCGGCGAACTCGACATTCTCCGACCAGAAGATCGATCCGTCCGGACCCGTCTCGAGAAGTCCGAAGTAGTCGTGCTCGATCGCCATGGTCCTATGAAACCAGTCCCGCAGGTTGCGCGGTAGTCCGCCGCGCCGCCGGGATCACTCCACGAGCGATGCGGCGAAGACGTGCGGGGTGAATCCGGTGAGGTCGCCGATGCCCTCGCCCTGGCCGAGGAGCTTGACGGGGATGCCGGTGCGCTCCTGCACCGCGAGCACGAAGCCGCCCTTGGCGGAGCCGTCGAGCTTGGTCAGGACGAGGCCGGTGACTCCCGCGTGCTGCAGGAACGCCTCGGCCTGCATGACGCCGTTCTGGCCCGTCGTGGCATCCAGCACCAGCAGCACCTCGCTGATGGGAGCCTGCTTCTCGATGACCCGGCGGATCTTGCCGAGCTCGTCCATCAGGCCGCCCTTGGTGTGCAGGCGCCCCGCCGTGTCGATGAGCACGATCTCGGTGCCAGTGCGCTTGGCGTACTCGATGGTCTGGAAGGCGACCGAGGCCGGATCCTGCCCCTCGTGCTGAGGGCGCACGATCGCCGCTCCCCCGCGTTCGGCCCACGTGGCCAGTTGATCGACGGCGGCGGCGCGGAACGTGTCAGCGGCGCCGACGACGACCGAGCGGCCGTAGCGCTGCAGGAATTTGGCGAACTTGCCGATGGTCGTGGTCTTGCCGACGCCGTTGACCCCGACGACGAGCACGACCGCGGGGCGCTCGGTGAGGCGCAGGGTCGTGTCGAACTTGGCGAAGTGCTCCTCGAGCGTCTCCTTCAGCATGCGCTGCAGGTCGCGAGGATCGGTGGTGCGGAACCGCTCCACCTTCTCGCGCAGTTCCTCGATGATGCGCTCGCTGATGTCGGGACCGAAGTCCGCCGTCAGCAGCGCGGTCTCGAGGTCCTCCCACGTCGTCTCATCGATCGTGGGCTTGACGAACATGCCGCGCAGTGCGCGGCCGAGCGACCAGGAGTTCTCCGCCATGCTTCCAGCCTAGGTGCGCTAGGCGCTCTGCCGATCGCGCACGCGCTGGCCGACCACCGCCGACACGCCGTCTTGGCGCATCGAGACGCCGTAGAGGGCGTCGGCGATCTCCATCGTGCGCTTCTGGTGGGTGATCACGATCAGCTGGCTGGATTCGCGCAGCTGCTCGAAGACCCCGAGGAGGCGGCCGAGGTTCGCATCGTCCAGCGCCGCCTCGACCTCGTCGAGGATGTAGAAAGGGCTCGGTCGCGCCTTGAAGATCGCGGTCAGCAGGGCCACCGCCGCCAGCGATCGCTCCCCGCCCGACAGCAGCGACAGGCGCTCGATCTTCTTGCCGACCGGGCGCACCGTCACCTCGATGCCGGTGGTGAGCGGATTGTCGGGATCGGTCAGCGAGATGCTGCCGGTGCCGCCGGGGAAGAGGATCGGGAAGACCTCGCCGAATGCCACCCGGGTATCTTCGAACGCCGCGAGGAAGATCGTCTGCATGCGCTCGTCGAGCTCTTCGATGATCGTGAGGAGATCGGCCCGCGTCTGGCTGAGGTCGGCGAGCTGCTCGGTGAGGAACGCGTGGCGCTGCTCGAGGGCCGCGAACTCCTCCAGCGCGAGCGGGTTCACACGCCCGAGCTGGCCGAGCTTGCGTTCGGCATCCTGCAGACGGCGCTTCTGCGCGGCCCGGTCGTAGCGCTCGGTGCGCTCCTCGTCGTCATCCGTCGGCGCCGGGATGGGCTGGTCCGGACCGTATTCCGAAACGAGAATATTTTCGTCGAGACCCAGCTCGGAGTGCACGCGCTCGAGCAGGCTCGTCACATGCAGCTTCTTCTCGTGGATCTGCAGTTCCAGGCCGTGCACGCTCTCGGTGAGACCGGCGAGGCGATCGCGCACCGTGTTCTCCTGTGCGCGCAGCTCGACCAGTTCCGCCGTGACAGCGGTGCGGGCCGACTCCGCAGCCGCCAGTTCGACGCGCGCCTGCGAGACCGAGCGGTCAACGGAATCCAGCAGCGGCGGCAGCTGCGCCGCCACGTCGGCGGCGACCGCCCGCTGTGCGCGGCGGACGACGGCGCGGCGGGCCGCCTCCTCGGCGGCCGACCGCTCCCGCTCCCGCTGGCGCTCCAGCTGCACGACCTGCTGCTCACCGGCGCGAATGCGCTCCTTGAGCGTCTCCACATCCAGTCGCGCCCGCATCTCCGCGTCGCGGGTGGCTTCGAGAGCGGCGAGCATGCCCTCCCGGGCGGAGGCGTCGAGGATCGGTCGCGGCGCCTGCTGCGCCTTCTCGAGGGCGTCGACGGCCGTGCGCACCCGTTCCTCGGCGTCAGCGACCGCCGCCTCGGCGGGGCGCATGCCCGCCTCCAGTCGTTCGCACTCGGCGAGGGCGGCCTCGTGCCGCACCGTCGCGCGGTTCACCTGCTCGGTGTGCGCGGCCAGCGCCGCGTCGTGCGCGCGCAGCGTCTCCAGCGCCGCCTTGGTGCGCTGACGGGCACCGGCGAGGTGCAGCTGCGCGTCGGTGAGGGCGTCGCGCAGCGAATCGGCGACGACGACGATCTCCGAGAGCCGCTCGGCCGCCGCGTCGCGCTCGGCCGCCAGCTGCAGTCGCGACTGCCCGCCGCCGCTGCCGGCGCGCACGGTGTGGCTGGTCACCACCTCGCCGTCGCGGGTGACGATGGTCACCCCCGCGGGCACGTCGCCGATCGCGTCGAGGTCGTCGACGATCACGACAGCGGCGAGGAGGCCCAGGATGCCGCGCGGCGCCGTGACGACGTCGGTCGCCGGGATCGCACCGGCAAGAGCCCCCGCCGCGCTCTGCTCCCCCGCCTCGGCGATCGCGATGTCGACGGTGCCGAGATCGGCGTCCCGCGCGATGCGGGCCACGGCATAGGCTTCGGTCGCCGAGCCCACCAGCACGCCTTCGGCCAGCGGCCCCAGCACGGCCGAGATCGCGGCCTCGTACCCCGCCGTGACCTTGACGGCATCGCCCACGATGCCCTGGATGCCCGCACTGCCGCCGGCGATCAGCTCCGCGGCGGCGTTGCGGATGTCCAGCGCGCGGCCGAGGGCCGCCGTCTGCGCCGTGAGCGCTTCCCGCTCCCGCTCGGCGGCGTGCAGACGCTCCCGGATGCCGCTGACCGTGGCCTCGGCCTCCGTCGCATCCCGCTGGGCTTTCTCGTAGAGGGCCGCGTACTCGGCGGAGCTGCCCTCCGGCACCAGCTCCGGGTCGACACCGGTGAGTGCTTCCTCGGCCTCGGCGCGACGGGCGAGAGCGGCATCGAGCGCGCGCTGCTGGCGTTCGAGGGCGGCGCGCACCGCGCTCAGCCCGGACTGCGCGGCATCGGCGGCGCCGCGCAGCTTCGTCAGCCGCATGTCGTGCTCGGACACCAGGGCGCTCTGGGCGGCGATGTCCGCGTCGAGCGCGTCCAGTTCGGCGCGGGCACGGATGACCTCGCGCGACGCGGCGGCCGCGGCATCCTGCGCCGTCCCCAGCCCTGCGGCGATCTCATCGATCTCGGCACGGGCATCGTCGATGCTCGTCTGCGAGACCGTGGACTGATCGAACAGCGGGACGTCGTCGCCGGCGAGCAGCGAGAGCCGCTGGCCGGTGAGCGTGTACAGGCCGCGCAGTCGCTCCTGCACCTGCTCGAGCGCGAAGGTCGTGCGCCGGGCGCGGTCGACGGCTTCGGAGCGCTGCTCGGCCTCCAGGCGGTCGATGCGAGCGCGCACCTGCTCGGCCTGGTCCTGCAGCACCATCCGCTCGGAATGGCGCTCCTGCTCGTTGCGGGCGTGGTCGGCCAGCTGCGCGCGCAGGCTCACCAGATCGTCCGCGAACAGCCGGGCCTTGGCATCGCGCACCACGGCGGCGATCGTCGCCGCCTCGCGGGCGATCTCCGCCTGTCGCCCGAGCGGCTTGAGCTGTCGGCGCAGTTCACCGGCGAGGTCCGAGAGACGGGTGAGGTTCGCCTCCATCGCGGTGAGCTTGCGGAGCGTCTTCTCCTTGCGCCTGCGGTGCTTGAGGATGCCGGCGGCCTCTTCGATGAATCCGCGGCGTTCCTCGGGTGACGCCTGCAGCACGCTGTCGAGCCTGCCCTGACCGACGATGACGTGCATTTCGCGGCCGAGGCCGGTGTCGCTCAGCAGCTCCTGCACGTCCAGCAGTCGGCAGCTCTCACCGTTGATGGCGTACTCGCTCGCGCCGTTGCGGAACAGCGTGCGGCTGATCGTGACCTCGGTGTAGTCGATCGGCAGCACGCCGTCGCTGTTGTCGATCGTCAGCTGCACCTCGGCGCGGCCGAGCGGGCCCCGCGTCGCGGTGCCGGCGAAGATGACGTCCTCCATCTTGCCGCCGCGGAGGGTCTTCGCCCCCTGCTCCCCCATCACCCAGGCGAGGGCGTCGACGACGTTGGACTTGCCGGAGCCGTTGGGCCCGACGATGCACGTCACGCCCGGTTCGAGGGCGAACGTCGTCGGCTGGGCGAACGACTTGAACCCTTTGAGCGTCACGCTCTTCAGGTGCATGGGCACGTCCTCCGTCGGGGGTTGTCGCACAAACGCTACGGTATGTCGCTTGACGGGACGCCTCGCCACGCGCTAGCGTCGGCTCTCGCAACCCGAAGTCGAGAGGAGGTCTCCGATGTTTTTGATGAACACCACTGAAATCGCGTACAACGTACGCGCGTCTCGTGCTGCGGCGACCGTCTCCTTCGGGCTGACCTGGAACGCGTCCGTTCCCACCGCCGGCTGAGCCGCAGCACAGGAGAGCTCTGCGCCCACCGGGCATGACACCTCCCGGCCGCGTCATCTGAGACCGCTGCCCCGCTCCGCCTCTGCGCGCCGTGTCCGATCACGGCATCCCTTCGTCCGTGCTGCGGCACGGCATCCCGCCGTCGATCGACGGCATCCATCTCGCTGGAGAGAAGATCATGCACACCACCTCTGCGCCGCAGCGCCAATCGGGCCTGCCCGATTCGCTGCTTCGGGGACGCACCCCGCGCACCTCCCTGGTCGATCGGGTCGCCATGCGCGTCGCGCTCGCCCTGCTCCTGTGGAGCACCCGCCCTCCGCTCAGCACCGATGACGGTGCCCGGGCGCTGAAGCACCGAGCCGACGCCGAGCGGCGCGACCGCGAAGCCGCCTGGCTGTCGCTGGCGCACAACTCGCGTCGGCTGTGATCACCTCGCGGTGTCCGGAGCCGCCCCGGCTCCGGACACCGCACCCGAACGAAGGAACACCCTCATGAGCGCCACTGCACTCGACGTCGAATTCCGCCCGCTCGTCGTCCCCACCACGATCGACGCGCCCGACGCCGACGACTTCATCGAGATGGTGCGGGTGCGCAACATCGCGTACCGCGAGATCTCGGGCCACGACGACGACACCCTCTCCGCCGCGGAGCTGCTCCCGCACTATCAGCCCGACCCGTACGAGGTGCGCCATGTCTGGCTCGCCATCGTCGATGGGGTGATCGTCGGCCGCGTCGGCGTGGACATCCCTCTCGAAGAGGGATCGAAGACCGCCTTCTGGCTCATCGAGCTGCGGAAGGACGCGTGGGGAGGCGGTATCGGCAGCGCCGCCTACCGGCTCGTCGAGCAGACCGCCCGGGAGCACGGTCGCACCGTGCTGCAATCATGGGCGCTGCATCCCGCCGTCGACGGCCCGCAGCTGACGCCACCGACCGGTTTCGGGACCATCCCCGAGGATCACGCGGCGCGGTTCTATCTGCGCCACGGCCACGCCCTCGAGCAGATCGCGCGCAACAGCGCTCTGGATCTCACGGCGCCGCTGGATCGCATCGATCGCGTGCTGGCCGTGGCGCGGGCAGCGGCCGCCGACTACCGCGTCGTGCAGTGGGAGGCGCCCACTCCGCCGGAGTACGTCGAGGGGTATGCGTGGATGAAGTCGCGCATGTCGACCGATGCCCCCGCAGCGGCTCTCGAGTTCGACGAGGAGACCTGGGATGCCGCCCGGGTCGCCCGGCACGACGCGCTGTACCTCGACGGCGGGCGGCGGCTGCTCGTGACCGCGGCGCAGCACATCGCCACCGGCGAGCTGTGCGCGTTCAACGAACTGGCGCTCGGATCCGACCCCGCCGCGGCGACGCAGCAGGAGGACACCCTCGTGCTCAAGGAGCACCGCGGTCACCGCCTCGGTGCGCTCGTGAAGGCCGAAGGTCTGCTCACCTGGCATCGGCTGATGCCAGAGACGCCGCGCGTGGTGACTTACAACGCCGAGGAGAACCGGCCCATGCTCGACATCAACGAGGCCCTCGGCTTCGAACCGGTCGCCTACGAGGGCGCGTGGAAGAAGGTGCTCGCCGACTGAGTGCGGTCCGGCTGCGGCTCAACGCCGTGGCCGGGCCGGCTTCTGGCATTTCGGGCAGAAGTGGCTGGAGCGATTGGTGAACGACACCCGCACGATCGGCGCGCCGCAGCGTGGGCACGGCTGACCGGTGCGCCCGTAGGCGTTGAGCGAGTGCGCGAAGTAGCCGGCCTGGCCGTTGACGTTGACGTACTGGGCGTCGAAGCTCGTGCCGCCTTCAGCGAGGGCCTTCTCCAGCACGGCACGGATCTCGGTGAGCAGGGTCCGCACGGCCCGTGTCGACAGCGCCGCAGCGGGGGTCTCCGGGTGGATGTGTGCCGCCCACAGGGCCTCATCGGCGTAGATGTTGCCGACACCGCTGAGCACTGTCTGGTCCAGCAGCACCCGTTTCACCGCCGATGCCTTACGGCCGAGCGCAGCACCGAAGAGATCGTCGCGGAAGGCGGGGTCCAGCGGATCGCGCGCGATGTGCGACACCTGGCTCGGCACGGTCGCCGCATCCGTCCCCCAGCCGCCCGGCGCGTGGTCGGGCGTGGGCTCGAGGCGATCAAGGGCGAGCGAGCCGAATGTGCGCTGGTCGGCGAAGACGACGGCGAGCTCGCCGTGTGCGGGGTGCTCGAGGTCGATGCGCACGCGCTCGTGCCGCTCGGCCGGTGCCCCTGGGGGACGCAGCAGCATCTGCCCGCTCATCCCGAGATGCGCCACGACCGCCTCCTCGTCTCCGTCGAGCGGGAGCCACAGGAACTTGCCGCGTCGGGCAGCCCCGGTCACGGTGCGCCCGGTGAGGGCGGACTCGAAGGATGCCGCGTCGCCGGGGTGCCGGGTGAGGGCGCGGTCGTCGAGCACCGTCACGCCCGCGAGGCGTGCACCGGTCACGGCGGGCGCGAGGCCGGCGCGGACGACCTCGACTTCGGGCAGCTCAGGCACGGGCGCTGAGTTCGCGCCACGCCGTCAGCGCGGCAGCCATCTCGGCCTGCTTCTTACTCGACCCAGAACCGGCGGCGGTGAAGTCACCGACGGTGACCGTCGCGGTGAACACACGGTCGTGGTCGGGGCCGGTCGCCTCGATGGCGTAGGCCGGCGGGCTGAAGGAGTTGCGCGCCGCGAGCTCCTGCAGGCTCGTCTTCGGGTCCATCGCCGCGCCGTAGCGCTCCGGGTCCTGGAGGAGCGGCTCCACCAGGCGCAGCACGAGCGAGGTGGCGGCGTCGGGACCGGCGGAAAGATACGTCGCGCCGATCACCGCTTCCATGGTGTCGGCGAGGATCGAGTCCTTGTCGCGGCCGCCGGTCTGCTGCTCACCGCGGCCGAGCAGCAGATACTGCCCCAGCCCGATGCCGCGTGCCACCTCCGCCAGCGCGACCGTCGAGACCACGCTCGCCCGGCGCTTGGCCAGTTCGCCCTCGTCGAGATCGGGGTGCACCGTGAAAAGGCGCACCGTCACCGCCTGGCCCAGCACCGAGTCGCCGAGGAACTCCAGGCGCTCGTTGTGTGGGATGCCACCTGCCTCGTACGCATACGAGCGGTGCGTCAGGGCAAGCGACAGAAGCTCGGGGTCGATATCGACCCCGAGCTTGTCCACGAGCGTTGCACGCTCGTGCGAGACGTCTGTCACGCCGTCGTCCGCCTGTCGCGGATCAGACGTCCGCGACCTTGCGGCCCTTGTACTCCAGGAACAGCTCGGTGCCCTGCGAGTCGGTGACAACCTTGGCCTGGTGGGGACGGCTGTAGACGACCTCGCCGTTCTCGATGGTCTTCACCAGCGCGATGGGCGCCGCCTTCCACTGCGCGCGGCGCGAGCGGGTGTTGGAACGCGAAACCTTGCGCTTCGGGGGGTTGCCTGCCATGGCTAGCTCTCTTCTTTGGTCTCGGCGTCGTGGCGGGTGGCCACGACGTCGTCGTCATTGGTAAAGGTCTTCAGGGACGCCCAGCGCGGATCGACGGGTTCGCGGGGCTCTTGCGCCGCTTCCGAAGTCAGCCTCTCACCTGTGTTCGGGTCGAGCCCGGGGCAATCCGGCTGACATACCGGCTGGAACGGAAGCGACAGAACGATGGTGTCCCTGACCAGAGGCCCCGTGTCGACATGGTCGTCCTGGAGTTCGAAGTCAGTCGCTTCCTCCCCAGGATAACCGAAGAGCTCCTGAAACTCGACTTCGACGGGCTGGGCGATGTCGGTGAGGCAACGACCGCAGATGCCGCGGTAGATCGTCTCGGCCTGACCGGTGACGAGGATGCCCTCGTGCACCGACTCGAGGCGCACGTCGAGGTGGATGGGCTCACCCTGCTCCACCGCCACGAGTCCTTCGCCCCAGCGCTCCCCTGCGGGAGCGTCGACGAAGAACTCGCGCATCTCCCCGGCACGGTGCACGATATCGCGCGCGGGAAACACGAAAGGACCGCTGACACGCTTTCTCACCACGGTCATCAATCGTACCCGCCCTGGAGCGGGTGCCGGCTCAGATGTCGCGCGCGCCGGTGTCGAGGAAGCGGGCAACCGGGGCGGGGACGAAGGGTGCCACATCTCCGCCGAGCGAGGCGACCTGCCGCACGAGCGAGCTCGATACGAGCGCGTGCGCGGGGTCGGGGAGCAGGAAGACCGTCTCCACGTGGGCGAGGTGCCGGTTGACGATGGCCATGGGCGTCTCGTACGCGACGTCGACCTGTGAGCGGATGCCCTTCACGAGAACCCCCGCCCCCACGTCGGTGGCGTAGTCCACGAGCAGGCCCATGCTCCACGAGGCGACGACGATGTCGCCTGCGACCTCGGCCTCGGCGATCGACTGCTCCAGCAGTGTCAGGCGCTGGGCGATGGGGAGCATCGCCTCCTTGCCGGGGTTGTGCACCACCAGCACGTGGAGTTGGTCGTACAGCGCGGCGGCGCGACGGATCACATCGAGGTGTCCGAGGGTCGGCGGGTCGAACGAACCGGGAACAACGGCGATCCGAGGGTTCATGTCCCCCAGCGTATCGGGGCCGCGGCCCGCGCTCCGACGACGCGCGCGCTCAGTTCTTGGCGAGTGCGGCGCGCTCCTCGACGCCGAGCCGGCGGTCGATGGATGCCGCGAGGCCCGGGTGATCGGCGAGCGTGGGATCGGCCGCGATCACCCGTTCCGCCTCCTGACGGGCGATGGCGATGAGCTCGGCATCCTTCACCACCCGCAGGAGACGCAGCGACGACCGGGCGCCGGACTGCGCGTCCCCCAAGACGTCTCCTTCACCACGCAGCTCGAGGTCGACCTCGGCGAGGTCGAACCCGTCGGTGGTCGCCGCGACCGCCTCGACGCGCTCCCGCGCCGGGGTGCCGATGGGGGCCTCGGTGACCAGCAGGCACAGGCCCGGCACGGCGCCGCGTCCGACGCGGCCGCGCAGCTGGTGCAGCTGGGACACGCCGAACCGGTCGGCTTCGAGGATGACCATCGTGGAGGCGTTGGGCACGTCGACACCGACCTCGATGACGGTCGTCGCGACCAGCACATCGAGGTCGCCGCGCGCGAAGGACTGCATGATGGCGTCCTTCTCGTCACCCGGCATGCGCCCGTGCAGGATCGCGACGCGCAGATGCTCGAACGCGGGATGCCGCGACAGCAGCTCCTGCACCTGCACGACGCCCCAGCGGGTGCGCTCCGGCGCCCCCTCCGACGGGCCCGCCGGCTCGTCGGCGGTGTCGTCCTTCACCGCCGCTTCGGCGTCGATGGCGGCGCACACGACGAAGGCCTGGTGACCGGCGGCGACCTCCTCGGCGATGCGCTCCCAGACGCGCCCGAACCAGCCGGGCTTCTCGGCGAGCGGTGCGACGAACGACGAGATGCCGGCGCGCCCGGCGGGGAGGGTGCGGATGGTGGAGACGTCGAGGTCGCCGAACACCGTCATCGCAACGGTGCGCGGGATGGGGGTGGCCGTCAGCACCAGCACGTGCGGTGCCGTGCCCTTGGCGCGCAGGGTCTCGCGCTGCTCGACACCGAACCGGTGCTGCTCGTCGACGACGACGAGCCCGAGGTCGGCGAAGGTCGTGGAGGCGCTCAGCAGCGCGTGGGTGCCCACGACGATGCGGGCCTGCCCCGACGCCGCGCGCAGCGAGGCCTTGCGCCGCTCGGCGGCCGAGAGCTGCCCGGTGAGCAGGGTGGGCATGAGCTCGGGTGCCAGCTGCGGACCGAGCATGCGGGCGATGGAGCGCACATGCTGGGCCGCGAGCACCTCGGTGGGGGCGATGAGGGCGGCCTGTCCCCCGGTCTCGGCGACCTGCAGCATGGCACGCAGCGCCACGAGCGTCTTGCCCGATCCGACCTCACCCTGCACGAGCCGGTTCATCGGCCACGCGCCCTCGAGGTCGGCGGCGATGCGCTCACCCACGTCTTCCTGGTCGGGGGTGAGCGCGAACGGCAGCGCCGCATCGAACCGGGCGAGGAGCCCGTCACGGGCCGCGGGACGCGACGTCGCCGACAGCGCCCGCACCTGCTCCCGCTGCTGCAGCAGGGCAGCCTGCAGTACGAACGCCTCGTGGGTGCGGAGAGTCTCCTGTGCCTGGCCGATCTGCTCGAAGGTCTCCGGGCGGTGGATGCGCTCCAACGCGGTGCGGGCGTCGAGCAGGTGCAGCGCGGTGCGGAACGACTCCGGCAGTGGGTCGGGCACCTCGTCGAGCATGTCGAGCACCGTGTCGACGGTCTTCTTCACCTGCCAGCTGGCCACCGTGCTCGTCGCCGGGTAGATCGGGACCGGCTCGGTCGAGCGGGTCTGTGCCTGCAGACGCCCCTGGGCCTCATCGTCGAAGAGTTCATAGTCGGGGTGCGCGAACTGCTGCACGCCCTTGTAGAGGCCGACTTTGCCGGAGAAGATGCCGCGTCTTCCCGGGACGAGTTCGTTCGCGCGCCACTTCTGGTTGAAGAACGTCAGCACGAGCGCGCCCTGCCCATCGCTGATGACGACTTCCAGGATCACCCCCGGACGGTTGCGCATGCGCCGCTCGGTGGCCGAGCGGACCTCGGCGACGATCGTGACCTGCTCCCCCAACGGGAGCGAGTCGATGGGCGTCAGCTCGCCGCGCTTGGCATAGCGGCGCGGGTAGTGCGCGAGCAGGTCGCCGACGGTCTCCATGCCGAACGCCCGTTTGAGCGCACCGGCGGTCTTGTCGCCGACCGCAGCCTGCAGACGCGATTCGAGCGACACCATGCCTGAGAGTCTAGATCTCGCCCCCGACAGCGCCCTGCGTGGCGCACAGCATGTGCGACCTGGCGACGGGCTCCGACGCATCGCCGGTACCGTGGGAGGGTGACACGCATCATCTCGGGCGCCGCCGGCTCCCTCACCCTCGTGGTCCCCGACGCCGGCACCCGGCCGACGAGCGACCGGGTGCGCGAAGCACTGTTCAGCTCGCTCGACGCCGCCGACCTCGTGCACGGCGCGCGCGTGCTCGACCTCTACGCCGGCTCGGGTGCGCTGGGCCTGGAGGCGCTCAGCCGCGGCGCGGCCACCGTCGACCTCGTGGAGAAGGCGCCGCGCGCCGCCGCCACGGCGGAACGCAACGCACGCGCGGTCGCGAAGGCCGTGGGCGGCACCCCGGCCTGGCGCGTGCACCGTGCCGGCGCCGACGCGTTCCTGCGCACCGGGTCGGCGGCGTTCGACCTCGTCTTCCTCGACCCGCCCTACGACCTCGGCGAGACCGAGCTGCATGACACGCTGGCGCTCCTCGTGCCGCACCTGGCACCCGACGCCACCATCGTCATCGAACGGGCCGGTCGCTCACCGCAGCCGCGTCTGCCCGAAGGGCTCGAGCACCTGCGCGACAAGCGCTACGGCGACACGTCGCTGTGGTGGGCCGCCCCGATCGAGAGCTGACCGACTCAGCCGGCGTGGCGGTCCCAGTCGCGGTAGGGATCCCAGCCGCCGGGGCCGGTGTAGGCCTCGCCGTCGACGAGCAGCGCGTCGGGGCCCGGTGACTGCACGACACCGAGCAGGCGGAAGCCGTCGGGCACGGCCGCAAGGGTCGGGAACGTCGCCAGCAGCGCATGGTCCTCGCCGCCCTCGAGTGCGGCGACGGGTTCGGGTCCGAGGGCACCCGCGGACAGCGCGAGGGTGACCCCGGATGCCGCGGCCAGCCGTCGCGCATCCAATGCCAGACCGTCGGAGACGTCCATCATCGCGGTCGCCCCTGCCACGGCCGCCCGGGCGCCGAGGGCGATGGGCGGCTCGGGTCGCAGCTGGGCGTCGAGCGCCGCGGTCTCCGCCGCGTCGAGCGTGTCCCGCGCCACCGCGACCGCCTCGCCGTCCGCGTCGCGGAACCGGGAGAACAGCAACTCCAGTCCGGCGGCGGCCCGACCGGCGTGACCGGCAAGGGCCACGACGTCGCCCGGTGACGCGCCCGAGCGCAGCACCGGCTCCACGCCGTCGAGCACGCCGACGGCCGTCACCGCGATCGTCAGCGTGTCCGAGATCGTGAGGTCGCCGCCTTCCACCGCGCAACCGGGCGCCAGCGCGTCGCACGCCTGCCTGAGCCCCGAAGCGAGCGCGCCCACGAAGCTCAGCCGCGTGTCGGCGGGCATCGCCAGCGCGACGAACAGCGCGACCGGGCGCGCCCCCATCGCGGCGATGTCGGCCAGGTTCACCGCGGCCGACTTCCAGCCGAGGTCGAGAGGACTCGACCAGGCGAGCCGGAAGTCCGGCCCGTGCACGAGTGTGTCGGTGGTGATGACGACCCGTCCGCCGGGTGCCGCCAGCACGGCGGCATCGTCGCCGGGACCGACGATCGCCTGCGACGAGCCGTCGAGCGCGGCGAAGATCTGCCGCAGGATGCGGTGCTCGCCGATCTCGCCCACGGTCGGGTCGGGCAGGTCTGTCACCGCTCCACCGTACCCGCCCGCGGCGGCTCGCACGGCTCGGGCCGATTACGCTGGAACGGTGTCCCGCACCCGCACCATCACCGCTGTCGCAGCCGCGCTTCTCGGGGCCCTCGCCCTCACCGGCTGCACCTCCTCGGTGTCCCTCACCGCCGCACCCGATGCGAACAATCCGCTCTGCGCCGACGTCTCGGTGCGACTGCCGGACTCCATCGACGGTGAGAAGCGCCGGTGGACCGATGCCCAGGCGACCGCGGCGTGGGGCGACCCGACGGCGATCATCTTCAGCTGCGGCGTGACGCCTCCCGGCCCCACCGAGGCGAAGTGCATCACCATCGGCGGCGTCGACTGGATCGTCGACGACACCGATCCGCCGCGATACCGGATCACCACCTACGGGCGCATGCCCGCCGTGGAGGTGTTCGTCGACAACGAGGTGGTCTCGCCCAGCTATGTGCTCGACCGCCTCGCGCCGTACATCGTCGACACCCTGCCGCGCGACCGGCAGTGCACCGAGACCGCCGAACTGCTCGGCTGAGCCCCGCTAGAGGCGGGCGAGCTCGATGAGCTCGGTGATGAGATCGGGGTAGCTCATGCCCGTCGCGATCCAGCACTTCGGGAACATCGAGATGGGTGTGAAGCCCGGCATCGTGTTCACCTCGTTGACGAAGAACTCGGTGCCGGTGAAGAAGAAGTCGACCCGCGACAGCCCTTCGCCCCCGAGCGCCTCGAAGGCGCGCGCCGCGATGCGCTGCATCTCGGCGAGTTCGCCGTCGTGCAGCGACGTCGGGCAGACGAGTTCGATCCCCGCGGCATCGAGGTACTTCGCGTCGAAGTCGTAGAACGCCCGGCCGGTGACGACGATCTCTCCCGGCAGGCTCACCCGCGTGGGCGCGCCGTCGCGGCCCGGAAGCACACCGCACTCGATCTCGCGGCCGACGACGGCCTGCTCGATGAGCGCGGCGGAGTCCTCGGCGAAGGCGAGGTCGAGGGCGGCATCCAGCTCGTCCCAGCTGTCGACCTTCGAGACGCCGACGCTGGAACCCGCTCGGTTGGGCTTCACGAACACGGGCAGCCCGAGCGAGCGGATGCGTCCGTCCCAGAGCGCGCGATCGCGGTCGAGGGCGGCCCGCGTCACCCGGTGCCACGGCACCACCGGCACGCCCGCGGAGCGCAGGATGCTCTTGGTCATGTGCTTGTCCATGCCGAGGGCCGACATGAGCACGCCGCCACCGACGTACGGCAGGTCCAGCAGCTCCAGCATCCCCTGGATCGTGCCGTCCTCACCGAACCGGCCGTGCAGGATCGGGAAGACCACGTCCACGTCGCCGAGGCTGCGTTCGGTGCCGTCGGCGTCGACGACGTGCAGTTCACGGGTCAGGGCCGAGTCGGGCCAGCGCACGCGCGTGCCGTTGTCGACGACCTCGGGTAGGCGTCCGTCGAGGAGAGCGAACTTGTCGGGGTCGTCGTCTTCGAGCACGAACGCGCCGTCGCGGGTGATGCCGATGGGGATCACCCGGTAACGGTCACGGTCGATCGCCCGAAGCACGCCTCCCGCCGTTGCGGAGCTGATCGAGTGCTCGCTGGAGCGACCTCCAAAGAGCACCGCCACCGCCGGCTTGTTCATTCTGCGTCCTCTCGCCCTGGGGCTGGTCGTCGTCTGTCGTCAGGTGCGGGGCGATGTCGCGCGGATGCATGGTGCCGTCGAGGACCATCTTGACCTGCTCCGCGATCGGCATGGCGATGCCGGCGTCGCGCGCGAGCTGCAGGATGGGGGCGACGGAGCCGAGGCCCTCGGCCGTCTGGTCCATCTGCTTCAGGACGTCCTGGTAGCTGTAGCCCTGTCCGAGCAGGCGCCCCGCGGTGTTGTTGCGGCTGAGCGGCGACTGGCACGTCGCGATGAGGTCGCCGAGCCCGGCGAGTCCCTGCAGCGTCTCGGGCTGGGCGCCCTGCGCCACCGCGAAGTCGGTCATCTCCACCAGGCCTCGGGTGATGATGGATGCCTTCGTGTTCTCGCCGTACCCGACACCGTCGACGATGCCGATGGCCACGGCGATGAGGTTCTTCAGCACGCCGCCGAACTCGGTACCGATCACATCCGTGTTCACGAACGTGCGGAAGTAGCGGTTGCGCGCGCGGCGCGCGACGGCCTCGGCGGTCTCCTGGCTGGTCGAGGAGATCACGGCCGCCGTGGGCTGCTCGCGGGCGATCTCCAGCGCCAGGTTCGGGCCGGATGCCACAGCGATGCGCGCAGGGTCGCAGTGCAACTCCTGCTCGATGACCTGGCTCATGCGCAGCCCGCTGCGCTTCTCGACGCCCTTCATGAGCGAGACGATCGGCACGTCACTGTCCGCCACGAGCGGACGGACGGCCTTGAGGTTCTGGCGCGCGGTCTGACTCGGGATCGACAGGTAGACCTGCGTTGCGCCCTCGAGCGCCTCCGACAGGTGGTGCGTCGCCGACATCGTGCGGGGCAGGTTGATCCCCGGCAGGTACTGGCTGTTGCGCTTGGCCTCCTCGATCTCGTGGGCGAGCTCGGGGCGACGCGCCCACATCACGACATGGGCGCCGCCGTCGGCGAGGATCTTGCCGAACGTCGTGCCCCAGCTGCCGGCGCCGATGACGGCGACGCGGGGAGGTGCGGTCTCGGGTCTACGAGTCAAGGCGTCCGGTCTCCCTCTGCCCGTGGTCCTGCGGATTCCACCGCTCGGCGGGGGGCGTCTCGCCGCGCAGCTCGCCGGTCAGCTCGGCGATGCGTGCCATCACGACGTCGGTCGCCTCGACCAGTGCCGATTGATGTCCGGCCCGGCCGGTGTACGCCGACAGATCCACGGGAGGCCCGAGCAGCACCTTCACCCGCTTGCGCAGCGGCCAGAGGCTGAGCTTGCCGTAGCGCGGCATGATCTGCTGCACGCCCCAGGTCGCCATGGGGATCACCGGCAGCCCGCCCACGAGCGCCACGCGCACGGCGCCGGTCTTGCCGCGCATCGGCCACAGATCGGGGTCGCGCGTGAGGGTGCCCTCGGGGTAGACGATCACACCGCGCCCGGAGGCGAGGAGCCGCTCGGCGGTCTCGATGGTCTGCTTCGCACTGGAGGCGGATCCGGCGCGCGCGACGGGCACCATTCCGGTCGCCCGCAACGCCCATCCGAGCACGGGCACGCGGAACAGGCTCTCCTTCGCCATGAAGCTCGGCGCCCGACCCAGCCGCCACGTCGCCACTGCGACGATCAGCGGGTCGATTTCGCTGTAGTGGCTGGGAGCGAGGACGTAGGGGCCCTCCTCGGGAAGGTTCTCGCCGCCCTCCACCTCGATCTTCGCGAAGATGCTGACCAGCGGCACGACGATCGCCGCCAGTGGCCAGAAGACACTGGGTCGCCGCTTCTCCGCCGAGGCGCGGCGTTTTCGTGACGCGGCCACGGTCAGCCGATGACGTCGAAGTCGGCGCCGAGCGCCTGCAGCTTGTCGAAGAGGTTCTCGTACCCGCGACGGATGATCCCGACGTTGCGCACGACCGACTCGCCGTCGGCGGCCAGCGCCGCGATGACGTGCGAGTAGCCGCCGCGGAGGTCCGGCACCACGATGTCGGCGCCGTGGAGCGGTGTGGGGCCGGTGATCACGGCGGCCTGCTCCAGCGCGCGACGCGGCACGCGCCGGTACTCGCCTTCCAGACCCTCGGGGTGCACGACGATGTCGGCGCCCATCTTCACGAGCGCGTCGGTGAAGCCGAACCGGTTCTCGTAGACCGTCTCGTGCACGACGGACGTGCCGTGCGCCTGCGTCAGCGCCACGATGAGCGGCTGCTGCCAGTCGGTCATGAAGCCGGGGTGCACGTCGGTCTCGACGACGACGGGCTTGAGCGGCCCGCCGCGGTAGAAGCGGATGCCGCTCTCTTCGATGTCGAACGCGCCGCCGGCCTTGCGGAAGACGTTGAGGAACGTGAGCATGTCCTGCTGGCGGGCACCGCCGACGAAGATGTCGCCGTCGGTGGCCAGCGCGGCGCACGCCCACGAGGCTGCTTCGTTGCGGTCGAAGATGCTGCGGTGGTCGTAACCGGTGAGTGTGTCGACGCCTTCGATGAAGATGACGCGGTTCGGCTCGTAGGAGATGATGGCGCCCATCTTCTGCAGCACGCCGATGAGATCCATGATCTCGGGCTCGATGGCCGCGTTGCGCAGCTCCGTCGTCCCCTTCGCGCGCACCGCGGTCAGCAGCACCTGCTCGGTGGCCCCCACGCTCGGGTACGGCAGCTCGATGTTCGCGCCGTGCAGCCCGTCAGGGGCCGACAGGCGGATGCCGCTGGGCTGCTTCTCGACGACGGCGCCGAAACGGCGGAGGGCGTCGAGGTGGAAGTTGATGGGACGGTCGCCGATGCGGCATCCGCCGAGGTCGGGGATGAACGCCTGGCCGAGCAGATGCAGCAGCGGTCCGCAGAAGAGGATCGGGATGCGCGAGGAGCCGGCGTGCGCATCGATCTCCTCGAAGTGGGCCGACTTCGCGTCGCTCGGGTCGAGCACGAGGCTGCCGGGCTCGTCGCCGTCCTCGACGCGCACACCGTGCACCTCGAGGAGCGAGCGCACGACCTGCACATCGCTGATGCCGGGCACGTCGCGCAGCACGCTGACGGACTCGCCGAGCAGGGCGGCGACCATGGCCTTCGTGGCGAGATTCTTCGCGCCCTTGACATCGACGCGTCCGACGAGGGGACGGCCACCGCGAATCGCGATGGTGTCTCCCGTCAGCCCCTCCGCCTGCCCTTCCGACTCCTTGGTCGCCGATCGGTTCTCGCTGGGGAGTGACTTCATGCGGTGGACCTCACTTGATTGCTATCGGACCGGAAGGGTCCGCGGGCGCCATGCCTCGCGACGGGCTTCGAACTGCGCGATCGCAGCTTCGTCGCGCAGGGTGAGCCCGATGTCATCCAGACCTTCGAGCAGGCGCCATCTAGTGTAATCATCGATCTCGAACGTCAGCCTGAGGTCACCGATCTGAGCGGTGCGCGCCTCGAGATCGACGGTCATCTCGATGCCGGGATGCGCGGCGATGATCGCCCACACCTTCTCGACGTCGCTCTCGGAGATCACGCCGGTCACGAGGCCCTGCTTGCCCGCGTTTCCGCGGAAGATGTCCGCGAACTTGGGGCTCAGCACGACCCGGAAGCCGTAGTCGCGCAGCGCCCAGACCGCGTGCTCGCGGCTGGAGCCGGTGCCGAAGTCGGCGCCCGCGACGAGCACCGACGCGCCCGCGAATGCCGGCTGGTTCAGCACGAAGTCGGGATCCTGACGCCAGTTGGCGAACAAGGCGTCTTCGAAACCCGTCTTCGTGACGCGCTTGAGGTAGACGGCGGGGATGATCTGGTCGGTGTCGACGGCCGAGCGGGTCAGCGCGGCGGCGACGCCGGTGTGCGTGTGGAACTTGTCCATGTCAGGCCTCCACTCCGGCGTGCACCGGCAGATCACTGGGACTCGCGAGACGCCCGAGCACGGCTGTGGCCGCCGCCACGAGCGGCGAGACCAGGTGGGTGCGGCCGCCCTTGCCCTGGCGACCTTCGAAGTTGCGGTTGCTCGTCGAGGCGCAGCGCTCCCCCGGGGCGAGCTGGTCGGGGTTCATGCCCAGGCACATCGAGCAGCCGGCGAAACGCCACTCCGCACCGAAGTCCACGAAGACCTTGTCCAGTCCCTCGGCCTCGGCTTCGAGCCGGACGCGAGCGGAGCCGGGGACGACCATGACACGCACGCCGTCGGCCTTGGTGCGGCCGCGCACGATCGACGCGAAGGCACGCAGATCCTCGATGCGGCTGTTCGTGCAGGAGCCCATGAAGACGGCATCCACCGGCACGTCCTTCAGCGGCGTACCGGGGACGAGATCCATGTACTCCAGCGCGCGGCGGGCGGCAGCCTGCTCGTTGGGGTCGGCGAAGTCCTCGGGCGAGGGCACGACGTCGCTGAGCGAGACGCCCTGGCCGGGGTTCGTCCCCCACGTGACGAAGGGCTCCAGCGCGTCGGCATCGAGGAAGACCTCGGCGTCGTAGACGGCGCCCTCGTCGCTGGGGAGCGTCCGCCAGTAGGCGACGGCATCCTCCCAGTCCTGACCCTCGGGGGCGTGCGGACGCCCCTTCAGGTAGGCGAACGTCGTCTCGTCGGGGGCGACCATGCCGGCGCGGGCGCCCGCTTCGATCGACATGTTGCAGATCGTCATGCGCCCCTCCATGGAGAGGGCGCGGATCGCGCTGCCGCGGAACTCGAGCACGTAGCCCTGTCCGCCGTTGGTGCCGATCTTGGCGATGACGGCGAGGATG
Organism: Microbacterium sp. NPDC058021; assembly: GCF_042885955.1. Taxonomy (NCBI): domain Bacteria; kingdom Bacillati; phylum Actinomycetota; class Actinomycetes; order Micrococcales; family Microbacteriaceae; genus Microbacterium; species Microbacterium sp. NPDC058021. The sequence goes on from NZ_JBHVRF010000002.1 coordinate 262,013, forward strand.
ATGTCCTTCGCCGTGACGCCGGGCTTCAGCTCGCCTTCGACCGTGATGGCCATCGTCTTGAAGGGCTTCAGCGGCAACGTCTGGGTGGCCAGCACATGCTCCACCTCGCTCGTGCCGATGCCGAACGCCATGGCACCGAAGGCGCCGTGGGTAGAGGTGTGCGAATCGCCGCAGACGACCGTCACCCCCGGCATCGTCAGACCCAACTGCGGCCCGACGACGTGGACGATGCCCTGCTCCTTGTCACCGAGGGAGTGCAGACGCACCCCGAACTCGGCGGCGTTGCGCCGCAGCGTCTCGATCTGGGTGCGGCTGGTGAGGTCGGCGATCGGCTTGTCGATCGCGAGGGTGGGGGTGTTGTGGTCCTCGGTGGCGATCGTGAGGTCCAGGCGACGCACCGGGCGCCCCTCGGCGCGCAGACCGTCGAAGGCCTGAGGGCTCGTCACCTCGTGCACCAGGTGCAGGTCGATGTAGATGAGGTCGGGACGACCGTCTTCGCCCTTGACCACGACGTGGTCGTCCCACACCTTCTCGGCGAGGGTGCGCGGGCGATCGGGGATGCTGGCAGCGATTGTGCTCATGACTGTGTGACTCTCCTTGCGAACCGGATCAAGCCCGCCACGGACTCCGCGACGAGGAGGGGCTCAGAACGAGGCCTCGCCGCGGCTGCTAAGGAGAAGGAGAGCGATCCGCACGCGCCCACATTAGCACCGTGCGGATCGCCTCCGTTCGCGTCAGTTGCCGGGGCGCTCGTCGGGCGTCTCGACGGTCGGCGGGGTGAGGTGCTCCTCGGCCACGGCAGCCGCGGCCTGCTCCGGCGTCTTGGCCTTGCGGTCACGGGACGACGCGATGAGGCTCGCGACGGTCGCGACGGTCATCGAGGCGATGATGACGCCCAGCGACATCCACGTGGAGATGTCGGGCACCCATTCGATGTGCTCGCCGCCGTTGATGAAGGGCAGCTCGTTCTCGTGCATGGCGTGGAAGATCAGCTTCACGCCGATGAAGGCGAGGATGAACGCGATGCCGTAGTGCAGGTAGCGGAGGCGATCGAGCAGTCCACCCAGCAGGAAGTACAGCTGGCGCAGGCCCATCAGGGCGAAGATGTTCGCGGTGAAGACGATGAACGGGTCCTGCGTGATGCCGAAGATCGCGGGGATGGAATCCAGCGCGAACAGCAGGTCGGTCATGCCGATGGCGGCGAAGACGATGATCATCGGCGTGAAGATCTTCTTGCCGTTGACCACGGTGCGCACCTTGGCACCGTCGTACTCGTCGGCGATCGCGACGCGCTTGCGCAGCAGCCGGACGACGAAGCTCTCCTTCTTCTCGTCGCTGTCGTGGTCTTCCCCGGGGAACGCCTGCTTCCAGGCCGTGTAGATGAGGAAGGCGCCGAAGAGGTAGAAGATCGGCAGGAACTGCTCGATGATCACGGCGCCCAGCAGGATGAACAGCCCGCGCAGGATGAGCGCGATGATGATGCCGACCATCAGCACCTTCTGCTGGTACTGCCGGGGCACGGCGAACTGGCCCATGATCAGCACGAAGACGAAGAGGTTGTCGATCGACAGGCTGTATTCGGTGAGCCAGCCGGCGACGAACTGGCCGGTGACGTCGCCGCTGCCGGTGACGCCGAAGAGGATGAAGGCGAACACGATCGCCAGAGCCACGTAGAACACGACCCACAGGGTCGATTCCTTGGCCGAGGGGATGTGGGGCCGCTTGACGATCAGGAGCAGATCGGCGATGAGGATCGCGAGCAGCACGACGTATGCGCCGATCTCGAACCAGACGGGGATCTCGAAGCCCATGGGAGCCTTTCGGAGGGTGCGGTGGATGGCCGAAAGTCTCTCCCCCGCAGGCTGCGGCGCGCGCCCGGGGCCGCTCGATCGGGACCCGTGATGACGGACGCGCGAGAACGGGATACTCCCTCTCGCTCGGACAAGGATACAGGCGAGTGCACCGGCTTCCGCCCGTCGTGAGACGATCGGGCGCGGATCGACACTCTCCGGGTGAGAGACGAAAGGGAGCGCATGGCCGAACAGCAGGGTGATGCGTCGCTCGTGGCCCTCGCCGCGGGCGGGTCGGAGCACGCGTTCCGCACGCTCTACCGCGCCTATGTGCGACCGGTGTACTGGGTGGCTCACGGGCTCGTGGGCACCCCCGCGGATGCCGAAGACGTCACGCAGGAGACCTTCCTGGCCGCGTGGCGCAAGCTCCCGACGCTGGACCTCGTCGGCAGCTCGCTGCTGCCGTGGCTCGTGACCATCTGCCGGTTCCAGGCGGCCAATCGCGTGCGGCGACTGCAGCGCGACCGCGAGCACACCACGGATGCCGCCGAGGAGCACTTGCCGGACACGGTCGATGTGGAGCAGCAGCTCATCGACCGCGACCTCGCCGAGCGCATCCTGGCGGCAGTGGCGCAGCTGACACCGCTGGACCAGCAGATCTTCCGGCTGTGCGCTGCCGAAGGCTACGCCTACCAGGCCGCGGCCGAGCAGCTGGGCGTCGGCCACGGGGTCGTGCGCAATCGCCTGTCCCGCATCCGAACGCGGCTGCGGACCGAGGTCACGACGGAGAGCACATGAACGACATGGCGGGACGATCGCAGGAACCCCAGGAACCGTCGGACCTGCCCGAGCTCAGTGACGATTCGGTGACGCGCATCGAGCGCGCCGTCTTCTCCGAGATCGCCGCGACCCGGGAGGACCACCTCGACGCAGCGCGGCGCCGCCGGGCACGACGCGGCCGCTGGTGGGCGGCCGGCGGCGCGGCTGCGGCCGTCGTGATCGTCGCCGCGGTGATCGCCCCCACCGTGGGCGGGCTCGTGCGCGGACCCTCCGGCGCGAGCGACTCGATGAGCGACGGCGCGTTCGTCACGACCGAGGCCTTCGACGGGTTGCAGTCCGGCCCCGTCGAGCTGGCCCCCGAGAGCGCCCGCGGAGCTGCCGGCGACGTCGCCGCAGACGGGGAGTCGACGACCGGACAGGTGCGCGAAGTGATCGCGACAGCCACCGCCACCCTCGAGGTGGCGGCCGGTGCGGGGGCTGCCCGCGACGCGGCCGATGCCGTCGCCGCGGCCGCCGAAACCGCCGGCGGCTACGTCGAGTCGCTGAGCGTCGACGGCTCCGCGGTGGACGACCGCGCAGCGGGGGGCGCCGAGGTCATCCAGGGCGACATGATGACGATCATGCCCTATCCGGCCGCCGGGACGTGGGTCACGGTGCGGGTGCCCGCAGATCAGCTGCCGGCGGTCATGGCCGGCCTCGACGAGCTCGGGGACGTCACCGCGTCGCAGATCACACGTCAGGACGTGACCACGCAGGCCGTGGACCTTCGCGCCCGGGTCGAGTCCGCGCAGGCATCCGTCGCCCGCCTCACCGAGCTGATGGGCCAGGCGGGGTCGGTGGCCGACCTGATCGCGGCCGAGAGCGCGCTGGCCGAGCGTCAGGCGGAGCTGGAATCGTGGCAGCAGCAGCTGGAGTACCTCGACCAGCAGGTGGCGCTGTCGTCGCTGACGGTGAGCATCGTTGTCCCCACCGAAGCGGTGGAGGCCGACCCCGCCGGCTTCGGCGACGGGCTCGTCGCCGGGTGGAACGGGCTCATCGCGACCCTCAACGGCATTGTGATCGCCCTCGGGTTCCTGCTCCCCTGGCTCGCCGTCGCTGCGATCGCGTGGCTCGTCGTGTGGCTCGCACTCCGCGGCATCCGCCGCCGCCGCGCCGCCGCTCCCCCGCCCGCCGGCTGACGCGCCGCCCCCGCACCGCCGCCGCCGCCGCGCCGCCGCGCCGCCGACGCTGAGACGACTACTGGCGGCCGAGACTGTGGGTATCACCCATTGTCTCGGCCGTCGGCTGTCGTCTCACGGACGGAGGGGACGGACGGGGCGGACGGGGCGGACGGGACGGAGGGGACGGAGGGGGTGGGCAGGCCGGAGGCGGGGCCGCGGAGGGCGCGCAGGGCGTAGAGGATCGTCGTCAGGTCCACGAGCTCCTGCACGAGCGCGCCGACGACGGCGGGGATCACCCCGGTCATCGCCACGATCATCAGGCCGATGCTCAGGGCGATGCCGATCCAGATCGCGGTGAGCGCGACGTGCAGGGTGTGCCGGCCGATCGTGATCGCCTCGACGACACGGGTGAGCGAGTCGACGGTGATGACGACGTCCGCGGCATCCCCCGCGGCGGTCGCCCCCCGCGCGCCCATCGCCACGCCGACGTCGGCGGCGGCCAGCGCCGGGGCGTCGTTGATGCCGTCGCCGACCATCATCGTGGGGCGCGGCGCGAGCTGGGCGACCAGGTGCACCTTCTCCGGCGGCAGCAGATCGGCGTGCACCTCGTCGACCCCGATCTCGCGCGCGACGGCCTCGGCGGTGGGGGCAGCGTCGCCGGTGAGCATCGCGACACGCTCCACCCCGTGGGCTCGCAGCCACGCCACGACGTCCCGCGACTCCTCCCGGGGCGCGTCGGCGAGCACCAGCACGCCGGCGAACCGACCGTCGACGGCGGCGTAGGCGGCGGCCTGGCCAGGTCCGAGAGGCCGACGCGCCACCGGGCCGACGACGCTCTCGATGAACGACACCTTGCCCACCATCACCGCGCGCCCGCCGAGCACGGCGGACACGCCGTTGGTCGCGACCTCGCTGGCCTCGTCAGCCGACACGAGCTGCAGTTTCTGCTCGGCGGCGGCGGTGCGGATGCCATCGGCGAGCACATGCGAGGAGTACTGCTCCGCCGACGCGGCCAGGCGCAGCAGCTCGTCGGCGGTGAACCCCTCCGCCGGCAGCACCTCCACGAGCTCCGGCCGCCCGGCGGTGAGGGTGCCGGTCTTGTCGAAGCACACCGACCGCACGCGGGCGAGTCGCTCGATCTGCGCACCGCCCTTGACGATGACCCCCGCCTTGGCCGCGCGCGACAGGCCGCCGAGGAATGCGATGGGGGCCGCCAGCAGCAGCGGACAGGGCGTGGCGAGCACGAGCACCTCGGCGAAGCGCGTCGGATCACCCGAGGCCGCCCATGCGGTACCCGCGAGAACCAGCGAGACGGCCGTGAACGGCACGGCGAAGCGGTCGGCGAGGCGCACCACCGGCGCCCGCGAGGTCTGGGCGGCGCGCACGAGGGCGACGATCTGCTGATACTGGCTGTCGGCGCTGCGACGAACCGCCCGCATCCGCACGGCGCGGGTGCCGTTGACCGCACCGGAGAGCACCTCCTCCCCGTCGCCACGCGTCACCGGCAGGCTCTCACCGGTGAGTGAGGACTCGTCGAACGAACCGGTGTCCCCGACGATCACCCCGTCGACCGGCACGATCTCCGACGGGCGCACGAGCAGCAGGTCGCCGACCTCCACGTCGTCCACCGGGATGTCGCGCAGGTGCTCCTGACCTCCGATCGCCTCCAGCGCGGTCACACCGCCGCTGGTGCCGATGACGTGCGCGATGCGCGGCGAGCGATCCAGCAGCGCGGTGAGGTCGCGCTGGGCGCGACGCGCGGCGAACTCCTCGAGTGCCTCCCCGCCGGCGAGCATGAGCACGATGATGAGCGACGCGATGTACTCCCCCACCGCGAGGGTCGCCACCATCGCGACGACCGCGAGGATGTCCAGCCCCACATGGCCCTGCAGGACGTCCCGCACCATGCGCACGAGGGTGAAGACGACGAAGACGGCGACGTAACCGGTCGCCACGCCGCGCGCCGCGGCATCCGCACCCGTCGAGGTCAGCAGAAGCACCACGACGAGGACGGCGATCGAGATCGCGATCGCCCCGTACCGCGCCAGCGTGCGCAACGTCGACATGCCGCCAGCATGCCGTCGGGCATGACGCGGCGCCAGGGACCGCGTGCGAAATCCTCCGGGAATGCAGAAAACCCCCGGCGTGAACCGGGGGTTTTCTGGTGTTGTGACCCCAGCGGGATTCGAACCCGCGTTACCGCCGTGAGAGGGCGGCGTACTAGGCCGCTATACGATGGGGCCGTTTCGACAACCGTTAAAGTATGCCACGGCCCGCATGACGACGCCAAATCGTGGCGCGCTTGCTTGTCCCCGGGCGTGTCGGAGGGTTGACTCGTGGCATGCGAGTCACCAAGCACGAACATGCGTGCCTGCGCCTGGAGCGCGACGGCAAGACGCTCATCATCGACCCGGGGAGCTACACCCTCCCCCTGACCGACGTCCGCGGGCTGGTCGGGATCGTGCTCACGCACGAGCACCCCGACCACTGGACGCCCGACCACCTCGATCGCCTCCGCGCCCTCGAGCCGCACGTGCCGATCTACGGCACCGCCGGGGTGGCGGCCGCCGCGGCGGGATACGACATCACCGTCGTCTCGGCCGGCGACACCGTGGCGCTGGACCCCTTCCGCCTCAGCTTCCACGGCGGTCGCCACAACGTCATCCACGAGTCGATCCCCGTCATCGACAACGTGGGCGTGCTGGTGGACGACGAGTTCTACTACCCGGGCGACAGCTACGCCGTGCCGAAGGGTGCCGACGTGCGCCTCCTGGCGGCCCCCGTGGGGGCGCCGTGGCTGAAGATCGGCGAGGCGATGGACTTCGTGCTCGCCGTCAAACCGCGCCGCGCCTTCGCCGCTCACGACATGACGCTCTCGCGCATCGGCCTGCAGATGGGGCGCGCGCGGCTGCGGTGGGCGACGGAACAGGGCGGCGGGGAGTTCCTCGATCTCGAGCCCGGCACGGCCGTCGACCTCTGAGCCACGGACGAAGACGACGGATGCCGCGGGGTCAGCGCCCCGCGGCATCCGTCTATCCGGCGTGTACCGGTGTCACTGCGCGTCGAGATCCGTCTCGAGCAGCTGCACCAGCTCGTCCAGCGCCTGCTCGGAGCCGTCACCCTCGGCCTTCAGCGTCACGACGGTGCCGTGCGAGGCGCCGAGGCCCATGAGCGACAGGATGCTGCCGGCGTTCAGGTCGGGTCCGCCCTCGACGGCGATGGTCACCGGGACACCCTTCTCCTGCACCGCCTGTACGAAGAGCTTCGCGGGGCGGGCGTGCAGCCCGGAGCTGCTGGCGATGGTGGCCTGACGTTCTGCCATGGTGTCCTCCTGGGGATCTCAGACGGTCGCCGGAACCGGGGCGACGGATGCCGCTTCGGCTTCGGCGAGTTCTTTCGGGGCAACCCACTTCTTCAGGGCTACGACGATGAGCGCAGTCACGACGGTACCTGCCGCCAGCGCCACCAGGAACCCCCAGATGGGGTCGATGGCGAAGAAGACGAAGATGCCGCCGTGCGGCGCACGGGATTCGACGGCGAACAGCATGCTCAGCGCGCCGGTGACGGCCCCACCGACCATGGACGCCGGGATGACGCGCAGCGGGTCGGCCGCGGCGAACGGGATCGCACCCTCGGAGATGAACGACGCGCCCAGCAGCCAGGCGGCCTTTCCGTTCTCACGTTCGACCGGGGTGAACAGCTGCCGGCCCAGCACCGTGGAGGCCAGCGCCATCGCGAGCGGCGGCACCATGCCGGCGCACATGACGGCGGCCATGATGAGGTACGGCGTGGTGTTGGTGGCCGAGGCGGTGCCGAGACCGGCGACGGCGAAGGCGTACGCCACCTTGTTGACGGGGCCGCCGAGGTCGAAGCACATCATGAGCCCGAGGATGATGCCGACGAGGACGATGAGGCCGGTGGCGGCGAGGTCGTTGAGACCGTTGGTCATCTGCTCCATCAGCCACGCGATGGGGCGGCCGAGGAAGAGCACCATGAGGCCGGATGCCACGATCGAGGCGACCAGCGGGATGATCACCACCGGCATCAGGCCGCGCAGCCACCGCGGCGCGTCCATGCGACCCAGCCACCAGGCGATGCCGCCGGCCATGAGACCACCGACGATGCCGCCGATGAAGCCCGCGTTCATGAGCAGCGCCACGGCACCCGCGACGAAGCCCGGCGCGATGCCCGGGCGGTCGGCGATCGCGAACGCGATGTAGCCGGCGAGGGCGGGGACGAGGAACGCCATCGACGTGTTGCCGATCATGAAGGCGACGGAGCCGAGATACTGCCCCAGACCGCCCGCAGGCAGCTGCCACAGCGAATTCTCGATGATGACCGATGCCGCGTCGTTGCTGACCTCGTAGCCGCCGAGCAGGAAGCCCAGCGCCATCAGCAGGCCGCCGCCGGCGACGAACGGGATCATGTAGCTGACGCCGGTGAGCAGCCAGCGCTGGATCTGCGCTCCCACGCCGGGCCGCTCGGCCGCCGAGTCGGGCGCAGCGCTGCCCGCGGCAGCCGTCACGCGCTGCGCGGCGGGGTCCTTCGCCGCGGCGACCGCCTCACGGATCATCTCGTTGGGCTGTTCGATGCCGCGCTTCACGCCCGAGCGGACGAGGGGTTTGCCCGCGAACCGCTGGGGTTCACGCACGTCCACGTCGGTCGCGAAGATCACGGCATCCGCCTGATCGATGACGTCCTTCGGCAGCGCCTTATAGCCGCTGGAGCCCTGCGGCTCGACGACGAGGTCGACACCGGCGCTCTTGCCGGCGGCCGTCAGCGCGTCGGCGGCCATGAAGGTGTGCGCGATGCCGGTGGCGCAGGCGGTGACCGCGACGATGCGCGCCGGCCGGCCGTCGACGGCGAGGTCAGGCGCGGGGGCGGCGCTCTGCGGCGCGGGGGCGGCGCTCTGCGGCGCGGCGGCGGTGCTCTGCGGCGCGGCGGACACCGCGGTGGCGTCGGCGTCCGCCGCATCCTCCTCGCCGATCGCGCGGCGCACGATGTGCACGACGTCGTCGGGGGTGACAGCTGCCCGCAGCCCCGCGGTGAAGTCTTCCTGCATGAGCGAGCGGGCGAGCTTGGACAGCACCGCGAGGTGCGCTTCGGCGGCGTCCGCGGGTGCCGCGATGAGGAACACGAGGTCGGCGGGGCCGTCGGGCGCGCCGAAGGCGACCCCGGGCGACAGTCGCGCGAACGCGAGGGACGGCTCGGTGACCGCTGCGCTCTTCGCGTGCGGAATGGCGATGCCGCCGGGCAGGCCGGTCTCGTCTTTCTGCTCGCGCGCCCACGCATCGGCGGCGAGGGCGTCCGCATCGGTCGCACGACCCAGCGCCGCCACCCGGGCCGCCAGGGCGCGGATGACCGCCTGCTTGTCGTCGCCGAGCGGCTCGTCGAGGCTGACGAGGTCGGTCGTGATGGTTTCGGTCATGATGACCTCCAGTGTTGCGGGAGCGGATCAGACATCGAGGGATCGCACCGGCACCTCGCCGGTGGGAAGGTCACGCGGCGTGGGTGCCTGCGTGCCGGGCAGCGTCGTCGCAGCGGCGCCGTAACGGATGGCGGTGCGCAGTCGCTCGGCAGGAGCGGCTCCGCGGGTGTCGGCGATGAGGTAGCCGGCAAGCGAGCTGTCACCGGCGCCGACCGTGCTCTGCACGCGGATGCGCGGCGGGCGGCCCGCCCACGCGCCGTCTGCGGTGACGAGGACGGCACCGTCGCCGCCGAGGGTCACCAGCGCCGCGCCGACCTTCTCGGGCACCAGGCGCCGGGCGACCGGCAGCACAGCGGAGACGAGGTCGACCTGGGCGTCGAGCCCGATGCCGGCGAGGTCGGCGAGTTCGTGCTCGTTCGGCTTGATGAGGTCGGGGCGGGCCCGTTCGACGACGGCGGTCAGCGCGGCCCCGGAGGTGTCGACCGCAATGCGGGGCGCGGCATCCTCCCAGCGCGCGCGCACAGCGTCGATGACCTCCACGTAGAAATCGTCGGGGACACCCGGCGGTAGGGAGCCCGCGAGGACCAGCCAGTGGGCGTGCGCGCACGCGTCGACCACGGCGGCGATGACGGCGGCACGCTCGGTGTCGGTGAGGGACGCCCCGGGCAGGTTCAGCTTCGTGGTCTCACCGAGCGGGTCGGTGATCGTGATGTTGGCCCGCACGTGGCCGGCGACGGGCACCGTGACGAGCGGCACTCCGGTGCCGTGCAGCGACACCGCGAACGGGTCGTCGGCGGCCAGCGGCAGCACCGCGAGGGTGGGTGCGTCGGATGCCGCCGCGACGCGGGCGACGTTGATCCCCTTGCCGCCGGCATCCTCACGTGCCCCTCGTGCGACCTGCACGCTCCCGACCTGCAGCGGTGCCGGCAGCGCCACGGTGCGATCGAGCGACGGATTGGCCGTCAACGTGACGATCATGCGGTCCACACCTCCGTCCCCGCATCCTCCAGCGCCGAGCCGAGCGCGGGGGCGGGAGTGCGGTCGGTCACGAGGACGTCGACGTCTGCGAGACCGGCGAAGCTCACCAGCAGCTCGACGTCGAACTTCTCGGCGTCGCTCACGACGACCACGCGGCGGGAGCTGCGCACGATCGCGCGTTTGACGGCGGCCTCGTCGGGGTCGGGCGTGCTCAGCCCGAACCCCTGGGACAGCCCGTTCGTGCCGATGAAGGCGACATCGGGACGCAGTCCTTCGATCGCCCGCACGGTGTGGGATCCGACGGCGGCGGCGGTGAGGCCGCGGACACGCCCGCCGATGACCGTCAGCGAGAGCCGGGGCGACCCGGCGAGCACGTTGGCGAGGGGCATGGCGTGTGTGACGACCTCGGCGGTGCCGTCGCTCTCGGCCAGGCGCGTGGGAAGGAGAGAGGCGACGGCGGCGGTCGTGGTGCCGGCGTCGAGGAAGATCGACCCGCGGAAGCCATCACCGAGCACGTCCAGCGCACGCTGCGCGATGGCGAGTTTGGCCGCCCCGCGCTGGGTCGAGCGCTCCGCGAGAGAGGGTTCGACGACACTCGTGCGATCACGCGCCACCGCTCCGCCGTGCACGCGCCGGAGGGCCCCCGCGCGCTCGAGCTGATCGAGGTCGCGCCGCACCGTCTCGGTCGTGACGCCGAACCGATCGGCGAGGTCCACGACAGCCACCCGGCCGTCCTGGGTGACCAGGCGCTCGATCAGTTGGTGGCGCTCCATCGCGTACACGATCGTCCTTTCCTCGGATTCGACCACACGATACAACACAAACAAAGATTCTCACAAGGGGCTGACCCTGTGTTTATGTGGGATCCGGCGGAGCTCCCTCGACCCACAGCTCGACAACGCCATCGCGGGCGACGACGCGAACGAGAGCGCCGTCTGTCAGCCCGTGCTCGAGCATCTCCGGCCCACCCTGGCCGGGATAGATGTCCACGAGGGGATCCACGGATCCCCTCCCGCAGGCGGACAGGGTGTATCCCGCATCGACATCCACGAGCAGGCAGCGCTCACCCGTCGTACTGACGAAGGTGTAGGCCTGAATGCCCCGTCGCGCTTCGTACGCCACGATGCCGTTGTCCCGATCGGCTCCGACGTAGACGAAGATCGACGACTGCGCCACGTACGGGGGGATCGCCGCTCCTGTCACGGGGCGCAGTACCTCGTCCGGCTGCGGCGGGGCCAACGCGACGGCGGCGCCGGCCACCCCGACCGCGCCCCCGAGCAGCGTCGCCATCACGATCGCACCCATGCGCCGGCGCCGCCGGGTGAGCCATGAGCGTCGCACGGCGGTCGGGACGATGGATGCCGCCGCAGGCAGGGCCGGGGGCTCCGAGAGATCCGGTGGCGGATCGGCGGGCGGTGGCGCATCCGCCTCTTCCTCGTCGGCACCGGCGTCGGCCGGCAGGCGGGTAGCCGCCGCACGTGCCTCCAATTCGCGCAGTCGGCTGAGCGTGGCGGCATCCGGTGCACCGCCGGCGTCGCGTCCGTATACCGCACGGAGGAGTTCACTCAGCTCAGCCGCCTCACCGGGGCTCAGGGTCTGCTCCTGCACCCCCTCAGTATGGCCGCCGGAGCCTCGCGTGCACCGGCCGATTTTGTACACCCGCCACAAGGGACGCAGTCTCGGACCCGGCGAGACTTAGTTCCAGCGTGCAGATGTGCGGGAACCGACCACGCGGCACGACCTCGACTGCTAACGTCAGGCCACCCTTCGACGGCTCCCCACCGCCCACCCGTGCGGTCTCGGGGAGCCGACTCACCGACGCTGTCGTCGGCGAGCTGATACCCGCCTGCCCGCAGGCGCGAAACTGGAGTCCTCAATGTCGAGAACCTCTTCGCACACCCATGGCCTGGGCATGCGCATCACGGTGGTCGTGCTGGCCCTTCTGCTGGCCGCGATGACCGTCATGTACCTGCTCACCGTCAACCGCCTCAGCGACGGCGCCTCACAGCTCGCCTCCGGCGCCTCGCGCGCCGACGACGGCTCGCAGCAACTCGTCGACGGAGCGGCGACCCTGTCCGAGGGGGCGGGGCGCCTGGCCGCCGGTGCATCCGAGCTCGACGCGGGCGCTGCGCGTGCGGCGACGGGCGCCACGACCCTCGCCGCCGGCGCGCAGTCGGCCGCGGCGGGAGCAGCGACCCTCGCCGATGGTGCCGCTTCGCTGTCGACGGGAGCGGCCTCGGCCGCATCCGGCGCGTCGCGCGTGTCCTCCGGCGCCGCCTCGGCTGCGGCGGGCGCCGCCCGGCTGAACGCCGGTGCCCGCGACGCCGCGGTGGGGGCGAACACCCTGTCCACGGGAGCGGCGACCGCCGCCGCGGGCGCGGCCGAACTCGCCGCCGGCGCGTCGACGGCCGTCGACGGCAGCAAGGTACTGACGCAGGGAGCGGCCGACGCGGCCGCCGGAGCGAAGACCCTGGCCGCCAGCGCCCAGTCGCTTGCGGCGGGCGTCGTCGGGGCGAACAGCTATGCCACGGCGGTGCGGGCCAACGCGACAGCCCTGCACACCGACGTCCAGAGCGTGGTGACGCTCACCGGCGAGCTCAAGGCGCTGCTCGCGGATCCGGCCGCGCTCCCGACCGACATCGATGCGAAGGTCACGGCACTTGCCGCTGCGGCGACCGCTGCGATCACCAACTCGACGAAGGTCACCGGCACTGCCAGTGTCATGGTCGATGGTGACCTTCCGAAGGGGTGGCCCGGCACGACACGTCTGGCCGCACCGACGACGGGGGCGCCTGCCCTCGCCACAGGCGCCACGAACCTGGCCGACGGCACCGCGAAGGTCAGCGCCGGCGCGACGGCGCTCGACACTGGAATCGGCACGCTGCGTGCGGGCGCCGACCGACTCGCCGCCGGCACCGCGCAGGTCAGCAGCGGTGCGAGCACCCTCGCCGCCGGTGTGCGCTCGCTCTCGGACGGTGCAGGTTCCCTCGCCGCCGGCACCGGCACCCTGGCCACGGGCGCCTCGTCGCTGGATGCCGGTGCGCAGAATCTCACCGCGGGTGCCGGGCGTCTGCTCACCGGCGCCGGCGACCTCGCCACCGGAACGGGCACCCTCTCCACCGGCGCGGGTGACCTCGCCGAGGGCGTGTCGACCCTCGCTGCCGGCTCCACCACCCTCTCCGACGGCGCGGCCGACCTGGCCGCCGGCGGCGAGCAGCTGTCCACCGGTGCGGGAACGCTCGCCGAAGGCAACAGCCGCCTGGCCGCGGGTACGGACGAATTGCACACCGGCGCGTCCACCGCGGTGCCGAACCTGCTGCCTTGGATGCTCGGCATCGGTCTCGCGGGGCTCGTCGCCCTCGGGTTCTGGGTCGCCCACCGCATCACCGGCCGGGGCCGGAGCGCCGACGCGGTCACCGTCTGACGGTTCGCCGATCGACCGAGCGGGTTGCGCGACGCGCCCCTCGGTCGATCGGCGTGTTCCATCCGTGTCGAGAGCGAGGACGCGATCACACTCCGGCAGAAACGACGAAACCCCCGGTTTCCCGGGGGTTTTTCGTCTTGCTGGGGTACCTGGACTCGAACCAAGAACAACGGAACCAGAAACCGCCGTGTTGCCAATTACACCATACCCCATCGGTTCGAAGTCGCCCTCGCACCGAAGATCAAGCATAGCCGATCCTGGGCCGTCGCACGAACCGGCGGCGCGCCGGGCGTGGCGCGGCCGCGATCAGCCGACGCGCTGGACCAGCGCGCCGAGTCGGCGGATGGTCTCGGCCTTGCCCAGCAGCTCCATCGACTCGAACAGCGGCGGGGAGATGCGACGCCCGCTGAGAGCCACGCGCAGCGGCCCGTAGGCGACGCGGGGCTTGAGCCCGAGCCCTTCGATGAGCGCGCCGGCGAGGGCCTCCTGCACGGCAGCGGCGGTGAAGGACTGCTCCGGCACCAGTTCGAGTGCGCCGACGGATGCCACGAGCACCTCGCCCGCGTTCGCCGGCAGCGACGAGAGCGCATCGTCCTGATAGGCGACCTCGTCGGTGAAGAGGAAGCCGAGCAGCGCCGGCACCTCGCCCAGCAGCTGCACCCGCTCCTGCACGAGAGGGGCCGCGGCGGTGATCATCTGCTGCTGCGCGGCGCTGGGCGGGTCGGAGACGACTCCTTCGGCCACGAGGTAGGGCACGATGCGGGCAGCGAAGTCGGCGGCATCCAGCATGCGGATGTGGTCGCCGTTGATCGACTCTGCCTTCTTCTGGTCGAAGCGGGCCGGGTTGGGGTTGACGTCGGCGATGTCGAACGCCGCGATGAACTCCTCGAGCGAGAAGACGTCGCGGTCGTGCGAGAGCGACCAGCCGAGGAGGGCGAGGTAGTTCAGCAGGCCCTCGTGGATGAAGCCCTTCTCGCGCTGCAGGAACAGGTCCGCCTTCGGGTCGCGCTTGGAGAGCTTCTTGTTGCCCGTCTCCCCCAGCACGAGCGGCATGTGGCCGAAGCGCGGCACGAACGTCGTGACGCCGGCGTCGATGAGCGCGCCGTACAGCGCGAGCTGGCGTGCCGTCGAGGGCATGAGGTCTTCGCCCCGGATGACGTGGGTGATGCCCATGAGGGCGTCGTCGACCGGATTGGTGAAGGTGTACAGCGGCTGACCGCCGGCGCGCACCACCACGAAGTCGGGGAAGGAGCCCGCGGGGAAGGTGACTTCGCCGCGGATGAGGTCGACGTAGGTGAGGTCCTCGTCGGGGACCCGCAGCCGCCACGCCGGCTCGCGACCTTCGGCCCGGAATGCGGCCTTCTGCTCGTCGGTGAGCGTGCGGTCGTGGTTGTCGTAGCCGAGCTGCTTCGCGCGGCCGTTGGCCTCGTTGCGCGCGTCGATCTCCTCGGCGGTGGAGTACGACTCGTACACCGCGCCGGAGGCGATCAGCTGCTGGAGGACGTCGGCGTAGATGTCCCCCCGCTGCGACTGGCGGTACGGCGCGTGCGGGCCGCCCTTCTCCACGCCCTCGTCCCAGTCGATCTCGAGCCAGGTCAGCGCGTCGACGAGCTGGCGGTAGCTCTCCTCGCTGTCGCGGGCGGCGTCGGTGTCCTCCACCCGGAAGATCAGCTTGCCGCCGGTGTGGCGCGCGTACCCCCAGTTGTAGAGGGCCGTGCGCACCATGCCGACGTGCGGCAGGCCGGTGGGCGACGGGCAGAACCGGACGCGGACGTCGGTACCGGAGGCGGTCGTGGTGCGGGGATCTGGTGCAGAGGACATCACGGTCCAGTCTAGTTGCGCGGGCGGCTCGGCCGCGGGCGGTCAGCGGCGACCGGCGGGCGCGAGCACGACGACGACGGCGACCGCGACGAGGGCGACCAGGGCCAGCCCGCCGTAGCCGATGGCGCCGAGCACCGCGCCGGCGCCGATCGCACCGATCGCGCCGACGAGGTTCATGGCCAGGTCGCTGCGGCCCTGGCGACGGGTGCGGTGCTCCTCGTCGGAGGTTTCGGTCAGCAGCGCCGCCCCCGCCACCGTCGAGGCGCTCCAGCCGAGCCCGAGCAGCACGAGCCCGACCGTGACGAAGACGGTGGAATCCTGACCGATGGCGGCGACGAGGAGGGATGCCACGAGCAGCCCTTGACCGATGAGGATCGTGGGGATCCGTCCGAGCCGGTCGGCGAGCAGGCCGAACACGGGCGAGAGGGCGTACATGCCGGCGATGTGCAGGCTGATCGTGAGCCCCACGATCGACAGCTCCGCGCCGTGGTGGATGAGGTGCACGGGCGTCATCGCCATGACCGCCACCATCACGCCGTGGCTGGCCGCGATCGCGGTGATCGCGTAGCGCGCCGCGACAGGGCGGTCGGCCTTCGCGATCGTGCGGGCGGTCGCCGAGGCCTCGCGCGCCAGTCGGTGGGCGAGCAGCAGCGGGTCGGGACGGAGGGCGGTGAGGTACAGCGCGACACCCAGCAGCTGCGCGGCGATGGTGAACAGGTAGGGCCCCGTGAGCGGTGGCATCCCCACCACTTCCCCGAGGGCCTCCCCCGGTCCGACCAGGTTGGGGCCGAGCACCGCGCCGATCGTCGTGGCCCAGACCACGAGCGAGAGGTCGCGACCGCGGGAGGCGTCGGTGGCGAGATCGGTGGCCGCGAACCGCGACTGCAGATTGGCGGCCTGACCGGCGCCGATCAGCGCGAAAGCCACCAGCAGCAGGGCGAACTGGTCGAGGGAGACCGCGACCACGACGAGCGCGACGCCCGCCAGCGCGATCAGCATGCCCGAGGCGAGCGAGACGCGCCGACCGCTGCGGCGCGCGAGGGCGGCCAACGGAACAGCCAGCGCGGCAGCTCCCAGGGTCACCGCGGCGGTCGCCAGCCCCGAGAGCGTGTCGTCGCCGGAGATGTCGGCGGCCAGCACCGCGCCGAGCGAGATCGTCGCACCGAACGCGATGCCGCCCAGCACCTGCCCGAGCGCGAGGACCGCGACGGTGCGGCGACGGATGCGGCCGAGATCGAGTCCGTCGGAACGGGTCGGCTCAGGCATCCCGCGCGGTGTTGCGCAGGATTCCGAGTCCGGTGATCTCCACCTCCACCACGTCGCCTGCGACGAACGGGCCCACCCCTGCCGGCGTGCCGGTGAGGATGACGTCGCCCGGCAGCAGCGTGAACGCGGCGGACGCGTACGCGATGACGTCGGCGACGGAGTGCACCATGTCGGTGATGGGACCGTCCTGGCGGACCTCGCCGTTGACGCGGGTGACGATGCGGGCGGGGCCGGTGAGATCGAAGTCGGTCTCGATGGCGGGGCCGAGCGGGCAGAACGTGTCGAATCCCTTGGCGCGTGCCCACTGGCCGTCGCTGCGCTGCAGGTCCCGCGCGGTGACGTCGTTGGCGATCGTGTAGCCGAAGACGTAGTCCAGCGCCCGCTCGGCGGGCACGTTCTTGGCCACGCGACCGATGACGACGGCGAGCTCGCCCTCGTAGTCGGTGCGCTCGGACTGCGTGGGACGCACGATCGTGTCGCCCGGCCCGATCACCGAGGTGTTCGGCTTGAAGAACAGCAGCGGAGCCTCGGGGGCCTCGCCACCCATCTCGGCGGCGTGGTCGCGGTAGTTCTTGCCGACGCAGACGATCTTGGACCGCGGGATCACCGGGGCGAGCAGGGTCACGTCCGACACCGGGACGCGCTGTCCCGTCGTCTCGAATCCGGCGAACAGCGGATCGCCGGCGAGGACGACGAGGTCGCCTTCGTCGAGGATGCCGTAGGTGATGACGTCCTGGTGGCTGAAGCGTGCGATTCTCACCCGCTCAGCCTAGACGCGTGCGCGCTCCGGTGCCCGGTGCGCCACTCACGCGTCCAGGCGCACCAGCCAGCCGTGGCGGTCTTCGGCGCGCCCGTACTGGATGTCGGTGAGTTCCTGGCGCAGCGACAGCGCCAGCTCGCCCACGGGCTGCTCGTCGATGAAGTCGGCACCCTTGAGCTGGCCGATCGGGGCGACCACGGCGGCGGTGCCGCACGCGAACACCTCGACGATGTCTCCGGATGCCACGCCCGCGCGCCACTCGTCGATCGACACGTTGCGACCCTCGACGCGGTGACCACGGTCGGCGGCCAGCTGCAGCAGCGAGTCGCGCGTGATGCCTTCGAGGATCGACGCGGACTGCGGGGTGACGATGGTGCCGTCCTTGTAGACGAACACGATGTTCATGCCGCCGAGCTCTTCGACGTTGCGCTCGGAATCGAGGAACACCACCTGGTCGCAGCCTTCCTCGTACGCCTGGGCCTGCGGCAGCAGGCTCGCAGCGTAGTTGCCGCCGGTCTTGGCCGCGCCCGTTCCGCCCTTGCCCGCGCGGGAGTAATCCTCGCTGAGCCAGATCGACACCGGCTTGGCGCCGCCCTTGAAGTAGGCCGCGACGGGGCTGGCGATGAGGTAGTAGGCCACCTTATTGGCGGGGCGGACGCCGAGGAAGGCCTCCTTGGCGAACATGAAGGGGCGCAGGTACAGGCTCTGGTCTACGCCTGCGGGCACCCAGTCGCCGTCGACGGCGATGAGCTCCCGCAGCGACTGCAGGAAGTACTCCACGGGGAGCTCCGGCAGCGCGAGGCGGCGGGCGCTGCGCTGCAGGCGGCGGCCGTTCTGGTCGGGCCGGAAGGTGTGGATGGAGCCGTCGGCGTGACGGTACGCCTTGATGCCCTCGAACACCTCCTGCCCGTAGTGCAGCACCGCGGCGGCGGGATCCAGCGCGATCGGGCCGTACGGCTGCACGCGCGGGCGGTGCCAGCCGCCGCCGACCGACCAGCAGATGTCGACCATGTGATCGGTGAAGACGGTGCCGAAGCTGGGGTCGCGGAGGATCTCGGCGCGCTCCGCGGGCGTCTTGGCCGCGAGGTTGCGGGTGCGGGCGAACTCGAGGGGCGCGAGCCCCGCGTCGGAGTCGAGGAGGGTCATGTCAGGTCCTGTCGCATGGGGCGCCGGCGGCGCAGATTCCAGGGTACGCCGGTGATCAGGCGAGGCGGGAGGCGATCGCGTCGCCGATCTGCGTCGTGGTGCGGGGGTTGCCGTCTCGGGCGGCGATGTCCGCTTCGGCTGCGCGGGTGACGCGCTGGGCCTCGTCCTGCAGCCCGAGGTGATCGAGCATGAGGGCGACGGAGAGGATCGCTGCCGTGGGATCGGCCAGCTGCCGGCCGGCGATGTCCGGCGCCGATCCGTGCACGGGCTCGAACATCGAGGGGAAGACGCCGTCGGGGTTGATGTTCCCCGAGGCGGCGAGGCCGATGCCACCGGTGACGGCGCCGGCCAAGTCGGTGAGGATGTCGCCGAAGAGGTTGTCGGTGACGATCACGTCGAAGCGATCCGGGTTCGTGACCAGGAAGATCGTCGCCGCGTCGACGTGCAGATAGTCTACGGCCACGTCGGGGTGCTCCGCCGCGACGGCGTCGACGATGCGCTTCCACATGCCGCCCGCGTGCACCAGCACGTTGGTCTTGTGCACGAGGGTGAGGCGGCGACGACGGCGCTCGGCGAGGTCGAAGGCGTACCGCACGACGCGCTCGATGCCGTAGGCGGTGTTGACGCTCGTCTCGTTGGCCACCTCGTGGGGCGTGCCGGTGCGGATCGAGCCGCCGTTGCCGACGTACGGCCCTTCGGTGCCCTCGCGCACGACGACGAAGTCGATGTCGCCCGGGGCGGCCAGGGGGCCGGCGGCGCCGGGGTAGAGCTTCGACGGGCGCAGGTTGACGTAGTGGTCCAGCGCGAAGCGCAGCTTCAGCAGCAGCCCCCGCTCGATGTTGGCCTCGCGCAGGCGCGGGTCGCCGGGCACTCCCCCGACCGCGCCGAGCAGGATCGCGTCGTGGGCGGCGATCGCGGCGAGGTCTTCGTCGGTGAGGGTGTCGCCGGTGGCGAGGTAGCGATCGGCGCCGAGGGAGAACCGGGTCTTGTCGAACGTGACGTCGGAGTGCGCCGTCACGGCGTCGAGCACCTTCTCCGCCTCCGCGATGACCTCGGGACCGATGCCGTCACCGGCGATGACGGCGAGCTTGACGACACGCGACATGACACTCCTTTGCGGGGCGCGCCGCCGCGTCAGTGGTCGACGCGGTCAGGCGCGGGGCGGGATGTACCCAGGGTAGTGGCCGCGATGACGGCCGCGATCACGACGAGGCCGGCACCGATGAGCGCGGTGACCCCCACCCCCGCGTCGAACGCGTGCGCCGCGGCGGTCTGCAGCGCCTCGGCGGTCGTGGCATCCAGGCCCTGCGCGGCGCTGACGGCGCCGGCGAGGGTCTCGCGGGAGGCGTCGGCGACGTCGGAGGGCAGGCCGGGGGGCAGCACGATGCCGGTGCGGTACAGCGCGGTGAGGATGCCGCCGAGCACGGCCGTGCCGAGCACCGCGCCGAGC
Organism: Microbacterium sp. NPDC058021; assembly: GCF_042885955.1. NCBI lineage: Bacteria > Bacillati > Actinomycetota > Actinomycetes > Micrococcales > Microbacteriaceae > Microbacterium > Microbacterium sp. NPDC058021. The sequence goes on from NZ_JBHVRF010000002.1 coordinate 282,016, forward strand.
TCGTAGGCCGTCTCGGACACGGCGCTGGCCGCCCCGGCCTTCGCCGGCGGGACGCTCGCGAGGATGAGGTCGTTCGAGACGGTCTCGGCGGCGCCGATGCCGATGCCGAGCAGCGCGAAGGCCGCGATCAGCATGCCCAGCGCACCGTCGGCCGCGGTGAAGGCGACCATGACGTAGCCGGCGACCGAGAAGACCAGGGCGACGCTCACGACGACGCGGGCATCGACCCGCCGCGCCACCGGCACCACGAGCAGTCCCGCCGCGATCATGGCCAGCATCCCCGGCACGAGCGCGAAGCCCGCTTGCATGGGCGAGAGCCCCACGATCAGCTGCAGGTGCTGCGAGACGAAGAACAAGAAGCCCACGAGGGCGACGACGCTCAGCAGATTCACCATCAGCGCGCCGCTGAACGTGCCCCGCCGGAACAGGCGCATGTCGAGCATGGGCGAGTCCGCCCGCAGCTGCCGTCGCACGAACAGCACGCCGAAGCCGATGCCCGAGAGCACGAGCACGAGGGGCAGCAAGCCCGGGCCATGCACGGCGAACTCCTTGATCGCGTAGACGATCGGCACCATCGTCGCCAGCGACAGCAGGATGCTGAGCGGGTCGATGCGGCCGGGCTGCGGGTCACGGCTCTCGGGGACCAGCAGCGGCGCGAGCACGAGGAGCGGGATGAGGACCGGCACCGACATGAGGAACACCGAGCCCCACGAGAAGTGCTCGAGCAGGATGCCGCCGACGATGGGGCCGAGGGCGGCGCCGGCGGAGAACATCGCCGCCCACACCGCGATGGCGAACCGCCGCTGGTCGCGGTCGGTGAAGATGCTGCGCAGCAGCGACAGCGTGGAGGGCATGAGCATGGCGCCGAACACACCCATCGCCGCGCGCGCCGCGATGAGCAGACCCGCGGTGGGTGCGAAGGCGGCGAGCACCGAGACGGCGGCGAAGCCGGTGGCGCCGATCATCAGCATCCGTCGCCGGCCGAAGCGGTCACCGAGGGTCCCCATCGTCACCAGCAGCCCTGCCAGTACGAGCGGGTAGGCGTCGATGATCCACAGCTGCTCCGCGCTCGTGGGCGCGAGGTCCTTGGCGATGTCGGGCAGCGCGAAGCTCAGCACCGTGTTGTCGACCGAGACGAGCAGCACGGGCAGCATCAGCACGACCAGCGCGGCCCAGCCGCGCCAGCCCACTCGGCGGCCCCGGCTGTCGGCGAGGCGGATCTCTTCTGTCAGTGTCATCATGATTCTATACCGTCCAGCCGGTATAGTAACAGGATGTCCGCCTGCCCGTCGATACCATCGAGCCCATGAGCCGCCCTCCCCTGGCCCGCGAGAAGGTGCTCGACGCGTTCGAGACGATCCTCATCGACGAGGGCGAGCGCGCCGCGACCCTGGAGGCCACCGCCCGCGCGGCCGGCGTCTCCAAGGGCGGACTGCTGTACCACTTCGGCACGAAGGAGGCGCTGGAAGCCGCGCTGCTCGAACGCCTGAGCGCGCTCGTCGACGCCGACGTCACGGCGACGGCGGCCGCGCCCGACGGGCCCGTGTCGTACTTCCTTCGTTCGTCGGTCATGCACAACGATCCACTCGACCGCGCACTGCTGGCCACGTCCCGTCTCGCGCAGGGGGGCAACACCACGGCCCGGGACGCCCTGCGCACCGTGCGCGAGGAGTGGACCGCGGTGCTGCGCCCGCACGTGCGCGACGAGACGGCGTTGGATCTGGTGATGCTCGTCAGCGACGGGCTCTACTTCAACAACGCCCTCGCCGGCGGTTCCGTCCCGGGCCCGGTGCCCCGAGGGGCGGCCATGGACGCACTCATCGCCCTCGTCGAGGGCGCGACGCTTACGACTCGGTGATCTCGATCTGACGGAACAGGTCGGCCTGGATCGCCGAGCGCACCTCGTCGAGCACCTCGTCGGCGACGGGCGAGTCGACGGTGAGGACCGACAGCGCCTGTCCCCCGGCGGCGCGACGGGCGATCTGCATCCCGGCGATGTTGATGCCGGCCTCACCGAACTTCTGCCCGTAGACCGCGACGATGCCGGGACGGTCGGTGTAGAGCATGACGATGTGGTGCTGCTCGATCGGCAGTTCCACCGCGTAGTCGTTGATGCCGACGAGCTTCTCGATCTGCTTCGTGCCGGTGAGCGTCCCCGACACCGACAGCTGCGAGCCGTCCGAGAGTGCGCCGCGCAGCGTGATGACGTTGCGGTACTCGTCGGACTGATCGTCGACGATGAGGCGCGACTCGATGCCGCGCTGCTCGGCCAGCAGCGGCGCGTTGACGTACGAGACGCTCTCGCTGACGATGTTCGTGAACACGCCCTTGAGGGCGGCGAGCTTGAGCACGCTGACGTCGTACTGGCTGAGCTCGCCGTGCACCTCGATGTCGAGGCTCGTCAGCGGCGAGTGGGCCAGCGCGCTGAAGATCTGGCCCAGCTTCTCCACGAGCGGGATGCCGGGGCGCACGTACGGGTCGATGACGCCGCCTGCGACGTTGACGGCATCCGGCACCAGCTCTCCGCCGAGGGCGAGGCGCACCGAGCGGGCGACCGACACACCGGCCTTCTCCTGCGCCTCGTCGGTGGAGGCGCCCAGGTGCGGGGTGACGAGGATGTTCGGCAGGTCGAGCAGGGGGCGCGCGGTGCCGCCTTCGGCGGGCGGCTCGCTCGTGAACACGTCCAGGCCCGCCCCGGCGATCTCGCCCGTGGTCAGCGCCGTGTACAGCGCCTCCTCGTCGATGAGGCCGCCGCGCGCGACGTTGACGATGTAGGCGCTCGGCTTCATGAGCGAGAACTGCTCGGTGGAGATCATGCCGGTGGTCTCCGGCGTCTTGGGCATGTGGATCGTGATGAAGTCGGACTGCTGCAGCAGGTCGTCCAGGCCGAGCAGCTGGACGCCGAGCTGCTGCGCCCGCGCGCTGGTGACATAGGGGTCGTACGCGACGACGTGCATGCCGAAGGCCTGCAGGCGCGCCGCGATGAGGGCGCCGATGCGGCCGAGGCCGATGATGCCGACCGTCTTCTCGAACAGCTCCACGCCGGTGTAGGCGCTGCGCTTCCACTGACCGGCCGACAGCGAGGCGTGCGCGGCGGGGATGCGGCGGGCCAGGCTCAGGATGTGACCGATCGTGAGTTCGGCGGCGGAGACGATGTTCGACGTCGGGGCGTTGACCACCATGACGCCGGCGGTCGTTGCCGTCTTGATGTCGACGTTGTCCAGGCCCACACCGGCACGGGCGATGACCTTCAGCCGGGGCGCGGCGGCGATGGCCTCGGCATCCATCTTCGTCGCCGAGCGGATGAGCACGGCGTGCGCGTCGGCCAGCGCGGGAAGCAGTGCCGCCCGGTCCGCTCCGTCCACGTGACGGACCTCGAAGTCGGGCCCGAGGGCGTCGATCGTGGCAGGTGAGAGTTCTTCGGCAATGAGCACGACGGGCTGAGGCACGCTGGATCCTTCGGGGTGGCAGCGCACGTCATCGCGTGCGCCGCGACTGAGGGGGAATCCCCGTCACAGCGTCGGACGGGGGCGGTTTCACCTTATCGCGCGGGCGCGGGTGCCCTTGACCGTGTGACGCCCGGCGTCGCCGCGGTCAGACGCCGTAGAGCGAGGGGGATGCCGCGGCGTAGGCCAGCACGTCGAGCCAGAACACCGCGACGCAGGCGAGGCCGGTGAGCATGACGGCGACGTACGCCAGCGCCGGTCGCTTCCAGCCGATCGCGAAGGCGGCGGCGAAGACGGCGGGCGGGAAGATGACCGGCAGCAGCAGCACGAACCAGCCGTAGCCGGTGAGTCCGGCCGTTCCCCCGGCCTGCTGCAGCAGGAAGCCGAGCGCCGTCCAGAAGACGAACGCGTACAGCAGCAGGAACGCCCCGGCGATGACGGCGACGAGCCAAGTGGGCAGCGCCGAGCGGCGCGCGGTCGGTGCGGCGGCGGTCACAGCGAAGCTCCCGAGAGGACGAACGGCCACGGCACGAGCAACACGGCCCCGGCGGCCAGCAGCACGAGGCGCAGCCACACCTTCGAGCCGCGGGTGAGCAGCCACACGGTGGCGAACCACAGCGGCGGGGCGAGCACGGCCAGCCACATCGTGACCTGGTAGGCGACCGGATCGAGGAACAGCTGCGCGACCAGCTGCAGCCGGCCGGCGCCGAGCACCCAGCCGAGGGAGAGCAGCATGTAGACGCCGGCGAACACGCCGATGCCGACGAGCGCGGCGTTGCCCAGGGGTGCCGGGCCGGAGGGTGCGGTCAGCGGCGCCTCATCTGCGGCATCCGTCTGCTCGGACTCCCCCAGCTGCGCGCTGCCCTTGCCGACGGCCCGGTAACCGGTCGGCAGCGGTGCCGCCGCCGGTGCGGCGGCGAGGGTGGGATCGTCGTCGCCGTCCCAGCTGAGCGCGTCGTCGTCTGGTCGGGCCATGCCTCCAGCGTAGCCCGGCGGGCGCGGCGACGCGGGCGGATGCCGGTGCCGCGCAGCGCCGCGCGGCGCCGGACGCCGCGCGTCAGCGCCGCCGCAGCAGGCGCTGCGCGGGCGGCAGCAGCCAGAGCGCCACGAGCACGGCGACACCCAGCGGGATGAGCCAGGGCCACGCCGGCGGTGGCGTGGGCGAAGTCTCAGCGGCGACCGTCTCGAGCTCGGGGGCGATGACGATCGGCGCGGCGCGCGGTGCGGACGCGGGAGTCGGCGTCGCCGTCGCCGAGGGCATGGGCACGGGGGTCGCCGCTGCCGCGGTCGCGGCGGGATCCGCGGGCGCGGCTTCGACGGGCGCGGGCGCGGCATCGGCCGGTGGAGCGGGGGCCGGGGCGGGCGCCGGGGCGGGGGCGGGGGCGGGGGCGGGAGCCGCGATCGGCGCGCCGCTGCCGGGGTAGGTCGCGAACACCTGCACCGCCCACGTCGTGCCGTTCGCGGAGATCAGTGCCACCCCGATGTCGGTGAAGTCGCCGAGGATGTTGGCGCGGTGCCCGGCGGATCCCATCCAGCCGGCATGCACGGCGGAGCCGCTGCCGTAGCCCTGCGCGACGTTCTCGCCCCACGACGTCCAGCCGCCGGGGATCTGCGACCCGAGCGACGGGTTGTGGCTGAGCGTCCCGTTCGCCGCCATCTGATTCGCCCATCGCAGCGCGACCGCATCGAGTGCGCCGTTGTGCACGAGCCCGCCCATGCCGTTGGCCGACCGTTCCTGGTTCGCCAGCGACACGATCGTGCCTTCGTCGTACGCCGCGACCGGTGTCGGCACACCCCCGACGGCGATCGCCAACGCGAGCATCAGCCCGGCGAGGGTGGCGGCGACGGAGGGGCGGGAGGTGGAACGAGGGCGTCCGTGGACGAGCGTCTGCGGCATCAGGGCATCGTATCCGCGATGCCCATGCGGGTGAAGCGCCGGCTCACACCTCGTTGCGCGCGCGACGCAGCCACTGCTCCACGCCCGCGACGTGCGCCGTGGCGAGCGAGGTGGCCAGCTCCACGTCGTGGGAGGCGATCGCGTCGACGATCGCACGATGCTCGTGCAGCGTGCGCTCCACGGCGTGCTCCTCGGTGAGGCCCCGCCAGACCCGCGCACGCACGGTGTGCGTCGTCAGGCTGTCCACGAGGCTCGCGAGGTAGTGGTTTCCGCCGAGCTCGACGATCGCGCCGTGGAAGCGGAGGTCGTGCTCCACGAGGGTCTCGATGTCGGTGTCGGCTTCGACCGAGCGAAGCTCCTCCTCGAGCGCCGCGATGTCGTCCCGCGTCGCGCGCTGCGCCGCGGCACCGGTCGCCTGCGACTCGAGGATACGCCGCACCTGGAAGATCTCGAGGAGCGACTCGTCGTCGTGCATGTCCATGACGAACGAGGTCGCCTCCAGGAGCAGTCGCGGCTCCAGACTGGTCACGTAGGTGCCGTCGCCGCGGCGGACATCGAGCACCCGGATGACCTCGAGTGCTTTGACGGCCTCTCGCATCGAATTGCGCGAGAGCCCCAGTCGCTCGGCCAGCTCCTTCTCGGGCGGCAGCCGGTCGCCGGGGGCGAGCTGGCCGGACACGATCATGGCTTTGATCTTCTCGATTGCTTCGTCGGTGACCGCCATGGCGCCCATCGTACGGGCACCCGGACGAAACATCCCATGTCCGCAGTCGACTCCCTCGGTGCGGGAGAATGCCAGACGTGCGCATCCTCGATAGTCACCTGCATCTGTGGGACTCGGCCGCCCTCCGTTACACCTGGCTGTCGGGACGACTGATCGGACCTTTCGGACCGAGTCAACGACGAGCCGCGACCGAGGAGGCGGGCGACGCCGAGCGCGCCGCGATCTTCGTGCAGGCGGAATGCGTTCCCGACGACGCGCTGGCGGAAGTCGACTGGGTCACCGCACTCGCACCCGAGGCCGGCGTGGTCGGCATCGTCGCGCGGGTGGAGATGGAACGCGGCGACGCCGTGCGTCCGCACCTGCTCGCCCTCCGCTCCCGCCCGCTGGTCGTGGGAGTGCGGCGGCTGATCCAGGACGAGCAGCCCGGCTTCGCGACCAGCCCCGCCTTCCTCGCCGCCGCCCGGGCGGTCGCCGAGGCCGGCTACGTGTTCGACGCCTGCGTGCGCTCCGCCCAGCTCGGCGAGGTCATCGCCCTCGCCGATGCCGTGCCCGACCTGCCGCTCGTGCTGGACCACCTCGGCAAGCCCGATGTGTCCGGCGCACCCGGCGCAGACTGGCTGGCCGCCCTCAGCGCGCTGGCAGAGCGCCCCCAGGTGTCCTGCAAACTCTCGGGCCTGCCGGCGGAGGTCGACGGCGAATGGATGCCGGAGCAGCTGACGCCGTTCCTCGACGCGGCGCTGGCCGCCTTCGGCCCGCGACGGCTGCTGTTCGGTGCGGACTGGCCGGTCTCGTGGCCCTACGCGCGGTGGGAGCGGGCCGTCATCGACTGGGCACGCGAGCGCGTCGCCCCACACGAGGTCGACGACATCCTGTGGGGCAACGCGGCACGTGTCTACGGCGTGGTCTGAGCCGTCACACCGGCCGCAGGCGGAGCGCCGCCATGCCGCCGTCGACCTCGAGGAAGCTCCCCGTCGTCGAGCCGGCGTGGGGACCCACGAGGAACCGCACGGCCGCGGCGACCTCGTCGGCGGAGACCAGACGGCCGTGCGGCTGTCGAGCCTCGAGCGCGGCGCGCTCTGCGGCGGGGTCGGCTGCGGCATCCAGGAGGCGACCGACCCACGGCGTGTCCGCGGTGCCGGGGTTCACCGCGTTCACTCGGATGCCCTCCCGCAGGTGATCGGCGGCCATCGCACGGGTGAGCGAGAGCACCGCGCCCTTGGACGCGCTGTACAGCGCCCGCTGCGGCAGTCCCGCGGTGGCCGCGATCGACGATGTGTTGCAGACGGCAGCGGCCGGCGAGCGGCGCAGCCACGCCAGCGCGGCAGAGGTGACCCGCGCGATGCCCGTGACGTTCACCGACAGCACCCGGGCCCACTCCGCATCGTCGTTAGCGGCGATGTCGCCCTGCGCGCCGATGCCGGCGTTGTTCACGACGATGTCGATGCGCCCGAACCGCTCGCCGACGGCGGCGATCGCCGCGTCGACGCTCGCGCGGTCCGAGACGTCCGCCGCGAACGCGGCATCGGCCTCCGCAGCGGCGGGGTCGAGGTCGAGCACCGCCACGGCTGCTCCGGCCTCGCGGAGGTGGCGGACCACGGCGGCACCGATGCCCGAGGCGCCGCCCGTGACGACGGCGACCAGCCCGCTCAGCTCGGCGGTCATCGCACGAGCTCCGCCGCGCGGAACGTCTGCCGCTGGCGGCCGAGGCCATCGATCTCCACCTCGACCACATCGCCGTCGGCGAGGTAGGGGAACCGGCCGGAGAGCGCCACACCCTCCGGCGTGCCGGTGAGGACGAGGTCGCCGGGTTCGAGGGCGAGATACTGCGAGAGGTGCCAGATGAGGTGATCGACGGCGAAGATCATGTCCCCGGTGGTGGAGTCCTGACGTGGCTCGCCGTTCACGAAGCTGCGCAGGCGCACGCCCGTCGCGTCGACCTCGTCGGGGGTGACCAGCCACGGACCGGTCGGGTTGAACCCCGGCGCGCACTTGCCCTTGGACCACTGGCCACCGGAGACGGCCATCTGGAAGTCGCGCTCGGAGACGTCGTTGGCCACGACGTAGCCCGCGATGTGCTCGGCGGCCTGCTCGGGCGAGGCCAGGTACGACGCCCGACGGCCGATGACGACGCCGAGCTCCACCTCCCAGTCGGTCTTGGTGGACCCCGGCGGGATCTGCACGTCGTCGTACGGCCCGACGACGGTGTTCGGGGTCTTGAGGAACATGATCGGGATCTCCGGCGGCGCGGAACCCGACTCGGCCGCGTGCGCTGCGTAGTTCATCCCGATGCAGACGACGGCACTCGGCCGGGCGATCGGGGCCCCCACGCGCAGGGCGGCAGCCTCGGGGAGCTCGGGCAGCTCCCCTGCCGCCAGCGCCCGCCGCACCCGCTCGGTGGGGCCATCGGCCAAGAAGGCACCGTTGACATCGGAGGTGAGCGGGCGCAGATCGAGGTGGCGATCACCGTGGACGAGCACCGGGATCTCCTCGCCGATCGGGCCGAGACGCGCGAACTTCATGATTCTCCTGTTCTGCCGGCCCGAGGCCGCCCATTCCGACGGAAACGGCCACCGGCGCAATTGACAGTATAAACATCCGATGTTTACGGTGGGAAGGCCACAACCCGTGGCGTGAACCAGGAGTGACACGTGACCCGCATCGTCGCGCTCGAGACCGCCGACATCAGATTCCCCACCTCCCAGAGCCTCGATGGCTCGGATGCCATGAATCCCGACCCGGACTATTCCGCCGCCTATCTGCGCATCACCACCGATGCCGGCGACGGGATCGAAGGCCACGCCTTCGTCTTCACGATCGGGCGCGGCAACGACGTGCAGGTCGCGGCGATCGACGCGCTCGCCGGGCACCTGACCGGGCGCGAGCTCGAACCGCTGCTCGCCGACATGGGCGCGACGAACCGCGCGTTGATGGACGACTCGCAGCTGCGCTGGCTGGGGCCGGAGAAGGGCGTGATGCACATGGCCATCGGCGCCGTGATCAACGCGCTGTGGGACATCAAGTGCAAGCGTGCCGGCGAGCCGCTGTGGCGACTGCTGGCGCGGATGACGCCCGAAGAGCTCGTCGGCCTCGTGGACTTCCGCTATCTCACCAACGCGCTCACCCCCGGCGAGGCGCTGGACATCCTCCGCGCGGCGGAGCCGGGACGCGCCGAGCGTGAGCGCCTGCTGCTGGAGGGCGGTTTCCCCGCCTACACGACCACTCCCGGCTGGCTCGGCTACTCCGACGAGAAGCTCGCGCGCCTGTGCCGCGAGGCCATCGCCGACGGGTTCGGACAGATCAAGCTCAAGGTCGGTGCCGACCTCGACGACGACATCCGCCGGTTCCGCATCGCCCGGGAGGTGTGCGGCGACGGGTTCCCCATCGCGGCGGACGCCAACCAGCGCTGGGAGGTCGACGAGGCCATCGCGTGGGTGCGGGCCCTCGCGCCCTTCGACCCCGCCTGGATCGAAGAGCCCACGAGCCCCGACGATGTGCTGGGCCATGCCGAGATCGCGCGCGCCGTGGCGCCCGTGCGGGTCGCCACCGGCGAGCACGCCCACAACCGGGTGATGTTCAAGCAGCTGCTGCAGGCGGACGCGATCGCCGTCATGCAGATCGACGCCGTGCGCGTGGCCGGCGTCAATGAGAACATCGCCAACCTGCTGCTCGCCGCGAAGTTCGGGGTGCCCGTGTGCCCGCATGCGGGCGGCGTGGGCCTGTGCGAAGCGGTGCAGCACCTGGCGATGTTCGACTTCGTCGCGGTCTGCGGCACCCGCGAGGGCCGCATGATCGAGTACGTCGACCACCTGCACGAGCATTTCGTCGTGCCCACCGATGTGCGCGGCGGCGTCTATCGCGCGCCCCTCGCCCCCGGCGCCGGCATGGAGATGCGCAGCGAGAGCCGTGGGCGCCACACCTGGAAGCCGGAGGCCGTCGATGCCTGAGTCGCGCAACGATGCGACGCGCACGATGACGCGGCTCGGCTACGGTGCGGCGAACGTCGGCAACCTGTTCCGGCCGATGACGGACGACGAGGCGTGGGACATCCTCGAGACGGCATGGGATGCCGGCATCCGCTACTTCGACACCGCGCCGCACTACGGGCTGGGTCTGTCCGAGCGACGAGTGGGCGCGTTCCTGCGCACGAAGCCGCGTGACGAGTTCACGGTCTCCACGAAGGTGGGACGGCTGCTGCGTCCGAACCCGGACGACGACGGGGGCCTGGACCTCGACAACGACTTCCACGTGCGCGCCGATCTGCGCCGGGAGTGGGACTTCACCGAGGCCGGCATCCGCGCGAGCATCGCCGAATCGCTTCACCGGATGGGATTGGACCGGGTGGACGTCGTCTTCCTGCACGATCCCGAGCGCCACGACCTGGACCTCGCGCTCGCCGAGGCGCTGCCCGCCCTCGTCGCCGTCCGCGAAGCGGGGCTCGTCTCTGCCGTGGGCGTCGGATCGATGGTGAGTTCGACCATCGCCGCGGCGGTGCAATCCGCAGACCTCGACATCGTGATGATCGCCGGCCGCTACACGCTTCTGGAGCAGCCGGCAGCCGACGACGCGCTGCCGGCGTGCCACGCCACCGGCACTCAGGCGGTCGCGGCGTCCGTGTTCAACTCCGGGCTGCTCGCCAGCCCCGCGCCCCGGCGTGAGGGCCGCTACGAGTACGGTCGCCTGCCCGACGCGCTGTGGGACCGGCTGTCGGACATCGTCGCCGTCTGCGACGCACACGACGTGCCGCTCCCCGCGGCCGCCGTGCAGTTCGCCCTCCACGACCCTGCTGTGCGCTCGGTCGTCGTGGGCGGCAGCCGGCCGGCGCAGCTGCGCCAGAATGCGGAGTGGATGTCGCTGCGCATTCCCGCAGCGTTCTGGGACGATCTGGCCGACCGCGCACTCATCACACGCTGAACCGAGAGGTGTCACATGCTCACAGGAATCAACCCGCTCCTCACCGGTGAGCTGCTGTGGCATCTCGATGCCATGGGCCACTCCGACGCGGTGGTCATCGCCGATGCGCACTTCCCGGCGGCGGCGCTGGCCGATCGCCTCGTCACCCTCCCCGGAACGACCACGCCCGACGTCCTCGCTGCCATCCGCACCGTCGTCCCCCTCGACGACGCGCCCGGTCTGGACCTCATGACCTCAGCCGACGGCGAGGTGCTGCCGGTGCAGTCCGAACTCATGGCCGCCGCGGGGACGGACCTCGCAACCACCGGCTTCGTCGACCGTTTCGCCTACTACGAGCTGGCACGGTCCGCGTTTCTCGTCGTGCGCACGGGCGAGACGCGCAAGTACGGCAACGCACTGCTGCGCAAGGGCGTCGTGGGGCACCCGTCGGCGTGAGGCCGGCGACCGGTTAGGAGACGCTCTGCGCCGCGGCCACCGCGGCGACGACGAGGGCGGAATCGGTGACGTCGTGTCCTTCGACACCGCCACCCGGGCCCGAGGGCGCCGACAGCCCGCCGCGGCGCCGCGCCGACAGGTGCACAGCGCCGACGCCCGCCCGCGCGAGCGCGGGGATGTCCTGCGGCGCGACGCCGCCGCCGGCGACGATCTCCAGTGCGCCGTCGGCGCGGGCGACGAACGCCGCCAGCCGCGCGACGCCGTCGATGCTGCGCGCCGCACCGCCCGAGGTGAGCACGCGGTCGACGTTCTCCTCGCGGAGCGCCTCGAGCACCTCTTCGGGGAACGGTGTGGCGTCGATCGCACGGTGGAAGACGAGCGCCGCGGTTCCGGCGGCGTCGCGCCACCGACGCACGGCGTCCCTGTCGAGGAGCCCACCGGTGTCGAGCGCGCCGACCACCACTCCCCCGACGCCGCGGGCCACGGCCGCCCGCACGTCGGCGGCGACGAGCTCGGTCTCTTCGCGGTCGTAGACGAAACCCCCACCGCGCGGCCGCACCAGCACGTTCACGCGGTCCGGTCCGATCGCGGCGCAGACCGCCTCGATCAGGCCGATCGACGGCGTCACGCCGCCCGTCTCGAGCGCCTGACACAATTCCACGCGGTCGGCTCCCGCCGTGAGCGCCGTCCGGGCGCCCGCGGCATCCTGAACCGCGATCTCCACGATGACGCGGCTCATGCGCCCACCGTGAGAGCGACGGCGGCGTCGCCGCGCAGAGCGTCGGGGATCACCGCGACCGCGGTGCCGTCGGGACGTCGCTCGTGCTCCGCAGAGCCTCCCCCCGGCCACCACGCGGGTCGCGCGGCGAGCTCGTCGGGCAGGTCGAGCGTGCCGGATGCCGGGTCGAGCGCGATGACGTTGACGACCTCACCCGCGGCCGTGTACGCCCGCGGCGCGCCCGTCTCCTCACCCGCGCGCACCCAGGGGCGCGTGCCGTAGATGGCACTGCCGTCGCGGCGGAGCCACTCGCCCAGCTGACGCATCGCCTGCGCCTGCAGCTCCGGCACCGAGCCGTCGGCGCGCGGGCCGACGTTGATGAGCAGGTTGCCGTTCTTGCTGACGACGTCGGCGAGCAGGCGGATGAGCTCGGCTCCCGACAGCGAGTGGCGGGCGTCCTCGGCCTGGTTGTAGCCGAACGAGTACCCCAGTCCGCGGGTCGATTCCCAGGGCTGCGGCAGGATGTCGGCGACGTGGGTGTACTCCCGGGTGAGGAAGCCGTGGCGCGGCACTCCCCAACGGTCGTTCACCGCGCCGTCGGGAACGGCGGCGAAGTACCGGCGCAGCAGCGCCGCCACGGCGTAGGACTCGGTGCCCTTCCCGCCGTCGGGCCAATCGATGTCGTTCCACAGCACATCCGGGCGGAACCGCTCCACCAGTTCGTCCAGCTGCGAGGCCGCGTAGCGCGAGAAGCGCTCGTCGGCCCGGCGGAACCGGAACAGATCGGTGTCGGACTCGATCGGCGGGAAGTCGCTCACGTGCCAGTCCAGCGCGCCGGAGAAGTACACGCCGAAGCGCGTGCCGGTGCGGCGGGTGGCGTCGTGCAGCTCGGCGATGAGGTCGCGGCGGGGGCCTCGGTCGACCGCGTTGAACGAGGTCGTGCCGGTCCCCCACAGGCAGAAGCCGTCGTGGTGCTTCGTGGTGGGGATCACATAGCGCGCCCCCGCGTCGACCAATCCGGCGACGAAGGCGTCGGCGTCGAAGCCACCGGCATCCCACTGATCGGCGAGGTCCTCGTAGCTCGTCCCCGTGCCGTAGAGCTCCTGGTGACGCTCCCACGTCGGGCTGCCCGCGATGCGCACGGTGTTGGCATACCACTCGGCGTATTGATGGTGCGCGTAGGCATCCTCGACGGGCACGCCCCCCGGCGGGTGGGCAGGGGCCCACGCGGGCAGGGAGTACAGGCCCCAGTGCACGAAGAACCCCAGCTTGGCGTCGCGGTACCACTCGGGGGTCTCGGCGTCCGGGTACACCGGTGCGGCGTCACCGAAGTCGGGTCCGGTGCGCGTCTCGAAGTTCATGCTCGTGCCTCCTGTGCGCCGCGCCGGGCGACGATCGCGGACAGATCGGGGTCGGACTGCCCGGCATCGAAAGGGTAGACGCCGTCTCGCAGGTGGGAGTGGCCGAGCCGCAGCAGGTCCTGATCGACCCCACCCGGAGTGAGGGCGATCGTCCAGCCCGCTGCCAGGTCGTACAACTCCGGTTCGAGATAGCCGATCTTCACGATCACGATGTCGGCGGTCTCGGGATCGAGCCCCAGCATGCGGAAGTCGTCGAGGTGGTGGAAGGGCTTGCGCCGCTCGGTCACGATCGCGTGCACCGCGCCGGCGCGCACGACGACCTGGGTGCCGGCGACGGGATCGCCCGCGGTGACGGAGAACACCTCGCCGGTCAGCTCGACCGGGCCGCGAGGACCGGCATCCACTCGACCGCCGACGGCCACCGAGACGGTGCCGCCGACGCCGGCGGCCTCCGCCGCGCGCACCGCCGCGGGATCGAACACCGATGCCACGAGCACGGTGCGCGCGGGATCGGCGAGGTCGGCGCGCTCGAGCAGTCGGCCGAGGGTCCACGAGACGTCGCCGGCGCCACCGGCGGTGGGGTTGTCGCCGGAGTCGGAGATGACGTAGGGCCGCGGCGCACCCTCGGCCATCGCCTCGTCGAGCGCGTCGTCGAGGCTCGCGACGGGACCGACGAACGCGAACTCCGCGCGCGCCTCCCAGTAGCGACGCCCCAGCCGCTCGGCTTCGCGGGCGATGACCGCGCCGTCGTCGCCGGTCACGATCACGGTCGCGTGGCAGCGGGGTTCGTCGGCCCAGGCGTACCCGACCCAGATGGCGGCGTCGACCACGCCGTCGAGCTCTTCGACGTCGGGGATCATCCCGTACAGGCTCCGCGCGGGTTCGATGCGCGTGCTGGTCTTCTCGCCCGGCAGCAGCACCGGAACCCGCACCCAGGCCTTGAGCGGCCGTCGCGCGAGCGGGTCGGCACCGTGCGCGCCGCGCAGTCGCTCCAGCAGATTGTGCACGGCACGCTGCTTGGTGTTGAGCCAGTCCTCGTGCGGCGCCATGCGATAGCAGGTGATGAGGTCGACGGCGTCGAACAGCGCATCCGACACGTTGCCGTGCAGGTCCATGGATGCCGACACCAGCGTGTCAGGACCGAGCGCCTCCCGCACGGCGGCGGCGAGGTCGCCCTCGGCATCGGTCATGCCCACGACGCTCATCGCACCGTGGATGTCGAAGAAGAACGCGTCGAAGGGGCCGCTCTCACGGATGCCGTCGATGATCGCCTGCTTCATGCGCAGATAGGTCGCCGGCGCCACGGCGCCGCCGGGCAGGGAGCGGCCGTGGCTCAGCGGCACCCACTCGGCCGCATCGCGCAGCGGCTCGCCGGGCGCGAGGAAGGGGTAGTAGCCCAGCAGGTCCTCGCCGGTGCGGACCGTGAAGGCCTCGTCGCCGGAGATGTGCGGGGAGAAGGTGCTGGACTCGATCGAGATGCCGCCGATGCCGACCCGGGGACGGGCGAGACCATCGGGGTGGACCGCCGGCAGCGGTCCCTTCCAGATGCGGTCAGGGTCGGGACGCGACATCGCTGTTGCTCTCTTTCTGGGAGGGGGGTGAAGGGTGTGCGTCGCCGGCGACCAGCGCGGCAGCGCCGAGCACGACGGCGTCGGCGCGCAGCGCGCCGGGAACGATGCGCAGCGGCATCCCCGAGACCGGCGGATCCGAGGCGAGGGTGGCCTCGACGGCGGGTTCCAGCAGGTCCCACGCCGTGGCCACTCCCCCGCCGACGACGGCGAGGGGCACGTCGACGAGCGTCGCGGCCGACACGCACGCGAGGGCGACGGCGCGCCCGGCCTCGGCGAACACGGTCAGCGCGACGGTGTCGCCCGCGCGGGCACGGTCGGCCACGGCGCGCGCCGACACCGCACTCGCTGCGGTCGCGGCAGCGTAACGGCGGGCGATGGAGGTGCCCGACGCCAACGTCTCGAGGTGACCGACCTGGCCGCACGTGCACACCAGATCGCTGTACCCCGGGGTGTGGCCGATCTCGCCGGCCGCACCCTGGGGGCCATGGCGCAGTCGGCCGTCGAGGACGAGCGCGCCGCCGACACCGGTGCCGAGCATGACGCCCAGCACGTCCCCGCCGCGGCCGGCGCCCCACGCGTTCTCTCCGAGGAGGAAGGCGTTGACGTCGTTCTCCACGTGCACCGGGAGGGACAGACGGGAGCGCAGCCGATCGCCGAGCGGAAAGCCCGCCCACCCCACGAACGTGTCCGACGCCGCACGGATCGCCCCGTCCGCCGGGTCGACGACCCCGGCGGCGCCGACGCCGACGGCGGCCGGTCGCACGCCGGAGGCGAGGGACATCTCCTCGACGATGAGCGCCGCGGTCTCGGCCATCGCCTCGCCGCCGCTGCGGACGGGGCTCTGGCGGGTCGCCCGTGCCAGCACGGTTCCGTCCGCGGCCACCAGCGCACCCGAGGTCTTGGTGCCCCCGATGTCGATGCCGGCGACGACGCGCGCGTTGTCCGCGCTCATCGCCCGCCCAGCCCGGCCATCGCGATGCCCTTGACGAGGTGCTTCTGGAGGACCACGACGAGCAGCGTCGTCGGGATCATGGAGATGATCGCCGCGGCCATCTGCAGGTCCCACCTGGTGCCGGTGAGCCCCGAGAAGCTCGCCAGGCCGACGGGGAGCGTGCCGAGGGTCGCGTAGTCCACCGTCACGATGAGCGGCCACAGGTAGCTGTTCCAGAACGACAGGAAGGTGAACACCGACAGCACGGCGACGGCGGATTTCGACAGCGGCAGGATGATCTGCAGGAAGGTGCGCACCGGTCCCGCACCGTCCACACGGGCTGCCTCTTCGAGTTCGAACGGGATGCCGCGGAAGAACTGGCGCATGAGGAACGTCCCGAACGCGGTGAAGGCGAACGGGAGGATGAGCGCCTGGTAGGTGTTGACCCACCCGAACCACTGCATCACCTGGAACATGGGGATCACCAGCACCTCGGCGGGCACCATGAGGGTGGCCAGGAACAGCAGGAAGACGGCATCCCGGCCCTTCCACCGGAGGCGCCCGAAGGCGTATCCGGCCGTCGTCGACACGATGAGCACGACGAGCGTGCCGGCGACGCCGACGAACAGCGAGTTGCCGATGTAGGTCCAGAACGGGCCGTAGGCGAAGACTTCGGCGAAGTTGCCCCACTTGATCTGCGAGCCGATGAGCGTGGGCGGCATCGAGAAGATCTCGATGTTGGGCTTGAGCGCCGAGAAGAACGCGTACACCAGCGGCGACACGAAGACGGCCGCGGCGAGGTAGACGAAGACGTGCGCCACCACGAGGCGGGCGCGCTCGCCGCGGGTGCGGGCCACGGGACGCCGGCGACCGAGCTCCGCCTGCACGACGTCGTCGTCCGCCTGGACGAGCAGGGTGCGGGTCTCTGTCTCAGTGCTCATAGTGCACCCACTTCCGCTGCGCGGCGAACTGCATGCCGGTGATCAGGATGATGATGGCGAACAGGATCCACGCGGCGGCAGCGGCGAGGCCGAGGTCGCCGAAGGTGAAGCCCTGCTCCCAGATGAACATGACGAGTGGCTTGGTGGCGTTGCCGGGGCCGCCGCCGGTGAGCAGCTGCGGCTGGGCGAAGACCTGCAGCGCGGTGATCATCGTCATGATCGTGGCGAAGAAGATCGCCGGCGAGATCATCGGGATCATGACGCTCCACACAAGCCGCAGCCCACGGGCGCCGTCGATGCTCGCCGCTTCGAGCACGCTGTCGGGCAGCTGCTCCAGAGCGGCGGAGAAGATCAGCATGTTGTAGCCGAGACCCTGCCAGACGCTCATGGCGACGACCATGGCCATGGCCCAGAACGGATCGGCGAGGAAGTTGGGCAGACTCACGCCGAACCAGCCCTGCGCGATGCCGTTGAACAGACCCTGCGGCTGCAGCATCATCTTCCACACCAGCACGTTGGCGACCATCGGCACCACGACGGGAATGAAGAAGAGCACGCGCAGCGCGCCGCGGCCGCGGATGCGGGGGCCGAGGCCGATGGCCAGCAGCAGCGACAGCCCCACGCTCAGCGGCACGTACAGCAGCGTGTACACGGCGGAGTTGCGCAGTGCGGGCCAGAAGTCCGGGCTGGAGGTGAACAGCTGGGTGTAGTTGTCGGCGCCCGTGAAGGTGCGCTCGCCGAAGGTCGGCCAGTCGAAGACGCTCATGACGATCGACAGCCCCACGGGCACGATCGTGAACAGGGCGAGCCCCACCAGGGCTGGGCTTGCAAAGCCCAGCGCCTGGCGGGTCTCGGCCCTGGCGAGCGACCCCCGACGTTTCGTCGTGGTCGTCATTGCACTGCTCTCCTGCTCAGGAACGGGTGGGGGGACCCGTTCAGTTGCCGAACTGCGCCTGAGCGCTCTCGAGCATGTCGGCCATCGTCGTCTGGCCGTTGTAGACGCTGACGAGGTTGGGCTGGATGTAGCTCTCGAGCTTCGCCCAGTTCTGGGTCATGTACAGCGGCACGGTCGAGGCGAACGCCGACTCGAAGACGCTCTTGACGTGATCGCGGTGCTTCTCGTCGATCGACTCGAAGTACAGCGGCTGCGACTCGGTGCGCGCCGGGTACGAGCGGCCGGACTCGGCGATGTAGTCCTGCGCGTCCTTGCTCAGCAGCGAACCGAGCACCTTGAGGGCCTCCTCCGGGTGCTCGCAGGTCGCGGACACGCCGTAGCCCGAGCCGAGGATCGGTCCGGCGTTGCCGCTGGGACCCGCCGGCAGCGGTGCCATGCCGGCGGCGAAGCCGGACTCGTTGTCGAGGTAGCCCGTCGCGTTCCACGTGCCGTCCACGGCCATGGCGGCGTTGCCACCGGTGTACTGCGTCTCACCCCAGCCCGTGTCGGACGCCGAGGCGACGGGGGCGGCGACGCCGAGATCCGTCACGAGGCCCGCGAACCACGATGCGGCCTCGACGAACTCCGGGGAGTCGATGTTCAGCGAGCCGTCTTCCGCCGCCGGCTGCGTGCCGGACAGGGCGATCGGCAGGGACATCCACTGGTAGGCGCCCATGCCCATGCCGAAGCCGTGCTTGCCGTCGGCGGTGGCGTCCGTGGCGATCTGCTCGAAGTCGTCGAACGTCCAGCCGATCTCGGGCGTGGCGGCACCGGCGGCCGACAGCAGGTCCTGGTTGTAGTAGACCAGCATCGTCGCGACGTCGAACGGCATGCCGTACAGCTCGCCCTCGAAGCTCATGATGCCGTCGGCACCGGGGTTGAACTCCGCGAGGTCGAGACCCGCGGTGGCGAGGTCCTCGTCGGAGAGGGCGCGGAAGCCCGCGGTGTACCCGCCGAGCTGCGCGCCGCTCATGCCCGTGATGCAGGCCATGTTGCCGCTGGCCATGTTGGTCGTCAGCTTGGTGAAGAAGTCACCCCACGGAGCGGTCTGCAACTTGATGGTCACGTCGGGGTTCTGCTCCTGGGCGATCGCGACCTGCGCCTCGAGCGCCTCGGTGTCCGACTCGCTTCCGGCCCACATGTCCACGACGATCGTGGGCTTGTCCCCGTCGCCGCCTGCGGAGTCGGCCCCGCCGGCGCATCCCGTCAGCACCAGCGCCACGCCCGTGGCCGCGGCCACTCCGCCTACGCGCATTCTCTTCATTCCTGCCTCCTGGCAAATTCGTGTCGAACAACGTTGTTTCGCTTCTCGAATCAACCTTGTACTGTTCTGTTCAAAGTCAACATTTCAGATTTCCCCACCGGCCGCAACACGAACATCCGATGTTTATGGTTCGGTGATCTTTCGTCACATCCGCGAAACACATCGCCGCGAAAGCAGGACATGACCCCTCACTCCGACATCGCCGTCGGCGACGACTCCGTCAGCCGCCGCATCCTCGACCTGATCGCGCGTCGAGAATGCCGGTCGCGTTCAGAGCTGGCCACGACCCTGGGACTCGCCCCGTCGACCGTCGGGCTGCGTGTGCAGGCGCTGCTGGATGCCGGGGTGATCTGTGAGCGCGGCGAAGGCACCTCGCGCGGCGGCAGGCGACCCCGGCTGCTGGACATCCCCGAGGATGCCGGAGTGGTCCTCACCGCCGACCTGGGGGGCGGGCACGCCCGGATGGGCCTGCATCGCCTGAGCGGCGAGCTGATCACGACCCGCACTATCCCGGTCACCCTGGCGGATGGACCGGTGCCCACCCTCGACGCGGTCTGCGCCGTGTTCGACGCGCTGGCCCGCGACACGACGGTGCGCGCGATCGGGGTGAGCCTGCCCGGGCCTGTCGACATCGCCACCGGCACCGTCCACCAGCCCTCGCGCATGCCCGGATGGCCGGGGTTCGCCGTACGGGAGCACCTCAGCGAGCGTTACGGCATCGCGATCGCCGTCGACAACGACGCGAACCTCGCCGCCCTCGGGGAGCACCGCGTGCAGTTCGGCACCGGGCGGCACAGCATCACGGTCAAAGCCGGCACCGCGATCGGCAGCGGCGTGATCATCGACGGCATCGTGCATCGGGGGGCGACATCCGCCGCGGGCGACATCACCCACACCCGCATCGACTCCAGCGGCGGCCTCCCCTGCTCGTGCGGCAACACCGGGTGCCTCGAGACGGTCGCCAGCGGCGCGAGTCTGGTGCGCCAGATGCGGGAGCGGGGCAGGACCGACGTCACCACCACGGCGGACGTGCTCGCCCTGGCACAGGATGCCGAGCCCGAGGCCACCACGCTCGTGCGCACGGCAGGCACGCACCTCGGTCAGGCGCTGTCGGGCGTGGTGAACTTCTTCAACCCCGACGCCGTCTTCCTCACCGGCAGCATGAGCGCGTCGGAGCCGTTCATCGCGGCCGTCCGCAGCCGCGTGTACGAGGCGTGCCACCCGCTGGCGACGCAGCGGCTGCGGATCGAGGCGGCACGCACCGGCGCCGACGCGATCCTGCACGGCGCCGCCCGGTGGGCCCTGGACAACATGGAGCTGCCCACCGGGAGCGCGTGACGCCCGCGCTCAGTCGATCAGCGTGAGCTCGACCACGGGCAGCACGACATCGGGGCGGGCGACCGGCAGATGCACGGTGAGCGTGCCCTCCGGCTCGCCCTCCGGGGTCATGAGGTCGGCCACCTGGGCGGGATCGGCCGCGGTGGTCCGCAGCCAGGAGCCGTCATGGAGCAGACGCGCATAGCCCACCTTGCCGGCAAGCCCCGGCAGGTGCACGAAGCCCAGCGGCCACGTGAACAGGTGCAGGTAGAGCCGATCACCCCCGCGCGTGTACACGCCCTCCCGCGGCGGGGTGAAATCGGCATGTCCGGCGCCGACGATGGCGCGCTCGTGCAGCGCCATCCACTCCCCGATCTCGTCCAGTGCCGCGGTGTCGCGCGGGGCGATCGCGCCGCGGCCGTCGGGGCCGATGTTCAGCAGCATGTTCCCGTTCATCGACACCGAATCCGCCAGCATCCGCACGAGCAGATCCACCGACTTCTGATCGGTGTTGTCGCGGTGGTAGCCCCACGACCCGTTCATCGTCTGGCAGGCCTCCCAGACCAGCGGCTCGCCGTCGCGCGTCAGGGGCGACGTCGGCTGGTACTGCTCGGGGGTCACGAAATCGGCCGGGATCCCGAGGCGGTCGTTGACGAGCATGTTCGGCTGCAACTCGCGGCACATCGCCAGAAGCTCCGCCGCCGCCCAGTCCTCGGGGCCCTTGCCCGCCAGGCCCTCGCGGGGCTCGGGGTAGGTGAAGTCGAAGAAGAGGTAGTCGATCTCGCCGTACCCGGTGAGCAGCTCACGCACCTGCCCGTGGAGGAACTCGCGGTAGCGCCCCATGTCGCGTCCGGCGTTCTGCGCCGCGATGTCGTCGTCGCCGCGCCGGGGGTGATTCCAGTCGATCGTGAAGTCCGGGTGATGCCAGTCGATGACCGAATGGTAGAAGCCCACGCGCAGCCCCTCCGCCCGCAGCGCGTCGACGTACTCGCGGACGAGGTCGCGCCCGCACGCGGTGACCGAGGTGAAGTCGGTGAGCGCGGAGTCCCACAGCGCGAAACCCTCGTGGTGCTTGGTCGTGAGCACGACGTAGCGCATGCCTGCGCGCTTGGCCTGCCGCGCCAGGGCGCGGGCGTCGAAGCGGTCCGGATCGAAGTGGTCGAAGTACTGCCGGTACTCGGCATCGGTGAGCCGCTCGTAGTTCTGCACCCACTCGTGCCGTGCCGCCGTGCTGTACAGACCGAAATGCACGAACATGCCGAATCGCGCCTCATCGAACCACTGCTGTCGCATCGTCGCCTCTCTCATCGATTTCCGTCCATCTTGGCACAGACATCCGATGTCTACGTCTCCTCCCACAACGAGAGCCCGGTCCACACGTGTGGGCCGGGCTCTCGTTTGTGGGACGGTGTTACCGCGCGGCCTTCTTGCGACCGTGGGCGGGCGCGGGCTCAGCCGGCGCGGCATCCGTCGCCGGCGGAACCGGCGCCTCGGCCGCGTCGACGGCCGCGGCTGCGGTCGCGCGGGCGGCCCGCACCGCGTCGTACGAGGTGCCGTAGTAGGCGGCTTCCATGAGGGTGCGCATGTCGGCCAGCAGCGGCATGCGCGGGTTCGCCGGCGCGCACTGGTCGCCGTAGGCCGCCATCGCCAGTTCCTCGAGCCGGCCGATGAACGACTCCTCCGGCACGCCCTGCGCCTGGAAGGAATCCTCGATGCCGACGGCACGGCGGAGCTGCTCCACCGCGCGGGCGTAGGACTCGACACCCTCGTCCGGCGTCGCCGCCGGGAGGCCGAGGTGCCGCGCGATCTGCTGGTAGCGCTCCGGTGCGACGTAGCGCTCGTACTTGGGCCACGCGGTGACCTTCGCCGGCACCTGGCCGTTGTAGCGGATGACGTGCGGCAGATACACGGCGTTGGTGCGCCCGTGCACGAGATGGAACTTCGATCCCGTGACGTGGGCCATGGCGTGGACGATCCCGAGGAACGCGTTGCCGAAGGCCATGCCGGCGATGGATGCCGCGTTGTGCATCTTCTCGCGCGCCTGGATGTCCGCGGCATCGCTGCTGCCGGGGCCCGCCTTCGCGCTGCGTTCGATGTTCTCGAAGATCAGCTTGATGGCGTGCAGGGCCAGACCGTCGGTGAAGTCGTTCGCGTACACCGACACGTAGGCCTCGGTGGCGTGTGTCAGCGCGTCGAACCCGGCGTCGGCGACGAGAAAGGCAGGCAGCGCCGTCGTGAGCAGCGGATCGACGATCGCGACCGACGGCGTGAGGGCGTAGTCCGCGAGCGGGTACTTCATGCCCGTCTCGTCGTCGGTGATCACCGCGAACGGCGTCATCTCGGAGCCGGTGCCCGAGGTGGTCGGCACGCAGACGAGCCGCGCCTTCTCCCCCAGCTCCGGGAACCGGAAGGCGCGCTTGCGCACGTCGAAGAACTTCTCCCGCATGTCGGAGAAGTGCACGTCCGGGTTCTCGTAGAGCAGCCACATCACCTTCGCGGCATCCATCGGCGATCCGCCGCCGAGCGCGATGATCGTGTCGGGCTGGAAGTCGCGCATCTGCGCGGCGCCCCGCTGGACGCTGGCCACCGTGGGCTCCGGGGTCACCTCGTCGATGATCTGCAGGTGCACGCGGTTGGGGCGCCGGCCCAGCACGTCGAGCACCCGGTCGACGAATCCGAGCTTGGTCATGGTGGCGTCGGTGACGACGGTGACGCGCTCGATGCCCTTCATGTCGATGAGGTAGCGCAGCGCGTTGGGCTCGAAGTAGGTCTTGGCCGGCACCTTGAACCACTGCAGGTTGTTGTTGCGGCGGCCGACCCGCTTGATGTTGAGCAGGTTCACCGCAGACACGTTGTTCGACACCGAATTGCGGCCGTACGAGCCGCAGCCGAGGGTGAGCGACGGCATGAAGGCGTTGTAGATGTCGCCGATGCCGCCGAGCGCCGAGGGGGCGTTCTCGATGATGCGCACGGCCTTCACCCGTTCGGCGAAGTCGGCGATGACGGCGGGGTCGCTGGTGTGCACCGCGCCGGAGTGGCCGAGGCCGTCGAAGGCCACCATCTGCTCCGAAAGGTCGATGCCCTCCTGCGCGTCGGCGGCATGCAGCACCGCGAGCACGGGGGCGAGCTTCTCACGCGTGAGCGGCTCGTGGGGACCGACGCCGGTGACCTCGGCCAGCAGCACCGAGGTGTCCTCGGGGACGCTGAACCCGGCCATCTGCGCGATGCGCACGGCCGGCTGACCGACGATCGCGGCGTTGAGTTTCGCCTCGGCGCACGAGGAGTCGGCAGCGGAGACCCCGAAGATGAGCTCTTCCAGCATCCGCTTCTCGTCGGCGTTGACGAGGTAGGCGTGCAGACGGGCGAATTCCGCCATCGCCTCCTCGATGATGGGGGCATCGAGGATGACGGCCTGCTCGCTGGCGCACACCATGCCGTTGTCGAACGACTTCGACAGCACGACGTCGTTGACCGCGCGCCCCACCTTCGCGGTGCGCTCGATGAAGGCCGGGACGTTGCCCGCGCCGACGCCGAGCGCGGGCTTGCCGCAGGAGTACGCGGCACGCACCATGGCGTTTCCGCCGGTGGCGAGGATGAGGGCGATGCCGGGGTGGTTCATCAGTTCGCCGGAGGCGGCCAGCGAGGGCTCCGCGATCCACTGGATCCAGTCGTCGGGAGCGCCTGCGGCGATCGCCGCGTCGCGCACGATCGTGGCGGCGGCCACCGAGCAGCGCTGCGCCGACGGGTGGAAGGCGAAGACGATGGGGTTGCGGGTCTTCAGCGCGATGAGCGACTTGAAGATCGTGGTGGACGTGGGGTTGGTCACCGGCGTGATGCCGCACACCACCCCGACGGGCTCGGCGATCTCGGTGATGCCGGTGATCTCATCGACGGAGATGACCCCGACGGTGCGCTGCTTGATGATCGAGTGGGTCACGTGCTCGCACGCGAACATGTTCTTCACGGCCTTGTCTTCGAACAGACCGCGACCGGTCTCTTCGACAGCCATCACGGCGAGGTCCGCGTGGTGGCTGAGCGCGGCCACCGAGGCCTTGCGCACGATGTGGTCGATCTGGTCCTGCGTGAATGTCGCATACGCGGTCAGCGCCTGTTGCGCCCGGGCCACCAGTGCGTCGATTTCGGGGGACATCTCTCTCCAACCCGGCACGGACGCGTTGCCCGCGCCCTTGCTCTGTGGCCAGCATAGCCCTGTGGTCAGACCACAGGAAGAGGGCAACGAGAAACCCGGCCGCCACTCCCCTGGTTCGGGGTGTGACGACCGGGCTCGAGCCGTGCCGGGTGGGACGGCGGTCTGACTCAGCGCGCCGCGCTGCCCTCGACGTAGTCGCTGTCGGTCTGCTTCCAGGAGAACAGGGCGCGCAGGTCCTTGCCGACCGCCTCGATCGCGTGTGCGGCAGCCTTCTCGCGCAGCTCGCCGAACTCGACAGCTCCGGCATCCTGGTCGTTGATGAAGCGCTCGGCGAACGCGCCCGAACGGATGTCTGCGAGAACGGCCTGCATGTTCTCCTTGACGTGGGGGTCGATCACGCGCGGGCCGGAGACGTAGTCACCGTACTCGGCGGTGTCGGAGACCGACCAGCGCTGCTTGGCGATCCCGCCCTCCCACATGAGGTCGACGATGAGCTTGAGCTCGTGCAGCACCTCGAAGTACGCGATCTGCGGCTGGTAGCCGGCCTCGGTCAGCGTCTCGAAGCCGTACTGGATGAGCTGGGACACCCCACCGCAGAGCACGGCCTGCTCGCCGAAGAGGTCCGTCTCGGTCTCCTCGGTGAAGGTTGTCTTGATGACGCCGGCGCGGGTGCCGCCGATGGCCTTGGCGTACGACAGCGCGACGTCCCAGGCCTGGCCCGACGCGTCGTTCTCGACGGCGATGATGTCGGGGATGCCGCGGCCGGCGACGAACTCGCGACGCACCGTGTGACCGGGCGCCTTCGGGGCGACGAGGATGACGTCGACGCCCTCGGGGGCCTCGATGTAGCCGAAGCGGATGTTGAACCCGTGCGCGAAGGCGAGGGTCTTGCCGGCGGTGAGGTGCGGCTTGATCTCGTCGTTGTAGATCGAGCGCTGGTGCTGGTCCGGCGCGAGGATCATGATGAGGTCGGCCCACTCGGCGGCGTCGGCGACGGTCTTCACCTCGAAGCCGTCCTCCTCGGCCTTGGCGATGGACTTCGAGCCCTCCTTGAGGGCGATGACGACCTCGACGCCCGAGTCGCGCAGGTTCTGCGCGTGGGCGTGGCCCTGCGAGCCGTACCCGACGATCGCGACCTTCTTGCCCTGGATGAGCGACAGGTCGGCGTCGGCGTCGTAGAAGATGTCGGCCATTGTGTGATTCTCCTTGGATGGGGGTTCTGGGGTTCAGCCGCGCAGGACGCGCTCGGTGATGCTCTTGCCGCCGCGACCGATCGCGACCATGCCGGACTGGGCGAGTTCCTTGATGCCGAACGGCTCGACCGCGCGCAGGAAGGCGTCGACCTTGCCGCGGTCGCCGGTGACTTCGACCACGAGGGCGTCGGTGGCGTAGTCCACCACCGAGGCGCGGAAGAGGTTCACGACCTCGATGACGTTCGAGCGGGTCTGGTTGTCGGCGCGCACCTTCACGAGCATGTGCTCGCGCTGCACGGATGCCGCGGCATCCAGCTCGACGATCTTGATGACGTTCACGAGCTTGTTCAGCTGCTTGGTCACCTGCTCCAGCGGCAGCTCCTCGACGTCGACGACGACGGTGATGCGGGACAGGCCCGGCACCTCCGTCACGCCCACGGCGAGGGAGTCGATGTTGAAGCCGCGGCGGGCGAAGAGGCCGGCCACGCGGGTCAGCAGACCCGGCTTGTCCTCCACGAGGAGGCTCAGGACATGCTTGCTCATGCTCATGCCTCCTGGTCGAACGCGGGAGCGTGGTCGCGGGCGTACTGGACGTAGCTGTTGCTGACACCCTGCGGCACCATGGGCCACACCATCGCGTCCGCGCTCACGACGAAGTCGATGACGACGGGGCGGTCGTTGGTCTCCAGCGCCGTCTTGATGGCGGCATCCACGTCTTCCTCCTTCTCCACGCGCAGCGCGAGGCAGCCGTAGGCCTCGGCCAGCTTCACGAAGTCGGGGATGCGCACGGTGTCGTGCCCGGTGTTGAGGTCGGTGTTGGAGTAGCGGCCGTTGTAGAACAGCGTCTGCCACTGGCGCACCATGCCCAGCGACGAGTTGTTGATGATCGCCACCTTGATCGGGATGTTGTTGATGACGCAGGTGGCCAGCTCCTGGTTGGTCATCTGGAAGCAGCCGTCGCCGTCGATCGCCCACACCGCCCGGTCGGGCTCGGCGACCTTCGCGCCCATGGCGGCAGGCACCGCGTAGCCCATGGTGCCGGCGCCGCCGGAGTTGAGCCACGAGTTCGGACGCTCGTACTTGATGAACTGCGCCGCCCACATCTGGTGCTGGCCGACGCCCGCCGCGTAGACGCCCTCGGGCCCGGTGAGCTCACCGATGCGCGAGATGACGTACTGCGGCGACATGTGGCCGTCGGTGGGCGCGGTGTAGCCGAGCGGGAACTCGTCCCGCAGGCCGTCGAGGTAGGACCACCACTCGTCGATCTCGGGGGCACCGGCGGCGGTGGCCGTCGCGAACGCGCCGTCGAGGTCGACGAGCACGTCCTTCAGGTCGCCCACGATCGGCACGTCGGCCGTGCGGATCTTGGAGATCTCCGCCGGGTCGATGTCGACGTGCACGACCTGCGCGTTCGGCGCGAACAGCGATGCCTTGCCGGTGACCCGGTCGTCGAAGCGCGCGCCGAGCGAGACCACGAGGTCGGACTCCTGCAGCGCGAGCACCGCCGGCACCGTGCCGTGCATGCCGGGCATGCCCAGGTGCTGCGGGTGCGAGTCGGGGAAGGCGCCGCGGGCCATGAGGGTGGTCACGACCGGTGCCCCGGTGGCCTCGGCCAGGCGCAGCAGCTCGGCGGAGGCCTGCGAGCGGATCACGCCGCCGCCGACGTACAGCACCGGCTTCTTCGCGGTCGCCAGCAGCTGGGCCGCCGCCTGGATCTGCTTGCCGTGGGCCTTGGTCACCGGTCGGTAGCCGGGCAGGTCCACGCGCGGCGGCCAGACGAACGGGGCCTCCTGCTGCTGCGCGTCCTTCGTGATGTCCACGAGCACGGGGCCGGGGCGGCCGGTGCCGGCGATCTCGAAGGCCGCGGCGATCGCGCCGGGGATCTCCTCGGCGCGCTTGACCAGCAGCGAGTGCTTGGTGATCGGCATGGTGATGCCGACGATGTCCGCTTCCTGGAAGGCGTCGGTCCCCATGAGGGTCGAGAACACCTGCCCGGTGATGCAGACGATCGGCACCGAGTCCATGTAGGCGTCGGCGATGGCGGTGACCAGGTTGGTCGCCCCGGGGCCGCTCGTGGCGATCGCGACGCCGATCTTGTTGGATGCCGAGGCGTACCCCTCGGCGGCGTGGCCGGCGCCCTGCTCGTGACGCACCAGGATGTGCCGGATCTCCGACGTGTCCATGAGCGGGTCGTAGACGGGCAGGATGGCGCCGCCGGGCAGGCCGAAGACGTCGGTGACGCCGAGCAGTTCCAGCGAGCGGACGACGGCCTGCGCGCCGGTGATGACGGGCGCCGCCGTGGCGGCGCGGGCGGGTGGCCGGGGAACGGCCGGAGCGGTGTCTGAGGACATGGTGAATTACCTCGAGATCCAGGTGGCGGACGGGCCTAACCCGTGACCGCGCCTTCAGCGGCGGAGCGCACGAGTTTGGAGTACTTGGCCAGGACGCCACGGGTATAGCGCGGGGGAAGGGGTTCCCAGCCTTCTCGGCGGGAACTCAGCTCAGCCTCGTCGACGAGTAGGTCGAGTGTGCGAGCCGCGATATCGACCCGTATCAGATCACCATCGCGCACGAAGGCGATGGGACCAGCGTCCACCGCTTCGGGTGCTATGTGGCCGATGCACAGGCCGGTTGTGCCGCCTGAGAATCGTCCGTCCGTCAACAGTAGTACATCTTTTCCGAGCCCCGCGCCCTTGATGGCGGCCGTGATCGCGAGCATCTCGCGCATGCCGGGGCCGCCCTTGGGGCCCTCGTAGCGGATGACGATCACGTCGCCCGGGTCGATGTCGCCGGCCTCCAGCGCGTCCATCGCGCCGCGCTCGCGCTCGAACACGCGCGCAGGGCCCTCGAACACCGAGGCGTCGAAGCCCGCGGTCTTCACGACCGCACCCTCGGGGGCGAGCGATCCGTGCAGGACCGTGATGCCGCCGGTGGCGTGGATGGGGTTGTCGAAGCGGTGGATGACTTCGCCGTCGATCGGGTCGGGATCGAGGTCGCGCAGGTTCTCGGCGAGTGTCTTGCCGGTCACGGTGAGCGCGTCGCCGTGCAGCAGCCCCTCGTCGAGCATCGCCTTCATGATCACCGGGATGCCGCCGTGACGGTCGACGTCGTTCATGACGTACTTGCCGAACGGCTTCATGTCGGCCACGTGCGGCACCTTGTCGCCGATGCGGTTGAAGTCGTGCAGCGTCAGGCCGACCTCGGCCTCGTTCGCGATGGCGAGCAGGTGCAGCACGACGTTGGTGGACCCGCCGAGCGCCATCGCCAGGGCGATCGCGTTCTCGAACGCCTCCTTGGTGAGGATGTCGCGGGTCGTGATGCCGAGCTTCAGCAGGTTGACGACGGCTTCACCGGAGCGGTGCGCGAAGTAGTCGCGGCGCCGGTCGGCCGACGGCGGCGCCGCCGAACCCGGCAGGCTCAGCCCGAGCGCCTCGGCGACGGAGGCCATCGTGTTGGCGGTGTACATGCCACCGCAGGCGCCCTCGCCCGGGGCGATGGCGCACTCGATGCGCTTGAGGTCGGCCTCGCTCATCTTCCCGGCGAGGCACGCACCCACGGCCTCGAAGGAGTCGATGATCGTGACGTCCTTCTCGGTGCCGTCGCTGAGCTTGACCCAGCCCGGAGCGATGGACCCGGCGTAGAGGAAGACGCTCGAGAGGTCCAGACGTGCGGATGCCATGAGCATGCCGGGGATCGACTTGTCGCAGCCGGCCAGCAGCACGCTGCCGTCGAGGCGCTCGGCCATCATCACCGTCTCGACGGAGTCGGCGATGACCTCGCGGCTCACGAGCGAGAAGTGCATGCCCTCGTGGCCCATCGAGATGCCGTCGGAGACCGAGATGGTGCCGAATTGCAGCGGGTAGCCGCCGCCGGCGTGCACTCCCTCCTTGGCGCCCTGCGCGAGCCGGTCGAGACTCAGGTTGCAGGGCGTGATCTCGTTCCAGCTGGACGCGATGCCGATCTGGGGCTTGTCCCAGTCTTCGTCGCCCATGCCCACGGCGCGCAGCATGCCTCGGGAAGTGGTGGCCTCGATGCCGTCGGTGACGACGCGACTGCGGGGCTTGATGTCGATGGATTCGTCGGGATGGCTCACCGCTGCATTCTATTGCCCGCCGCGGCAGCGCCGGAGGTCCGCCACGGCACCCCCTGGTGTCGGCTCGGAGCCGCGGCTACGCTACGTGGACTTACGACGGTGTCGCAACTGGCGCACATCGCCCTCCTCGAGCCAAGGAGCGCCGATGCATGTCCCCGACGGGTTTCTGAACGTCCCCACGTCGATCGCGACGGGGGTGGTGGCGGCAGCCGGCATCGCTGCCGCCCTGCCGTTGGCACGCAAAGAGGCGGCCGATGATCGCAAGGCGCCGATGGTGGGGATCGTGGCGACGCTGATCTTCGCCGTGCAGATGATCAACTTCCCCGTCGGCGCCGGCACCAGCGGCCATCTCATGGGCGGTGCCCTCGCGGCGGTGCTCGTGGGGCCGGCGACCGGCTTGCTGTGTCTGAGTGTCGTGCTCATCGTGCAGGCCTTCCTCTTCGCCGACGGCGGCCTGACCGCGCTCGGCACCAACATCACGCTCATCGGCATCGTCACGGTCGTGGTCGGCTGGTGGGTGTTCCGCGCTGTCGTGGCGATCCTCCCGCCGCGACGCTGGGCGATCGTGGCGGGTGCGGCGCTGGGCGGGTTCGTCTCGGTGCCCGTCGCCGCCGCGGTCTTCGCGCTGCTGTTCACGGTGGGCGGCACGGTGTCGGTGCCCTCCGGCGCGGTGTTCGCTGCGATGGTCGGCTGGCACACCGTCATCGGGGTGGGCGAGGCGGTCATCACCGCGCTCATCGTGTCGGCCGTGCTCGCGACCCGCCCCGACCTCGTCTACGGCGCTCGCTTCGCGCGCCGACCGCGGGTGGGCGTCACGGAAGGAGTGATCGCATGACCGCGACGCGCCGGCGCGTCTCGACCCGCGCGTTCACGATCGCAGCCCTCCTGATCGCCCTCGCCATCGCGTGCGTCGTGAGCGTGTGGGCCTCGGCCGACCCCGATGGCCTGGAGTACGTCGCCGAGTCCGCGGGATTCCTCGGCGCCGCCCAGGACAGCGCGACCGCCGGCAGTCCCCTGGCCGACTACGGGGCCGCGTTCGTCGACAACCCGTGGCTGTCCCTCGCCATCGCCGGTGCGGTCGGCTGCGCGCTCACCTTCGGGCTGGCCTGGCTCATCGGGCTCGGCACGCGGCGCCGCAGCGGCGCGGACAGGGAACGATGATCCTCGCGTCCCCGCCCACCCGCACCGACACCCCGGCGTGGCTGCAGGCGGTCTCGCCGCGTGCACGGCTGCTGGCGGTGCTCGCCTTCGCGATCGTGGTGGTGGCCACTCCGCGCGAGTGGCTCGGCATGTTCGCGGTCTACGGCGCCGCCGTCATCACCCTGCTCATCGTCGCCCGCGTCCCGGCACGCACCGTCGCGGGACGCCTCGTGATCGAGGTGCCTTTCGTGGTGTTCGCGGCGCTGATGCCGCTCATCGCCACCGGACCGCGGATCGAGGTCTGGGGACTCTCGCTCTCGGTCGAGGGGCTCTGGGGGGCGTGGGGCCTGCTCGTGAAGGCGACCCTCGCGTTGCTGGCATCCATCGTGCTCGTGAGCATCACCGAGCCGCGCGCCATCATCCTCGCGCTGGAGCAGCTGCGCCTCCCCCGCCAACTCACGATGATCGGGGGGTTCATGCTGCGCTACCTCGACGTCATCGTCGAGGAGTGGCAGCGCATGCGCGTCGCCCGGGCGTCGCGGGGGTTCGTGGCGCGCGGTCGTCGATCGTGGCGGGTGCTGGCGAGCGGCATCGGCGTGCTGTTCGTGCGCTCGCACGGCCGGGGCGAGCGCATCCACCTGGCGATGCTCGCCCGCGGCTACCACGAAGCGGGTCGGGCATGACCGGTGCGTCGGTGGCGGTGCGGGACCTGCACTTCCGGTACCCGGGGGCATCGGCATCCACCCCGTCCGCACTCGCGGGTGTCGACTTCGAGGTGACGCCCGGGGAGCGGGTGGCGATCCTCGGCCCGAACGGCTCGGGCAAGACGACGCTCATGCTGCACCTGAACGGCATCCTCTCCCCCACGCGGGGCACGGTCGCCGTCGGCGGCACGGTGATCGACCCCCGGACGGTGCGCGACGTGCGCCGCCGGGTGGGGCTGGTCTTCCAGGACCCCGACGACCAGCTGTTCATGCCGACCGTCGCCGAGGACGTCGCCTTCGGGCCCGCGAACTACGGCGCCACCGGCACGGCGCTGGCCGAGCGGGTCACGACCGCCCTCACGCAGGTCGGGCTCGGATCCATCGGCGACCGGCACCCGCAGCAGCTGTCGCTCGGGCAGCGGCGTCGCGCCGCCATCGCCACGATCCTCTCGATGGACGTCGATGTGATGGTGCTCGACGAACCGACATCGAACCTCGACCCCGGTTCCCGCCGGGAGCTGTCGGCGACCCTCGCCCGGCTGGCGGCGACGCAGATCATCGTGACCCACGATCTGCCGTACGCACTGGAACTGTGCCCGCGGGCGCTGATCCTCGACGGCGGGCGCATCGTGGCCGACGGCGCCACCGGGGACCTGCTCGCCGACGGCGCGCTCATGACGGCGCACGGGCTGGAGCTGCCCTGGGGGTTCGACCCCACGCGCGGCCGGTCCTAGCGGTCCGCGCGTGGCGCGCTATGCGCGCAGGTCGGCCCGCAGCCGGGCCAGGCGCGACAGCAGCTCGGCGAACGCGGCGATGTCGGCGACCCGGACGTCGGCGGCGGTCTCGCCCTCGCCGACCCGCACGCCGAGGTCGCCGGGGCCGAGGCTCTTCAGCGCGTCCTCGTCGGTGACATCGTCACCGGCGAACAGCACCGCGGTCGCGCCGGTGCGCTCGCGCAAGGCCGCCACCGCGGTGTCCTTGCCCTCGTGCCGGAACGCGTACTCCACGATGTCGCGCCCGGTGCGCCGCCGCCAGTGCGACGCCTCGG
Organism: Microbacterium sp. NPDC058021; assembly: GCF_042885955.1. Lineage (NCBI taxonomy): Bacteria > Bacillati > Actinomycetota > Actinomycetes > Micrococcales > Microbacteriaceae > Microbacterium > Microbacterium sp. NPDC058021. The sequence continues at coordinate 314,794 of NZ_JBHVRF010000002.1, forward strand.
CGTGCACGAGGTCGTCGACGATGCGGTTGGCCTCGGCGGCATCCGCTGCGCTCGAGCGGCGCGTGTGCACGCCCAGTCCGAACGTCTTCGGCTCGATCCAGACCCCGGCCAGATGCGCCGTCGCCTGCTCCGCGTGCGTGCGCAGGCGGTCCCGCAGCTCGACGTCGCCGGGGTCGTCCTGGGGCTCCCGGGCGCCGGAGCCGGGCTCCCAGTACTCCGCGCCGTGCGAGCCCGCCAGCCACAGCGGCGAGGCGTCGTCGTGTTCGGCGATGAGGCGCAGGTCCACCAGGCTCCGCCCCGAGACGAGGGCGACGACGGTGTCGGGCAGCGCCGCGAGCGCCTCGACCGCATCGCGGGCGACGGGCAGCATGCGCGAGCGCATGGGGTCGTCCTGCAGCGGCGACAGGGTGCCGTCGAAGTCGACGGCCACCAGCAGTCGCGGCGTGGCGGCGAGGGCGGCGAGCTTCTCCTCGAGCGCGGCGGTCACGAGCGCGCCCTCCGCACGGCGTCCAGCGCTTCCAGGAACTCGCGCGACCAATCCGACACGTCGTGGTCCCGCACCTTCTTGCGCAGGCTCCGCATGCGGCGCCCCTGTTCTGCGGCGGGCATCTCCACCGCCCGCACGATGGCATCCTTGAGGCCCTCGATGTCGTGCGGGTTGATGCGCAGCGCCGTGCCGAGTTCGTCGGCGGCACCGGCGAACTCGCTGAGCACGAGCACGCCGCGGTTGTCGACGCGGGAGGCGACGTACTCCTTGGCCACGAGGTTCATGCCGTCGCGCAGCGCCGTGACCAGCATGACGTCGGCGGCCAGGTAGAGCGCGACCATCTCCTCGCGGGGGAATGCCTGGTGCAGGTAGCGGATGGCGGTGTGGTCCATCGTGTCGAAGTCGCCGTTGATGCGACCCACCGTCTGCTCGATCTCGTCGCGCAGCTGCACGTAGGCGGCGACGCGCTCGCGACTGGGGCTGGCCACCTGCACCATGGTCACGTCCTCCACGGCCAGGCGACCGTCTTCGAGCAACTCCCCGAAGGCCTTCATGCGGTGGCGGATGCCCTTGGTGTAGTCCAGGCGGTCGACACCCAACAGCACCTTCTTCGGGTTGCCGAGGCTCTCGCGGATCTCCGCCGCCCGCGCGACGATGTCGGGGCGCTGCGCGAGACGGATGTACTCGTCGGCGTCGATCGAGATCGGGAAGGCCTTGGCCAGTGCGAGGCGCGCGCCACCGTCTTCGGTGGGTACGCGGATGCCGCTGGCCTTGGTCTCGTAGCGCAGCTGGCGGCGCACCGCGCGGGCGAAGTTGCTCGCGTCGGCCACCCGCTGGAAGCCGATGACGTCGGCGCCGAGGAGACCCTCCAGCACCTGGCGGCGCCAAGGCAGCTGCGAGTACAGGCCGTAGGCCGGGAACGGGATGTGGTGGAAGTAGCCGATCACGAGGTCGGGCCGCAGTTCCCGCAGCATGCGGGGCACGAGCTGCAGCTGGTAATCCTGCACCCACACCGTCGCGCCGTCGGCGGCGGCGTCGGCCGCGGCCTCGGCGAACCGGCGGTTGACCCGCACGTAGGCCTGCCACCACTCGCGACGGTAGCGGGGCGCGGCGATGACGTCGTGGTACAGCGGCCAGATCGTGTCGTTCGAGAAGCCCTCGTAATACAGCTCCACGTCTTCAGCGCTGAGCGTGACCGGCACGAGCTGCATGCCGTCGAATTCGAACGGCTCGACCTCGAGGTCGGCCTGGCCGGGCCAGCCGACCCAGGCGCCGTCGGCTTGTCGCATCACCGGGTTGAGGGCGGTCACCAGGCCACCGGGAGACGGACGCCACTGTTCCTCACCCTCACCGGTCCCCGAACGATCGACCGGAAGTCGGTTGGCGACGACGATGAAATCAGCAGTACCCATGGGTGTTCCTCCGTGTTGCAGGCGGGGCTCTCAGGCTATCCCGCCGATTCACGGGCTTCCGGGGGTTGCGCGGACGGCGCTCGTCTGTCAATACCCGATCGACTGCTCCCACGGCGCGATAGCGTGGCCCCATGCGCGCCTACCTCATCGGCTCCGGACTGCTCACCGCGATCACCAGCGGCATCACGCTGCTGCGGGGCCTCCGCAACGACGAACCGTTCACCTGGCGCACGGCGCTCGCCTGGCTGAGCTGGGGCATCACCCTCGCTCTGGCGATCGGCGCCGTCGTCGACACGCGCCGCGCCAAGCGCGGTCACCTCGTCGCCGGCGACTCCCCCGTCGCCGCCAAGCAGCAGAAGCTGCTCAAGCAGCGCCTGAAGAAGTCCGCCTGACCGTCAGCGGGTGAGGATCAGCGCGTCACCCTGACCGCCGCCGCCGCACAGGGCCACGGCAGCCGTACCGCTGCCCCGGCGCAGCAGTTCGTGCACCGCGTGCACGACGAGCCGGTTGCCGCTGGCCCCGATCGGGTGGCCGATCGCGATGCCGCCGCCGTGGATGTTGACGACGTCTTCACCCAGCCCGAGCTCGGCCTGCGACTGCGCGACCACCGCCCCGAACGCCTCGTTGATCTCGACGATGTCGAGGTCGGATGCCGCGATCCCCTGCTTCGCCAGCGCCTGCTCGATCGCACGGGCCGGCTGGGTGTGGAGCGAGTTGTCGGGCCCGGCCACCTGGCCTGACGCACCGACCACCGCCAGCACCTCCCAGCCCTGATCGTCGGCGTGGCTGCGGGTCGTGAGCACGACCGCCGACGCGCCGTCGGAGATCTGCGACGCGTTGCCGGCGGTGATCGTGCCGTCCTTGGCGAACGCGGGGCGCAGGTTCGCCAGTGTCTCGGTCGTGGTTTCCGGTCGCACGCCCTCGTCACGGCTGACCATCACCGGCTCCCCCCGGCGCTGGGGCACCGGCACGGGCACGATCTCGTCGTCGAAGACGCCGGCATCCTGCGCCGCAGCGGCGCGCTGATGCGACAGCGCGGCCACGTGGTCCTGCGCCTGGCGCGTGATGCCGAGTGCGCCGTTGTGCCGCTCGGTGGAGGCGCCCATGCTCTCGCGGTCGTACGCGTCGGTCAGCCCGTCGTGGGCCATGTGATCGAGCACCTCGACGCTGCCGTACGCCCAGCCGTCGCGGGAACCCGTCAGCAGGTGCGGCGCCTGCGTCATCGACTCCATGCCGGCCGCGACGACCACGCGGGCGTCGCCGGTGAGGATCATCCGCTTCGCATCGATGACCGCCGACAGTCCCGACAGGCACACCTTGTTCACCGAGGCGGCCGGCACGTCCCAGCCGAGGCCCGCGCCGATCGCGGCCTGCCGTGCGGGGTTCTGCCCGGCGCCGGCGGGCAGAACCTGGCCGACGAAGACGGCGTCGACGGCATCCGTCGGGATCCCGCCCCGCTCGAGGGCACCGCGGATGGCGATGGCGCCGAGTTCTGCGGCGCTGAGCGCGGCCAGCTGGCCCTTCAGCCGGCCCTGCGGAGTGCGCGCGGCTGCGACGATGACGACGTCTTCGTGGTTCATGCTTCCACCCTAGGAGTCTCGGCAACGATGAGCGCCGGCTGCGTCGCGGCGACGACTTCGGCGACCGTGACGCCGGGCGCCGTCTCCACCAGCACCAGGCCGGCGTCGGTCACGTCGATGACGGCGAGGTCGGTGATGATGCGGTCGACGACGCCGCGTCCGGTGAGCGGCAGCGAGCACTCGTCGACGATCTTTGGTGAGCCGTCGCGGGCCACGTGTTCCATCAGCACGATGACGCGTGCGGCGCCGTGGACGAGGTCCATCGCGCCGCCGGGGCCCTTCACCATCTTCCCGGGGATCATCCAGTTCGCGAGGTCGCCGGTGCGCGACACCTGCATCGCGCCCAGGATCGCGGCGTCGATCTTGCCGCCGCGGATCATGCCGAAACTCGTCGCGGAGTCGAAGTAGGCGGCACCCGGGAGGACCGTGACGGTCTCCTTGCCGGCGTTGATCAGATCGGGGTCGACCTGATCCTCGGTCGGATACGGACCGACCCCGAGGATGCCGTTCTCGGACTGCAGCACGACCGTCACCTGCGCTGGCACGTGGTTCGGCACGAGCGTGGGCAGCCCGATGCCGAGGTTGACGTAGGAGCCGTCGGCCAGTTCGCGGGCCGCGCGGGCGGCCATCTCCTCACGCGTCAGAGCCACGATGTCACTCCCCGTCCGCCGCGCGCACGGTGCGCCGCTCGATGCGCTTGGTGATGCCGGTGCCGACCTCGACGATGCGGTGCACGTAGATGCCGGGCAGGTGCACGTCGTCGGGGTCGAGGTCACCGGGCTGCACCAGCTCCTCCACCTGCGCGATGCAGACCCGCCCCGCCATGGCGGCCAGCGGATTGAAGTTGCGGGCCGCCTTGTGGAAGACCAGATTGCCGTGGGTGTCGCCGCGCGCCGCGTGCACAAGCGCGAAGTCGGTGACGATGGCCTCTTCCAGCACGTACGGCAGCGCCACGCCGGTCACGTCGAAGGTGCGCACGTCCTTGGCGGGGGATGCCACGGCGATGCCCCCTGCGCCGTCATAGCGACGCGGCAGCCCGCCCTCGGCCACCTGGGTGCCCACGCCCGTCTGCGTGTAGAAGGCGGCGATGCCGGCACCGCCCGCGCGAAGCTTCTCGGCGAGCGTCCCCTGCGGGGTGAGTTCGAGTTCGAGCTCGCCGCTGAGGAACTGCCGCTCGAACTCCTTGTTCTCCCCCACGTACGACGACGTCATCTTGCGGATGCGTTTCGCGTTCAGCAGCACACCGAGACCCCAGTCGTCGACGCCGCAGTTGTTCGAGACGACCGACAGCTCGCGGGTGCCCTGCGCGAGAAGAGCCTCGATGAGGGCGATCGGGTTGCCGGAGAGCCCGAATCCGCCGACCGCCAACGAGGCTCCGTCGGGGATGTCGGCGACGGCTTCGGCCGCCGAGGGGAAGGTCTTGTCGATCACGGGCACTCCTTCGTGTGTGCCTCCAGCGTGCCGCGACCTCCATGTGCGCACCCACCGGACCGTTGCCAAATGGACCACTCACGGCCTAGCGTCCACTATGTGGACACTTCCCCGCGTTCGACGGTCGCCGGCGCCCAGGCAGTGGCACGCGCGGCGCGGCTGCTGCGCCTGGTCACCTCGTCAGGGAGTGACGGTGCCGCGCTGCAGCGACTCGCTCGGGACGCCGACCTCTCACGTTCGACGACCCACCGCCTGCTCAGTGCCCTCCGGGCGGAGGGCCTGGTCGATCAGGAGGCCGACTCGGGAAGGTGGATGCCGGGGCCCGAGCTGTTCCTCATGGGATCGGTCGCGGCCGCGCGCTACGACATCACCGACCTCGCGCGCGACATCGTGCGCTCCCTCGCGATCACGACCGAGGAGAGCGCGTTCCTCTCGGTGCGTCGCGGCGATGAGACGGTGTGCCTGCTGCGCGAGGAGGGCGCGTTCCCCATCCGGTCGTTCGTCCTCAGCGAGGGCGTGCGCTTTCCGTTGGGCGTGGCATCCGCGGGGCTGGCCATTCTGGCGTTCCTTCCCGACGACGACGTCGAGGCGTACCTGTCGCGGCATCCGGAGCTCCCGGCGCGGTTCGGCTCGCGTCACGCGGCCGCGGCGATGCGGACGCGCCTGGCCGACACCCGCGACCGCGGCTACGCGGTGAACCCGGGGTTGATCGTCGAAGGATCCTGGGGCATGGGCGCCGCGGTCTTCGACCGCGCCGGGCGTCCGGAGTGGGCGCTGAGCCTCACCGGGGTGGAGTTCCGCTTCTCCCCCGACCGACTGCCGACGCTGGGGCGCTCACTGCTCGCCCACGCCCACAAACTGTCGTCGCGCATCGCGGCATCCCGCGCCTGACATCCGGCGGATCGTCGCGCGCGCCCCCCGACAGCGCGAGCACGACGTCACGAGCGCAGGAGATGTGACCAAGGCAGGACGGATGCCGCGACAAACGTCCTACGCTCGCCACTTCGCCTACGCTCGCGACGGGGCCGACGCGCGGCGCCGGCCCCGCTCAGCCGGTGGGCGCGAGCGCCTCCCGCACGTGGCCGGCGACCGCGGCAGCGCCGTCATGCGAGAGCACGATCGTGTAGTGGTTGTGCCCCGGCGGATAGAGCCCGGGCAGCCGCTCCGCCGTCGATCCCAGGATGTGGGAGACGATCGTGTCGGCGTCGAGCCCCACCGCGACGTCCACGGAAACGGGCAAAGAGAAAGGCCCCGCACCACTGGCGAGAGTGTGCGAGGCCTATCCGTGCACCCCCAGGGACTTGAACCCTGAACCCACTGATTAAGAGTCAGTTGCTCTGCCGATTGAGCTAGAGGTGCGTAATTCGGATGACCCGAACCGAGGGACAACGTTACCATCACGAGACCGGTATTCGCGAATCGAGGCACACCCGCGCCGGTATCGTGGGGTGCGTGCCCCCCACTTCTCCGTCTTCCTGGTCTGCACCGTTCGACGGGGATCTGGGCGCCGACCTGGCCCTTGCTCTGCGCCTGGCGGATGCCGCGGATGCCGTCTCGATGGCGAAATTCGATGTCGCCGATCTCGAAATCGAGGTGAAGGCGGATTCCTCGCACGTGACCGAGGCGGATCTCGCCACCGAACGCGCGATTCGCGGCCTCCTTGAGACCGAGCGGCCCGACGACGGGATCCTCGGCGAAGAGTTCGGCACGAGCGGCGATTCCCGCCGGCAGTGGATCATCGACCCGATCGACGGCACCGCGAACTATCTCAAGGGCATCCCGATGTGGACGACCCTCATCTCCCTCGCGATCGACGGCACCCCGCGCGTCGGAGTCGCCAGCCAGCCGGCCATCGGCCGGCGCTGGTGGGCGGCCACCGGCCTCGGCGCGTGGACGAACACACCCACCGGCGATGCCCGCCGCCTCGCCGTCTCCACGGTCGATTCCATCTCCGACGCCAGCGCGAGTTTTCAGAGCATCACGCAGTGGGACGACGCCGGCCACATCGAGCCCCTGCTGCGGCTCAGTCGCGCTGTCTGGCGCGATCGCGGCTACGGCGACGCCTGGCCCTACATGCTGCTCGCCGAGGGCCGCCTCGAGTTCGTCGCCGAGTTCGACGTGAAGCCCTACGACATCGCCGCGCTCGTCCCGATCATCACCGAGGCCGGTGGCCGATTCACCTCGTTCGACGGTGACGACTCGATCTCCGAGCTGTCCGCACTCGCGACCAACGGCATCCTCCACGACGACTTCCTCCGCCTGCTGCACTCCCCCGCCTGACCCTCGACCCCCACGGAACCTCCTCGATGCCTTCGCCGCGCCTTCGCCGCCCCGCCACCGCCACCGCCCTCCTCTTCGCCGCCACCCTCGCGTTCACCGCGTGCGCGACGCCGGAGCCCGAGGTCCCCGACACCACGCCCGCTCCCACCGCAGGGTCGGCGGCCTCGGCGTCCCCCACCGCCGAGCCCGAGCCGGAGGAGACCGCCGAGCCCGTCGCCGCGCCGGATTGCTCGGCGCTCATCTCCGCCACCACGGTGGAGGGGTTCGAGGACGTGGGCTGGACCCACCGCGAGGAGCCGTTCACGATCGGCGCGGCCGAGGTGCCCGACGGCATCCAGTGCCAGTGGGCCGACTTCGCCGTTCCCGGCGGTCCGCTGCAGATCTTCGGCTGGGCGCCGATCGATGCGGACGACGCGAAGGACGCGCAGGACGAACTGCTCTCGGCGGGCTGGGTGCGTGAGAGCGGCGAGGCCGGCACCTACATCACCGAGAACCCGCAGATGGCGCTGACGACCGATGCCGAGGGCTATGGCATGACCTACCTGTTCGGCGACGGCTGGGTCACCCTCGCCGACACCAAGCAGAGCCTGCTGCTGATCGAGAACCCCGCGGACTGACCTGGATGCCGCGCATTCACGCGCGACGCCGTGATTGTCAACCCGGGTGCGGGGTGCCCGCCGCGCCGCATACGTTGGCTGCATCCGACGGAAGGAGCCGAACATGAACCGCGACGCATCGGGCGCGCAGAGCGCCGAAGACGAAGAGGGCACCACCAAGCCCGGCGGGCTGGGTCAGGACGGGACGATCCCCGCGAACCCCGACGGGGTCGCCGCCGGGGTCACCGATGAGGCATCGACCTTCGAGCCCGAGGAAGACGAGCAGGCCTGACGACCGACCCCGCGACGTGGGTACGACGAAGCCCCCCGGCGATGCCGGGGGGCTTCGTGCAGCTCACTGCAGCGCGAAGTACGCCGTGTCGCCGAGCACTCCCGGACGCACTTCCAGCGCACCTTCCGTCGCGGCCGGGCCTTCGGGGGCCAACAGCACGACGTCGCCCGTGGTGCTTCCCCCGGGCGCGAGGTTGGTGATCCAGTCCAGTTCGCCGGGCAGCGACGCGAAGGTGATCTCTGTGGGCTCCCCCACAGCGGTGAGGTAGTCGATGGAGACGAAGGCGGGCATCTGACCTTCGGGCGCGCCCCCGATGTAGGTGACCGTGATGTTCGCGACGATGTACTCGTACCCGGCCGGCGGGGCCTCGGTGAACTCGCTCTCGGCCATGACCGCATCGGTCTGCGCGAACGCGACGGAGTTGACCGTCACCTCCCAGTCCTCGGAGACGACGGTGGAGCCGAGAGGCAGCAGCTCCTCCGGGAACCCCTCTGCGGCATCTCCCGGGAGCGGCGCCGGGGACGGTTCGGACTGCTGACCCCGTTCGATCTCGTCGAACAGCGTCGACGTCTGGTCGAGGAATGCCCCGCCGATGGCGAAGGTGAGGCTGGTGATCAGCACGAAGAAGCCGACGATGGCGCCGACCACCGACACGATGAGTCCCGCAATCCCGAGGGCCTTGCCCTCCCCCTTGCGGAACAGCGACACGATGCCCAGCACGAATGCCGCGAGCAGCAGCAGCCACCCGAAGAGCACCGCCCAGGGGATGCAGGCGAGGATGAACCCGACTCCGCCGAGGATGACCGAGATCAGTCCGAGTACGTTGAGCCGCTGGGGGCCGCGCGGGGGTGGCGGCGGCGCGACCGGAGGTCCCGGCGGAGGGTACATCGCGGGGCGACCGGGCGGCGGATAGCCGGGCGCGGCGACCGGGTAGGCGGCGGGCGGGTACGCGGGCGGGTAGCCCGACCCGGCGGGCGGGTACGTGCCGGGCGCGGGAGGCTCGGGGTTGGTCATGGCATTCATCCTGGCAGGAACGCCCGCCGCCGCGTCAAAAGCGGCCGCCCGCGCTCGCGCGGCATCCGTTCGCTCCGGCTCTTCCGCGGTGCGGCTGCCGGGAGGACGATGGTCAGATGGCTGTGGGGATGGATGAATGGTCGATGTCGCAACTGGGGTCGCTGCGCTGGGCGAAGGCCCGTCGGCGTGTGCGGGCGAGAGCGGCGGGTGAGACGATCGCCGATTCGATGTCGGCGCGGCTGGTGTGGGAGCCGCACCGGGTGGTGCCCTCCTACGCCGTCCCGATCGGCGATTTCCAGGTGCCTCTGACCGAGCCCCGCGCGGTGAGCCCTGTCGCGCCGCCCCGGCCGTGGCTCGACCCCGGCAACGCGTTCGCGATCCACACGACGCCCGGCACGGCGTGGACCCTGCTGACCGCGGCCGGTCCGCTCGCGGGTGCCGCCTACACGGTGGACGACCCCGACCTCGCCGACTTCGCCGTCATCGACTGGGCGGCCATGGCGGAGTGGATCGAGGAACAGCAGGTCGTCGTGGCGCACCCGCATGATCCGTTCAAGAGGATCGACTGCCTGCGTTCCGACCGTCACGTCGTGGTGTCGGTGGGCGACGTGGTGCTGGCCGACTCACGGCATCCCACCCTGCTCCTCGAGACGCATCTGCCGCCGCGGTGGTACCTGCCGCAGGACGACGTGCGCATGGAGCTGCTGGAGCCCTCCCCCACCGTCACCGTCTGCGCGTACAAGGGTCAGGCCTCGTATTTCTCCGCGCGGGTCGGCGGCGCCGTGATCGCGGATGCCGCGTGGACCTACCCTCATCCGCTCCAGGACGGTGGTCCGGTGCGGGACATGCTCTGTTTCTACGACGACCGTGTGACGGTGCGGGTGGAGTGACCCGCCCGCGCGCTCAGCGCCCGGCGACGGGTGTCGGCACGGGCTCGCCGGGGCAAGCCTGAAGGACGCGTGCGATCGCGTCGTGTTCGGCCTGGGTCACCCACAGGCCATAGACCGCCTTCACCGCGACCTGCCGGGCGACGTACGCGCAGCGGAACGTGGTGTTCGCCGGCAGCCAGGTCGCCGCATCACCGTCGCCCTTCTGCGCGTTGGCGCTGCCGTCGACGGCGAGGAGGTTCAGCGGGTCGTTCGCGAACGCGGTGCGCTGCTCGGCGGTGAGCTGCTGGGCGCCCTTCTGCCAGGCATCCGACAGAGCCACGACGTGGTCGATCTGCACCTCGGCCGACGTGTCCTGACCGCGGACGAACGGGATGGTCTGCCCCGTGAACGGGTCGAGCAGCGTGCCGCTGACGACCTTGCACGACCCCGCGAGGGTCGCCTCGGTCAGGTCGCGGGCGAGGATGTCGTTGCGGGTATCACAACCGTTGCGGTCGACGTCGAACCACCGCTGCCCGAACTCGTCGCGGTCGTATCCGGTCTGCGGCGCGCGGCCCTTCACCTGCAGGGTCGCAAGCACCTCACGCGCCGTCTGACCGGCGACGGCGGCCGGGTCCGACGGTGTGAGGACGGTCTCGGCGGGCGGGGTGAGCGCGAGCTCCTCGTCGGCGGCGGAGAGCGTCGGCACGACGAGCACCCCGACGCCCAGGGCAGCGGCCGCGACGACCCCCCAGATCCAGACGACGGTGGAGCGCAGGCGCGCGCGAGCGGGCTGAGACACGATGAGGCATCCTTCGGGCGGATGAGGGCGAGCACGAGGCTCGGACGTCGGGCGGGCCGGCACACGCGCGACCCCGGGTCGCACGGCGTCGCAGCCGGAACGATCAGCCTATCGGCCGGTGCCGGCTCCGCGCGGCTTCGGCTGCACCCGCAAGCCGCTGCCGTCCTTGATCTCGACCGCGAACAGTTCCGTTGCCCTCACCAGATCCGAGAGCTTGATGTACCCCCAGTTGCGGGGATCGAAGTCCGGCTGCTGTCGGCGCAGGAGCGTCCCGACGGGGCTCAGGTTCGCCCACCCATCTTCACCGGCGGCGGTCTTCACACTCTCCCGCAGCCCGGCGATCAGCTTCGTGTCCGCGCGGAGGGTGGGTCCCGGAGTCCTGGTGAGCGTCGGAGCGGGCTGGTCGGTCGCCGGCGCGTCCAAGATGTCGACATACGGCTCGTCGAGGACGTCCAGATAGGTGAACTGGTCGCACGCGTTGCGGAACGACTCCGGAGTCTTGCGCTCCCCGAATCCGTAGACGGTCACGCCCTCCTCGCGGATGCGCGATGCCAGGCGCGTGAAGTCGCTGTCCGAGGACACGATGCAGAACCCGTGGAAGCGGCGCGTGTACAGCAGGTCCATCGCATCGATGATGAGCGCGCTGTCCGTCGCGTTCTTTCCGCTGGTATTGGCGAACTGCTGGATCGGCTGGATCACGTGCTCGCTCGCGGCCGACTTCCATTTGCCGAGCTGGGGGGTGGTCCAGTCGCCGTACACGCGCTTGACAGATGCGGTGCCGAATCGCGCGACCTCGGCGAGGACCGCGCCGATGCGCGTGGGCGGGACGTTGTCCGCATCGACGAGGACCGCGAGAAGCTCACTGGGCATGCGCCCAGCATGGCAGTCCCGCCGGGAAACCCCGTACACCCGGCATCCGCGGGATTCCGCAGGCCGGGCGCGGTTTGGTCCCCTACCGGGCGACGCGCACGCGACGCTCTTCGAAGCCGACGACGTCACCGACCTGCAACTGCCGGCCACGGCGTCGATCGACTTCGCCGTTGACCGTGACGTAGCCGTCGATGATGGCCTCTTTCACGTCGCCCCCGCTGTCGAGGACACTCGCGAACTTGAGGAACTGACCGAGCCGAATCGACTCGCCACCGATCGAGACGTCTTCGATCGCAGCCGGATTGCTCATCCTCCAAGGGTAGGCGACCGATGTGGCAGCACACGGCGCGACGCGAGGCACCCACACAAGAAGGCCCCGGGATCCGCGTGATCACGCAGTTCTCAGGGCCTTCTTCCGTGACAACGGTTGTGTGGAGATGGGGGGAATCGAACCCCCGTCCATCGCTGGGATACTGCGTTTTCTCCGGGCGCAGTCTGTGAAGACGTTCTGCTCGGCTCCGACCTTTGTCACAGACACCTAAGTCGACAAGCCCAGCCTGGGAAAAGTCCCGCGTGACGTCCAGACGCCGTCACACAGCAAGATTCCTAGATGACGCCAGGGTCCGTGTCGGAATCACACACGGTCTGACGGACTATCGGGCTCGCTTACGCAGCGAGGGCGAAGTCAGTGCGCTTGGATTCGGCACTTATTGGTTTTGCAGGGATCGTTAACGAGATAACCCTGCATCCTCGGCCCGCTTCTCGCAGAGACTCAGGCGATGTCGAAACCGATCATCCCCGTGAACCCCTCTTTCGAAGGAACCGTCGTCACGCTGTGGAGTTGCCAATCGAGTACCGGGGTACCCGAGCATCACAGCTTATAACGGATGCCACCGCCTCGCTATTCCGCGGGCTCCGCCGCCGCGTAGAGTCACAGCATGAGCGAGGTCATCATCACCGTCCGCGGCGAGCACGAGCACCGCGTCGTCCCCGAGCGTGCCCTGGTCACCCTCAGCGTGACCGCCGAGGGGCACGATCGCACCGAGGTGGTCGAGCGCATCACGGCGCTCGCCGTGCCCGTGTCGAGCGACCTCGCCGCGCGTGTCGGCTCCGGGGTCGTGGAGTGGTCGAGCAAGCGGGTCTCGGTGTGGTCGGAGCGCCCGTGGAACGAGGGCCGGCGCTTGGCCGCGGTCCACCACGCGACCGTCGATTTCACCGCCACCTTCGACGACACCTCGGCCCTGTCGTGGTGGGTCGGCGAGATGGCAGAGCACGACGGCGTGCAGATCGGCGACGTGCAGTGGCAGCTCACCCCGGCCACCCGCGTCGCGGTGGAGCGCGAGGTGGCATCCGAAGCCGTGGGCATCGCCGTGGAGCGTGCCACCGCCTACGCCACGGCGCTGGGCCTGGCCGCGGTCACCCCGCTCGAGATCGCCGACGTCGGGCTGCTGGTGTCGCACCCCGAGGCGCCCCAGGCGCACGGCATGATGCGCGCGGCGTTCATGGCCGACGCCGGTGCCCCCGGGCTGCAGTTCCACCCCGAGGACATCGTCGTGAACGCCGCCGTGGAAGCCCGCTTCAGCGCCCGCTGAACCTCAGTCGCCGAGGCGGTTGCGCGAACGCATCGCGCGCTCTGCCTCGCGCTTGTCCTCACGCTCGCGGATCGTCTGGCGCTTCTCGAACTCGCGCTTGCCCTTGGCGACCGCGATCTCGACCTTGGCGCGGCCGTCGGAGAAGTAGAGCCGCAGCGGCACCAGCGTGTAGCCACCGGCCGATACGGCATGCGAGATCTTCACGATCTCGTCCTTGTGCAGCAGCAGCTTGCGGGTGCGCTTGGACGCGTGATTGGTCCAGTGGCCCTGCGAGTACTCCGGGATGTGCACGGAGTCGAGGAACGCCTCTCCCCCGTCGATGTATGCGTACCCGTCCGTGAGGTTCGCACGCCCTTGCCGCAGTGACTTCACCTCGGTACCGGTGAGCACGAGGCCCGCCTCGTACGTCTTCTCGATGGCGTAGTCGTGGCGCGCGCGACGATTGGTCGCGATGACCTTCTCCCCGCGTTCCCTGGGCATGATCACTCCTCTGAATCAGCCGCGACGGGCGCGCGGCAGCCCACCAGCATAGCGGGTCCGAGGACCTCGCCCGGCGGGCGGATGCTACGTACGCAGCCAGCGACGAATGGCGAAACCGGCCGACACGGCCGCGAGCACGACACCGATGAGGATGACGACCGGCAGCACGACGGCCGTGTCCCCCATGTCGACCCAGGTCGTGACGAACTCCACCCGGCCGCGCAGGTAGTCGTTCACCCCGAACTGCACAGCCGCGATGATCGCGGCGCACGCGAGCAGCGAACCGATGAAAGCGGCGAACACACCCTCGAGGATGAACGGCGTCTGGATGAACCGGTTCGACGCGCCCACGAGACGCATGATGCCGAGTTCTCGCCTGCGCGCATACGCCGACAGGCGGATGGTCGTGGCGATGAGCAGCACCGCGGCGACGAGCATGAGCGCTGCGATGCCGACGGCCAGATAGGTCGCCACCGTCAGAGCCGAGAAGAGCGGATCGAGGTATTGCAGTTGATCCGCGACCTCCTCGACCCCGGCCATGCCGCCGAAGGCCTCGATGATCACCTCGGACTGCGTCTGGTCCACGAGGTTGATCCAGAAGGTCTGGTTGAGTTGGTCGGCGGTGACGATGCTGGCGTAGTCCTCGCCGAGCAGGTCGATGACGTTCTGATACGCCTCGTCCTGCGTCTCGAAGCGCACATCGCGGATGAGCGGTGTCAGCGCCGCGCTGTCGAGCTTCTCCTGCACGAGGGCGACCTGCTCCTCCGACGCGACACCATCGACACAGGTGGGGGCCTGGGAGTTGCTCGTGCACATGTAGACGGCGACCTGGGCGCGATCGACCCAGTAGTCCTGCATCTTGCCGATCTGCATCTGCATGAGCATCGCGGCGCCGACGAAGGTGAGCGAGACGAAGGTGACGAGCACGACGGAGATGACCATCGAGACGTTGCGGCGAAGGCCCGAGAGCGCCTCGCCGAGGATGAGTCCGATTCTCACGAGGTCGGCCCCACTTCGTCGTCTGCGGATCGTCCGCCCAAGCCCAGCCGGTCGGCGAGGCCCAGTTCGTCCAGTTCCACCGGCGGCAGCTCGATCGTCACCGGGTTGGTGCGCGTCGGCGGCTCGGTGGGGTCGTTCGCCGGCTCGGGGGCGGATGCCGCCGGTTCCGGCTGCGGCTGCGCAGACGGCGCGACGGGCGCCGCGGGCACGATGGGCGCTGCCGGCGCGACGGGCCGCTCCGCCGTCGTCGCGGGGAGGTCGGCCGGTGCCGTGGCAGCGGGAGCAGCGGACGGCGCGGTGTGCACGGGGGCGGGCGCGGTCGGCGCCGCGGGAGCGGCAGGCGCCGCCGGTACCGGGCGGTCCGCGGCATCCTGCGTCAGCGGCGTCACGTCGCCACCGGCCGTGCCGATGATCTCGCGCTGCAGTTCGAGCACGGCGGTGAGGGCCGCGACAGCCGCCGCGCCCTTCTCCTCGGCGGGCATGAGCGTCGGAATGGCGGAGATGTCGCCGTAGCCGCCGTGGCGCTCGTCACGCACCATGACGCCGCCGCTGAGCTCGATCACGCGGCGCTGCATCTGGTCGACGAACGCGGCCTCGTGCGTGGCCATGACCACCGTGGTGCCGCCGGCGTTGATGCGCGCGAGCAGCTGCATGATGTCGACCGACGTCGCGGGGTCGAGGTTGCCGGTGGGCTCGTCGGCGAGCAGGATCTGCGGGCGGTTCACGAGGGCGCGCGCGATGGCGACGCGCTGCTGCTCACCGCCGGACAGTTCGTGCGGCAGGCGCTTCTGCTTTCCTTCCAGGCCCACGAGCGCGAGCACTTCGGGCACGGCCTGCTGGATGAACGCGCGGGAGGCGCCGATCACCTGCAGCGTGAACGCGACGTTCTGGAACACCGTCTTGTTCGGCAGCAGCCGGAAGTCCTGGAACACCGAGCCGATGTGGCGACGGAAGTAGGGCACCTTGCGGTTCGACAGCGTGCGCAGGTCGCGGCCGAGCACGACCACGCGCCCTTCGCTGGGGCTGTCTTCGCGCAGGATCAAGCGCAGGCACGAGGACTTACCCGAACCCGACGCTCCCACGAGGAACACGAACTCGCCGCGTTGCACCTCGAAGTCCACGTCGCTGAGTGCGGGTTTGCTGGTGCCGCGATAGCGCTTCGTGACGTTCTCGAACCGGATCATGACCCGTCGAGCCTAAGCGGCACGCCGCGCCGCGACGCGAGCGACACCCCCGGGTCGCCGCATCGGGGCGGTGCCGCCTTCAGGCAGACTCCAGCGCGCCCCGCACGATCGAGTCGCCGGAGTGAGCGGGGTCGCCGTCGTCGGCTTCCTGCGAGACGTCCACCAGGCGGAAGCGGGTGAGATCCACCCCGTCGGGGACGTCGAATGTGCCGGTGTCGCCGTCGAGCACGCCGAGGCTCACGAGGTCCGAACCGTCCTCGGCGATCAGCCACACCTCGCGGTGCCCTTCATCGGGGACGGTGGCGTCGAGGGTCACGACGACCTGGGTGCGCCCGTCGACGTCTTCCAGCAGCGCCTCGCCCTGTGCGCCCTGGTGATCGGGGAACGGGTCGAGGGTGGCTTCGGCCACGACGGTGGGCTGCATCCCCGCATCCCGCACGATCCACACCCCCGCGACCACCGCGACGACGGCCAGCGCGCCGACGAGCGCGAGAGTGAGCGGCATCCGGCGGCGGCGTCCGCTGCGACGCGCGCGGTGAGAGCCCTCCACCACGCGGGTCGGCCCTGCTGCGGGGTGGGCCGGGGGCGTGACCACGGACGGGGTGGATGCCGATGCCGATGCCGACGGGTCGGCGCCAGTGCTGTTCACCTCGGCGCTGATCGCATCCCACACCCGCGGCGGCGGAGTGAGCAGGGGTCCGCTGGCCATCGCGACGCGTGCGGCACCGGCAGCGGCAGCGAAGGCGGCCACTTCGTCGGCGCATTCCGCGCAGCCTGCCAGGTGATCGACGTCTTCGGGGGTGGCGGCATCCGTGTCGCCCATCGCGATCAGAGCGGCGACATCGGGGTCAAGGTGCGACATCTGCGGCCTCCAATCGTGTGCGCAGGCGGACAAGGCTTCGTCGGATGTGACTCTTCACCGTACCCAGCGGCATGGCCAATTGTTCCGAGATCTGGGCGTGGGTCAGGTCGTCGTAGAACGCCAGACGGATGACGGTCTGGGCATCGGGGTCGAGCGCTTCGATCTCGTGGGCGATGGCCAGGGTGTCCTCGACGTCGACAGGATCGGCCACCGGGGCGAGCGCTTGCGACTTCACCGCCTCTTCCAGGCGTGCCGCCCGAGATCTCGCCTCGTGCGCATCGGCGATGCGGCGCCGGGCTATGCCGACGAGCCATCCGCCCAGACTCCCCCGGTCGGGGGCGAACATCGCCCTCGACGTCCACGCCGAGACGAACGTGCGCTGGGTGACATCCTCCGCCTCGGCGAGGTCGCCGAGGGAGCGCGCGGCAAGCGTGTAGACCAGGCGCGACCAGCGGTCGTACATGGTCTTCAACGCGTCGGGGTCGCCTGCGACGAGTCGTCGGGCGAGTTCGGCGTCGTCCTCGTCGATGAGGCTCTCCTTCCGCGTGCGGCAGTCGGCGGCATCCAGGGCGATGGTCATGGTGTCGCCCGGGCGATGAGCACCACGTTATCGCTGTAGGTGCGGGTCTGCTCGTCGAACTGCCCGCCGCACGTGATGAGCACGAGGCTGCGGGGCCCGCCGCGGTCGAACAGCTCGTCGACGGGCAGCTCGGCGCGCGGGATGTAGGTGACGCTCTCGACCGTGTACGCCGTGACGATGCCGTCGGCATCCGCGACCTGCAGCGTCTGCCCCGGCTGGGCCTCCCGCAGCTGGGCGAGCGGTCCGACGCCGTAGACGCGGGAGTCCACGTGGGCCGCGAGCACCGTGGTGCCCTCGGCGTCGGCGGGGGCGGGACCGTAGCGGTACCAGCCCGCGACGGCCGGGTCGACGGGGATCTCCATGGTGCCATCGGCCTGCACGCCCACCGGCACGACCGGCATCTCGATCCCCAGGTCCGCCGAGGTGACCTCGGTGGGGGCCGCGCCGCGCTGCTGCACCGGCGGCGGGGTCGCGGGGGTGACCGGCACCTCCACCGCCGGGGTGGGAGGGGGCGCCGCCGGGCTCGCCACCGCGGAGGACGGGGATGCCCCGCCCTCCGCGCCGGGGGGTGTGCAGGCCGCGAGGGCCAGCATCGCCGTGACCGCCACGACCACGCTGAGCCCTCGCGACACACTCATGTCAGCGCCGCTTGGCGGTCGCGGTGCGCACCGCCACGACGGAGCCGGCTGCCAGGACCAGCAGCAGGCCACCGCCGAGGGCGAGGGTCCACATGGGCTGGTTCTCGGCTACGAGACCGGCAGAGCCGGTGTTCACGCCGCCGGGGTTGGAGTGCAGGCCGCTGATCGTCTGCACGGCGAGGGCGAGGTTGCCGTCTTCGGCGCTGCCCCACGCGTACGCGATCGTCAGCACGCCCTCCTGCACGTCGACGTCGGCCGGGCCGATCACCGGGTCGGTCGTTCCCTCGAGCGCCACCGCTGCCGAGATCACACCGGCCGGCAGGTTGAGGGTCGCCTCCTCCGGGTTGACCAGACCCGTCACGACGGGTGCACCGTTGGCGAGGATGTCCACCGCCGGAGCGGCAGCCACGTGACGCACCGTCAGTCGTCCCTCGCCGGGAGCGGTCTGCGAGATGTCGTTGGTGAACAGGTTGGTCGCGGGCTGGCCGTCGGCGTCGAGGTTCGCCACCGCGGTGTAGCTCTTGCCTGCCTCGAGGGTGAGGGTGACCGGCCCCAGGATCGGCGCGGAGGCGTCAGCGGCATCCGTCGCCGTCAGTGCGACTTCGTAGTCGCCTGCGGGGAGATCGAGGGGCCCGGCGAGATCTCCCGGCTGGAAGTCGTCGAGGGTGAGCGCACCGTTGACGTACACGTCGACGGGGGTGTCCGGGATGCCGTGGAGCACGGACAGGTCGGCCGTGGTCTCCGAGATGGCGTATGCCGGCGAGAACGCTGCGAAGGCGGCGACGGCGCCGACCACCACGCCCGCTGAGATTGTCTTACGCACGAGGAACTCCTTCAGGTGTTGCGCGACCGTTTCGCGCTTCACAGAGGTATTCCTGCCGAGCGGTGGATTTGGATGCAGCCGAATGAATGTTTTTTCGGCTGCGGCGGGATCAGTCCTCGATCTTGCGCTTGCGCCAGCGGATGCCGGCGGCGATCAGCCCGTCGAGGTCGCCGTCGAACACGGCGGCGGGGTTGCCCACCTCGTAGCCGGTGCGCAGGTCCTTCACGAGCTGCTGGCCGTAGAGGAAGTAGGAGCGCATCTGGTCGCCCCAGCTCGCGGTGATCGTGCCCGCGAGCTCCTTCTTCTTGGCCGCTTCCTCTTCGCGCTTGAGCAGCAGCAGGCGCGTCTGCAGCACCCGCATGGCCACGGCGCGGTTCTGGATCTGGCTCTTCTCGTTCTGCATCGACACGACGATGCCGGTCGGGATGTGCGTGATGCGCACGGCGGAGTCGGTCGTGTTGACCGACTGGCCACCGGGGCCAGACGAGCGGAAGACGTCGACGCGGATGTCGCCTTCGGGGACGTCCACTTCCTTGGCCTCTTCCATGACCGGGATGACTTCCACGGCGGCGAAGCTGGTCTGGCGCTTGTCGGCGGAGCCGAACGGGCTGATGCGCGCGAGGCGGTGCGTGCCCGCTTCGACCGAGAGGGTGCCGTAGGCGTAGGGCGAGTCGACCTCGAAGGTGGCCGACTTGATGCCCGCACCCTCGGCGTAGGAGATGTCGAGCACCTTCACGGGGTACTTGTGACGCTCAGCCCAGCGCAGGTACATGCGCATGAGCATCTCGGCGAAGTCGGTGGCGTCGTCGCCGCCCGCACCCGAGCGGATCGTCACCACGGCGCCGCGGTCGTCGTATTCGCCGTCGAGGAGCGTCTGCACCTCGAGCTGGCCGATGACGTCCTCGAGCTCGGCGAGCTCCTTGCGCGCCTCTTCGGCGGAGTCCTCGTCGTCCATCTCGACGGCGAGTTCGACCAGCACGTCGAGATCGTCGAGTCGACGCTCGATCTCGGTGATGCGCTTGAGCTCGGTCTGGCGGTGGCTGAGCGCGCTGGTGACCTTCTGCGCCTTGTCGACGTCGTCCCAGAGGTTCGGGGCACCCGCCTCTTCGGAGAGCCGCGCGATTTCGGCCGTGAGCGAATCGACGTCCACCACCGCTTTGATGTCGGAGAAGGTGGAACGCAGCGCCTGGATGTCGGCGGAAAGATCGAATTCAAGCATGACAGTTCAGACTAACGTGGATGCCGATGAGTATCGGCGATGACGAGGCGCCCATCGCCCGGGTGCTGTGGCGATTCGCCCCGATGATCTACGGCCCCACGGTGCTGTTCGCGCTCGGCGAGGGCGCGGTCATCCCGTTGCTGCCGATCATCGCGGCCCAGCTCGGCGCCGATCTGCCGACGGCCGCCCTCGTGGCATCCGCCCTCGTCGTCGGCCAGCTGTGCGGAAACATCCCCGCCGGCTGGGCCGTCGCCCGCCTGGGCGAGCGCCTCACGATGACCATCGCCGGCACGGCTGCCCTGGGTGGGGTCGCGGGACTGCTGCTGGCGCCGAGCATCGCGCTGCTGGCGGTGTCGGTGTTCCTCATCGGGTTCTGCGCCGCCGCGTTCGGTCTTGCCCGGCATTCGTTCATGACCACGCGCGTGCCGCTGGCGTTCCGGGCGCGGGCGCTGTCGCTGCTGGGTGGCACGTTCCGCCTCGGCATGTTCATCGGCCCGTTCCTCGCGGCGGCGCTGCTGGCGCTGTTCGGCGACCCGCACGCGTCGATCTGGCTGTTCGCGGTGTGCCTCGTCGCGACCGTGCTGCTCGTGCTGCTCGGGCCCGATCCCGAGACGGCCATCGCGGCGCCGGGCGCGGCGCCGCGCGAGGTGGAAGACACCGGCGAGCCGGTGACCGGTTCCATTCCGGTGAATGAGCGCGCCGGTGTCTTCCGCACCATGTGGCGCCATCGCGGAGTGCTGTCGCGGCTCGGGATCGCGGCGGCGTCGCTCTCGGCGATGCGTTCGGCCCGCCAGGTGGTGCTGCCGCTGTGGGGCGTGTCGATCGGGCTGGACGCGCAGACGATCGCGCTCGTCGTCGGCATCTCGGGCGCCATCGACTTCGCCCTGTTCTACGCCAGCGGCCAGGTGATGGACCGGTTCGGGCGGCTGTGGGCGGCGCTGCCGGCGATGCTGCTGATGAGCGCGGGCTTCCTCGCGCTGTCGTTCACGCACGACGTCGACCAGGCGCCGCTGTGGTTCGCGATGTTCGCGGCGGTGCTGGGCGTGGGCAACGGCCTGTCCAGTGGCATCCTGCTGACACTCGGGGCCGATACCGCGCCGCGCGACGATCCGGCCCCGTACCTCGGTTCGTGGCGCACGCTGACGGATGCCGGCGGAGCGGTCGCGCCGCTGATCGTCTCGGCGCTCGCGACGTTCTCGCTGGCGGTCGCCGCCGGCGCGATGGGCGTGCTGGGCTTGATCGGAGCGGCCGCGTTCGTGCGTTGGGTGCCGCGGTTCGTACCGCGGGAGCGCCCGTAGCCGGCGTCCCGCGGTCTGCCCACCCGGAGGGCCCGCCCGGCGGACGTTCTCTCCTCCCCGCATGTGAGTTCCCGCTCACGCAGTCGGACCGCTGGTCGGCGGGCTGCCCGGCGGGCGCGTGCTGGCCGACGTGTGAACGGGAACTCACCTATGCGAACGAGAGACACGGAAAAGTACGGCCGTCGGCGCCGCCATCGCCGCGCTCAGCAGCAGCAGCTGACTCGGTCGACGCCTCGTCGCCTACCGCACCGCCCGGGCGAAGGCAAACGCTTCCGCCCGCCCTGACCGAACCGCCAGACTCCCCGGCATGGTCTTCCTCGGATTCCACGCATCGCACGAACAGATCCCGCCCGGTCAGCTCCTGCGTGACGTCGAAGCGGCACAGGTCGCCGGCTTCGACGGCGCGATGTGCTCCGACCACGTCGCGCCGTGGGGCGTGCGGCAGGGCGAGTCCGGCTTCGCGCCCAGCTGGCTCGGCGCGGCGCTGGCTCGCACGGACTTCTCCATCGGCTTCGTCAATGCGCCCGGGCAGCGCTATCACCCCGTGATCGCCGCCCAGGCGTACGCGACGCTGGAGGAGATGTTCCCCGGCCGGTTCTGGACGGCGCTGGGCAGCGGCGAGGCCATGAACGAGCACGTCACCGGTGACCCGTGGCCACCGAAGCCCGAGCGCAACGACCGGCTCGCCGAGACCGTCTCGATCATCCGCCGACTCCTGGCCGGTGAAGAGGTCGACCACGACGGCCTCGTCCGCGTGCACCGGGCGCGGCTGTGGTCGCTCCCCGACGAGCCGCCGCCGCTTCTCGCCACCGCGATCAGTCCGGAGACCGCAGGCTGGGCGGCGTCATGGGCGGAGGGCCTCGTGACCGCGCTGCAGCCCCCTGAGGCGCTCGAGAAGGTGCTCTCCGCCTATGACTCCGCGGGCGGCACGGGCCCGCGCGCGCTGCAGGTGCACGTCAGCTGGGCACCGACGGATGCCGAGGCGCTCGCGATCGCACGGGATCAGTGGACCCACGCCGTACTCAGCCCGCCCACCATCTGGGACCTCGAGCAGCCCGAGCAGTTCGACGCCGCCGCGGGCGACCCGACCGACCAGCAGATGCGCAACGCGCTGCTCGTCTCGAGCGACCTCGACGACCTCGCCCAGCGCATCGCCGACCATGCCCGACTCGGCTTCGACCGCGTCTACCTGCACCACGTGGGACAGGACCAGGGGCCGTTCCTGGATGCGGCGCGCGACCATCTGCTGCCTCGACTGAAGGAGCTGCTGTGAGGATCACCGATACGAGCGACCTGTGGTGGAAGTCCGCGGTCATCTACTGCCTCGACGTCGAGACGTTCCTCGACTCCAACGGGGACGGCGTGGGCGACCTGGAGGGACTCGCTTCCCGCATCGACTACCTCGCCCAGCTCGGCGTCACCTGCCTGTGGCTCATGCCCTTCTACCCGACGCCGGACCGCGACGACGGCTACGACGTGACGGACTTCTACGGCGTCGACCCGCGGCTGGGCACGCACGGCGACCTCGTCGAGGTGATCCGCACGGCGCGTGACAGAGGCATCCGCGTGATCGTCGACCTCGTCGTGAACCACACCTCCGACCGGCATCCCTGGTTCCAGTCCGCCAAGCGCAGCCCCTCTTCGCCCTACCGCGACTTCTACGTGTGGCGATCCGATCCCCCGCCCAAGGGGCAGAAGAACGAGGTCTTCCCCGGGGAGGCCGACGGCATCTGGACGCGCGAGGACAAGTCGGGCGAGTGGTACATGCACAGCTTCTACCCGCACCAGCCCGACCTGAACATCGCCAATCCCGCGGTGCGCGACGAGATCGCCAAGACCGTCGGCTTCTGGCTGCAGCTGGGCATCTCCGGATTCCGCGTCGATGCCGTGCCGTTCCTGCTCGAAGTCCCGGAAGGCGCCGAGATGGCCGACCCGCACGACATGCTGCGCGACATCCGCCGCTTTTTGCAGCGGCGCTCCAGCGAAGCCGTGCTGCTGGGCGAGGTGAACCTTCCCTACGAGCAGCAGGCGGCGTACTTCGGCGCAGGCAACGACGGCCAGGAGCTGACGATGCAGTTCGATTTCGCCGGGATGCAGGCGTTCTACCTGTCGCTCGTCCGCCAGGATCCCGCGCCCCTCGCCGCGGCGCTCTCGTCGCGACCCGCGCTGCCCGTCGAAGCGCAGTGGGCCAACTTCCTGCGCAACCACGACGAGCTCACGCTCGATCAGCTCACCGACGACGAGCGGCAGGAGGTGTTCGACGCCTTCGCGCCCGAGGAGGACCAGCGCGTGTACGGGCGGGGAATCACCCGTCGCCTGCCGACCATGCTCGACGGGGACCCGCGCCGCATCCGCATGGCGTACAGCCTGCTGTTCACCCTCCCGGGCACGCCGGCGCTGTTCTACGGCGAGGAGATCGGCATGGGCGAGAACGCCGACCTCGACAAGCGGCACGCCGTGCGCACCCCCATGCAGTGGTCGGCGGAACGCGACGGCGGGTTCTCCACGGCCCCGCCTTCTCGACTCGTGGCGCAGCCGCCCGGCGACGGGTATTCCCCGCTGCACGTCAACGTCGCCGACCAGCTCGAAGACCGCGGGTCGCTCCTGCACTTCTTCCGCGACCTCACTTCCCGCTACCGCATCTCCCCCGAGCTCGGGTGGGGTGAGTTCGAGGTCATCGATCATGACGCGCCGGGCGTGCTGGTGCATTCTCTGCGCGCCGACGTCGGCCGCACGGTCGCCGTGCACAACTTCGCCGACGTCCCGGCGGTGGTCGCTTTCGCCCTCGCGGACGAGCCGGAGGGGACCACGCTGGTCGACGTGCTCGACGCCGAGCGGCTCCCGCTCGACGACCGTCGCCGCATCGAGTTCACCCTCCCCGCGTACGGTTACCGGTGGCTGCGGGTGTCACGCCCCGGGGACGGCCGGGTGACCTGACACGCGTCGGCCGGATGCCGCGGCCAGGCCGACGCGGGGGCCGTTCTCGCCGATATTCTCTCGATTTCGTATGTGACTTCCCACTCACACAGCCCTTGGCCGTGTGAGCAGGAACTCACATACGCAGTGGCAGACCTCGAGCAGGCGCGTGAGCAGGAACTCACATGCGGAATCCGGAGATACTGAAAAGTTCGACCGAAGACACACCGGCCGCACGGCGCGATCATCGCCCGTCTGCTGTGAGCAGAATCCCTTCACTCGCCGCGATCCGCCGTCCTACCATCGGGCATGGCCGATTCCCTGTTGCCGACGAAGGCAGAGGACGCTCAACAGCCGCAGGCCCCTGGCCGGCAGATACCCCCGGAGCCGCTGTGGCGTCACTTGCTGGGCGAACGCCTGCGCCGCGCGCGACACGAGCGGGGCGACACGCTCGAGGACATCGCGCGTCGCGCGGGGGTCTCCCCGCAGTACCTCTCCGAGATCGAGCGGGGCCTCAAGGAGCCGTCGAGCGAGATGATCGCGGCGGTGATGGGGGCCCTCGGCATCACCCTGGTCGACCTCACGCTCGACATCGCGGAGAGACTCATCGCGACGCAGCAACCCGCGCAGCCCGTGTCGCTGCGGCAGTCGACTGTCGCACTGGCCGCCTGACTCCTCAGAGCGAATGGATGCCGCGGCATCCACCCCTCAGCGCTGCTCGATCACGTGGTCGATGAGCCCGTAGTCGCGCGCCGTCGCCGCGGTGAACACCCGGTCGTGGTCGGTGTCCGCGCGCAGCCGCTGCACGCTCTGCCCGGTGTGCCGGGCGAGGATCGACTCCATGTCGGCGCGGATGCGCACCACCTCGTCGGCCTGCAGGATGAGGTCGGGGATACTCCCCCGCCCCTGCGCCGCCGGCTGGTGCAGCACGATCCGCGCGTGCGGCAGCGCGGAGCGACGACCTTCGGCGCCCGCCGCGAGCAGCACCGCGCCCACCGCCACCGCCTGACCCACGCACGTGGTGGCGACGGGCGAGCGGATGAACCGCATCGTGTCGTAGATGGCGAGCATGGCGCTGGGGTCGCCGCCTTCGCAGTTGATGTAGAGCTGAATGTCGCCGTCGGGGTTGTCGGACTCCAGGTGCAGCAGTTGGGCGATCAGGGCGTTGGCCACCCCGGCATCGATGCCCGTGCCGAGATACACGATGCGCTCGGTGAGCAGGTGCGAGTAGACATCCATGATCCGCTCGCCGCGCGGGTGCTGGGCGATGACGTTGGGGATCGTATAGCTGCTCATCGCAGGGTCCCTTCGCTGACGCGGCCGAATCCGGCGGTGACCGGATGCCGCGGCTTGACGTCGTCGAACGAGCCGACGATCGAGTCGATGAACCCGTAGTCCAGCGCCTCGGTGGCGGTGTACCAGTGGTCGTGCAGCGAGTCTTCGAAGATCCGGTCGATCGGCTGCCCGGTGTCGGCGGCGATCAGGCCGAGCACCGTGTCTCGGGTGTGGCGCAGGTCGTCGGCCTGCAGCTCGATGTCCACGGCGCTGCCGCCGATGCCCGCGGAGCCCTGGTGCATCAGCACCCGCGCGTTCGGGAGCGCCTTGCGTTTGCCCTTCGTGCCCGCCGACAGCAGGAACTGCCCGGCGCTGTACGCGATGCCGAACACGAGGGTCGACACGTCGTTGGGGATCGTGCGCATGACGTCGCGGATGGCGAGCATGGCCGGGACCGATCCGCCGGGCGAGTGGATCCACAGCGCGATGTCGGATGTCGGGTCCTCGGTGGCCAGCGAGATGAGCTGGGCCGCCAGCAGCGTGCCGTTGTCGTCGTCGAGGGGACCGTCGAGCACGAGCACGCGCCGCTCGTAGAACTCGCGCCGAACAGCATCGGTGAACAGTGGTGGTTTCGGTGAATCGCTCATGCGTCGACCCTGCCCGCCGGTGGCGTACCGCGGGCGGGTCTCTGCCGTGGGCGGAGCGGCTCAGAGCAGAACGCGGCCCGCCTCGGGTGACGAGGGGATCGTCACAACAGCGCGTTGCGGCTGGTCGCCGTCGCCTCCAGCGGCACGCCGTCGGGAACGAACAGCGTCAGGATCGGCGGATGCCACACCGTCGCGACCGTCACGCGCGCGGAGACACCGTCGGGCGTACCCGCCGAGATGAGCGTCGCGGTACCCACCGCCGCCACGATGTCCGCCGCCTGCTCGTAGACACCCGCGTCGGTGAGGTCGGCCATCGGCTCGCCCGCCTCGACGGTCAGCGTGAACCCGTCGGCTCCGGCGAGCGCTGCGGCATCCGCAGCCGACTCGAGGCGCTTCTGCGCCAGATACAGGCTGGTCGCATCGACGCACACCAGGATCAGCACGATCGCGATCACCGCATACCCGAGCGACAACAGCAGAATGCTGCCCTCGTCCTCCTGGGTGAGACGCTGCCGGCGCGTCACTGTGCGCCCCAGAATCGAGAGACCTTCTGCACGGCGGCCGCCTCGACCGGGATGCTCGCGATGTGATCGAGCCCGAGGATCGGCGGCACGAGCGGCAACGTCACCCGCGTCGCCACCGTCACGTGGAGGGTCGCTCCGGATGCCGGGCACGCGCTGCCCGCAGGGGTGCACGTGACCGCCACCTCGACCGCGTCGGCGGCGAGACCGTACTCGTCGACGACCGAGGCGAGGATCGCTTCGGCGCGTGCGGCGGCCGTCGCGGCATCCGGCGCCGTCGCTACGGCGCGCGCGATGTGGCGCGCGCCGGACTCTGCTCCCAGCGTCTGCCCCTGCACGGCACCGAGAGCCACGATCAGGTAGACCAGCGGGACGAGAAGGATCACCCCGACGAGGATGAACTCCAGCGCCGCCGCCCCTTCGTCGTCGGGGCGTTCCCGTTCACTGCAGGCTCTCCGCCGGAGCATGGGCGCTCACCTCCAACGCCCGGGGAGCACCGAGCAGCCCCACGAGGGGCAGCGTGGCGCGCACGGTCACCTGCACGGCGTCATGGCCCAGGTGGGTGGTCTCCACGACATCGACACCCTGCGCGAACTGTCCCCCGACGCTGCGTTCGATGATCGTGCGGGTGCGCTCCGCACCCTCGGCGAGGGTGGTGTCGGCGAGCGCCGCGTGGAAGGCGCCTTCGACCGCGGCATCGTGCACCACATTGCGCACGTAGACGGCCAACCCGAACTGCAGCACGGCCAGGGTGAGCACCGTCAGCAGCGCACCGACGAGCACGAACTCGACCGGGCTCGAGCCGGCGTCGTCGTCCCGAGAGGCTACAACCCGGAGACGCTCTGGATGGCCTGTTCGAACAGGCCGGCCAGCGCGGGACCGGCGACCGCCCAGATCACCACCACCAGTCCCGCGGTCATGAGCGTCACGAGTACCCAGCCCGGCACGTCGCCACGTTCGTCGTCGTACAGCCCACCCCACGCCGTGCGCAGCCGCGCCGCCGCTCTCACCTTCTGTTCGCGGAACATAACCGCCTCCTTCCGACCGCATGCGGTCACCCGAATCCGACTCGAAGCATGAACACCCCTGGGAAGATCGCGAACAGCACCGAGAGGGGCAAAATGAGAAAAACCAGCGGGAGCAGCATGAGAATCTCTTTGCGCCCCGCCTGTTCGATCAGGACCCGCTTGGCGTCTTCGCGGGTGTCGGTGGCCTGCGCCTGCAGCACCTGCGCCAGCGGCGCTCCCCGCTCGAGCGCCGCCACGAGATGATCGATGCTGCGCGTCAGCGCCGGGATGTCGAGGTCGCGGGCCAGGCCTGTGAGCGCGTCCGGCAACGGGGCCCCGGTGCCGACCGCGAGCACCACCCGGCGGAGCTCGCCCGGCAGCTCCCCCGACCCCACGTCGCCGACGCGGCGGAGCGCGTCGAGCACACTCTCCCCCGCCGCGAGGCACAGCGAGAGGAATTCGAGGATCGTCGGGAGCTCCTCCTGCGCATGGGTCACCCGCGCCCGCGCCGCCCGGCTCAGCCGCACGTCGTAGATCGCGGCGGCGGTGACGGCCGCGATCGGCGGGAGCAGCACGGAGCCTGCCCAGAACCGCCCTGCCACGGCGAGCACGACGATGACGAGCGCCCCGATCACGAGGCCCCCAAGCGCCCAGCCGAGCTGGCGACCCCGGAACTGCGTGGCATCCATCTGCCACGAAGCCTGCCGCAGCCGCCGGGCGATCACCGTCGATCCTCCGAGGGCGGCGGCGGTGCGGTCGCGCCAGGTGCGCCACGCACTGGCGACGTCGAGTGTCGGCACGGCGAGCGGAGTCAGGCCGAGCGGGTCCGCCGCGTCACGGAGATACGGGGCGATGCGGTCCGCCAGCCGCACCGCGCCCCACCTCGGCATCCGCATCATCACCAGCAGGAGACCGACGGCGAGCGCACCACCGAGGACCACCGCGAGCGCGACTTCGGTGACGGCGCTCATCCGAACCACCGCCGGGGTTCGGGGAGACGCCCGATCCGCACCATGATCCGGTAGGCGATGACCGAGACCGCGGCGCCGACCAGCACGAGGACGACGCCCTCCGCACTGCCATACGCCCGCGCGCCCTCGGGCCGGAGCGTGAGCAGCCCCAGGATGACCCACGGCGCGATGACCCCCAGCGCCGCCGCACCGCGGATCCATGACTGCCGCGCTTCCACCTCGGCGCGCAGCGACGCATCGGCGCGCACCGACGACGACAGCGATCTCAGCACGACGGGCAGTTCCGTCCCGCCCACCTGACGGGTCATGCGCAGTGTCTCGACGATGCGATCGGCCACGGGGTCGGCGAGCGTGTACTTGAGTCGCAGCACGGCGGAATCGAAGTGTCCGGAGGCATCGAGGTCCCGGGAGAACACCGCGAACGCGGGGCGCAGCTCGGTCGGCGCCGAGTGGGCGAGGCTCGACACGGCATCCGGCAGCGACATCCCCGCCCGCACCGACGCGATGAGCAGATCGCAGACATCGGGCCACAGACTGCGACGGCTCCGCAGGCGCCGCGAACCGCGCCCACGCAGCCACGCGTACGGCGCGGCTGCTCCCGCGACACCGGCGACGCACGCAAGAGCCGGGAGCGCGGTCACGAGCCACACGACGGATGCCGCGACCAGCGCGAACAGCACGCTCGCCGCCACGAAGATGCGGGGCCGAGTCCGCGCGAAACCGGCGGCCGCGAGCAATCGGTCGATGCGTGGCGTCCCGGTCGGCCGGGCACGGTCGGGGCGAGCGGGCCAGAGCCAGGGAGAGACCGCCAGGAGGATCCCGGCCGCCAGCATCCCACCCCAGACGAGCGTCACACGTCGCCCGCTCGGTACAGGGTCTGCGCCTCGACGAAGCCGTCGACGACGCGACCGGTCGGTGCCGTGATCTCCGCCACGCGCCGGTGTCCGCTCGGCTCCCGCTCGCAGTGCACGACCAGATGAACGGATGCCGCGACGGCCGGCAGCACGAACCCCGGGTCGATGTTGCGCCCTGCCAGCAGGGGAAGCGCGGCGAGCTTGGCGAGGGCTTCCTGGGCGGAGTTCGCGTGGATGCTCGCTGCTCCCGGCACCCCGGTGTTGAGCGCCAGCAGCAGGTCGAGGGCCTCGGCGTCGCGCACCTCCCCGACCACGAGCCGGTCGGGCCGCATGCGCAGCGCCTCCTTCACGAGCCGGCGGAGGGACACCTCGCCGGTGCCTTCCAGGCTCGGCTGGCGCCCCTGGAGGGCCACGATGTCCTCCGCATCCACTGCGAGCTCGAACGTCTCCTCCACCGTGACGATGCGCTGCTCGGACGGGCACGCGGCGATGAGCGCGCCCAGCAGTGTGGTCTTGCCGGTGTGGGTCGCCCCCGACACCAGCACGCTGCGCCCCGCCGCCATGGCCCCGCGCAGCATGTCGGCGGCGCGTTGTGTGAGCGACCCCGCGGCGACCAGCCGATCGAGGTCCCGGTACATCGGCAGGAAGCGGCGGATGTTCACGGTCCAGTGCTTGCGCGTGATGTCCGGAATGACGACGTGAAGCCGCGAGCCATCGGGCAGCGACGCGTCGACGAACGGCTGACTCAGATCCACGCGGCGACCGGTGGCGTGCAGCATCCGCTCGACCAGATCGCGCACCGCGGTGTCCGTCAGTGCCAGCGGCAACCGCTCCGTGCGCCCCTCGCGGGCAACGAAGATGCGGTCGGGCGCGTTGATCCAGATCTCCTCGACCGTCGAATCGTCGAAGTAGGGCTGCAGCGGCCCGAACCCGGAGACGGCCGCGAGCACATCCCGCACGCACGCGCCCTCGTCATCGACGGTGACGAGCCCGCGCGCCAGCGCGTAGTCGTTGTGTCGACGCACCTCGGCGAGCGCAATGTCCGCCGCCACCTCGGCGACGCGACTCGGGTCGACCTGCTCGGCCCGCAGCCGGTCGCGCACGCGCTCGGTCACCGCCGCGGTCACATGCGCGGCACCGGTCGGCGCGAAGGCGAGGCTCACCCGCGCATCCTCCCAACGCTGCGCCGGCCGCGTCGCGACTTATCCACAGCGGTGCGGCCCGGCCCCAGGCATACGTCGGGAACCTCCCCACCGACGTCGCCACCCCCGACCGCGCGCACGCCGGGTTCACCCGGGTCGCCCTCGAGCCTGGACAGTCCGCCGAGGTCGCGATCCCCATCGATCGCCGCTCCCTGCAGTACTGGGACGTCGATGCGAATCGGTGGGTCACTCCGACGGGCGCCGTGCCGCTGTATGTCGGCAGCTCGCTCGAGGACATCCGCGTGACGGGAGAGCTGTCGGTCCCCGCCGACACCGTGGCGCCGACGGTCACCATCACGCCCGATCCCGCGCAGCCCGACGGCGACCGGGGCTGGTACGTGTCTCCGGTGACCCTCGCGTTCGCAGCGACCGACGATCAGGACGCCGCGCCCGTCGTGGAGGTGAGCGTCAACGGCGGCGAGTTCTCCGTGCAGGACGGCCCACTCGTGCTCGAGGCCGACGGCGTGTATACCGTGACGGCGCGAGCGAGGGATGCCGCGGGCAACGTGTCGGAACCGGTGACGGTGGAGATCAGACTCGACCGCACGCCCCCGACGGTCACCGCCGAACGCACACGGTTGCGGCTGCTGATCGCGATCTCGGCGTCCGATCAGGTCTCGGGCGTCGCGAGCATCCAGTACCGCTACCGGCTCACCGTGGGCGAGCGGGACATCACCACGCCCTGGCGGCGTTACGTCTCCCCGGTGCTGGCCCTTCCCAACGCGCGGCTCGTCCTGGAATACCGCGCCACCGACAACGCCGGCAACGTGAGCGCCGTGAGCACGTTCCCGTAGCCGTGACCGGCGCCGGTCTGGCGGGCGGCCGGGCCCGCGACCATAGTTGACCTATGGCGACGCCGGACACGCGCAGCGAGCTGATCCACACGGTCACCGAGGCGCTGAGCGGGGGTACCTGCGTCGTGCTCGTGGGTTTGCCGGGCTCGGGACGGCGTGCCACTCTGGGCACCGTCGCCGAGCGGTTCGCCGCAGCGGGAGGCTCGGTGCGCACCATCGCGGGGTTCGATCCCGAGGGCCGCCCTCTCGAGTCCCTCGCCCTGTCGGGAGTGGTCTGGCCGGCCGCCGCGGGTGCGGCCACGCTGCCCGTGGCCGTGCAGGCGCTGTCCACGAGCCCGCCGAACGAGCCGCTGCTGCTGGTCATCGAAGATGCCGACCGTCTCGACGAGACCTCCGCAGCGGTCGTCGCCGCCGCTCTCCGGCAGCCGTGGATCATGGTCGCCGCGGCGGTGCGACCGCCCTACCCCGGCTCCCCCCGCATCGAGGCGGCACTGGCCGCGCGTGAGACGACCGTGCTGTGGATGCCCACCCTCCCGTTCGAGGAGGTGCACCGCCTGGTGTCGGATGTGCTCGACGGTGATGTCGCGACAGACGCGGTGGGACGCATCTATGCGCTCTCCGGCGGGCTGCCGGGCATCGCTGCGGCGATCGCGGCGGAGGGGCGACGGGCGGGAAAGCTCGAACCGGCATCGGGACGGTGGACCGCGCAGCGCGACCTCTGGACCCCGGCCATGGCCGTGGTGCTCGGACGCCTCGTCCTGGACCTCACCGAGGAGCAGCGCGATGCCTGCTGGGTGCTGGCCGAGCTCGGGCTGACCGACGTCGACACCGTGCGCGGTCTGCTTCCGTGGTCGGTGGTGACGGCCCTGGATGACCGCGGTCTGGTGCGATTCGTCGACTCCGACGCCGGCCCTCTGGTCGCGCTCTTCCCTCCCGTGCTCGAGGATCATCTGCGCCATCGATCGCGCAGCGCGCGCGGCCAGGCGGCCCGCACGGTCGTCGATGGGGCCCGTGCGCTGCTCATCGACCCGCCGAGCGCGCGACCGTCGCTGGACGCGCCCCTGCGGTGGTCGTCGTCCGCGGAGGCCGCGGCGATCCTCGGCCGCGTGCTGCGCGAGGACGCCTCCGCGCGCGTCGTGGCTCGTCGTGCCGCCTGGGAGCGGGATGCGACCCCCACCACGGCGGTGGCGTACGCGCAGGCGCTTCTCGACGACGGAGCCCCCACATCCGACGTCGACCTTGTGCTGGCCGAAACGCACGAGCATGCCCCATCCCCCTCGGCACGCGACATCCTGCGGCTGCGGGTATGGGAGGCGGTCTACCTGGGCGTCGTGCAGCACGACCCGCAGCGCGCCCTGAGGGTGCTCGCCGACGCCCGCGCCCTGGGACCCGACAGCGCGGCTTTGGTGCACGCGGTGGAGCAGCACCTGCGCCTGATGGTCGCCACCCTCGGCCCCGCGGAGCTGCCGCCTCAACCCGAGAGCGGCGAGATCGAGGCCGTGCAGCGGCTCGCCGCCCCGATCCCGCGTCTGGGCGTGCCCCTGTGGCAGACGGTGGACGTCGTGCGCCTGGTGCACGGCGAAGTGCTGCTCAGCAGCGGGCGGGTGAGCGACGCGGCCGCCCATTTCGCCGACCTCGCCCCCACCGATCCGCTCCGCCGCGACCCTTACTCGGTGCCGTCGCTGGCTCAACTGTGCCACGGCGACGTCGCGGGCGCGGTGGAGCGGTCGCTGCGCGAGCTCGACCTCGCTCGGGGCAGCCTGGATCGCACGCGCATCGAGCCCCACGGGTACGTCGTCGCGCTGGGACTGTACGTACAGGGGCGACTCGGGCCCCTGCGGGATCACCTGACGAGCCTCTTCGCCGTCAACGCCCCGGCGCCCCTGGTGCCCGAGTCGCGGGCGGGGCTGCTCGGCATCAGTGCGACGCTGTCGCTGTGGGAGCGCAACGATCCCAGCGCGCGGGCGATGATCGCCCAGCTCGAGGCGCTGAAGATCGGCGGCGCGCCCTTCCCCCTGATGGGGCCGCGGGTGCCCGCCGCAGCCCTCGCCGTCGCGGAGGGAGTCCCGCCGGCCGAGGCGACGCGCGAGGCCTGGCAGCGCGTGGCGACCCTCATCGACCAGGGGTACCTGCTCGCCGCGGTGTTCGATGGCGTGAGACTGGTGGACCTGAACCTCGAGGAGGACATCACCGCCCGCCTGGCCCAGGTCGCCTTCGCCGGTCAGGGCGTCGTGCTCCCCGCTCTCGGGGCCCTGCTGGAGGGCGCTCTCGCCCGGTCGCCCGAGCAGCTGCTGGCGACGGCGACCGCGCTGCGCGGCTTGGGCCTGCATCTCTACAGCACCCGGGCCCACACGATGGCCGTGCGGCTGCTGCGCCAGGAGGGTCGCAGCCAGAAGGCGTCGCATGAGGCGTCCCACCTCCGCAGGCTCGTCCACGAAGTCGGCGACGACCTGTCGCTCGTGCTCGGCGACGGTCTCGATCCGGCATCCGTGCTGACGGCGCGGGAGCGCGAGGTGGCCCGTCTCATCGCCGGCGGCGCCAGCAACCGCGAGGTCGCGGACCGTCTGGTGGTCAGCGAGCGCACGATCGACAACCACCTCTACCGCATCTTCCGCAAGCTCGGCGTCAGCACGCGTGAGGAGCTGACGGGCCTGGTCTGAGACCGGGGCCCCGCCCGCGCGACCGCGCCGGCCGGTACTCACGCGCCTCGCGCGGATGCTCGGCGGCCACCTCCGACGTGCTCGTTCCCCGGCGTCGCGGTACTCATCTGCGGCAGCGGTCGGGCTGTGCGTGCTCCGCGCGGCGTGGACTTGTGCGCGACGGCATCGCATGGATGCCGCGGCGCGGTCGCCCGCCCCCGGCGGCCATCGTCCGCCGGCAGAAACCGGCAGAAAGCCTGGTTGCGCCATGCCCACGGCCCTGCGTTCCGCTCCGCCCGCGCGCCGCGTCGTGCGCGCCCGTGAGCTCGCGGTGATCATCCCCGCGCACAACGAAGCGGATGCCATCGCCGGCACCCTCGACGCGCTCTCGCGTCAGACCGCCGTCCCCCGCCGGGTGATCGTGGTGGCGGACAACTGCACCGATGAGACCGGCTGGCGTGCGGCGGCGCACGGGGCGCACGTCATCGAGACGAAGCAGAACGCGCACCGCAAGGCCGGCGCGCTCAACCAGGCGCTCGCCGAACTCGGCGATGACGCGCCCCCGTTCGTCCTGATCCTCGACGCCGACACTCGTATCGAGCCGGACTTCATCGAGGTCGCCCTGGCACAGCTCGCCGCCGACGACGCCCTCGGCGCGGTGAGCGGGCTCTTCGTCGGCGAACGGCCGACGAGCATGCTGCAGCAGTTCCAGGCGAACGAGTACATCCGCTACGGCACGCAGATCCGCGCCACGGGCCGGGTGAGCGTCGTCACCGGCACCGCGTCGATGTTCCGTACCGCGGCCCTGCGCGACGTCGCCGCGGCGCGCGGAACGAGCCTGCCTGGCACCCCCGGAGACGTTTACGACCGTGCCGCGATCACCGAGGACTCCGAGCTGACCCTGGCTCTGAAGAACTGCGGGTGGCGCATGGTCGCCCCTGACGCGTGCGTGTGCACGACCGAGCTCATGCCCACGTGGGGCGATCTGCACCGCCAGCGCGTGCGCTGGTACAAGGGCATGCTCGACAACCTGCGCGAGTACGGCATCTCCCGCGTGACGCTGCGGTACTTCGCGCAGCAGGCGATGATCCTCGTCGGCATCCTCACCATCGCCACGCTGCTGCTGCTGACCGCACTGTCGATCGCGGCCGGCGCCTTCGCCGTGCACGGTCTCTGGTTGGCGCTGGGCGGCGTGTTCGTCGCCGAACGCATCGTCACGGTCTGGCCGGGCGGCTCACGCGCTCGACTGCTCGCCGCCGCCGTGCTGCCGGAGATCGCCTACGACATGGCGCTGCAAGCGGCGTTCCTGCACGCCGTCGCCCTCGCACTGCTCCGGCGCGACACCGCGTGGAACCACGTCACCGCGCCCGAAGCCGCCTCACTCGTTCCGTCGCGCTGACCACGCGCGGACCCGAACCAGGAAGGACCCCTCCATGTACCAGCTCAACAGCACGGCCACCGGCGTGCTGGCCACGACCGGCGCCGCCTTCGCCCACACCTGGGTCGCCGGCTGGACGCTCTTCGTCGCCGGCCTGGCGGCCCTCTCGATCGCCCGCGTCGCCGGTATGCGGCGCCGCGACGAGAGCCCGTCCTGACTGCCCGGCCCGCCCAGGCGCACCGCACGCCACGGGCAGTCACCCGAGAGAAAGGAAGAACCGATGAGAAAGATCGTCGCCGGCGCCACCGCGGCGCTGGTGATCGCCGCCAGCCCTCTGCTGATGGGCGCGTCCGCCGCGCACGCCGCGGACGACACCGTCTGCATCCCCAGCGAGGCCTGGACCGAGACCATCGTCGTCTCGCCCGAAATCCCGGCCGTTCCCGGGATTCCGGCGGTGCCCGAGATCCCCGAGGTGAGCCACATGGAGACCGTCGTCATCCAGGAGGCCTGGACCGAGACGGTGGTCGACAGGGAAGCCTGGGACGAGGAGGTGTTCGACCACTGGCAGCACTATTCGTGGACCGGTGGACCGCACCTGTCCGACGAGGCCCCGGGATTCCCGGGTGATAACTGGCAGGCCAACGTGCAGGGCGACCCGCACGGCGTGGGCGTCGCAGGCGCGTACTACGTGTCCCACGGCGGGAGCGGCAACGGCGACTGGTTCTACCTAGACGCGGTCACCCGCACCGTGCACCACGACGCGGAGACCCACACGGTGGAGCACCCGGCCGTGACCGCCGAGGTCAAGGTGATCGACCAGCCCTACGTGCCGGGCGTCCCCGAAGTGCCCGGCGTCCCCGCCGTCCCGGCGGTGACCGAGGAGGTCGTGCACCCCGCCGTCGTGTGTCCTGCACCCGCTCAGGTGCCGTCACAGGCGAAGGCCGCCGCACAGGAGCAGCCGACTCAGCAAGCGGAAACGCTGGCGCTGACCGGCGGCGCCGACACCCTGCCCGTCGTGGTCGGCGGGGCAGGTGCGCTCGGCCTGGGGGCCCTGGCCCTCGGCATGCGCCGCTTCGTCAAGAACTGACGGATCGGCTGCACTCGCGCGTGCGCGCCGTGGTCTTCCCCGGCGCGCACGCCGTTTCATATGGCGCGGCACGAAAGATCGACGGATCGACTCGCGCCTTTCCGGCTGGACCCGATCACACCGGCACGGGATGATGGCGATATGTCCACACGGCGCACCGACCTCAGCCCTTCGCCCACGTCTCGCGTGACGATCCCCTGGTCACAGCCCGGCATCCTCGTCGGCGTCGACGGATCCGACTCGTCGCACGCCGCACTGAGCTATGCCGCAGACCTCGCACGCACGCTCGGGCTCCCGCTGCACGCGGTGACGGTGTGGGACGACCCGTCGCTGATGTGGCGCGACCCCTACACCTATTTCGGCGAGCCGCAGGTGGACTTCGAAGCCAACGCCAAGCAGCTGGTGGATGCCGAACTCGCGCGGGTCTTCGCCGATGAGGTTCCCGACTGGGTCACTGCGGCAGCGCAACCCGGCAGCGCAGCCCGGGCCCTCATCGACGCGTCATCGGAGGCCGCGATGCTCGTGGTCGGCAGCCGCGGGCACGGCGGCTTCGCGGGGCTGCTCCTGGGTTCGGTGAGCAGCGCGTGCGCGTCCCACGCCCATTGCCCGGTGCTCGTCGTGCGGGATCGCGACCGGGTGATCGGACCGGGTGCGGCCGCGGGACGTTCCTGACACTCATGACCCAGCCACGTCGTGGTCTGACCACAGCTTTTTCACGGCGGCGGACCGGGCGCCCTTCAGACGGGCAGAGCACCATGGGACCCATGGGCACACCGCGTTCTGCACCCCTCTCGCGTTCGGCGACGCCATGCTGAGCATCGAACAGGCACTCGTCGTCCAGGGGGACGCTGCCGCGCACAAGGTCGATGGGCTGCGCTCTCCCGCCCGCTTCGTCGTCTCCGGCGCGCTCGCCGGGGCGTACCTCGGCATCGGCGTCGTCCTGATGATCAGCACCGCCGGTCCCCTCATCGAGGCCGGGACGGGTGCGGGCAAACTCGTGAGCGGCATCGTCTTCGGCGCAGCGCTCACCCTCGTCGTGTTCGCCGGCGGGGAGCTTGCCACCTCGAGCATGATGACCCTCACGCAGGGCACCGCGATGCGCCGCGTCCACGGCGGGCGGGCGCTACTGGCGCTCCTCGTCACGTTCGCCGCCAACATGATCGGCGCCGCCGCGTTCGCGGCGCTCGTCGCCGGGGCGGGGGTGCTGCACAGCAATCCCGCCGCCGAAGCGATGCTCACCGACATGCTCGCCGCGAAGGCGGGCGAGACGCCGCTCGAGCTCTTCCTGCGCGGCATCCTCTGCAACGTGCTGGTGTGCCTGGCCATCTGGATGGTCGCGCGACTGACCACCGACGGCCCCAAGATCGCCGTCATCCTGCTGGCCATCCTCGCGTTCATCGCCTCGGGCTTCGAGCACGTCGTGGCGAACATGACGACCTACGCGCTCGGCATGATGACCGGCATCGAGGATGCCACGTGGGCCGACTTCGGGGGCAACATGCTGTGGGTGGGGCTCGGAAACCTCGTCGGCGGCGCGCTGCTGGTGGGCCTGGCGTACTGGTTCGTCGGCGGCTCACCGCGCCACCACGCGGCCCCCGCCGACGCCACCCACGCCGCGCCGATCGCCGCCGTCGAGAACCGCTGAGATCGTCGGGATAACCCCCGCAGGAGGGGTCCGCGGGCCCCGCTAGACTGGGGCGACCCGCGGGAGTGGTGGAATTGGCAGACACGCAGGATTTAGGTTCCTGTGCCTTCGGGCGTGTGGGTTCAAGTCCCACCTTCCGCACGAGTGGATGCCACGGCGGCATCCGTTGCCTTTGACCACGGCCACGGCCTGACGACGGGATCCCTGTGCTCGACCTCGCACTGACTGCACCGACCGCGCTGATCCCGTGGCTGGATCCCGAACAGATCATCACGGCGGCCGGCCCCTGGGCCCTGCTCGTGGTCTGCTTCATCATCTTCGC
Source organism: Microbacterium sp. NPDC058021 (assembly GCF_042885955.1). Classification (NCBI taxonomy): domain Bacteria; kingdom Bacillati; phylum Actinomycetota; class Actinomycetes; order Micrococcales; family Microbacteriaceae; genus Microbacterium; species Microbacterium sp. NPDC058021. Next base: position 353,357 of record NZ_JBHVRF010000002.1, read on the forward strand.
CGAGACCGGCCTGCTCGTCGGCTTCCTCCTCCCCGGCGACACGCTGCTGGTCATCGCCGGTCTCCTCTCCCACGCGCAGCCCTACGCGCCAGAGGGCGTCTTCGGCATCAGCGTCTGGTGGGTCGCGCTGCTCATCGGCCTCTCCGCCTTCGTCGGCGGTGAGGTCGGCTTCTACATCGGGCACAAGGGCGGCCCGGCGATCTTCGAGCGCAAGGAATCGGGCCTGTTCAGCCGCAAGAACGTCGAGCGCACCAACGCGTTCTTCGAGCGCTTCGGCGGGCTGACGATCATCCTGGCCCGCTTCGTGCCGATCGTGCGCACCTTCGCCCCGGTCGCCGCGGGCGTCGGGCACATGCACAAGGGCAAGTACACGCTGTACAACCTCATCGGCGCGGTCATCTGGGGCTTCGGCCTGACCATGTTCGGCTACGTGATCGGCTTCATCCCGCCGGTCGCGTGGTTCGTGCAGGAGTACATCGACCTCATCCTCCTCGCCGCCGTCGGCGGCACGGCCATCGTCACCCTCTGGCACTACGTCTCCGAGCGCCGCAAGGCCAAGAAGGCCGCCGCCGCAGGCGAGGACGTCGTGACGGATGCCGACGAGGCCGAGGAACTCGTGCTCGACCCGGAGGTCTTCGAGCGCGGTCCCGAGTTCGACGACGACGACAACCCGCGCCGCTAACTCGCCTTCTTCTTCGCCGGCGCCTTCTTGGCGGCCGGCTTGGACGAGGATGCGGCCGGCTTCGTGTCGGACTTCGTGGCCGGAGGCTTCTTCGCGGCCGGCTTCTTCGCTGCGGGCTTCTGCGCGGGCTCGTCCTCGGTCTTGCCGCCGCCGCGCGCGGCCCGTGACCGCTCGACGCTGGCACGCAGCGCCGCCATGAGGTCGATCACCTCGCCCCCGGTCTCCGCTTCCTCCGTCTCGCCGAACGTCTCCGAGGTGTCCAGCGCATCGCCCTGCTCGAGCTTCGCGTCGATGAGGGTGCGCAGCTCCTCCTGGTACTCGTCGGTGAAGTCCTCGGGAGCGAAGTCGGAGGCGAAGCTCTCGACGAGGCTGGCCGAGAGCTCCAGCTCCTTCGCCGAGATGCGCACCGACTCGTCGAGCGCGGGGAACGCGGCTTCGCGCACTTCGTCGGCCCACAGCAGGGTCTGCAGCACCAGCACGTCGCCGCGCACGCGCAGGGCGGCCAGCCGGGTCTTCTGACGCAGCGAGAAGCGCACGATGGCGGTGCGGTCGGTCTGCTCGAGGGTCTTCCGCAGCAGCACGTAGGCCTTCGGCGACGTCGAGTCGGGTTCGAGGTAGTAGGCCTTGTCCAGCGTCAGCAGATCGATCTGCTCGCTCGGGACGAATTCGACGACGTCGATCTCGCGACTGCGCTCGGCCGGGAGCGACGCCAGGTCGTCTGCGGTCAGCACGACCGTCTGCTCGCCGTCGTCGTACGCCTTGTCGATGTCGGCGTACGCGACGACCTCCCCGCACACCTCGCACTTGCGCTGATACCTGATGCGCCCGCCGTCGGCATTGTGCACCTGGTGCAGCGGCACGTCGTGGTCTTCCGTGGCGGAGTAGACCTTCACCGGCACGTTCACCAGGCCGAAGGTCAGCGCACCCTTCCAGATCGCCCTCATGCACCCAGTGAACACCTGCCACAACCGTCACGCCTAGAGGTTGCGCACTAACCTGCTGGCATGGCAGGTGAGGGACAGCTGGTGCGCATCGACGGGCGTCGGCTGCGGCTGACCAACCTCGACAAGGTGCTCTACCCCGCCACCGGCACCACCAAGGGCGAGGTGATCGACTACGTCACGCGCATCGCGCCGCTGATGATCCCGCATGTCACCGGCCGCCCGGTCACCCGCAAGCGCTGGCCGGAGGGCGTCGATCAGCCGTCGTTCTTCGCGAAGGACCTCGAGCGCGGCGCACCGGACTGGGTGCGCCGGATGCCGATCGACCATTCCACGGGGGCGAAGGACTACCCGCTGGTCGGCGATCGGCCGACGCTCGTCTACCTCGCGCAGGTCGCGAGCCTCGAGTTGCATGTGCCGCAGTGGCGGTTCGCCGCCGACGGCGGACGGTCGCCGGCAGATCGGATCGTGCTCGACCTCGATCCCGGCCCCGGCACGGGGCTCGCCGAATGCGCCGAGGTGGCACGGCTGCTCCGCGACATCCTCGTGGGGATGGGGTTGAAGCCGTACCCGGTGACGAGCGGGAGCAAGGGCATCCACCTGTATGCGGCACTGCCGGGCACCCAGTCCAGCGAGCAGGTGACGGGCGTGGCGCGCGAGCTCGCGCGGGCCGTGGAGGCCGACCACCCCGACCTCGTGGTGAGTCAGATGGCCAAGGCGCAGCGCACCGGCAAGGTGTTCATCGACTGGAGCCAGAACAACGGATCCAAGACGACGATCGCCCCCTACTCGCTGCGCGGGCGGGAGCAGCCAACCGTGGCCGCGCCCCGCACGTGGGAAGAGCTGGATGATCCCGCGCTCGCGCACCTGCTGTTCGGCGAGGTGCTGGCGCGCGCGGAGCGCATGGGCGACCCGCTCGCGTCGCTGGGGTTCCACGCCGAGGGTCGCGCGTCGCCCGACGGCCCGCTCGCGGCATACATCGCCAAGCGCACCGCGGGGGCGACCCCCGAGCCGGTGCCGTCCAACGCGCTCGGGGGCCGCGCGGCATCCGACCTCCCCCGCTTCGTCATCCAGGAGCACCACGCCTCGCGGCTGCACTGGGACTTTCGGCTCGAGCGCGACGGCGTGCTGGTGAGCTGGGCGGTGCCCAAGGGCGTGCCGGAGACGCCGGCGCGGAACCACCTCGCGGTCATGACCGAGGACCACCCGCTGGAGTACGGCACCTTCGAGGGCGAGATCCCGCGTGGCGAGTACGGCGCGGGCACCGTGACGATCTGGGACGAGGGCGTCTACGACCTGGAGAAGTGGCGCGACGACGAGATCATCTTCACGGTGCACGGCAGACCCGGCGGGCCGCTCGGTGACGCGCGCCTGGCTCTCATCCGCACGGACGGTTCCGGCGAGAAGTCGACGTGGCTGCTGCACCGGATGAAGGGGGGCGCCGCCGCTGCCGGAGGCTCGGATGCCGCGGTCGCGGCTGCCGCCCCCGCGTCCGAAGCCCCCGAGATTTCGGACACTTCCTCGATTTCGCATGTGAGTTCCCGCTCACACGAGAATTCTGACGCTTCTTCGATTTCGCATGTGAGTTCCCGCTCACACGCCGTCGAGAGAGGGGACGACACCGTGGAGGCATCCGCGCGACGCCCCACCGGCCGTGTGAGCGGGAAGTCACATGCGGATGAGAGAAGGCATGAATCCGCGGATGCCGCGCCCGCCGGCACCACGCCCGCCAGCACCGGGCCCGCCGACACCGCGCCCACCGCGGGCGACTCCGGCGACCTCCGCCCCATGCTGGCCACCCCGGCCACCGATGCGCGCGCGCACGACGCGGCCCGACGCTGGGGCGAGCGGGCGTGGGCGGAGCTGAAGTGGGACGGCATCCGGGCGCTCGGCGTCTGGGACGGCGCGACGCTTCACCTGCGCGGCCGCAACGGCACCGACATCACCGAGCGGTATCCCGAGCTCACCGCCGCGGCCGCGGCCGCCTTCGGCGCCACGCCGGTCACCGTCGACGGCGAGATCGTCGCACTCGACGAGACCGGTCGCCCCAGCTTCACGCTGCTGCAGAACCGCATGCACCTGACCGGCCCGCGCGACATCGCGCGCGAATCCGCGCGCATCCCGACCTCGTGGTACCTGTTCGACGTGCTGGTGTACGACGGCATCGATGTCGCGCCGCTGCCGCTGCGCGAGCGCCGGCCGCTGCTGGAGACGCTGCCGACGTCGCCGCCGCACATCGACGTGCCGCCCGTGCTCGACGACATCGACGTCGCACTGGAGACCGCGCGCCGCCACCGCCTCGAGGGCCTCGTCGTGAAGGACCCCGGCTCGGCCTACCGCCGCGGGCAACGCTCGGAGCAGTGGCTCAAGCTCAAGATCACGCACACCCAGGAGATCGTGATCGGGGCGATCCGGCCGGGCAAGGGCGGGCGCGCCGGCTCGATCGGCTCGCTGCTGCTGGGCATTCCGAGCGCGGACGGCCTGCAGTACGTCGGCCGCGTCGGCTCCGGATTCAGCGATCGCACCCTCGCCCGGCTGCACGAGGTCCTCACGCCGCTGCGCACCGACGCGAACCCGTTCATCGGCATCCCCCGCGCCGACGCCTCCGACGCTCTCTGGGTGCGCCCCGAGACGGTCGCCGAGGTCGAGTACGCCGAGTTCACCCCCGGCGGCACCCTCCGCCACGCCCGCTGGCGGGGCCTGCGCCCCGACAAAACGCCCGACGAGGTCATCCGGGAAGACTGACGGCTCGCGCCCCCGCACGCCGCCTCAGGCGTGCGCTTCGTTCTCGACGTGCCCCGCCGGCTCCAGCTGGAACGTCGAATGGGCGACGTCGAAGTGGTCCGCGAGACACTCCTGCAGCCCCGTGAGGATGCCGGTGGCCCGCCCATCGGCAAGGCACGCGTCCTCGACGACGACGTGCGCCATGAACACCGGGGCGCCGCGGGTCAGTTGCCACACGTGCACGTCGTGCACGTCGACGACCCCGGGCGTTCCCAGGATGTGTTCACGGATCTGCGCGACCTGGATGCCGCGAGGCACCTCCTCGCCCAGCACCGATGCCACCTCACGCAGCAGCGTGATGGCCCGCGGCACGATGAGCGCCGCGATGACCAGCGACACCACGGCATCCGCCTGGGTCCATCCGGTCAGCAGGATGACGATCGCCGCGACGATGACCGCCGCCGAGCCCAGCAGGTCGCCGAGCACCTCGAGGTAGGCGCCGCGTACGTTGATGCTCTGCTTCTGCGCCGCGCTCAGCAGCCACAGCGCCACCGCGTTCGCGACGAGGCCCACGATCGCGACGACCAGCATGAGGCCGCCGCCCACCTCCGCCGCCTCCGGCCGCAGCAGCCGCTGCACCGCCTCGACGACGATCCACACCGCCAGCGCCAGCAGGATCACGCCGTTCACCAGCGCGCCCATGACCTCCGCGCGCTGGTAGCCGAACGTGGAGCGGTCGTCGGCCGGCCGCGCGGCGATCGAGCTCGCGATGAGGGCGATGACGAGCGCCGCGGCGTCCGTGAACATGTGCCCGGCATCGGCCAGCAGCGCGAGCGACCCCGACAGGATCGCACCCACCACCTGCACCACGAGCACCACCGAGGTGATCGTCAGCGACACCGCCAGCAGGCGCCGGTTGGCGGCGCCGCGGATGCCGGGGGCAGGTGCGTGGTCGTGCATGCTTCCACGCTACGACCCTCCGCCGCCGCGCGCGCTCCCGCGGCGCTAGTCGGGAATGATCGTGATTCTCAGCCTCAGAGGTCGGCCAGCAGCGGCGTCAGCGCGGCGAATGCGCGGGCGCGGTGCGACGCGGCGTTCTTCTCGCCCGCCGGCCACTCGCCGACGGTGCGCTCGGCACCTTCGGGCTGGCCGTCGGGGATGAAGATGGGGTCGTAGCCGAAGCCGCCCTCGCCCCGCGGGGCTGTCGCGAGGCGACCGGGCCAGCTGCCCTCCACGACGTGCTCCGCTCCGCCCGGGATCACGAGCGCGATCGTCGAGACGAACCGCGCCGTCCGGTGCGGGTCGGCGACGTCGCTGAGCTGATCCAGCAGAAGTTCGAGGTTCGCGGTGGCATCCTTGGCGTGTCCAGCCCAGTACGCCGAGAACACCCCGGGCGAGCCGCCCAGCACGTCGACGCAGATGCCGGAGTCGTCGGCGAGGGCGGGAAGACCGGTGTGCGCCGCCGCCGCCCGCGCCTTGATCAGCGCGTTCTGGGCGAAGGTCACGCCGTCCTCGACGGGCTCCGGGCCGTCGTAGCCGATGACTTCCACGTCGGGGCGGGTAGCGCGCACGATCGACTGGAACTCCTCGATCTTGTGCGGGTTGTGGGTCGCCAGCACCAGCCGGTCCGGACGGTTCGTCACGCTCTGCTCGCTCACGTGCGCCTGCCTCAGACGGCGTCCGTCACGGCCAGGGCCGCGGCCTGCAGCTCCCGCAGCTCGCCGCAGCCGTTGACGCCGAGCTCGAGCAGCGCATCCAGCTCGCGTTTGTCGAACGGCGCGCCCTCGGCGGTGCCCTGCACCTCGACGAACAGGCCCCGCCCGGTGACGACGACGTTCATGTCGGTCTCGGCGCGGACGTCCTCGACGTAGGCGAGGTCGAGCATCGGCTCACCGTCGATGATGCCGACCGACACCGCCGATACCGAGTCGATCAGCACCTCGGAGCGCTGCGCGATGAACTTCTTCTGCTTGCCCCACGCGATCGCGTCGGCCAGGGCCACGTAGGCGCCCGTGATGGCCGCGGTGCGGGTGCCGCCGTCGGCCTGCAGCACGTCGCAGTCGATGACGATCGTGTTCTCGCCGAGCGCCTTGGTGTCCACCACGGCGCGCAGCGCGCGGCCGATGAGGCGGGAGATCTCATGGGTGCGGCCGCCCACGCGGCCCTTGATCGACTCGCGGTCGTTGCGCGAGTTCGTCGCCCGCGGCAGCATCGCGTACTCGGCGGTGACCCACCCCTTGCCCTTGCCGGTGAGCCAGCGCGGCACGCCGTTGGTGAACGACGCGGTGCACAGCACCTTGGTGCCGCCGAACGAGATCAGCGCCGATCCTTCGGCGTGCGCACTCCAGCCGCGTTCGATCGTGATCGGGCGCAGCTGGTCGACTGCGCGACCGTCGGCTCGGGTGATGTCGGTCATGTCTCTCCTGAGGTTCAGCGGGGCAGGTCGATCGCGCCGGTCTGCACGAGGCGCACGGTGCTGACCTCGCGCCCCATCAGTCGGTGCGCCAGCCGCAGGAAGTCGTCGGCCGACGATCCGGTGGCCTGGTAGTCGTGGTGCGCCGTGGCATCCGGCCCCGCGAGCAGGTCGCGGGACACCAGCTGACGGTACACGTCCTTGGCGGTCTCGGTGTCGCTGGAGACCAGCGACACGTCGGGGCCCATCACGTAGCTGATGGCCCCCTCGAGGAACGGGTAGTGCGTGCAGCCGAGCACGAGGGTGTCGACGCCGGCGTGGCGCAGCGGCGCGAGGTAGTCCTCGGCGACAGCCAGCACCTCGGGCGAATCGGTCACGCCCGCCTCGACGAACTCGACGAAGCGCGGGCAGGCCTGGGCCCACACGCTCAGGTTCACGTTCACCTCGAGCATGTCCTGGTAAGCGCGTGAGGCGATGGTGCCCTCGGTGCCGATCACGCCGATGCGGCCGTTGCGGGTCGTGGACATCGCGGTGCGCACGGCGGGGTTGATCACTTCGACCACGGGCACGTCGTAGCGCTCACGGGCGTCGCGGAGCATGGCCGACGACGCCGTGTTGCAGGCGATGACGAGCATCTTCACTCCCTCGTCGACGAGGGTGTCCAGCACCTCGAGCGAGTAGCGGCGCACGTCGGCGATCGGCTTGGGTCCGTACGGGGAGTGCGCGGTGTCTCCGAGGTACAGGATCGACTCGCGGGGCAGCAGTGCCGAGACGGCGCGGGCCACCGTGAGTCCGCCGACGCCGGAGTCGAAGATTCCGATGGGGGCGTCGTTCACGTTCCCAGCCTACGCGAGCGCCTGGATAGGCTGGCCCGCATGAGCGACGCGTCCTCCCGTCCTGCCCGCGTGCCCAGCACCGCGCTGTTCACCGACCGGTACGAACTGACAATGCTGGACGCGGCGCTGCACGACGGCTCCGCCCGCCGTCGCTGCGTCTTCGAGCTGTTCGGCCGGCGCCTGCCCGGCGCGCGGCGCTTCGGGGTCGTGGCGGGAACGGGCCGGCTGCTGCAGCAGCTGGCCGACTTCCGCTTCGGCGACGACGAGCTGCGCTTCCTTCGCGACGAGCGGGTGGTGGATGCCGCGACCATCCGCTTCCTCGAGGACTACCGCTTCACCGGCACCATCACCGGCTACCGCGAAGGCGAGCTGTACTTCCCCGGCTCCCCCGTGCTCACCGTCGAGGGGACGTTCGCCGAGGCGGTCGTGCTCGAGACCATCGCACTGAGCGTGCTCAACCACGACTCCGCGGTCGCCAACGCCGCGGCCCGCATGAGCATCGCCGCCGGCGACCGTCCGCTCGCCGAGATGGGCTCCCGCCGCGCGTCCGAGCACGGCGCCGTCGCCGCCGCCCGCGCGGCCTACATCGCCGGATTCGGCGCAACGAGCAACCTCGAGGCCGGCCGCACGTGGGGCATCCCCACCATGGGGACCGCGGCGCACGCGTGGACGCTGCTGCACGACACCGAGGAAGACGCCTTCCGTGCGCAGATCGCCGCGCTGGGCGTGGACACGACGCTCCTCGTGGACACGTACGACATCCGCACCGGCGTCGAGACCGCGATCCGCGTCGCCGGCACCGGACTCGGTGGCGTGCGCATCGACTCCGGCGACCTCCCCACCGTCGCCGCCGAGGTGCGCGCGCAGCTGGACGCGCTGGGTGCGACCTCGACGAAGATCACCGTGACCAGCGACCTCGACGAATTCGCGATCGCGGCGCTTGCGGCATCCCCCGTCGACGCCTACGGCGTGGGCACGTCCGTCGTCACCGGCTCCGGCGCCCCGACCGCGGGCATGGTCTACAAGCTCGTGGCCCGTCAGGATGCCGCCGATTCCTGGGTGGGGGTCGCCAAGAACTCCACCGACAAGGCGTCGAAGGGCGGGCGCAAGGCCGCCTTCCGCACCCTCGACCGCGGTGTCGCCACGAGCGAGCTGATCGCGGTGGCCGATGGGTTCGAGTCGGTGCCCACGGCGGCCGACCATCCCGAAGCCCGCGCGCTGCACGTGACCCTCGTCGAGGCGGGCGAGACGGATGCCGCCTACCTCGGCCCCGCCGGCGTCACCGCCGCGCGGGAGCACCACCTGCAGGTGCGGGAGGAGCTGCCGGTGCGCGCCCTCGCGCTCAGCCGCTCCGAGCCGGCGCTGCCGACCCGTTTCGTCGATGTGGCCTGACGCCCCCGCGGGCGCTCAGGTGTTCAGCGACTCGTAGATCTCTTTGCACGAGGGGCAGACGGGGAACTTCTCGGGGTCGCGCCCCGGCGTCCACTTCTTGCCGCACAGCGCCCGCACCGGCTTGCCGGTGATGGCCGACTCGAGGATCTTCTCCTTCTTCACGTAGTGGGAGAAGCGCTCGTGATCACCGGGCTCGATGCTCTCTTCGCGGATGAGCTCCTCGAGCTCGCGGTCAAGGGTCGCAAGGCCCCCCTGGTCGGGGCTGTCGATCGGCGTGCTCATGGTCACTCAGTCTATCCGCGGCGGCGCTTCCCACGGCGGTCAGGTCGCCTCGGCGAACTCCATGATCCGCGTGCTGCCCCGTTCGAACACGCGACCGCCGATCAGGATGCCTGCCGCGAGCACGACCACACCCGACCCGATGCCGACCCAGAACCCGACCCACGCGTCGTTCGCGTCGCCGGTGAGCGTGAGCCAGCCCCACCACAGTGCAGGTGCCGCGGCGACGAGCGCGCCGACCAGCACCAGACCCTGCGACATCGCTCCCCCGGTGCGCTGCGGCTGCTGGAACGGGCTGTCGCCCGGCCGTGTCACGGCGTACGGGGCGAGCGCCGAGGCGATGGAGGACAGGCCGAGGCCCGACAGGAACAGGGCCGCGCAGACGCCGATCAGCGCGGGCATGACTGCCCAGCGCCCGTGCACCCAGATCGCCAGCGGCACCGTGACCGCGAGCAGCGGCACGCCGATCAGCAGCACCGGCACGAGCCGGCCGATGCGGTCGGAGACCCCGCGCATGGCGCTGGCGACGTGCATCCAGACGGCGGTGTGGTCGTAGGCGAGGTCGTTGTGCGGCAGCCAGCCGAGGAACAGGGCCATGAGCGGCACCGGCACCAGGGCGATCACCGGAGCGGGCACACCCACGATCGCGAGGGGTGCGATGGTGAGCACAGCCGCCACCGGGATGACGACGATGTTCACGAGGTAGCGCCGGTCGCGCATCCAGTAGACGAGGCTCCGCGCGGCCACCGCGCCGCCGGGGGTGCCGGGCATGACCGCGAACCAGCCGAGCCCGCCGCGCTCGCGTACCGAGATGGGGCGCGGCGTGGTGGTGAGCATGCGCCGCACGAGGAGGAACCACAGCCCGGCGAGCACGGCGAGGGTGGCGAGGGCGATGATGAGCGGCATCCACGGCGAGCCGTCGGCGTCGGCGCGGGCGGCGACGCCCAGTGGCGCCCCGAGCGGGGTGAGCACGAGCAGGTCGGCCACGGCGACGAGCTGCGGCGGCACGCGCCGCCCCCATTCCAGTGAGGCGAAGAAGACGACGACGGGCACGGCGACGACGAGCACGGCGAGGAGGAAGATGCCTGTCAGCTCTCGCGAGCGTCGCTCGTTGAACACCAGCGCCGCCACGGCGTAGGCGACGCGACCGAGCATCACACAGGTGGCGATGCCGAGCACGACCGCGAGCACCGCGAGGCCCCAGGCCACGCCGTGCGCGATCCAGACCATCACGAGACTCACCGCGAGCGGCACGAGTGCGAAGACGGGGACGCTGAGGAACCCCGCCCCCACCAGCACGGCAGCCAGCGGACCGGGGGCGATGCCGAACACCGCGAAACGCCGCGGGTCGAGCGGGTCGTCGATCCCCGTCACCAGCGGCGCGACCGCGAAGGCCAGGGTGAGGGCGGAGCCGCACAGCACGGTGACGGTGAAGGTGACGTCCGGCGAAGCGTCGCTGAGGCTCAGCAGTGCCCGGCATCCGGCAGCGACGGCGAGGGCGAGCGCCACCGCTCCCGCCACCATCCGCACGACGTGTCCGGTGTCGCCTCGCAGCGCGCCGGTGAGCAGTGCCAGCCTCAGCCGGAGAACGTGTGCAGCCACTCGAGGCCCTCCACGTCGCTCAGCCCGCCCGCGAGCTCGACGAAGCGTTGCTCGAGGGTCAATTCGCCGCGCACCTCGTCGACGGTGCCTTCGGCCAGCACCTGGCCTGCGACGATCACCGCGACGCGCGAGCAGACGCGCTCGACGAGGTCCATGCCGTGGCTGGAGAGGATGACGGTGCCGCCGTGCGCGACGTACGCACCGAGGATGTCGAGGATGACCGCGCTGGAGACGGGATCGACGGCCTCGAACGGCTCGTCCAGCACCAGCACCCGCGGCGAGTGGATCAGTGCGCCCGCGAGCATGATCTTCTTCGTCATGCCACCGGAGTAGTCCGACACCGGTCGAGACAGCGCATCGGTGAGGTCGAACGCGCGGGCGAGGTCGGCGGCACGGCTGTCGGCGACCGCGGCCGGAAGCCCGCGCAGCAGTCCGTAGTAGTGCAGCAGCTGGCGGCCGGTGAGCCGGTCGAACGTGCGCAGTCGATCCGGCAGCACGCCCATGAGCCGCTTCGCGCCGGCCGGGTCGGATGCGGCATCCACGCCGTTGATGCGGATGCTGCCGCGGTCGGGCCGCAGCAGGCCGGCGATCATCGACAGGGTCGTGGTCTTGCCCGCGCCGTTGGGTCCGACCAGACCGTAGAACGATCCGGCGGGCACGGTGAGGTCGATGCCGTCGACAGCGGCGGTGCCGCCGAAGAGTTTCGTGACGCCGCGCAGAGCGAGGGCGGGCAGGTGCGTGGCCGGCTCGTCGAGCGGTTCCTCGTCCAGCGTCGAGACGATGGCGGCGACGGCGGCCACGTCGGCGACGAGGTCGGCCTCCGATTCGGGGGCGCGCTCGGTCTCGACGGGTGCGACGCGCTCGACGGATTCGACATCGATCACCAGCTCGACCTCGACCGGTTCGGCCTCGACCGGTTCGACCTCGACGACGACGGATTCGGCCTCGATCGGGGCGGGTTCCGGGGAGGTCGATTCCGGGGCGATTCCCAGGTCTTCGAGCGCGTCGGCGGCGGTTTCCGTCGTTTCCGTCGGCTCCGCCTCCGGTTCGGCCGTGACGGGGGCCTCGGGCTCGGCGAGCGGAACGGCCTCCGCCACGACCTCCGCCGCAGGTGCTGTGTCGGGCACGGGCGGTGCGGTCTCGAGGCCGTCCGGCGCCGTCGTCACCTGCGCGGCAAGACGCGCGGCGACCTCCGCAGCGGACTCGGCCGGCTTGGCTGGAACGGCAGGCACAGCGCGCGCGGCGGCCGCCTGATCCGCCGGAATGGGCGGCAAGGGCGGGGGGACGAGCGTGGCGGCCGGCTCTGCGGCGCGCTTCGGCTTGGCCTTCGTCGCAGGCTTGCGCGGGCGCGGCTTGCGCGGCGCCGGCAGGGCCCTCGGGCCGGATTGCGCCGCGAACTGCTGCTCCGGAGCGGCGTCCGAATCAGAGTCGTGGGGCAAAGGCAGCGACGCTGTCATCCGTCCACGGTATCAAGGAGATCGGCTCGCGCAGCCGTCTCGGACGGTCCGATGTCATACGGCGTTGTTTGTCACGAAACGACAACGGACCGGGGGCATTCTGGGCGTTCTCAGGTGTACTCGCTACCATTGACCAGGCACAACGGGGTGTCCTTTCGGTGAACCGACTATGAACTCAGACTTCAGGAGCAACCCCTTGACTCTTCAGACCGTCATCCTCGCCGCGGGCATGGGCTCGCGACTGGGGCGCAGCCTGCCCAAACCGCTGACCGAGCTCAGCGATGGCCGCAGCATCATGCAGCAGCAGCACGACAACATCCGTGCCGCCTTCGGCAAGGCCGCCCGCATCACCACCGTCGTCGGCTACCGCGCCGAGACCATCGTTGAGGCCTTCCCCGACGCCGACTACGTCTACAACGACCGCTACGACCAGACGAACACGTCCAAGTCGCTGCTGCGCGCCCTCGCCGCCACCGGCAAGAACGGCGTGCTGTGGATGAACGGCGACGTCGTGTTCGATCCGCGGGTCCTCGGCCGGGCGATCGCCCTGATCGACGCCGAGCGCTCGTTCGTCACCGTCAACACCGCGAAGGTCAGCGATGAAGAGGTGAAGTACACGGTCGATTCCGCCGGGTACATCAACGAGCTGTCCAAGACCGTCACGGGCGGCATCGGCGAGGCCGTGGGCATCAACTACATCTCCGCTGCCGACAAGCGCGCCTTCATGCGCCAGCTGTCGCGCGTCGACGACCAGGACTACTTCGAGCGCGGCCTGGAGCTCGCGATCGCCGAGGACGGCGTGCGCCTGCAGCCCCTGGACATCTCCGACCTGTACGCCGTCGAGGTCGACTTCGCCGAAGACCTCGAGCGCGCCAACCTCTACGTCTGAGCCGGTGCGCCCCAGCGGGCGCTCAGCACAGGGTGCATAGGATCGGCGGCATGGCCGACAAGGTGTACCGCATCCACACCCTCTCGGACGACGCGCCGTGGGACGGCGGGTTGCCGCCGGTGGGCTCCGACGAGCATCCGCGCATCGTGCGCGTGCTCGACCGTGTGCTGGGCATCCAGCGCCCCGCCGTGGTCGCGCATCTGCGCAGCATCCGCCTGCGGCATCCGGATGCCACGAATGCGCAGATCGTGCGCATGCTCGAGCGCCGCTATCTCGCCGCCGTCACCACCGGGGGCGCGGCGGTCGGTGCGACCGCCGTCGTGCCCGGCATCGGCACGGGTGTGACGCTCGCGCTCAGCGGAGTGGAGACGGTGGGCTTCCTCGAGGCGACCGCGCTGTTCGCGCAGTCGATGTCGGAGCTGCACGGCATTCCGGTGGACAACCCCGACCGTGCCAGGGCTCTCGTGCTCACCCTCATGCTCGGCAAGGAGGGCGTCGACCTCGTCTCGCAGCTCGCAGGGCAGGTCGCGGGGAAGGGCGTGCCGCGGGACAAGTACTGGGGCGAACTCATCACCAAGACGCTCCCCCGCGCCGCCGTCGGCCCGCTCGTCGATCGGTTGAAGTCCTCGTTCGTGCACCGCTTCGCCGCGAAGGGCGGCGCGTCGATCGTCGGCAAGGCGCTCCCGTTCGGTGTGGGCGCCGCCGTCGGCGGGACCGGGAACCACATCCTGGGACGCCGCGTGCTCGTCACCGCCCGGCAGGGCTTCGGGGCGCCGCCGCTGGTGTACCCGCCCGAGCTGGAGCCGAAGGAAGGGTCGGTCCGGCTCGAACACGGCGCCGTCCGCGGCGTGCGGCGGGCCGGCACCGCGCTCGCCTCGGCGAGCATGGGCGCCGCCCACGGCGTGCAGCGCGCCGCGAAGAAGGTCGGCGGCACGGTGCGTCCGCGTCGCCGGGAGATCACGGCGACGCCCGACGACGGCGACGCCGGAGCCGGCACCGGCACTGGCGGCACTGACTGAGCCGCACACGGCGCCGCGCCGCGTGCGGAGGCGCACAATGGTCGGGTGGGAATGTTCATGAACCGACCGGAAGAGCCGACCGAGTGGGCAGGGCTCCCGTCCGAGCCGTGGGAGTCCGCCTCCCCCGCCGAGACCCTCGATTCCAGTGCCGTGCCCGATGCGCTCGCACTGGTGGCCGACGGCATGGCGTCGGTGTCGGTGTCGATTCCGCTCGAAGCGGCGGAGGCTGCGCCGAACGGCGAGGCGCCCGCGACCGGCGACGCGCGGCATTGAGGCCCGGGAGCCGCGGATAGGCTTGAAGGGTGGCATCCCTCCTCATCGTCCTGCTCCTGGCGAACGCCGTCTTCAACGTCGTCGTGTGGCCCACGTTCCTGCGGCGAGTGGCGAAGGACCCGCGCGCGCGGGACGCCGCGGGCAAGCCGACGAAATTCCTGATCGTCCACGCGGTGCTGATCGGCATCGCGCTGCTGCTGGCTGCCGCGTCCGCGGTCGCCGCGGTGGTCGCCCTCGTCGTCGGGGTGTAGTCCGTCCGTAGGTTCGAATGTCGGAGGCCACTTCTACCATGAAGTATGGCCTTCTTCTCCGAGACACAGGGACTGCTGGACACGCTCCACAGCACTCCTGAACTCGACGTGGAGCCTGCGTGCTTGGGGGCCGCGCTGCGCGAACTCGACAGCGAGCGGGTACTCGACCTGCTGGCCGACACGACGGCGCTGATCGACAGCCTGGAGCACGTGCGCATCGCCGCCGCCGGCGTCGCCGCCGAGCGTTCGGCACGCGACCGGGGGTATGGCGGGCTCGCGCAGACGAAGGGGCATCGCACCCCCACCTCGCTGATCCAGTCGATCACCGGCCAGAGCATCGGTGAGGTGAAGCGTCACGTGCGACTCGGTCAGGCACTGCTCGACGGCGCCGAGGCTGCTCCCCCGCCGTTGGAGGCTGCGAACGGTGCCGCCGGCACGACCGAACCGCCGACGCCACCGCGCCCGACACCCTGGCACGAACCGCTGCGGACGGCCATGCTCGGAGGTCTCCTCACACCCGCGCAGCACGACGCGATCCTGCGGGGACTCGGAGTCCCACCGACGCACAGTGCCGACGCCGCATCCGGCGGCGGTGGCGACGTGAACGAGGCGGCGCAGTTCCGCGAGATCTGGCGCGTGGCAGCCGAGCAGCTCATCTCCCAGGCACGACACTGCGCGGCCGAGGAGCTGCTGCGCCGGGCGCGGTATCTGCGCGATCAGCTCGACGAGTGCGGCGCAGCCGACCGCTTCCAGCAGCGGTACGAGGGGCGGTCTTTCCGCATGTGGCAGGACGAACACGGCCAGTACCGCGCCCACCTGGCGCTCGACGACGAGATGGCCGCCTGGCTCCGCGCCACGGTCGACGCGGCACTGCGTCCGCGGCGCGGTGGCCCCCGGTTCGTCACCGACGAGGAGCGCGCCGTGGCCGAGCAACTGGTCGCCGACCCACGCAGCAACGAGCAGCTCGAGTACGACCTGCTGATGGACACGCTCAAGGCCGGTTCGCTCGCGACGTCTGACGCCATCTTCGGCGCCCGCCAGCCGGGCGTACGCATCGTGGTGACCGCCGAGGCGACCCGGCGCCGCGATGGCCTTGGCCGGTCGATCGGCGTGGGGCATCTGGAAGACGGCGGCGCTGCGGTCGCCGGCCCGGTGGTCGAACGAACACTGTGCGCGGCGGGTTACCGCGAAGTGATCGTCGACGGCTGCGGCAACCCGTTGGACCTCGGGCGGGAGCAACGCCATTTCTCAGCCAAGCAGCGCATCGCCCTGGCGGTGCGCGACGGCGGCTGCATGGCCCCCGGGTGCCCGGTGCCGGCTTCGTACTGCGAGGCGCACCACTGCGACCAGTGGCAGCAGGGCGGCCGCACCGATGTCGACGCCGGCATCCTGCTGTGCCGATTCCATCACATGCTGCTGCACAACAACGGCTGGTGGATCACACGCGATGGGCTCGAGCCCTTCGTCCTGCATGCGCCGCCGCACCTGGGCAGGGAGCCGGTCGTGCTTCGCTCCAAATCGCCGCTGTTCCGGCCGCTCGTGGCGTGACCGGCACCACGGCAGCACGCGGGACGATAACGCGTGCGGAGGCCGCACGCGGGGTGGCGCCTCGACAGTGTGGGCACGCGGCAATACGCTCACGGGCATGGACAGTACCCTGGCGTGCCTGGCTGCCTGGATGCCCCGCCAGCGCTGGTGCACCGCCAAGGGCCGCGCGCCCCACCTGCGATACGTGGCCTCATGGGACATGCCGGTGGACGAGCCGGGGGTACGCGTGCGGACGCTGCTCGTCGCCGACGAGGGCACGCTGCCGACCGCTGTGTACCAGCTGCCCATCGTGGCACGTGCCACCAGCACCGTGCCCGAGGCCCTGACCGCCCACGTCATCGGCACCCCCGATCCCGGCACGACCCTCATCGACGCACCGCACGACCCCGCGTACGCGGCAGCGCTGCTCACCCTCGTCACTGCCGGCGGCACCGCCCGCGGCCCCCGGACCACCGCTGTGGGCCACCCCGTGACGCCGACGAGCTCGGTCGCCACCGCAGGTCCGGCGCGCGGCAGCGTCGTCACCGGCGAGCAGTCCAACACCTCGATCGTCTTCCGCTTCGATGACGCGACGTCGCCGATCATCTGCAAGGTGTTCCGTCAGGTGCAGCCGGGCCGCAACCCCGACATCGAGCTGAACACCGCACTCAGCGCCGCGCGCTCACCCCACGTGCCGCGGGCGGTGGGGTGGATCGACGGCGAGTGGCCGGACCCGGCCACCGCGGCCGGGACGGTGCGAGGCTCCTTCGCGTTCGCCCAGGAGTTCTTCCCCGACGTGGAGGATGCCTGGCGCGTCGCGCTGCGTTCGGCCGCCCACGACGAGGACTTCCGCCGGTCGGCATACGACCTCGGTACCGCCACCGCCGACGTGCACCTGTCGCTCGCGCACCTGTTCCCGAGTGCCCCTGCCACCGGCGCCGACCGGGCGAACCTGCGCGACGTGTGGCAGCGGCGCCTGGCCACGGCCATCGCCGAGGTCCCGCAGCTGGGCGCCGCGAAACATGCGATCGAGGCCATCTACGACCGCGCCCTGGAGTCGGACTGGCCGCCGCTGCAGCGCATCCACGGCGACTATCACCTCGGCCAGGTGATCCTCGTTCCTCACCGCGGCTGGGTTCTGCTGGACTTCGAAGGCGAGCCGATGCGCTCGATGTCCGAACGCACCCTCCCCGACCTGGCGCTGCGTGATGTCGCGGGCATGCTGCGCTCGTTCGACTACGTGGCGGGCTCCATCCGCCTCGACCATCCCGATCGCTCCACGTCCGTGCGCGACTGGGCGCGGAATGCGCGGGACAGCTTCCTCACCGGGTACGGCGAGCGCGTCGGCGCACGCGCCACGACGGTCGGACCGCTGCTGGACGCCCTGGAGCTGGACAAGGCCGTCTACGAGGCGACCTACGAGGCGCGTTCCCGGCCGACGTGGATCGCCATTCCGCTGCGGGCCATCGAGCGCCTCGTCGCGGCGCCGGCGATCTAGCCGGTCACTCCGCGTCGTCGAGTTCGGCGTCGTCCTGGTCGTCGTCGACCGGGTCGTCCGCGGTGAGCTCGTGCCAGCGGTCCCACTCGACCATCAGATGCTCGATCGCCGCGTGGAAGCGCGCCGTGGCCGCCCCCGGGGTCGTGTCGCCGAAGTAGCGGCGCACCCACTCCTGCAGGCGGGTCACGGATTCGGGATCCGACAGCACGCGCTGCGTCTCGGCGAGGATGTCCGCCGCGCGCTCCGCGTACAGCCACTCGCAGGCCGACAGGTAGCCGTGGGTGTCGATGCTGGCCCGCACATCGGTGGGCCGGGTGATCATGAGCGGTCGATCGGCGGCGAGCCGGTCGTAGACCATGGCCGAGATGTCGACGATGGCCACGTCCGCCGCCGACAGCTGCCAGCCGAGTTCGGGGCCGTCGTCGAAGACGTGCTGCGCGGTGGGATCGGCCGCGTTGGCCGCGGCGATCGCCGCGATGATGCGCGCATTGGCGGCACCGTACTCGTCGTCGACGACGCCGGAGCGCGGATGCGGCCGGTAGATGAGGCGGTGCGTGTTGCTCGCCAGCACCGCGCGCGTCAGCGCCTCACCGTGCGTGACGATCGAGCCGTAGTGCGCCGAGGGCCGGTCGCCCTCCCACGTCGGCGCGTACAGCACGACCGTGCGCTGGTCGGGCGAATAGGGCAGCGCCCCGGAGTAGTGGTCGGCCTGCGGCCGGCCGATCTCGATCGTGCGCCGCTCCAGGTCGTAGTCCCACAGCACCCGGCCGAGCCGCTCGCGCGCGGCATCCCCCGCCACCAGGGCGTAGTCGTACGCCTTGAACTGGTTGGTGGTCATGTACATCTTGTCGGACTCGCCGTGGTTGATGAACACGTGCCAGCGCCTGCCGTAGCGGAACATCTGGAAGTTGCGGGTGTTCTGGTTGACGTAGAGCACCACGCGGATGTCCTGGTCCGCGATGAAGCGCTCCAGGTCACGCACGGTCGGCACGAACGCGACCGGCAGCGCGCCGTCGTCCACGAGTGCCCGCGCGCCGGTGGCATTGCGACTGAGCACCACGACCGGCCAGCGCTGCGCGAGGTCGGCGAGCGGCTTGTACCACTGCCGCATCTGGTACATGTTCACGGCGCCGTCGGCGAAGTAGACCGCCACGCGGTAGTGCATCGACGGATGCGGTCCGCGCGCTTTGAGCGCCCGGCGCACCTCCCCCACCGCGGTGCGGTTGACGAGGGCCCTTCTCAGCAGCTTGGCGGCCTTGCGTCCATCCGATACGACACCCACCCCTCCAGCCTACCGACGCCGGCGCGTGACATGATCGTCTGATGCACGACGCCGCTTCCCCGCCCGGCAAGGACGCGCCCGTCGTCGCCGCAGACGCCGGCGTCACCTTCGTCATGCCGGTCCTCAACGAACGCGATTACCTCGAACGGGCCGTGCGCACGGTGCTGCAGCAGGATGTCGCGCCGCGCCCCGTCGAGCTCGTCCTCGCACTCGGACCCTCCACCGACGGCTCGACGGAACTGGCCAGGCGTCTGGCCGACTCAGACGACCGCATCGTGCTGGTCGACAACCCCGCCGCCGACATCCCCGTGGGACTCAACCTCGCCATCCGCGCGGGCCGCTACCCTACGATCGTGCGCGTCGACGCCCACTCCGAGCTCGCCCCCGGCTACACCCGTGAGGCGCTCGAGACACTCGACCGGGTGGGTGCGGCCAACGTCGGCGGCATCATGCGCGCCGACGGCCGCACGCCCTTCCAACGCGCGGTCGCGCGCGCCTACAACTCCCCGATCGGCCTCGGCGGCGGCGCCTACCACAGCGGCGGCCACGAGGGTCCGGCGGAGTCCGCCTACCTCGGCGTCATGCGCCGCGCGGTGCTGGAAGAAGTCGGCATGTTCGACGAATCCATCCGCCGTGGGGAGGACTGGGAGCTGAACCTGCGCATCCGGCGCGCCGGGTATCGCGTGTGGTTCGACCCGCGCCTGGCCGTCACCTACTGGCCGCGGGAGAGCTGGACCCGGCTCGTGCGGCAGTTCTTCGCCACCGGCACCTGGCGCGGCGAGTTGGTGCGCCGCTACGGGCGCCGCAATTCGCTGCGCTACTTCGCCCCGCCGGCGCTGGTCGTCCTCACCACGAACGCCCTGCTGATCGCGGCGCTGCAGGTGACGGGCGTGCTCTCTGGCCTCTGGTCGCTCGTGGCGTGCGTGGCCTACGTGCCCATCGCGGCGTACGTGCTGCTCATCGCAGCCGTCGCCATCGGACCGGGGGGCGGCACCGGCTGGCGCGACAAGCTGTGGACCCTCGCCGTGCTGCCCTCGATGCACCTCGCGTGGGGCGCCGGGTTCATCCGCGGGGTGCTGCGCGGCGCGCACGACACGGTCGACACCTCGCGCCTGGGCACCCGGAACACCCCGCTGCCCTGACGCCAGCGCGGGCGTTCAGCGCTCGACGAAACCCTGGTCCAGGATGCGGGCGACGACCCGCTCGGCGGCGTGGCCGTCGTCGCGCGAGTTGAACCGCTCCCGCCACGCGGCGTAACGGGAGGCGAAGCGCGCTGCCGTGCCGTCGTCGGCCAGCGCGGCCACGAGCTCGTCACCGGTGTGCACCACCGGCCCCGGCGCGTGCGCCGAGAGATCGAAGTAGAAACCACGCAGCTCGCCGCGGTAGTGCTCGAGATCGGGAACGAGGAAGTACATCGGCTTGCCGGTGACGCTGAAGTCGAACATCACCGAGGAGTAGTCGGTGATGAGAGCGTCGGCCGCCAGCAGCAGCCGCGCGGTGTCGGGGAACGCCGTCACGTCGATCACGCGCGGTCCCGAGGCGTCGCGCCCCGGGATGAGGGTCCGGGAATGGCCGCGCACGAGCACGACGGCATCCGCCGCCGCTGCCAGGGCGCCCGGGTCGACGAAGTCGACCATCTGCTCGCGATCCTCCCGCCAGGTCGGCGCGTACAGCAGCACGCGCTCGTCGGCCCCGATGCCGAGCGCCGCACGCGTGGCCGCGCCGTCACCGGTGAGGAGCACATCGTTGCGGGGGTACCCCTCGACCCAGATCGGGCGCCCGAGGAAGGCGTAGGCCTTCTTCATGATGCCGGCGCCGTACGCGTTCTGCGCCAGCAGCACGTTCCACCGCCGCGCCTCCCGCGCAACGGCGACCGCACGCCTCGGGTCGAACCCGGGACGGTGCAGCGCCAGGCGCTTGAGCGGAGTGCCGTGCCAGGTCTGCAGCACGACTTGGCCACGACGGCGCTCGAACCGGCGGCGCAGCCAGTCGTTGACCACGAGCAGCCGGGAGGAGCCGCGCGCCCGCCACCACTGCGGCGAGCCTTCGACGACCGGGATGGCGCCTTCGGGGACGGCGACCGAGAGGTCGACGACGCTCCAGTAGCGCGCGACCCCCGGGGCGACCCTGGCGAGCTCGCGGTCGATCGCGAGCGGGTTGCAGCTGGCGTTGCGGCCGTAGAAGCTCTCGAAGAACACCGCGTTCTCCAGCACCCCCGGTCGCGTGGCATAGCGCCGCTCGAGCGCCGCCTGGCCGTCACCGGAGTCGTAGGCCGGGTCCACGGGAGGACCGACGCGCAGCACGTCGCCGTCGAGCTCGGCCCGGAGGGTCCCCAGCATCGTGAGCGGGACGGCGTCCACCGCCTCCACCGGGGCACCGTCCGCTCCGGTGATCCGCACCTCGTACGCACCCGTCGGCAGCGGCCGCGCCTCGCCGCCCCAGCGCGCCGCGCGGAGGGGGAAGACCGCCCGCCACGTCGCGCCGCGGCCGGTGAGCTTCGCGGCGACCCGTGCCCGAGGGCCGATGAGCTGCGCGTCGGCGGGACGCGGGCCCGTGCCGGAGAGCTCCAGGACCGCACCGTCGTCGGCGATGAGGCGTGCTCGGATCATGCGGATCCCTTCGATCGTGCGGTCAGACCCGCCTGAATCACGCGGTGTACCCGCGCGGTGTTGCCGCCGTCGCGGAAGGCGTGCACCCGCTCGCTCAGCCGGCGGGACCGCGCGACGCGCTCGTCGCGGACGGCGGGGTCGCCCAGCACGGTGTTCAGCTGACGGCAGGCCGTCTCCCAATCCGATGCGGGATCGGGGCCGGCGACCTCGGCGTACGTGCCGTAGAAGCCGCGGCGAGCCGCATACGCCTCGAGGTCGGGCGCCAGATAGAGCACCGGCAGCGGGATGAGCCCGGCGTCGTACGCGAGCGAGGAGTAGTCGGTGATGAGCACGTCCATCCCCGCCAGGGCAGGGGTGACGTCGGGGACGACGTCGCTGCCCATGAGACGCACGCGGTCGCTGCCGGCCGGCGGCGCGTAGCGCCCGGCGCCCAGATGGTGCGGGCGCACGAGCAGCACCGCGTCGTGGCGCTCCAGCACGTCGAGGATGAGCCGCCACTCGGCGGCATCCGGAATGGAGGGGTCCTCATCGCCGTCGCGCCACGTGGGGGCGTACAGCACGAACCGGGTGCCCGGGGCGACGGCGCCGGTCGCGGCTTCGACGATCTCCCGGCCGGCGGCGCGACGCTCCTCGGCCGTGCCGGTGGACAGCACGTCGACACGAGGCTCCCCCGTCACCACGACACGCCCGGCGGGGAGCCCGAACGCCGATTCCAGTCGGCCGCGGACCAGCTGCGACGCCGCCGGCAGCACCGCGATGTCGGCGCCCGCGCGGCGGTACATCGCGCGCAGCAGCGCCGTGACGACGCGGGAACGGGGCAGGAAGCGGCTGCGGAGCGTCTCGGGCGAGTCCAGGCCGATGCGCTTGAGCGGGATGCCGTGCCAGAGCTGCACGACGAACGCGCCCGACACCGCATAGCGGTTGACGTCTCCGAAGCCGTGCGTCACCACGACGACGCGCGCGCGAGCGGTGCGCCAGTAGCCGCGCAGCGATGATTTCGGCGCCCAGCGGATGCCGCGGCGCTGCGCTTCACGCGCCTGGTCGGGCGTCCCGGTGAGCCAGATGCCGTCGGCTCCGTGGCGCTCGACGGCTTCGGTCCACAGCGCCCAGCCGCCGTCCGCGAGGCCGGCAGCGGAGCCGAACACCCACTCCCCCGCGGTACGGGGGATCACGACACCGGCGAGGCGGCCCGCCGCATACAGCGGGATGCGGGCCAGCTTGCCGGCGTTACCCGCACCGAACGAGAAGGACGCCACCCCGCGAGCCTATCGCGGGGTGGCGTCCTCAGACGGCGTCGGAGCCGGTCAGTCGGTCAGCTCTCCGAGCGTGACCTCGACCGTGCGGGCCTCACCGTCGCGGACGACCGTGAGGGTCGCTTCGCTCCCGCCGCCGACCGCGCGCACCTGGGCTGTGAGGTCGGTGGCGTTGGTGATGGGGAGGCCGTCGAAGCCGGTCACGATGTCACCGGGGCGCAGGCCCGCCTCGGCGGCGGGGCCGCCCTCGGTCACCTCGTCGATGTACGCACCGGTGGTGGTGGCGCCTTCGATGCTCGCGGCGGGGGCGACCATGGCGCCCAGCAGCCCGTGGGAGGCCTCACCGGTCTCGATCAGCTCGTCGGTGACACGCTTGACGATGTCCGACGGGATCGAGAAACCGACGCCGATCGAACCCGACTCGCTGGAGGATCCGGCCGTGGCGATCGCGACGTTGATGCCGATGAGCTTGCCTTCGGAGTCGACCAGCGCACCGCCGGAGTTGCCGGGGTTGATCGCGGCATCCGTCTGCAGCACCGAGATCGAGATGGTCGAGGTGGGCTGCTGCGGCTCACCCTGGCCGAAGTCGAAGTAGAACGGTCCTTCCTGGCCCTCTTCGGGAGCCTGCTGCGAGCCGTCCTCGGGCGTCTCGGGCGCTGCCGACGAGGCGATCTGGATCGAACGGTTCAGCGCGCTCACGATGCCGTTGGTGACCGTGTTCGACAGGCCCAGCGGCGCACCGACGGCGATCGCGGCGTCACCGACGTTGAGGTCGGCGGAGTCGGCGAACTCGATCGGGGTGAGGCCCTCGGCATCGACGAGCTTGATGACGGCGAGGTCGTACAGCGGGTCCAGACCCACGATCTCGGCGTCGTAGACGCGGCCGTCGGCCGTGGTGACCGAGAGCGCGGGGTCGGAGGTCGCGCCGTCGAGCGTGACGACGTGCGTGTTGGTCACGACGTAGCCGTCCTCGCTCAGGATGACGCCGGAACCCGTGCCGCCGGCGGAGTCGCCCGCGCTGGCCGAGATCGTGACGGTGCTCGGCACGACCTTCGCCGCGATGCCGGTGATCTGGTTGACGTTCTCGGTGTCGTTGACCGTCACCGAGACGGGGCCGGAGGAGGCGACCGTCTGGGAGTCGCCCCAGATGCTGACGCCGGCGTACGCACCGCCGACTCCCGCGGCACCGCCCACGAGGGCGGCGGCGACCATCAGCGCCGCAACCTTACCGGCGCCGATGCCCGGCTTGCCGGCCGACGACGACTGCTCGCCACCGAGGGGCTGAGTGGGCTGGGTCGGCTGGGTGGCCGACGGCGCCTGCGGGCCCTGGGCGGCGTAGGGGTATCGGGGGGCGGCGTAGCCCTGCGGGGGCGCCCCGTACGGGCGGCCCGGCGCCTGGCCGTACGGCGCCTGCGCGCCGGGGTGCTGCGGTGCGCCCGGGTGCGGCGGCTGGGCCGGGTACGGCGGGGTCGAGGCGGCAGACTGGGAGGCGGCGGCCGCAGCCGGCTGCGACGGCGCGGCCGGGCGCTCCGGGACGACCTGTTCGTCGCGCTCGGGCGCGGTGTTGTCTTCGGGACGGATGCCCTGGTTCTCGCTCATGAAAATCTCCTTCTGACAGGCATATCCAGATTGCCGCTCAGAGCTGTGCGTTTCTTATGCCCCGAATGGGATCACCCTATGCGTGTAGCGTGAACCGGATGCGAGACATTCCCGGCGCATGGCGCCGTGCCGCGAGAGGTGCCGGGCTGTTGGCCGAAGACGGAACCGCCGTTCCGACCATCTTCGCCGAGATGAGCGCTCTGGCAACCCGCACCGGCGCCGTCAATCTCGGGCAGGGCTTCCCCGATGAGGACGGTCCCGCCGAAGTGCTCGAGGAGGCCCGCTCGGCCATCGCCCACGGGGTCAATCAGTATCCGCCGGGGCGGGGCATGCCCGATCTGCTCGAGGCGATCGCCGAGCACCAGCACCGCTTCTACGGCGTGCACCTCGACCCGCACCGCCACGTCCTGGTCACGGCGGGGGCGACAGAGGCCCTCGCTGCAGCGCTGCTCGCGCTCGTCGACGGCCCCGACGACGAAGTGGTCGTCTTCGAGCCCTACTACGACAGCTATGCCGCCTGCGTCGCCCTCGCCGGCGCGCGCCTCGTGACGGTGCCGCTGCGGTGGCCCGACTTCCAGCCCGACCTCGACGATCTCCGCCGGGCCGTCACCGACCGCACCCGCATCATCCTCGTCAACGACCCGCACAACCCGACCGGTGCCGTCTTCGAGCGCGAGACGCTCGAAGAGGTGGTGCGCCTGGCTGAACGGCACGACGCGATCGTGCTGACCGACGAGGTGTACGAGCATCTCGTCTTCGATGCCGTGCACACCCCGATCGCCACGCTCCCCGGCGCCTGGGAGCGCACCCTCACCATCTCCTCGGCGGGCAAGACGTTCGCCACGACCGGGTGGAAGATCGGCTGGATCTCCGGCCCCGCCGACCTCATCGACGCGGTGCTGGCCGTCAAGCAGTTCCTGACCTACGTCAGCGGCGGGCCGTTCCAGCCCGCCATCGCCACCGGCCTGCGCCTTCCCGACAGCTATTTCGCGGATGCCGCCGCCACCCTGCGCGCCAAACGCGACCTCCTGGGAGACGGTCTCCGCCGCGCGGGTTTCGGCGTGTCCACGCCCCGCGGGTCCTACTTCACGGTGGCCGATGCCGCACCTCTGGGGGCGACGGATGCCGCCGAGTTCTGCCGCGCCCTGCCGGCGCGTGCGGGGGTCGTCGCCATCCCGCTGACGGCCTTCGTCTCGGTCGAGCACCGTGCCGACTACGCGACCCTCGTGAGGTTCGCCGCCTGCAAACGGGTCGACGTCATCGAGGACGCCGTCGCACGACTGGCCGTACTCGCCGACTGAGCCGGGGTCAGCCTCGCGGCTCGACGCGGAACCGGCGCAGCGCCAGGGCGGGGTTCACGCGACGCACGCGCGCGACGGCATCCACTTCGAGATGCGCGACGGCGACGTCGGTCGTCGTGCCGACGGCGGCGATCTGCACGCCCTGCGGGTCGACGATCATCGAGTGACCCACACCGAGCGGCGGCGGATGGTCGGCGGCGGCGACGAACAGGGTGTTCTCGATCGCCCGTGCGGTGAGGAGCGTGCGCCAGTGGTGTTCTTTGAGTGCGCCGCGCACCCATTCGGCCGCCACCAGGATCACGTCCGCGCCGGCGTCGGCCAGCAGCCGCCCGACTTCGGGGAAGCGCAGGTCGTAACAGGTCATGAGCGCGAACCGCAGGCCGCCGACCTCGAAGGTCTCGGGGGGCGTGAGCTCCCCCGCCTCCACCCAATCCGACTCCCGCTGCCCGAACGCGTCGTACAGGTGCAGCTTCCGATAGCGGGCGAGGACACCGGAGGCATCCACCGCCACGACGGTGTTGCGCACGCGCTGACCGTCGACGCCGCGCTCGAGCAGCCCGGCGACGACGTGCATGTCGTACCGCGCCGCGATCTGGACGAGCCCCTGCACGAAGGCGCCGTCGATGTCCTGGGCGTTGCGTGCGAGCGACTCGTCGAACGGGTCGACGAAGTAGCTCGAGTACTCGGGGAACAGCACCACGCGTGCCCCGCGGGCACTCGCGCGCCCCACGAGCTGGTCGATCAGGGTCAGGTTGGCCTCGATCGACGACGTCGGCCCGAACTGCGCGACGGCGACCGCGACGGAATCCGCACTCATCGGCTCTCTCCTTCTCGGCGCGCCCGCACCACCAGCGGCACCACGATCCACAGCGCCGCGATCAGGCCGCCGAGGGCGATGCCCACGACCCATGATGCCGTGTCGCTGACGACCACGTCGAACACGAAGGCGACGACCCCCACCAGCAGCACCGACACGGTCAGCAGGGAGGTCAGCAGCGCGAGGTGCCCGTACCGCACGACGGTGCGCTTGGCGCGCTGCTGGAAGAGGAACCGGTGCAACGCCACAGGCGCCAAGGCGACGATGGCACTGAGCGCGGCGAGCACGATGAGAACGAGGTAGAAGACGCGCTGCCCCGGGGAGAGGTCGGCGAAGGCGGGCTGGAAGGCGAGCGCGAGGAGGAACCCGGTGAGGATCTGCGTGCCGGTCTGCAGCACCCGCAGCTCCTGGAGCACCTCGTTCCAGTTGCGATCGGCACGCTCGGCAGGGGTCTCGTCGCGACCGTCGGGCATGTCATCGGTGAGCGCGTCGTCGGCACCTGCGGGCATGCGTTCATCATCGTCAGGGCGGCGCGAGGGGGCAAGGAGATCCCGCCGATGCCCGCCCGTGGCACCGAGAACTCCAGAGCCGTGTTAGGCTATTAAACGTGCCGCGGGGTGGAGCAGTTCGGTAGCTCGCTGGGCTCATAACCCAGAGGTCGTAGGTTCAAATCCTGCCCCCGCAACCAAGATGAAGAAGGCCCTCGCTTCGGCGGGGGCCTTCTTCGTTCGCTCCCCCGGCATCCACCCGGTCGTCTCGGATCACTCGGGGTCGAGCACGGCCGACATGCGCTCGAGGAAGCGCGAGATCGCCTCGAGTTCGTCGTCGTCGAACTCCGTCGCCACCGCGCGCATCTCCCCCAGGCGCCGGCCGAAGTGCCGACGGAAATCCGCGCGGGTGCGGTCGGTGATCTCCACGATCAGCGCGCGCCGGTCATGCGGATGCCGGTGGCGCTCCACATGCCCCGACTCGCTCAGCCGGTCCAGCAGCTTCGTGGTGGACGCGGTCGAGATGCGCAGGTGCCGCGCCACGTCGTGCGGGCTCACCGCCTCGCCGCGCTGTTCACGCATGATCAGCATGCGCAGCGCCGCCACGTCGGTGGCGTTCATGTCCATCTCGTCCTTCATGCCCCCGTGCATGCGGTCGATGGCGTCGCTGAAGGTGCGCATCGCCATCAGGGCAGATCGCACGGCCAGGTCATGATCCGCGGACTCCCGGTCATCCGCTGTCATGTGGACACCCCCGCTCACCATCGGTATCATCGTGCCAGATCGCTAGATAAACTAGCAACCAGGAGCGCTAATGAACGAAGAAGAGCTGGTCGTCCTCCTCGACGACGATGGCCGAGAGATCGGCACCGCCGCCAAGTCCAGTGTGCACGGCACCGATACGGCACTGCACCTGGCATTCTCTTGCCACGTGCTCAACCACGCCGGCGAGATCCTCGTCACCCGCCGCGCCCTCGGCAAGAAGACGTGGCCGGGGGTGTGGAGCAACTCCTTCTGCGGCCACCCGCGCCCCGCCGAGCCGCTGATGGCGGCCGTACGCCGTCGTGCGGACTACGAACTGGGACTGAACCTCGCCGACATCGAGGTGTCGCTGCCGCTCTTCCGCTACCGCGCGGTGGATGCCAGTGGCATCGTCGAGCACGAACTCTGCCCGGTGTACACCGCCCGCACCTCCGAGGAGCCGGTGCTGAACCCGCTGGAAGTGGCCGAGGCGCGCTGGGTGGAGCCGGCGGCGCTCGCACGCGCCCTCGAGGCCACGCCCTGGGCGTTCAGCCCGTGGCTCGTGCTGCAGGCCCGCCAGCTGCACGTGTTCGACTCCCTCGCCGCTGCCGGACGGGGCGCGACGTGATCACTCTTCCCCCGCCGGACCGTGCCGCCATCGACGCCGCCATCGACAGCGCCTTCGATCGGCTGGACGCGCGGGTCGCGCCGCTGGCGGGTGATGTGCGCACCCTCATCCAGGCCATGCGCCGCGCCGCTGCCGGCGGCAAGCGGTTCCGTCCCGCTCTCGTCGCGGCGGCCTATCGCGCCAACGGCGGGGAATCTCCGGCTGCCGCGGGCGTCTTCGAGGTCGCGGCCGCATTCGAGCTGCTCCACACCGCCTTCGTGATCCACGACGACGTCATCGACCGTGACACCGAGCGGCGCGGCGCCCCCAACGTCACGGGCGAATTCGCCACCCTCGCCCGCGACACGGGCGCCGACGACGCCGGCGCCACCCTGCTGGGCGATGCGGCCGGCATCCTCGCCGGCGACGTGCTGCTGCACGAGGCCGCGCGCATGATCGCTCTCACCGAGCTGCCCGCAGCCACCCGCGCGGCGCTGCTGGACCTCCTCGACGACGCCGTGCTGGTCTCTGCCGCGGGCGAGTTGGCCGACGTCGCCCATGCGGTGCGACGCGACTGCCCCGACGCCGCCGACCTCCTGGCCGCAACCCACGACAAGACCGCCGTCTACTCCTTCGCC
Organism: Microbacterium sp. NPDC058021; assembly: GCF_042885955.1. Lineage (NCBI taxonomy): Bacteria > Bacillati > Actinomycetota > Actinomycetes > Micrococcales > Microbacteriaceae > Microbacterium > Microbacterium sp. NPDC058021. Next base: position 382,475 of record NZ_JBHVRF010000002.1, read on the forward strand.
GCTCCCCTGCGCGCCGGCGCATTGCTGGCGGGCGCCGGCGCCGCCACCGACGCCGCACTCGGACGCGCGGGCGCGCTGGCCGGCCTCGCCTTCCAGCTCGTCGACGACCTCATCGGCGCGTTCGCGTCGGCAGGCGACGCCGGTCGCGCCGAAGGTGCCGACCTCCGCGCCGCCAAGCGCACGCCACTGGTGGCCCTCGCCCGCGACAGCGCATCGTGGGCGCAGGTCGACGACGCACTCGCACTGGCGTGGACGGGTCCCCTGGCCGTGCGCGACGCGCAGCGGGCGCTGGATGCCAGCGGCGCCCGGGGGCGTCTGGTCGTGCTCGTCGAGGACACCCTGGCCGACGCCAGGATCGCCGCCGCCGACGAGGCCCTGCCCGGGGATATGACCTTGCTCCTCGCGCAGCTGTGCGACGCGATCCAGAAGCGCATCCCGTGAGCACCGGGCTCGACCTCTACGACCGCGCCGCCCAGGATGCCGCGGCCACCATCATCGCGGCCTACTCCACCTCGTTCTCGCTCGCGACGCGCCTTTTCGGCGCGCGGGTGCGCCCGCACGTGCGCAACGTCTATGCCCTCGTACGCATCGCCGACGAAATCGTCGACGGTCCCGCCGCCGAAGCGGGGCTCCCGCCGGAGACACTGCGCCGCGTGCTGGACGAGCTCGAGGCGGAGACGCTCACGGCGCTGTCGCGGGGGTTCTCGTCGAATCTCGTCGTGCACGCGTTCTGCCGCACGGCCCGCGAGACCGGCATCGACGCGAGCCTCGTGCGGCCGTTCTTCGCGTCGATGCGCACCGACCTCGACGTCGCGGCACACGACGCGCAGAGCCACGACGCCTACGTGTACGGCTCGGCGGAGGTCGTCGGGCTCATGTGCCTGCAGGTGTTCCTCAACGCCGGCGAGAGCGGGCTCCTCGTTCCGTCGCCCGAGCTGACCGACGGCGCCCGGCGCCTGGGCGCAGCTTTCCAGGACGTCAACTTCCTGCGCGACCTCGACCACGATGCCACCGCGCTCGGCCGCGACTACCTGGGGGTTCGCTCCGACGGCCCCGCGCGCACGCAGGTGCTCGACCGCATCGACGCCGATCTGGCGGCCGCGGCCGCCGTCGTGCCGCTGCTGCCTTCGGACTGCCGCCGCGCCGTCACCGCCGCCCACGACCTGTTCGCCTCGCTCGCGCGTCGACTGCGCGAGGACGACCGCACCGGCGGCGACCTGCGGGTGCGCGTCCCCGACCCGGTGAAGGCCGGACTCGCCGCCCGTGCCATGCTGGGATTCGGTCCGAGAGGAGCACGCACATGACCCGTACCGTCGTCATCGGCGGCGGTATCGCTGGACTTGCGACCGCCGCCCTGCTCGCCGACGAAGGGCACGAGGTCACCCTGGTGGAAGCCCGGGACGAGCTGGGCGGTCGCGCCGGCTCGTGGGAGAGCGACGGATTCCGCTTCGACACCGGCCCCAGCTGGTACCTCATGCCCGAGGTGTTCGACCACTTCTTCGCGCTGCTGGGCACGAGCGCCGCCGCCGAGCTCGACCTCGTGCCGCTGAATCCCGCCTATCGCGTCTACGGCGAACCCGTCGCGGGCGGCCCGGCCGACACCCTCGACATCGTGTCGGGGCGGGAAGCGGCGATGGCGCTGTTCGAGGAACGCGAGCCGGGCGCGGGCGCGCGGCTGGCGGCCTATCTCGACTCCGCGGGGGACGCCTACGAGCTGGCCGTCACGCGTTTCCTCTACGACACCTACGAGTCCACCGCGGGTCTGCGCGACCCCGAGCTGCTGCGCCGCCTGCCGCAGCTGCTGCCGCTGCTGACCCGCAAGCTCTCGACGCTGGTGGACCGGGAGTTCCAGGACCCGCTGCTGCGTCAGGTGCTCGGCTACCCCGCGGTCTTCCTCGGCGGCTCGCCGTTCGACGTGCCGAGCCTGTATCACTTGATGAGCCACCTCGACCTCGACGAGGGGGTGCTCTATCCGCGCGGCGGGTTCACCACCGTGATCGCCGCGATCGAGCGCCTCGCCCGCGCGCGGGGCGTGTCGATCCGCACCGGCACGGCCGTCGCCCGCATCCGCACCGAAGGGCGTCGGGCCACCGGCGTGGGGCTCGTCGACGGCGCGATCCTCGATGCCGACGTCGTGGTCTCCACCGCCGACCTGCACCACACCGAGACGGCCCTGCTGCCGCCGTCGCTGCGTGAGCGACCCGAGCGCTGGTGGCGCAGCCGTACGCCGAGCCCCGGCGCGCTGCTGCTCATGCTGGGGGTCGAGGGCGAGTTGCCGCAGCTGGCCCACCACACGCTGCTGTTCTCCGAGGACTGGCAGGAGAACTTCTCCGCCATCTTCGGCCGGGACACCCGCATCCCCGAGCCCGCGTCACTGTACATCTGCCGCCCCAGCGCGACCGACGACACCGTCGCCCCCGAAGGCAGCGAGAACCTGTTCGTACTCGTGCCGATCCCCGCCGATCCCGAACTCGGGCACGGCGGCATCGGCGGCAGCGGCGACATGCTCATCGAGCGCGCCGCCGACGAGGTGATCTCGCAGATCTCCTCCTGGTGCGACATCCCCGACCTCGCCGAGCGGGTGCGGGTGCGTCGCACCGTCGCCCCCGCCGACTTCGCCGCCGACCTGCACGCGTGGCGTGGCAACTCGCTGGGCCTCGCGCACACCCTCGGTCAGAGCGCCATGTTCCGCCCGCGCAATGTCTCCCGCAAGGTCGACGGACTCTTCTACGCGGGCACCTCGGTGCTCCCCGGCATCGGCCTGCCCATGTGCCTCATCTCGGCGGAGCTGGTCGTCAAGCGCCTGCGCGGTGACCGCACCGCCGGCCCCCTCTCCGTCCCCGCCGCCGCGGAGGCGTGATGCCAGGGCTGTACCTGGCGGCGATCCTGCTGTCGGCCGCCGGCATCGCCACGCTCGACGCGCGCTTCAAGCTGGCGTTGTGGCACGCGCCGGGCCGCACCGCCGCAGTCGTCGCGATCGGAACGGTGTTCTTCCTGCTGTGGGATGCGGCCGGCATCGTGACGGGGGTGTTCGTCAAGGGCGCCAGCCCGGCACTGCTGGGCATCGACCTCGCGCCGCACCTGCCACTGGAGGAGCCGGTGTTCCTGGCATTCCTCTGCTACCTCGCGCTGGTCTCCTTCCGGGGCGCCGAACGCGTGCGCGCGAGCGGCCGCCGCCGCCGGGAGGGTGCCGCGTGACCTATCTCTGGATCATCCTGCCCTTCGCCGCGCTCACGCTCGCGGTGACCCTCGCCACCCTCACCCGCCCGCACTTCGGCCGCCGCATGATCTCCTCGGCGATCGCCGCCGCAGTGCTCGTCGTGCTCACCGCCGTCTTCGACAATGCGATGATCGCGGCAGACCTGTTCACATACCCGGAGGACGACATCAGCGGCATCCGCATCGGCCTGGCCCCCATCGAGGACTTCTCCTACCCGGTGTGCGCCGCCTTCCTCATCCCCGCCGTCTGGACCCTGCTGAGCCCGCGGGAACGCGCGTGAACGCCGCCGCGCAGCTGCTGGTGTCGTCGCGCCCGGTGAGCTGGATCAACACCGCCTACCCGTTCGCGGCGGCGTACCTGCTCACCACACGCGAGATCGACGTCGTCCTGATCGTGGGGACGCTGTTCTTCCTCGTGCCGTACAACCTCGCGATGTACGGCATCAACGACGTCTTCGACTACGAGTCGGACCTGCGCAACCCCCGCAAGGGCGGAGCGCACGGTGCCGTGCTCGACCGCTCCCTCCACGCCCCCACCCTCTGGGCCGCAGGGCTGTCGTGCGCACCGTTCGTGGTGTACCTGCTGATCGTCGGCTCCCCGCTGTCGTGGGTCGTGCTGGCGATCAGCCTCTTCTTCGTCGTCTTCTACAGCGCCCCGCCGCTGCGGCTGAAGGAAGTCCCGTTCGCCGATTCGGTGACCAGCTCCATCCACTTCTTCTCCCCCGCCGTGTACGGCCTCGTCCTCGCGGATGCCGCCTGGACGTGGCAGCTGGTGCTCATCGTCGTCGCCTTCGCCCTGTGGGGTGTCGCCTCGCACGCGTTCGGTGCCGTGCAGGACGTCGTTGCGGACCGCGAGGCGGGCATCGCCTCGATCGCGACCGCTCGGGGCGCACGCTGGACGGTGCGCTTCGCGCTGGCCTGCTACGCGGCATCCGGTGTGGTCATGCTCGCCACGACCTGGCCCGGCCCGCTCGCGGCGCTGCTGGCCATGCCCTACCTCGCGACCCTGTGGCCGTTCCGGTCGATCACCGATGTAACAGCAGAGGAAGCGACGCGCGGGTGGCGTCGCTTCCTCTGGCTGAATCAGTTGACGGGGTTCGGTGTGACCCTGCTGCTCATCTGGTGGTGGTTCCTCACCTCGTGAGCCGCGGGGCTCACTCGGCGGGGGTCTGCGCCGTGTCGCCGAGCTCCAGCAGCGTCTCCACGGCGGCGGTCAGTCGCTCGTCCGCCTCGGCGAACGCGGCGAGGTCACCGGCCGTCAGGGCTGCCTGACGATCGGTCATCGCCTGACGCGCCTGTTCCAGCGCCGCCTGGTAGGCGTCGGTGGGCACGGTCGGCTGCTCGACGGGGGCACTGGGGTTCTCCGGGTCGACCGGCTCGGGGGTCACGCCCTCGTCGCCGGTGCTGGCACCGGAGTCACCGCCGAAGAGCACATCGAGCGCGTCCTGCAGCGTGTCCTCGAAGGCGACCTGGTCACCGAAGCCGACGAGCACCTTCTGCAGCGTCGGCAGCTTCGTCGCCCCGGAGGACTGCACGAACACCGGCTGCACGTACAGCAGGCCGCCACCGACGGGCAGCGTCAGCAGGTTGCCGTTGAGCACGTCCGACTGGCCCTGCTTGAGGATGTTGAGGAACGCGGACACGTCGGGATCGGCGTTGAAGGTGTTCTGCACCTGGCCGGGGCCGGGCACCGGGGTCTCGGCATCCACCACCAGCATGCGGAGCTTGCCGTAGTCCTCGGCCTTCACGCCCGCTTCGGCGCCGGCGTCGGAGTCGACCGCGAGGTAGCCCATGAGCACGTTGCGGGTGTCCTCACCACCGGGGATGAAGGTCGTGAACATGGAGTAGGCCGGGGACTCCTGGCCGGGCATCTGCATCGTCAGGTAGTACGGCGGCTGCAGCTGCGACTCCTCCTGCGGGTCGTTCGGCGTCTTCCACGCGTTGTCGCGCTGGTACAGCGACTGCGCGTCGTCGACGTGGTAGTTGCCGAGCATGGCGCGCTGGACCTTGAACAGGTCGGTCGGATAGCGCACGTGGCTCATCAGGTCGCCCGACATCTCCTCGATGGGCTCGAGGGTCGACGGGTAGATCTTCTGCCATGCCTGCAGCAGCGGGTCCTCTTCATCCCACGCGTAGAGCTTCACCGAGCCGTCGTACGCGTCGACGGTGGCCTTGACGGAGTTGCGGATGTAGTTGATGTTGTCCAGCGCCACCGTCGGGGTGGGGTTGGTCGAATCCGAGATCGCGTCGCTCAGGCTCACCGTGGACGAGTAGGGGTAGTTGGAGCTGAGGGTGTAGCCGTCGACGATCCACACGATCCGGCCGTCCACGACGCTCGGGTACGGGTCGTTGTCGAGCTCGAGGTACGGCGCCGCCTTCTGCACGCGCGTCAGCGGGTCGCGGTCGTAGAGGATCTGCGACTCGGTGTTGATCGCGTCGGAGAAGAGCATGTCGGTCGCCTGGAACTTCAGCGCGTAGATGAGGCGGTTGAACATGTTGCCGACGCTGGGCCCACCGTCACCGGTGAACGTGGTCTTCGTCTCGCTCGCACCGTCCTCGCCGCTGGGGTAGTCCAGCTCGACGGGGGCGCGGCCCTCGGGGGCGCCGACGATGGAGTAGGTCGGCGAGGACTCGCCGAAGTACACGCGCGGCTCGAAGCCGTCGCCGAGGTTGCTCAGCTCACCGCTGACGGGGATGCCGCGCTCGATGAACACGGGGTTGCCGTCGGAGGTGCGCTCGTTGCCCTTGGCGGCGACCATGCCGTAGCCGTGGGTGTAGACGAGGCTCGTGGTGTACCACGACGCCGCGTTGCCGAGCTGGTCGATGTTCAGTTCGCGCACGGACACCACGGTGTCCTGCGACTGCCCGTCGATCTCGTAGCGGTCGACGTCGAGCGGGTCCGTGAACTGGTAGTACGAGCGGTACTGCTCGATCTGGCGCACGGTCGGGTTGATGATCGCGGGGTCCATGATGCGGATGGATGCCGTCGTCTCGGCGTCTTCACGCAGCTGACCAGGCTCGACATCGGTCACGGCTTCGAACTCGGTGCGCTCGAGCGCGTCGATGCCGTAGGCGGCCTGCGTCGCGATGAGGTTGCGTTCGAAGTACGGCATCTCCAGCGTCTGCTGGTTCGGGCGCACCTGCACGTTCTGGACGAACCACGGGTAGGCGACGCCCACCACGAGCGAGGAGACGATCAGCAGCGCCGTCGCGATGAGCGGGTAGCGCCAGCGTCCGATGATGGCGGTGACGAAGAAGAGCACGGCAACGATCGCCGCGATGACGGCGAGGATCGCCTGGCCGGGGATGATCGCGTGCACGTCGATGTAGCTCGCACCGGTGATGCGGTCGCTGTCCTGCACGAGGTTCTTGTAGCGGTCCAGCCACAGGCTCGCCGCCTGCACCAGCAGGTAGAGGCCGGCGAGAACGGCAAGCTGGATGCGGGCCGACTTGGAGATGCGCAGCTCGCGCTGGCCCACCCGCACCGAGCCGTACAGGTACGACACCGTCGCGGTGACCAGCAGGCACACCAGCAGCACGGCCGAGACGAAGCCCACCACGGAGGAGTAGAAGGGCATCGCGAACAGGTAGAAGCCGGTGTCGAGGCCGAATTCGGGGTCCGCGATGTCGGTCGCGACGCCGTTGGCCCACAGCCACGTGGTCTCCCACTGCGATGATGCGGCGAAACCGGCGAAGAAGCCGAAGAAGACGGGGATGCCCCACATGGCGAGGCGTCGCAGCGGCTCGACGACCTCCTGGTAGCGGTCCAGCTGCGAGCTCAGCCGCGCGTAGACCGGACGCAGCCGGTAGGCCAGCTGGATCGCGATCCACACCGGCACCGCCATCGCGAGGAAGCCGATGACGAACATCGTCACCCGCGCCGTCCACTGCGTGACCAGCACGTTGTCGAATCCGAGCTGCTCGTACCAGAGCCAGTCTGCGAACAGGTTCGAGAAGGCGAAGAATCCGACAACGAGCGCCGCGATGACCACCAGGGTGATCGTGATGATGCGGCGAGAGGGACTCGGCGTGGCCGTTGTCGGCGCTGAGGGAGTGGTCACCCGTCAATCTTAGGCGGGCCTCCTCTGAGCAAACGCCGAGCGAATCCCGGGGACATCCCCAGCGATCTCAGGACGTGCAGGTGGGAAGCGCCCCGAGATCCCCCTCGTCGCGCACCGTTTCGAGCACCTCGAGCGCGTCATCCAGGGTCTCCACCGCGAACACCTGCAGCCCCGGGGGGACGTGGCCGACGACTTCGCCGCAGTTGGCCGTCGGCGCGAGGAAGATCTCCGCGCCCGCTTCCTGTGCCCCCCAGAGCTTCTGGCGGATGCCGCCGATGGGGCCGACCTCACCGGTGCCGGTGATGGTGCCCGTGCCGGCCACGTCCGCTCCCCCGTTGAGCTCGCCGGGGGTGATGGTGTCGATGACCCCGAGGGCGAACATCATGCCGGCACTGGGGCCGCCGACGTTGTCGAGTTGGATCGTCACGTCGATCGGGAAGTCGTACGCGTGCATGAGGGTGACACCCAGCAGCCACACCGTTTCCCCGTTGATCTCGCTCTGGGTGGGCGTGACCGTCACGTCCTGCCTGGTTCCGTCGCGCTCGATCGTGAGGGTCACCGGCTCGCCGCCCTGCTCGCCGACGAGGGTGCGCACCTCTTCCGCATCGGCGACCTGCTGCCCGTCGACGGCGACGATGACGTCGTCCTTCTCGAGGAGCCCGTTCGCCGCGGAATCGTCGGTGAGCGAGTACACCGTCAGCTCGGCGCCCACGTCGTAGCCGAGTTCCGACAGCGCCGCCGCCGTGGCCTCCTGCTGCGAGTCGACCATCATCGCCGCGCTCTCCTCGTTGCGCTGCTCGGTGGTCTGGCCGACCGGGAACACCTCTTCCAGCGGAATGACCGCGCGCGTGCGGTCGAACCAGGCCTGGGCCAGCTCGATCCACGACGGGGTGCGCTCACGGTTGCCGACGACCTGCACCGTGAGCAGGTCGAGCGTCCCGGCCGTGGGGTACGTCTCGGCGCCTTCCACCTGGATCAGTGGCACCTCGCCGCCGTCGGCGGTCTTCGCCGACCCGAGGGTGTTGTACACCGGACCCGGTTGCTGGATGACGTAGGCGGTGGGGAGGAAGGTGAGCACCAGCAGGATCACCAGGGCGACAACCAGCGCCCAGATGCCGGCGATCGTCCCGCGCGGCAGGTGGCGCCGCGGGGCGGGGACGATCGTGACGTTCTCGTCGAAGAGGGCCAACAGCGGGCCTTTCTGTGCCAGGTCGTTCGCGACCGGCGAAAACGTGCCGGGTGGTGCGAGGGAATCGTGCCACTAGCGTAGAACGGGACACCCCCCACCTGCTGAAAGGCGTCTGACATGGCCGACGGCGAAGACCGCTCACCCGAGGACGAGTTCCAGGAGTTGATGCGCCAGCTGTTCGGCGGGCAACCCGGTGCGATCGATCCCGAACAGCTCGCGCGCCTGTCGGGCATGGGCATCGACCCCGCCATGATGCAGCAGGTCATGCAGCATCTGCAGGGCGCGTTCGCCAGCGCCCCCGCGGAAGGCATCTCGTGGGACCTGGCCAAGCGTCAGGCCCTGCACATCGCCAACCAGGACGGCCTCGGCATCACCACCGGCGACCGCGCCGACCTGGGTGACGCGTTCGCCCTCGCCACGCTGTGGCTGAGCGAGGCGACGACGATACCCGAGCTCACGCAGCCTCCGCGCACCCTCACGCGCGGCGGATGGGTCGAAGCCACGCTGCCCGTCTGGCAGGAGCTGGCGGAGCCGGTGGCGCTCAGCATCGCCGACGCCCTGACGGCCGCCCTGGACCAGCAGGTCCCCGAAGAGATGCGTGCCATGGTGCAGGGGGCCGGGCGCCTCATGCGCACCGTGGGCGGCTCGCTGTTCGCCGCTCAGCTGGGCGCCGTGGTGGGACGCCTGTCGACCGAGGTGGTCAGCGGCGGCGACGTGGGCCTTCCCGTCATGCCCGCCGGCGACGCCGCCATCCTCCCCCAGAACTTCGCCGACTTCGGCCGTGACCTCGGCATCGCCGACGACCAGCTGGCGCTGTACCTCGCCACCCGGGAGCTCGCCCACGCGCGCCTGTTCCGTCACGCCAAGTGGCTGCGCCTGCACGTCATCTCGCAGGTGACCGAGTTCGCCCGCGGCATCCACGTGGACACCGACGCGCTCGAAGACCTCGCGTCGCGGTTCGACCCGTCGCAGCCCGACGAGCTGCGCCAGGCGCTGGAGAGCGGAGTGCTGCTCCCCCAGCGGTCCGAAGCGCAGACCGCCGCGCTCGCGCGGCTCGAGAACCTGCTGGCGCTCATCGAGGGCTGGGTCGACGTCGTCACCGAGACCGCCACCAGCCGACTGCCCGAGGCGTTCCGCATCACCGAGGTCGTCCGCCGCCGTCGCGCGGTCGGCGGCCCCGCCGAGCAGGCCCTCGGCTCGCTCGTCGGCCTCGAGATGCGTCCTCGGCGTCTGCGCGAGGCCGCCGCGATGTGGCGGGCCGTGACGGATGCCGTCGGCGTGTCCGCGCGCGATGCGCTCTGGGACTACCCCGACCTCATGCCCGGCTCCGAGGACATCGACGACCCGGCCGCGCTCGTGGCACGCCTGCAGGCCCGCGCCCGCGGCGATCAGGCGCCCCGCGACGAGATGGACGATGCGCTGGAGGCGCTGCTGAACGAAGCGGCGGCGGATGCCGGGGACGGCAACGGCGCAACGGACGCAGCGACCGACGGCGCGGACGATGCGCCGACGGACGGCGACCGCGGCGCGGACGACGCGCAGCCCGACGACGGACCGGCGGGCCCCCGACCGGTCTGAGCCCGGGCCTCCTCCCCAGGCGCGTCTTCGCGCCCGGCACCGGCGGACCTGTGGACAGGGCGTCCGGCGCCTCCCGCGCCCGACGCACAATCGGGGCATGCTGCGTCTCGACCCCCGCCACCCGCCGCTGTTCCGCGGCGCCACGAGCCTGCAGTTCGGTGTCGACGCCGTCGTCGTCGTCGATCCGCTCACCCGCTGGCAGGAGCGCCTCATCGGCGCGCTCGTCGAGGGGATCCCGGCCGCCGCGTTCGACGCATGCGCCCGGGCGTTCGGCGCGCAGGCGGACTCGGTCCCGCCGTTTCGCCGACTGCTCGAACCGGTGCTGCGCGAGGTGGACGACCCGCCGCGGCCCGTCGTGCGGCTGGAGCTGCCGCACGACCTCGACGCCACGCTCGCCGAGACGCTGACCGACGCGTTCACCGAGACCGGCGCGGCCCCCGAATCGGCGCCGTGGTGGGACCTGGGGTCGCTGCCCATCGCGCCCGGACCGCCCGTCGTCGCCGTCGCCGCGCATGTGCTCGACCCGCGCCGGACGGCCCGGTTCATGCGCGACGACGTGCGCCACCTGCCGATCGTCCTCTCGCCCGATCGGGTGGAGGTCGGCCCGCTCGTCATCCCCGGCGTGACGGCATGCCCCGCGTGCCTGGACGCGCACCGGCGGGACGCCGATGCGGCGTGGCCGGCGATCGCGGTGCAGCTGCTGCGCCTGCCGTCACCGGCGACGCCGCGCAGCATCCTCTACGACGCCGCGATCCTCGCGCGCCGCATGGTCAGCGCCCGGCCGGGCTCCGTGTCGCGCTCGGCGACGATCCGCGTGCGGCACGGCCGCCCGACGTGGCACGAGCATCAGCCGCACGCAGACTGCCATTGCCGATCTCTCGCACGAACCGGGAGATCTGTCGCTCCCGTTGTCCCGTTCCCCGCGCCCACGACAGTGACAGCGTCCGCGCGGCGCGCGTGATGCCCACGTACGCGAGGCGCCGCTCCTCGTCGATCGTCTCGGGGGTCGTGGCGTACGAGATGGGCAGCAGCCCTTCGGCCAGCCCCACCAGGTGCACGTGGTGCCATTCCAGGCCCTTGGCCGCGTGCAGGGTCGCCAGCGTCACGGTGCGCAACGAGGGCTCGTGCTGGTCCTTCGCACGGGCGAGCAGGTCGTCGGTGAACGCGCGCAGCGTCGTGCCGGCGGGTGCCTCCTCGGCCAGCCGCAGGATGGCGGCGCGCGCCTCCCACGCGTCGCGCACCGCGCCTCCTGCCGGCGGCGCCTCGTCGGTCAGGCCCGAACGGCGCAGGATGTCGCGCACCGTCGGCAGGAACGACGTCTCCAGCGGAGCGACGGTCGCCGCCCGCAGTTCCAGCAGCGCCTGACGAACTTCGGGCAGGTCGAAGAACCGCTTGCCGCCGAGCACGGTCGCCGCGATCTGGCGCTCCGCGAGGGCGGCCAGCAACGGCGCGGACTGCGAATTGGTGCGGTAGAGCACGGCGATGTCGTGCGGGTCGGTGCCGGCGGCGATCTGCGCCGCGATCGCGCGGGCGACGCCGGCCGCCTCGGCGCCGTCATGCGGATAGGTCGTCACAGTGGGCTGGGGACCGGGCTCGGCACCCGAGGCGGCGACGAGCGTCAGCGCACCCGGCCGGTCGCGCATCAAGTCGTTGGCGACGGCGAGCACTGCGGCATCCGACCGGTAGTTGCGGTCCAGCCTCACGACGCGCGCATCGGGATGCCGGTCGGCGAAGCCGAGCAGGAACTGCGGGTCGGCGCCGGCGAACGAGTAGACGGTCTGGCTCGCGTCGCCCACGACGCACAGGTCGCGGCGTTCGCCCAGCCACAGCTCCAGCAGCCGGTTCTGCACCGGCGAGACGTCCTGGAACTCGTCCACCGTGAAGTGGCGGTACTGCTCGCGCACCGCCGCCGCCACGTGGGGTTCGGCTTCGATCATGCCCGCGCACGCCAGCAGCACGTCTTCGAAGTCGAGCTGATGCCGCTCGTCCTTGAGCTTCTCGTACGCGCGCTGGATGTCGATGACCTGTTCGAGGTCGAGCCCGGCGACCCCTCGGGGGCGGGCTGCGGCGTACTCCTCGATGGAGCGCATCGTGACCTTGCGCCATTCGATCTCGGCGGCGACGTCGCGCAGCGCCGCGGGGCCGGGGTCGAACCCCAGTGTGTCGACGGCGTGGGCGAGGGCGCGCACCTTGCCGTTGACGATCGACGGCGCGCTGCCGCCGGCCAACTGCGGCCAGAAGAAGTTGAGCTGGGCGAGCGCCGCGGCGTGGAAGGTGCGCGCGGCGACGCCGGGGACCCCGAGAGCCCGTAGCCGGCCGCGCAGTTCGCCTGCGGCCTTGGTGGTGAAGGTGACCGCCATGACGCGCGACGGCGAGTAGGCCCCGGTGTCGACGCCGTGGGCGATGCGGTGGGTGATGACGCGGGTCTTGCCGGTGCCGGCACCGGCGAGCACGCACAGCGGACCACGCAGCACGGTGGCGGCCTGCAGCTGGGACTCGTCGAGCCCGGCGAGCGGAGTCGCGCTCATGCGCGCTCCTCGTACCAGTCGGTGATCAGCCGGTGGGCGATGGACGCGGTGCCCGGCAGCAGCACGTCGCCGCCGCCGGCGAGGGCGGCGCCGATCTCGGGGCGCGTGAACCAGCGCACCGCGACGATCTCCTCACCGTCGGCCCGGGCCGTGGACTCGTCCTCGGCGACGGCGTGGAATCCGAGCATCAGCGATCGCGGGTAGGGCCATGCCTGCGAGCTGCGGTAGCGCAGCGCCGAAACGCGCACACCGGACTCCTCGTGCACCTCGCGCACGATGGCCGATTCCAGCGACTCGCCCGCCTCGACGAATCCGGCGAACGTGGAGTACCGGTTCTGCTGCGCCCACATCGCATTGGAGCCCAGCAGCAGCCGCTCGCCGTCGGCGCTCGCGACGGCGACGATGACGGCAGGGTCCGTGCGCGGGAAGTGCTCACGCGCACATCCCTGGCAGGTGCGCGCCCAGCCGGCGGCGTGCACGAGGGTGGCCGAGCCGCAGGCGGGGCAGAAGGGCGCATCGACGAGCCAGCGACCGAGGCTCACCGCGGCGGCGAGCACCCCCGCGTCGTGCCCGTCGAGGTCGCCGCCGATCGCGCGCAGGGCGCCCCACCGCTCGTGCGCGAGCGGTGCCGGGGCGTCGGCTGCGGCCGCGGCCAGCAGCAGCGCCGCGCCCTGCTCGTCGCGCCCGAGGAACGCCCACTGCACGTCGCCGCTCACGTCGGCGGCGGCGGCGAACTGCAGCGCGCCGCTGCCGGAGAGCGGCGCGCGGTCGCCGTGCACCGCGAGGACGCGCGTGGCGGCATCCGCCCGGGCGTCGTCCAGGAGGGTTCCGACGGCACGTTCACCGGCCGCGCGATCGAACCCGCTCGGGGTGCTCGCGGGGGCGTGCGGGCTGTCGGGCACCGTCATCCAGGACCTCTCTTGCGGGCGTGGCGCGGGGGTGATCGGAGCGCGCGCGACCTACCCTTGTGGGCATGGCACGCTCACCTCTCACTCTAGCCGCGTCCGTCACCTCGGCCCTTCCCCGGGTTGCGGTCGTCGGGGTGGGAGAGCTGACCGAGGGGTCCGCCGGCCGCTTCGACAGTGCCGTGGCCGACCTCGACGACGGCCGCCGTGTCGTGGTGCGGGTTCCGAACTCCACCGAGGCCGCCGACGAGCTGGCAGCGCAGGTGCACGTGCTGCGCGCCCTGTCCGCCGGGGTGCGCGGTGTGCTGCCCTTCCGGGCCCCCGAGGTGCTCGGCGAGGCCGGCATCGGGTCCTCGCGCGTCGTCGTCTCCGATCTGCTGCCGGGTTACCGCGTCGACGCCGGTCATGTGCCGCCCGGGCGCGGCGTGGCCACCTCTCTCGGCGCCGCGATCGCCAACGTGCACGCCCTCCCCGTTTCAGTGGTCCGCGACGCCGGGCTCCCGTCCCGCACGCCCGCACAGGTGCGTGACGAGGCTGAGCGCCTGCTCGACCGCGCCGAGGCCACGGGCCTGCTGCCCTTCTCGCTGCTGCGCCGGTGGAGCACGGCCCTCGCGGCGGAGCAGCTGTGGCGGTTCGAGGCGGCCGTCACGCTCGGCGGCGTCGAGCCGACCGCTTTCCTCCTCGAGGATGTCGACGACGTCCCGACCGTGACCGGTCTGCTCGACTGGCACGGGCTGAGCGTGGGCGACCCCGCCGCCGACCTCCGGTGGCTCGCCTCGGCCCCCACCGCGGCGGATGGCGTCTACGAGGGCTATCTCTCCACCGCCCACCGCGCCCCCGACGCCCGACTGCGCGACCGCGCCCGCCTCTACGCCGAGCTCGAGTTCGCCAAGTGGCTCGTGCACGGTCACGCCGCCGGCGCCGAGAAGGTCATCGCCGACGCCGTCGCGCTGCTCGAGTCGCTCGCCGAGAGCGTCGGCGAGACGCCGCTGCTCTCGCACGACGCGGTCGACGTCGATGACGCACTCGCGCGTGTGGGCCGCATGTCGGATGCCACCGGCGAGATCGTCGACACCTCGATGCAGACCGACACCTACGACCCGTCGATGATGTCCATGTTCATGCAGGACACCGCGGACGACGACGCCGACCCCGCCGCAGAGGTCACCCAGCCGATCGAGCTGTCGCTGTTCTCCGACGACGAGGCCGTCGACGCCACCGCCGCCCCCGCCGCTGCACGGCCCGCCGCGCTCGCTGCGGAGCCTGCTCCCGCCGGCGAGCCGGTGATCGCCGACGAGGTGATCGAGGTGTCCGCCGCCGACGAACAGGAGCGCGACGACGCCGCCCGCAACGCCCTCCGCCGCTGGACCGCGTCGGACTGACCGTCACGCCGATGCCGGTGGGATGCGCCGGTGGAGCGGGCGTCTACCGACCGACGCCGGACTCGACGCCTCTCGTCGCAGCGACGCGTGTGGCGGCGAGCGTGGCGAGCAGCTTCAGGGCGTGATCGCTCGCCGATGCCGGCTCGGCGCGGTACGCGATGAGCTGCTGACCCGCGGCGCCGCGCACATCGAACGTGTGGAACTCGAGCGTGAGCGGCCCCACGTCGGGGTGGACGAAGACCTTGGCATCCTGCGTCTTCCCGCGTGCGTCGTTCTCCGCCCAGAGCGCGCTGAAGTACGCGCTCCGGCCCAGCTCTGCCACGAGCGCCCGCGTCGACCCGTCGTGCGGATCGAAGCCCAGCGCGAGCCGGAGATTCGCGACGCACGCGTGCGCGGACCGCTCCCAATCGTCGAAGAAGGCGGGCCCGGCCGGATCGATGAACACCATGCGCGCGAGGTTGCCGACATCCTGGAAAGGTGAATACAGAGCACGGGCCAGCGGATTGAGCGCGAGCAGGTCAAGGCGCCGGTTGAGGATGAGTGCCGGCGTGTCGGGCCACGCCTCCAGCAGACGCAGCAGCGACGGGTCGACCCGCTCGGTTGCGGGCGCCGGCGAGGGGACCGGTGTCGCGCCGGCCAGGCGGAAGAGGTGCTCACGGGCATCGGCGGTCAGATCGAGGGCACGACTCAGCGCGTTCAGGACCGATGCCGACGGGTTCTCCTCGCGCCCCTGCTCGAGGCGGGTGTAGTAGTCGACGCTGACGCCGGCCAGCATCGACACCTCTTCGCGGCGCAGACCCGGCACCCGCCGAACGCCGCTCCAGCGCAGGCCCGCCGCTTCGGGGGTGAGGGCCGCACGACGCGCAGTGAGGAAGAGGCCGAGCTCGTTGATCGCCATCACCCCAGCCTGCCCGTCCCGCAGCGTCCCAGGCAGGGTGCGTCGCACCCCCGATGTCGCGGCTTCCTCCACGCTAGCGGGGGTGCGCGCACTCCGGGTGCACCCCGGCCTGGTTGGCCTCCGGCCGGACCCGCACGCTGAGGTTCAGGATCCCCACCGAGGGGATCGAGGAGGAACATGAACACCGCATTCACCCCGGAGCTGCTGGAACGCATCATCGACAACCAGGCCGAGTACACCCGGCCACTGCTGTTCGTCGGCGCCCGTGTGCATCTGTTCGACTCGGTGGTGGCAGACATGGACGACGCCGACATCCTGCTCGGCGAGGGGTTCATCGTCGGCACGGGGCCCGGCATCGTCACGGCCGCCGGCGACGACAACGCCCTCGTGATCGACTGCGCGGGGATGGTCATCGTGCCCGTGGTCGTCGATGTCCGTGCCGCACTGGGCCTCACCGCCGAGCGGGCGTCCGACGTCGGCACGCTCTGGCCGGGCAACACCGGCAGCTTCGCCATCGTGGACGGGGCGATCGCAGCGGATGCCGCAGGCGCGATCTCGACGCTGCTCACGCATCCCGAGTCGGTCGCGGCGATCGTCCTCGACGGCAGGGTGGTGCTGTGGAACGGGGTGCGCACCGCGAACGCGCCCGACCGAACGGAGAAGGCGCTGACCGGCGCGGCCACCCCATCGACCAGCCCGTACCTCGGGATGTGGATCGACGAGTCCGGCTTCCTCCACCAGGAGCTCACCGCCGACGGCCGCTACGACGAGACCCGTGGCGGCCGGCCGCACGCGTTCCAGGGGTCCTTCTGGATCGCGGGCGACCGCATCGACTACCTGGACGATCTGGGCTTCTGGGCGTTCGGAGAGTTCGTCGACGGCATCCTCCACCACGGGCCCTACACGCTGACCCGTCGCTGAACTGACCCACCGCAACGAAGGAGAACGACCATGCCCGAGAGCACACCCCACCCCTACGCCGGCATGTGGCACACCGCCGACGCCCGCATCCGCCACGAGCTGCTCCCGGAGGGGCGGTACGTCGAGGCGCGCGGAAACCGGGAAGCCGCCTACACCGGCCGCTACGTCGTCACCGGCGATCACATCGACTATGTGGACGACACCGGATTCACCGCGGACGGGGACTTCGTCGACGGCGTCCTCTACCACGCAGGGATGGTCCTGCGGCGGGTGCGATAGCCGCACTCCGCGGCCCCGGATGCACGGTGCTGCGCCTAGCCGCGCAGCACCGTGCCGGTGCCGACGTAGACCAGCGCCACATCGATGAGGTCCATCGGCACACCGTGCTTCTCGTGGTACGCCCGGCGATACAGCTCGAGCTGCACCATGCGCTCCTCGCGCTCGGCGGCCGTGCCGGGAGGGCGGCCGGTCTTCCAGTCCACGATCTCGATGCGCTCCCCGCGGCGGTACACCGCGTCGAGCTTGCAGATGATCACATGCTCGCGCCCGTCTGGTCCCGTCATCGTGAAGTCGATCTCGGTCTCCACCGCGATCGGGCGCAGCGGTGCCCACTCGGTCTGGGCGAACGCCTCCTTGAGCGCAGCCATCGCCTGCGCGTCGTCGACGGACAGCGGTGCCGTGCCGTCGACGATCTCATCGTCGGACTCCCACAGCGCGTCATCCATCGAGGACCCCGCCCCGACGAGGCCCGACCGGTGCTCCACCCATGCGTGGAAGAGCGTGCCGAGCCGCGTCTGACGGTAGGGGCGCTCCGGCAGCGGCCGCGCGATGGCGGCGACGGTGCCGGCGAAGTCCGCGACGAAATCCTTGTACCGCGAGGCCGGGATGCGCGTGGGGGCCGACCTCACCCGGTCGGCCGCGCGGGCGGCGCGCTCGGCCAGCAGCAGCTCCAGTTCCGGCTGCGGCTCCGCCGGATCGGCTTCGCGCGCGGCCGCCACGGTCGCGGCGGCGGCGTGCACGGCGGCGGCGCGGGCGCCGAGGGGGTCGATGGGCCAGGTGAGCAGCCGACGCTCCCCCAGGTACGGGTTCTCGTCGGTCTGCGGCGCCGGGGTCTCCACGCCGAGCGCCTCGGCCATCTCGACGAGGAACGCACTGGGCTCGCGCGCACTGCGGGTGCCCGACCAGCTCGATCCGCTCAGCAGCAGGTGGTCGCGGGCGCGGGTGACGGCGACGTACGCGAGCCGCCGGTCCTCTTCGAGCTGACGTGCCCGCTGGTCGGCGACGAAGTCCTCCAACGCGGTCTTGAGCGCCTGCTGCGTGGGGGCGTCGTCCCGCCCCCACTTCAGCTGCGGCAGCCACGGCGCGTCCCCGCGGAATTCGTACGGCAGCACACCGAACGCGAGCCACCCTTTCGTGTCCTTCGCGGCGCTGGGCAGCTCGTCCTTCACCAGGCGCACCACCGCGACGGCATCCCATTCGAGCCCCTTGGACCCGTGGATGGTCAGCAGCTGCACGACGTCGTCTTCGGGCGGCTCGGTGCGAGGGGCGAACTCGTCGAGCTTCTCGGCGTGGTCGAGCCACGCCAGCAGACTCGGCAGCGACCCGCTCTCGTCGGCTGCGAGGAACCCGTGCAGTTCGTCGACGAACGCGCGCAGCTGCTCCGAGGCGATGCGGGCGGGGCCGCGGGCCTCGTTGGCGGCGAGTTCGACGTCGAGCCGCAGCTCCAGCTCGATGAGCCGCACGAGCTCGGGGATCGGCAGCCGCGCCGCGCGGCGCAGGCCCGCGAAGACCGCACCCGCCTCACGCAGGCGCTCCCGCGCCGCCGGGGTGAACTCGGCGAGCCAGCCGTGGTCGGCGGGGTGGCGCAGCACGAAGTCCAGCGCATCGATGAGCGAGCCCTGATCCTCCCCCGCCGACCCGCGCATGCGCTCGGCGATCTCGGGGGCGAGGGGCTTGAGGGCGTGGTCGTGACGCACGATGCGGCGGGCCAGCTGGGCGAGCGCCCGGAGGTCGGCCAGTCCGATGGCCCAGCGCGGTCCCGACAGGAGGCGGATGAGCGCCGAGCCGGCCGACGGATCGGCGATGACCCGCAGGGCCGACACGACGTCGACGACCTCGGGGGTCGACAGCAGTCCGCCCAGTCCCAGGATGCGGTGAGGGATGCCGCGACGCGCCAGGGCATCGCCGAAGCGCACCATGTGCTTCTTGCTGCGGAAGAGGATCGCCCCGGTGGTGGTCTCCCCCGCCGCGGCACGCGCGCTGCGCACCTGCGCGAACCATGACGCCACCCGTTCGGTCTCGGCGTCGAGGTCGTCCTCGAAGGCGATCTCCACCTCCCCCGCCGTCGCGCCGGGGCGCGCGAGCAGCTCATCGACCGGCACCGGCGCGGTCGCCGACAGCGGCTCCAGCACGGCGTTGGCCGCCGTGAGCACACGCGTGCTGTTGCGCCAGCTCGTGCGCAGCGCGAAGCGACCGCTGCCGCCGTCGGGCGCGAAGGCACGGGCGAAGTCGCCCAGGTTGCCGGCGCTGGCGCCGCGCCAGCCGTAGATGGACTGGTGCGGGTCGCCGACGGCCATGACGCCGGTGCCGCGGAAGAGCGTCGCCAGCAGGTCGGTCTGCACGACCGAGGTGTCCTGGTACTCGTCCAGCAGCACGACGCGGTACCGGTCGCGCAGTTCCGCGGCGACCGACTCGTGGCTGCGCACCACCTCGAGGGCACCGGCGACCTGGTCGGAGAAGTCGATGACGCCCAGGCGCGTCTTCTGACGCGCGTACTCCCGGGCGAGGTCCGACAGCAGGCCCAGGGCCGCCACCTTCTCGGCGGCACGGGCGACGTCGGCGTACACGACGGTGCGCTTGTTCTCCGACGGCCGCTCCAGCACGTCTGCGAAGCGCCCGGGAAAGGCGGCCAGTTCATCCAGCGGCACGAGGTTGTCGACGCTGTCGCGGGCGATGCGCAGCGCCGCGTCGATGAGCGTGCGCACGGCCTCGCCCCGCTCCTCGAGCCGCGGGTCGTCCGAGGCCAGCACGACCCGGCGCATCAGCAGCCAGGCGGCCGAGTCGCTCAGCACGGCCGCCTCGCCGTCGCGGCCGATCCGCACGGCGTGCTCGCGCACGATGCTGTCGGCGAAGCTGTTGTAGGTGGCCACGGTGGGCCGGTGCAGCAGTGCCTCGTCGTCGCCGCCCGTCGGCTCGGCGCCGGTGCGGGCCACGAGCCCCGCCAGCGCGGCGCGGCGCGCGGCATCCGTCGTCGTGGCGGCGAACACGTCGAGGTGTCCATCGGCGTGCAGCTGCGACAGGTGGGGCACGAGACCGCGGCGATCGAACTCCGCCAGGCGCTGCAGGCGCTTGTGGATGCGTTCGGCGAGTTCCCCGGCGGCCTTGCGGGTGAAGGTGAGCCCCAGCACCTGGTCGCGGCGCACCAGGCCGTTGGCGACGAGCCACACCACCCGCCCCGCCATCGTCTCGGTCTTGCCGCTGCCCGCGCCGGCGACGACGAGGCCCGGCGCGAGCGGGGATTCGATGACGGCGGCCTGCTCCGCAGTGGGCGGGAACTGGCCGAGGGCCGCGGCGATGGCGTGCGCCGAGATGAGCGAGGTCACGAGCTCACCGCCCCGATCGTGTGGATGCGGCAGAGGCCGTACGAATGCTCATCGCGGCAGTGCTCCTCGTAGGGGGCGACGAACGCGCTCCCGCGCATCACGTCGACGGCGGCGACGACGCGGCCGACGAATGCCTCGCGCGTCTCGACGTCGAACGGGACCTGGCGCGGGGTGACGTAGTCCTTGGATGCCGCGGAGGGCCGCAGCACGAGCAGCTTCGCGCCGCCCGGCCGCGCGCCTTCCGGTGCGGGGATCTGGCCCGCCTCGAACGCGAGCTGGTATGCGGCGAGCTGGGGGTTGTCGGCGACGGCCTTGTCGGTCTGCGGCTCGCTCTTGCCGGTCTTGAGGTCGACGATCTCCACGGCGCCGTCGGGGCCGAGTTCGACGCGGTCGATGTAGCCGCTGAGCACGGCGCCGTGTTCACCGGCGTCGGGGATCGCAATGGGAACCTCGAAGTGCGGCTCGGCGCTCAGCAGCGTCACCCCGTCGCGTTCGGTGTGACGCAGGTACAGGTGCAGACGCCGCACCAGGTCGCGCGCACGGATGAGCTCCGCCCTGCCACGCCAGGCGGCATCGAATTCCAGCTCTCCCCAGCGCTGCGCCACGATCTGCCACAGGCCCTCTTCGTCGAGCCCGGCACCGTGCTCGAGCGCGGCGTGGATGAGCGTCCCGAGCCCTGCCACCGAGCCGCCGGGGTCGCCGCCGAGGTCGCCGATCACCCAGTTGAGCTGGCATTCCTCCAGCGCGTGCAGACGCGACGGCGACACCCGCACGTCCTCGCGTGCCAGGTCGCGCAGCGGCGCGGTCGAGGTGGGACCGGCCACGCCGTACCACTGCGCAGGGTCCGCCCCGGCGACACCCGCCTCGGCGAGGAGGGCCAGCTGACCGGGTGCGGCGGCGCGGGCGGCCGCCGGGGCGCGCGGATCGGTGAGGGCGCGCCGATGCAGCGCCACGAGCCCGCGCAGGGTCAGCGGATGCTCGGCCTCCCGGGGCGCCGGCTCCGGGTCGGGGAGAAGCTCGAACAGCACGCTGGGGCCGGTGTCGTCGTCATCGACGGCGGTGACGATGAGCCGCGCGGTGGCGCGGGAGACCGCCCGCGCGAACAGGCGCAGCTCGTCGTGCATCGCCTGGCGGCGCCGGTCGAGCACGTCGCCGGTGTGCTCGCCCTCGACGGCATCGGCGAGCCGCCACGTCTCCAGCAGACTCCCGCGCAGTCGCGTGTTCGGCCAGACGCCGTCCTGTACGCCCGCGACCACGACGGTGTCGAACTCGAGTCCGAGCGAACCGGCGGGGGTGAGCACGCGCACCGAGGCCTCCGGCGGCGGTGCGGTCAGGCGGTCTTCGGCCACGTCGCTGTCGAGGATGCCACGCAC
This sequence comes from Microbacterium sp. NPDC058021, assembly GCF_042885955.1. Taxonomy (NCBI): domain Bacteria; kingdom Bacillati; phylum Actinomycetota; class Actinomycetes; order Micrococcales; family Microbacteriaceae; genus Microbacterium; species Microbacterium sp. NPDC058021. The sequence continues at coordinate 404,131 of NZ_JBHVRF010000002.1, forward strand.
GAACGCCAGCGGGGGCGCGCCGTCCTCGCGCTCCACGGCGCGCTTGGCGGCTTGGAAGAGTGCGACGACGGCGTCGAGATCGCGGTTCGCCTGCTCGGCCAGCGGGCCGTACCCGCGGGCGGTCTCCGCCCACCCCGGCTGCAGGCCCGAGCGCTCCCACGCCGTCCACAGCAGTTCGTGCACGGTCGCTCCGGCGGCGTGCTCGACCGACAGCTGCTCGAGGGTGCGGGCCACCCGCAACGCGCGGCGGGCCTCACGCGTGTCGATGAGTTCGAGCTCCAGTGGCCGCACCATGCCCGATACGAGCAGCTCCTGCCCGCCCCGTTCGCCCCCGGTGGCCAGTTCGCTCTGCCGCAGCGTCGTACGCAGCCGCCGCAGCTCCACCGGATCCATGCCACCGGCCACCCCGAGCAGCACGTCGGTCACCTCATCGAAGGTCCACTGGTCACCGGGCCGCGCCGACAGCTCCACGAGGCGCAGCAGGTCGCGCACCGGCCGCAGCGCGCCCAGCGCCCGGCCGGGGCCGCTCGCCCGCGCGGGCACCTCGCGGGCGGCAAGCTCCGCCTCCAGCGCCGCCACCTGACGGGTGTCGTGGGCGATCACCGCGCACCGGTCCCACGGCACGTCGTCACGCAGGTGCCGTTCGCGCAGCAGTCGCGCGATGGCGTCGTACTCCTCGGAGGGCGAGCGCAGCGCGAACGCGCGCACCGTGGCATCCGCGGTCACGGTGTCGTCGGGCTCGGGGCTGCGCAGGCGATGGCTGACGATGCCGACCGCGCCGATGCGCTCGGTGACCGCCGCCAGCAGGGCCCGCTGGGCGGGGCTGCCCCGGTGCGCGCCGGTGAGGACGAGCGGGGGCGCGGCGGCGGCGAGACGGGCGAAATTGCGCGGAGAGGCGCCGCGGAAAGTGCCGGAGCCGACGTCGGGGTCACCGAACGCCATGACGGCGATGCCGTGGGCACGGCATGCCTCCAGCAGTTCCACCCCCCCGAGGGTCAGTTCCTGCGCGTCGTCGACGAGCACGACCCGCACCCCGGCGAACGCGCCGAGCACGGGTGCGCCGCGCGTGCTGGAGCGGAGGATGCCGACGGCCTCGCGGACGAGTCCTGCGGCGTCGCGATGCGCGCCGCGCATGTCGGCACGGACCCGCTCGTACTCGGTCGCGAACGATGCCAGCGACGCCCACGCCGGCAGGTCCAGCCGCGCCGCCATCTCCTCCAGCCGCGCGGGGGTGATGCCCAGCGTCGTGCACTCGGCGAGGAAGGTGCGCACTTCGGCGCGAAACCCGGCGGTGCCGCGGATGGGGGCGGGCAGCCAGTCGGGCCAGCGGGAGGGGGCGGATGCCTCGTCTTCGGCGTCGCCGGCGAGCAGTTCCTGCACGAGCTGGTCCTCGTCGGCTCCGGTCAGCAGCTGCGGCGGCTCTCCCCCGGCGTGCACCTCGGCGGCGCGCACCAGTTGGAAGGCGAGCGACGCCACCGAGCGGGCCAGCGGACCCGACGTCGCCCGCCCGACCGCGAGGGCGAGGCGGTCGCGCAGCTCGGTGGCGGCGGTGCGGCTGGAGGTGAGCACGACGATGGTGTCGGGATCGACGCCGGCGGCCACGAGGGCGTGCACGCGGGCGATGAGCGTGGCGGTCTTCCCGGTTCCGGGCGCGCCGACCACCACCGCCGACGTCTCGGGCGCGAGTTCCAGCACACGGCGCTGCGCGGCATCCGGAACGAAGGCGGCCTCCGAGACGGGTTCGGGTACCCGGGTCTGGCTCTGTCGCATCGAGCCCACGGTAGCCGCCCCCACCGACGTTCGCCGACAGCGAGCGCGGCGTCGCCGGCGGCCGAGGGGGGTTCGCCGTGTCGTAGAGTCGTGATGCGCCCGCGGCGACAGCCGGGGCCGGAAAGGCAGTCACCCGTGGATATCCGCATCGGCATCGTCAACACCGGCCGCGAGCTCGGTTTCGAAACCAACGAGTCCGCCGAGACCGTCAAGACCTCGGTCGCGCAGGCACTCGACTCCGGCGCCACCCACGTGTCGTTCCGCGACAACAAGGGCAACTCCTACATCGTGCCCACCGCGACCCTCGCCTACATCGAGGTCGGCACCGAAGAGTCCCGCCGCATCGGCTTCGTCGGCTGAGCCGATGCAGATCCTGCTCGCCCTGATCGTGGGCGCGGCGATCGGCATCGCCGCGCACTTCACGGTCGCCGGTCGTGACACCCGCGGGTCGGTGCTCGCTCCCATGATCGGCGCCGTCGTGGGCGGTGCGGTGTGGATGGCGCTGACCTGGGCGGGCCTGGGCATCGACAGCCCGTGGATCTGGGTCGCGTCGTTCGCCGCCCCCGCCGTCGTGGTCCTCCCCACTCTCATCCTGCTCACACGCGCGCGGCGCGTGCACGACGAGCGCGAGCGGGCACGCCTGAAGATCGCCTGACGGCGACGAGCGGGCGGCCCGGCGTCAGGCGTCGAGGCCCATGGCCCCCATGCGCCTCGAGTGCGCGGCCAGCAGGTCGGTGAACACCGGCTCGACCTTCTTCTCGTCGACTTCGTCGAGCGTCGTGGGGCGTAGCGCCGCACGGGCGATGAGCAGCGTGTCGCCGACGAGGCGCCGCCCCCACAGCGCCAGCAGCGACCGCCACTCCTCGTCGGCCTCGACGGCGGCGACGATCATGTCCACGAGCGCCTGGCGGTCATCGTCGGCGGCGAGGATCTCGGCGGCGCTGCGCCCGGTCTCCCCGTAGCTGGAGGCCAGCGCCAGATAGAAGTCGTCGAGCATGCCCGCCGTGATGTGCACCGACAGCACGGTCTCGAGGGGCCGGGCGCCGTGCGTGGCGCGACGGAACGCGTCCAGCGGCTCCCGGAACGGCAGCATGATCTCCAGCGCGTCGTCGCCCCGCTCGCGGATGAGGGTCACCAGTCCGCGGTGCTTGAGCAGCGCCGCGCCCGCCGCAAGCGACAGTGACTCCTTCTGCGTCAGCTCCGGCGTCGAGGCGATGAGCTGACTGAGCGTCTCGAAGTAGCCCAGCTGCAGGTAGGCCGCCTGTCCGAGGAAGGTGTCGACGTCGGGAGCGAGCGCCTCGAAGTCGACCCGGTGCGCGTCACCGAGATCGCCGCGCGAGCGCAGCGACAGGGTGCGCGCGGCGGGCCGCTTGCGCTTGAAGAACCACCAGGCCACGAGACACCACGATACGCACCCACCAGGGCGTTGATGCATCTCCGGTAGGCTGGACACGCCCCGGCAGTGGATCGGGGCCCCGCGCCTGCGGCTGAGGAAGGGCGTGGAACATCTCTCCCCCCGGCGGCATCTCACCGCCAGACAGGCTCGCATTGTGACGACTTTCGCCGAACTCGGTGTCGACCAGGACATCGTCGATGTCCTGGCCAAGAAGGGCATCGTGGATGCCTTCCCCATTCAGGAGCAGACGATTCCGCTGGGTCTTCCCGGGCAGGACATCATCGGCCAGGCCAAGACCGGAACGGGCAAGACCTTCGGATTCGGCATCCCGGTGGTGCAGCGCCTCGGCCAGAACCCGGAGCCCGGTGTCAAGGCGCTCATCGTCGTTCCCACCCGCGAGCTGTGCGTGCAGGTCTACGAAGACATGGACATGCTCACGTCCGGCCGGTCCACCAGCGTCGTGGCGATCTATGGCGGCAAGGCCTACGAGGGCCAGATCGACCAGCTCAAGGCCGGCGCGCAGATCGTCGTGGGCACCCCCGGTCGCCTCATCGACCTGAACAACCAGCGTCTGCTCGACCTGTCGCACGCGACCGAGGTCGTCCTCGACGAGGCCGACAAGATGCTCGACCTCGGGTTCCTCCCCGACATCGAGAAGATCTTCTCCAAGGTTCCCGCCGTGCGGCACACGCAGCTGTTCTCGGCGACCATGCCCGGCCCGATCGTCGCGATGGCGCGTCGGTTCATGTCGAACCCGATCCACATCCGCGCGACCGACCCCGACGAGGGGCTGACGCAGGCCAACATCAAGCACGTCGTCTACCGCGCGCACTCGCTCGACAAGGACGAGATCATCGCCCGCATCCTGCAGTCCGAGGGCCGCGGCAAGACCGTGATCTTCACGCGCACCAAGCGCGCCGCCCAGAAGCTGTCCGACGAGCTCAGCGATCGCGGGTTCAACACCGCCTCGGTGCACGGCGACATGAGCCAGGAGGCGCGTGAGCGCTCGATGGCCGCGTTCAAGGCGGGCAAGAAGGACGTCCTCATCGCCACCGACGTCGCCGCCCGCGGCATCGACGTCGACGATGTCACCCACGTGATCAACCACACCATCCCCGACGACGAGAAGACCTATCTGCACCGCGCCGGTCGCACCGGCCGCGCCGGCAAGACCGGCATCGCGGTGACGTTCGTCGACTGGGACGACCTGCACAAGTGGGCGCTCATCAACCGGGCGCTGGAGTTCGGTCAGCCCGAGCCGGTGGAGACGTACTCGTCCAGCCCGCATCTGTTCAGCGACCTGGACATCCCCGCCGGCACCAAGGGCCGCATCGTGACGGCTCCCCGCACGCAGGCGGTCAAGACCGCGCCCGCCGCGGCAACCGAGGGCGAAGAGGGCTCGCGCCGTCCGCGCCGCCGCCGGCGTACCGGTGAGGACACCCAGACCGGTGGCGCCTCGGCCGCGGCGACCGGCGAGCAGCCGGCCGGCGAGAAGCCGCGCGACGCCGACGGTGGCGGCACGCACGACGGCGGCGGCAAGGAGCACCACGACGGCAAGTCGGCCCCGCGCCGGCGTCGGCGTCGCCGCGGCTCCGGCACGGGAGCGCCCGCAGCGCCCTGACCCTCGGGACCTCGCCCCTGTGCCGAAGGGATCTTTCCCGCGGGAGCACTGCGTCGCTATGGTGAGCGCAGACGACGCGGTTGCGTCGCTCCCCCGAGGAAAGGGACGTGCACATGCGACTCATCGACGCCGCCGTGGAGTATCAGGGTTTCTGGGGGTCCTTCTGGGACCTGATCTGGTGGTTCCTGTGGGCTTTCGTGTTCTTCGCGTACCTGATGGCGCTGTTCTCGATCATCGGGGACCTCTTCCGTGACCACAAGCTCAGCGGCTGGTGGAAGGCGGTGTGGATCTTCTTCCTCATCTTCTTCCCGATCATCACGGCGCTGATCTACCTGATCGCCCGCGGCAGCGGCATGGCCGAGCGCAGCGCTCAGGCCGCGCGCCAGTTCCGCGAGCAGCAGGATGCCTACATCAAGACGGTCGCCGGCAGCGGGGCGAGCCCGACGGAGGAGATCGCGAAGGCCAAGCAGCTGCTCGACGACGGCACCATCACGCAGGCCGAGTACGAGGCGCTGAAGGCCAAGGCCCTCGCCTGACACCCTCACCGTGTCGCGTCACGACGACGCCAGCTCCGCCTCCCACGGCGGGTCGGCGCCGGGACGCGACACGGTGACGGCGGCGGCTGCGGCTGCGGCCGCGAGCAGCGCCGTGAGATCGGCCGCCGTGAAGCCTGCGATGCGCGCGCGCACCTCCGCCGCCGTCGGCGCGTGCAGCCCGGCGATGAGGGCCGCCATGAAAGTGTCCCCCGCCCCGACGGTGTCGATGACCGTCACCGGTCGCGCCGCCTGTTCGACGATGCCCGTCGCGTGCGCGGCGAAGGACCCGTCGCCGCCCTCGGTGACGACGACCAGCGAAGGCCCGGCGGCGAGCCACTCCCGCGCGATGTCGCGGTGGTCGCGGCCGGGGTGCAGCCAGTCGAGATCCTCGCCGCTGGCCTTCACGACGTCCGCCAGCGCGACCAGGCGCGCCACTCGCGCGCGCACGTCGTCCGCGTCGGTCACCAGGGAGGGCCGCACGTTGGGGTCGAACGTCACCACGGAGCCGGCCCGCGCGGTGCGCAGGGCGGATTCGACCGCGTCGGCTCCGGGGTGGAGGACGGTGGCGATCGAGCCGGTGTGCACCACGGGCCCGGTCGGCGCGTTCCACGGTGCGGGGTCCCACAGGATGTCGAAGTCGTAGGTCGCCGCGCCGGCGGCGTCGAGGTGCGCGACGGCCGTGGACGTGCGCTCGGGCGTGCCGGCGACGTGCACGTCGACACCCGACTGCGTCAGCCAGGCCGTGACGTCGCGGCCGTGGGCGTCATCGGCGAGCTGCGTCACGAGCATGGGCCGCAGCCCGCGTCGCCCGAGCGCGAGCGCGACGTTGGCGGGACTGCCGCCGGGGCTGGAGCGCGTGCCGTCGGGGGCATGGACGATGTCCACGAGCGCCTCGCCGATGACGGTGACGTCGGGGGGAACGGACATGCGTCGTCCTCTCAGGGGTAGACGGGGGTGTTGCCCGTCGCCCGGTCGATGATGCGTGCCACCATCTCGTCGCTCGTGGTGTGCTCGCCGGGGATGTTGGGTTTGCCGAGCCCGTGATAGTCGCTGGACCCGGTGACGATGAGGTCGTGTCGGTCGACGAGGGCGCGCAGCGTCGCCACCCCGGTGGGGGTGTTCTCGCGGTGCCCGAGCTCGAAGCCGGCGAGCCCCAGCCCGATGAGCTCCTCCAGTGCCGAGATCGGCATCATGCGGTCCCGCCCGGCGGGACACGGGTGCGCGATGATCGGCACACCTCCCGCCGCGACGATGAGACGCACGGCGGTGGCGGCATCCGGGGCGTAGTGGGGCACGTAGTATCCGGCGCTCGGGTGCAGGATGCCGGCGAACGCCTCGCTGCGGTCGCGGGCGAGACCGCGGGCGACGAGGGCGTCGGCGATGTGCGGGCGGCCGACGGTGGCCCCGTCGCCGGTCTGGGCCACCACGTCGTCCCACGTGAGGTCGTAGTCACGCCCGATGGCGGCGACGATCTGCTCGGCGCGCCCGATGCGGGCGACGCGGATGCGGTCGGCTTCGGCCCGGAGCGCGGCGTCGTCGGCGTCGAAGAGGTACGCCAGCACGTGGACGCTGCGCCGACCGTGGACGGCACTGAACTCCATGCCGGGGATGAAGGTCATGCCCAGGGAGGTCGCCGCCTCCGCCGCCTCCGCCCAGCCGGCCGTCGAATCGTGGTCTGTCAGCGCGGCCGTGCGCAGCCCTCGCCGGTGCACCGCCTGCATGACCTGCGCGGGCGGCTCGGTGCCGTCGGAGTGCACGGAATGCAGGTGAAGGTCACTGGGTCCTTCGAACCGCTGTCGTCCCGATTGCACCCCTTGAGCGTACCCGCGGGCGGGCACGCGCTGCGGGTGCGGCATCCGCCGATCTCCCAGACAGTGGGCATAGAGTCGCGACGTGCTGCGCCTGCTGGGGATCCTCGTGACGGTCCTGTTCGCCATCGGCGCCGCGATCCTGACGTGGCCGGCGTTGTTCCGACTCGAGCGCGTCTTCCCGATCACGCAGATGGTGTCGTTCCGTCCCCTCGTGGTGCTCGCCTTCGTCGCCCTGTTCGTCCTGGCGCTGCTGCTGGCGATCGCCCGGCCCGTGCGCGGCTTCGCGCTGTCGATCGCGACGGTGTGCGTCATCGCCGCCGTCGCCGGCGCGCTCACCATCGTGCAGCGCGGTCTCGGCACCGAGGCGCTCCCGGCCAAGGGCGACGCCGGCGTGCGCGTCATGACCTGGAACACCGCCGGCGGCGAGGCGACGTCAGCCGAGAAGATCGCGCAGACGGCCGTCACGATGGAGGCCGACATCGTCGCCCTCCCCGAGACGACCATCGAGACCGGCGAAGCGGTGGCGATCGCGATGCGCGAGATGGGGCATCCGATGTGGGCGCACCACACCGAACAGGGACTCTGGGATGCCGACTCCACGACCCTGCTCATCTCCCCCCGCCTCGGGGACTATGCCGTGATCGACTCGTCGCGCGATGGCACCAGCAACACCTCGGTCGTCCCGAGCGCCGTCGCCATGCCGGTGGACGGCACCGGCCCCATCATCGTCGCGGCCCATGCCGTCGCGCCACGCCAGTCGGCCATGCAGGACTGGCGCGACGACCTGCAGTGGCTCGCCGACCAGTGCGCCGCCGACGACGTGATCATGGCGGGCGATTTCAACGCCACGGTCGATCACATGATGCGGATGGGCGTGGGCGATGCGCACCTGGGGCGCTGCCACGACGCCGCCGTCCACAGCGGCTCCGGCGCCGTCGGCACCTGGCCGACGGAGCTCCCCGCCCTCGCCGGCTCCCCCATCGACCACATCATGGCCACCGACGCGTGGACCGCGGTCGGCTCCGTCGTCCTCACCTCGATGGACGGCACCGGCAGCGACCACCGTCCGCTCGTGGTGCAGCTGGAGCCCGCCGGCTGAGCACCGCCCCAGCTTCGGGGTGCGAGACTGGTGGCATGAACACGTCAGGCGAAAGCGACACGACCACCGCCTCGGCCGAGCCGCAGCAGGCGAGCGCCGCGACCAACCGCCGCCAGCGCTACGGCCAGGGCTTCCTCGACACGATCTCCACCGGCTGGGCCGACCGCCCCGCGACCGTCCCCGTGCCCCGCGAGCAGGCCTCGTACGCTGCCGCGCGCCGCGCCGCGGTGTCCGCCGCGTTCCCGGGCCAGCGCCTCGTGATCCCCGCCGGCTCGCTCAAGCAGCGCAGCAACGACACCGACTACCCGTTCCGCGCGCACTCCGCCTTCTCGCACCTCACCGGGTGGGGCGCCGACAGCGAGCCGGACTCGGTGCTCGTGTTCGACCCGACCGACGACGGCCACGACGTCACCCTCTACTTCCGGGAGCGCGCCGACCGCACGACGGCGGAGTTCTACTCCGACGCCTCGGTCGGCGAGTTCTGGATCGGCCCGCGCCCCGCGCTGGAGGGCGTCGCCGTCGACCTGGGCATCGCGACCGACCACCTCGACGCGTTCGCACCGGGCGAGGCCGACCTCGTCATCGACGCCGATGAGGACCTCACGCGCTTCGTCTCCGAGCTGCGCCTGGTCAAGGACGAGTACGAGATCGCGCAGATGCGCCTGGCCGTCGATGTCACCGCCGCCGGTTTCGACGACATCATCGCGAACCTGCCGCGCATCATCGAGCACCCGCGGGGCGAGCGCGTCGTCGAGGGCGTCTTCCACCAGCGGGCGCGCAGCGACGGCAACGCGGTGGGCTACGACACCATCGCCGCCTCCGGGCCGCACGCCTGCTACCTGCACTGGACCCGCAACGACGGCGCGGTGCTGCCGGGCGACCTCATCCTCGTCGACGCCGGCGCCGAGGTCGACAGCCTCTACACCGCCGACATCACCCGCACGCTGCCGGTCTCGGGGACCTTCACCGACATCCAGCGCCGCATCTACGAGACCGTGCGCGAAGCGGCCGACGCCGCCTTCGCCGCCGCGCGTCCCGGCGTCTCGTTCCGCACGCTCCACGAGACGGCGATGGAGGTGCTGGCCACCCGCACCGCGGAGTGGGGCCTGCTGCCGGTGACCGCAGAGGAGGCGCTCGACGCCGACCAGGGCGGGCACCACCGTCGCTACATGGTGCACGGCACCAGCCACCACCTCGGCATCGATGTGCACGACTGCGCGCAGGCGCGGCGGGAGATGTACTACGACGGCATCCTGGAGCCCGGCATGGTCTTCACGATCGAGCCCGGCCTCTACTTCCAGATCGACGACCTCACCGTTCCCGAGGAGTACCGCGGCATCGGCGTGCGCATCGAGGACGACATCCTCATGACCGCCGACGGCCCCGTGAACCTGTCGGCCGGCATCCCGCGCACCGCGGACGAGGTCGAGGCCTGGATCGCCCGCGCGAAGGCGTGACCTTCACACCGCCCGCGTCGTTCACGACGCGACCGACGCTCGAGGGCACGTTCGGCATGGCCGCCTCCACGCACGCCACCGCGACGGCGGTCGCCCAGGCGGTACTCGAGCGTGGCGGCAACGCCTTCGACGCCGTGGTGGCGGGCGGGTTCGTGCTGCACATCGTCGAGCCGCACCTCAACGGACCCGGCGGTGACCTCGTCGGCATCTTCCAGACGGCGGATGCCGCCGCTCCCGCCGTGCTCATGGGGCAGGGCCCGGCGCCCGCGGGGGCGACCATCGCCCACTATCGGGCCGAAGGGCTCGATCTCGTCCCGGGAGCCGGCGGCCTCGCCGCGGCGATTCCGGGTGCGGTGGACGCCTGGCTGCTGCTGCTGCGCGACCACGGCACGTGGGAACTTTCCGACGTGCTGGCCTACGCCATCGGATACGCCCGCGACGGGCATCCGCTCCTCCCGCAGGCGGCCGCCACCATCGACCGCGTGGCGGCGCTCTTCCGCGACGCCTGGCCGACGTCGGCGGCGCTGTGGATGCCGGGCGGCGACGTGCCCGCTGCCGGGTCGACGATGCGCAATCCGGCGTATGCCGGGGTGCTCGAGCGGCTGATCGCCGCCGGCGACGCGGAAGGCGATCGTCACGCGCGCATCGACGCCGCGCGGCGGGAGTGGAAGACCGGGCTGGTCGCGCACGCGGCATCCGCCTTCCTCGCCCGGCCGCATCGGCATTCGTCGGGAACCGACCACGCCGCAGTCATCACACCGGACGACTTCGCGGGGTTCGACGCGGGGTACGAGCCGGCCGTGACCGGCAGGTTCCGCGGTTATGTCGTGGCCAAGGGCGGCGCCTGGTGTCAGGGTCCGGTGCTGCTGGAGGCGCTGCGGATCCTCGACGGCTTCGACGACGCGCACCTGGATCCCGCGACGGGCATCGGCGCACACACGATCATCGAGACGCTCAAGCTCGCGCTGGCGGATCGGGATGCCCACTTCGGTGACGACGCGCACGGTGGCCTCCTCGACGCCCTGCTCTCCGACGAGTACATCGCGACGCGGCGTGCTGCCATCGGCGATCGTGCGTCGCACCAGTGGCGACCGGGCGAGCTGCCCGGACGCGCGCCGTACCGCCCCGAGCTGCGCCAGCCCGCGGCCACCGATGCCGACGCGGCTGCGGGTGCCGGCGAGCCGACCGTGGCGAAGTCGGGCCAGACCCGCGGCGACACCTGCCACATCGACGTCGTCGACCGCTGGGGCAACATCGTGGCGGTCACCCCCTCCGGCGGGTGGCTGCAGTCCTCCCCCACGATCCCCGAACTCGGCTTCTGCCTCGGCACACGGCTGCAGATGATGTGGCTGGATGAGTCGGCCCCGTCGGCGCTGCGCCCCGGGGCGCGCCCGCGCACGACGCTCACCCCGACGCTCGTGCTGCAGGACGGCGCGCCGGTGATGGCCCTGGGGACGCCGGGCGGCGACCAGCAGGACCAGTGGCAGCTGCCGATGCTCCTGCGCATGATCGTCGGCGGGTACACCGCCCAGCAGGCGATCGACGCGCCGACGCTGCACACGACGGCGCTCGTAGACTCCTTCTGGCCACGCACCTGGACGCCGGCCGGGGTGGTCGTCGAGGACCGCCTGGGCGATGCCGTCATCGATGAGCTGATCGCTCGCGGGCACGACGTGACCCGCGCCGGCCCATGGAGCCTGGGACGCCTGAGTGCCGTCGGGATCGACCGTTCGCGCTCGGTCGTCTGGGCTGCGGCGAACCCGCGCGGGATGCAGGGGTACGCGGCGGGGCGCTGAGCGCACGCTGCACTCACCCATCCCCGGTAGACGTGCGCCGGACGTTGCTTCCTGCACAGGATTCGGCGAGCGTCGGTTATCCACAATCCCTGGTGAGCCCCTCTTTCCGCGCATCGCAATGTCGGAGGGGGTCGGCAGACTGGAGGGCATGGACATCTCCCCGACCAGCACCCCGACCGACGTGATGTCGGCGTCGGATGTGGTCGCGCAGATGGTGCACACCGACCGGCAGCTCGCCGAGATCCAGGCCCGCCAACTCGCGCTGCTCAGCCGCGCGGGGGACATCGCCGCGGCCCAGACCGCGGCGATCCCGGCGTCGGCACAGCGGGAGCGGGAACTGCCGCTGCGGTCGCTGGCGGCTGAGATCGGGGCGGCGTTGCGCCGGTCGGACCGGGGCATGCAGAACCGCATCCACCAGGCCACCGTGATGATGCAACGGTTCCCCACGACGGTCGCAGCGCTCGCGGCAGGACGCATCGACAACGGGCACCTGCGGGTCATCGAAGAAGCCGGCGCCCGCCTGACCGACCCCGACGCGCGCGCGATGTTCGAACAGGCCGCGCTGGCTGTTGCAGAGCGCGAAACGGTCGGCCGCGCCCGACCGACGATCCTCGCGCTCGCACAGCGGGTCGACCCCATCCCCGTGACCGAGCGCTACGCGACGGCGGCAGAAGCCCGCCGGGTGTGGGTGCGCGACCTCGCAGACGGCATGGCCGAGCTCGGCGCGGCGCTCCCCGCGCACCTCGCCCACGGCATCCTCGACCGGCTCACCCAGTACGCCCGCACTTTGCGCGACCGGGGCCGAGCGGATGCCGTCGATGCGGACGGCGAGGATGAAGCCGCCACCACCGATGCGCGGACGATGGACCAGCGCCGCGCCGACGTGTTCAGCGACCTGCTGCTCACCGGGCACGCCACCGCCACAGCCTCCGACAGCACGGTCTGTGAGACGCACGCGATCATCGCGCACATCCAGGTGACCGTGCCCGCCACCACCCTCACCGGCGCAGACGTGCCGGCCAACTTCACCGGTCACGGGCCGCTGGACCCGCACACCGCCCGCCACTACGCCGCCCACGCCACCTCCTGGGACCGACTGTTCTGCGACCCCGCGACCGGCGCTGTCACGGGGACCGACACCTACCGGCCCACCCGTGAGCAGCGGCGGTTCCTGCGCGGTCGCGACGAGCACTGCCGATTCCCCGGGTGCCGCGCCGGGGTGTGGCACTGCGACATCGACCACACCCTCGACTACGCGCACGGCGGCCCCACCCGGGTCTGCAACCTCGCCCACCTGTGCAAACGCCATCACATGCTGAAGCACAACACCGCGTGGTCGGTGGTGCAGCATGCCGGCGGAGTCCTGGTGTGGACCAGCCCGACCGGGCGGGTGTACACCGACACCCCGCAACGCACCCTCGAGTTCATCGCCACGGCCCACAGCGGCGCTCCCCCACCGTTCTAGAAAGCGGGGCACCCGCCTGCCTGTCCGGCACCGCCGGACGGCGGGCCATCGGTGCGCCGGGAGCCGGAGAGGCGCCTCACACGGCGGAACGCGCCCGCATCCATGCCACGACGACGTCCGCCAATCCTTCGCCGATCTCGTCGGCGGGGCGCTTGCGGCCCTTCACCTCGAACGAGTGGTTGCCGCCGTCGACCCAGTGCACGGCGGCATCCCGGCACGAGGCGACCGCCTCGGCGAGCTGCTCGTGCGGGTCGACGAACGGGTCGTTCGTCCCCTCGACGAACAGCTGCGGCGGCACGACGTCGGGCAGGTGCGCGACGCGCGGCTTGTCCGGGCGGCCGGGAGGATGCAGCGGGTAGCCCAGGTACACCAGGCCCGCCGGCGCGATCATGCCTTCCGCGGCCGCCATCGAGGCCATCCGGCCGCCATAGGACTTGCCGGCAGCCCACACCGGCAGACCGGGCATCGCCTGCCGCAGCGCCGTCTCAGCCGCCTGCCAGGTCGCCACGGCGTGCGCGGCCGGGCCCGGCATGCGACGGCCTGCTTCGACGTACGGGAAGTTGAACCGCAGCGTCGCGACACCGGCTGCGCGCATGCCACCGGCGAAGCCCACGAGGAACGGATGCGAGTAGCCGGCCCCCGCGCCGTGTGCCACGCCGATCGCCGCCCACGGCTCTGCCGGCACGTCCAGGTCCGCCGAGACCGTCACGTCCCCCGTCGGCAGGGCGACCGTGAGGCCCGTGATCATGCGCGGGACGAGTCCTCGTCCGGGTCGCCTGCGGGTGCCGCAGGGCCGGGGGCCGCGCCGCCCGGGGTGGGCGGAGCGATGCGCTCGCCGTACCGCGGCGGTTCGTTCGGATCGTCCAGTGGCGGGCGAGGTGCGGGGACGGCACCGGGAGCCCCGGCACCCGGAACACCCGAGCCAGGCACCGCGGTACCGGGCACGGGGGTGCCCGTGACAACGGCTGCCGGCGGCGCGTCGGCCCGGCCGAGCGCCTGACGTGCCTTGTGCACGCTCTCGGGCAGCACCGTCAGGTCGTAGCGGGCAGCGACGACCTGCGTGATCGAGGCGTAGTCGCGGCGGCGACGGATGAAGGAGTACGTGATGATGCTCATCAGCATGCCGATCGCGATGCCGACGAAGAGCACACCGACGAACAGCTGGATCGCGACGTCGGGGGTGCCGAGCACGAAGATCGCGGCGAACAGCAGGCCGAGCAGCACACCGTTCATCGCGCCCTGGCGGGCCGCGGTGGCATACCCGAGCCGGCCGGTGACCTTTTCGATGGAGCGCAGGTCAAGTCCCACGATCGCGATGTCGCGCGCCGGCACGTCCGCGGCGATCAGGGCCGACACGGCCTTCTGCGCCGCTTCGTAGCTCGTGAACGACGCCACGGTGTCGCCGACCGCATTGCGCCCCGAACCGAACCCACCCACCATGCTCATCTCCCCATCTTCGCATGAGCCGTCAGGGCGCGCTCCGGGACCGCCGGGGTGGCCCGCGCACTACGCTGGACGCGTGAGCACGCAGAGGGTTTTCGTCGCGCGGCTGGCCGGCTGCACGGTCTTCGACCCCGCCGGCGACCGTCTCGGCAAGGTACGGGACGTCGTCGTCATCTTCCGAAAAGACGATCCGCCGCGCGTGATCGGTCTGGTCGTGGAGATCCCCGGGCGCCGGCACGTCTTCCTCTCGATCGGCCGCGTCACCTCCATCGCGACCGGCCAGGTCATCACCACGGGGCTCATCAACGTGCGCCGTTTCCAGCAGCGCGGCGGTGAGGTGCGCGTGATGGCGGAACTGCTCGGACGCAAGGTCTACCTCCGCGACGGCAGCGGCACCGCTGTGATCGAAGACGTCGCGATCGACCGCAACCGCATCGGTGAGTGGGATGTGTCGCAGCTGTTCCTCCGCCGCCCGAAGACCAGCGCCTCCCCGTTCGCGAAGGGTCCGACGACCTTCGCATCGTGGAGCGAAGTGCGCGAAGACCAGACTCCGGGCGAGGCGCAGTCCGCCGAGCAGCTGGTCGCCACCTACTCCGAACTCAAGCCCGCCGACCTGGCCAACACCCTGCTCGACCTCCCGGAGGAGCGCCTGTTCGAAGTGGCCGAGGAGCTCCCCGACGACCGGCTCGCCGACGCACTGGAGGAGATGCCCGAGGACGAGCAGATGCACATCCTCGAGCGCCTCGGCGACGAGCGCGCCGCCGACATCCTCGATCACATGGAGCCCGACGACGCCGCCGACCTGCTCGGCCAGCTGCCCGAGGGCCGGATCGCCCAGCTCCTGGGCCTCATGGAGCCCGAGGAAGCGGAGGACGTCCGCGCCCTCCTGGAATACGGCCCCGACACCGCCGGTGGACTCATGACCAACGAGCCCATCGTGCTGTCGGCGGAGAACACCGTGGCCGAGGCCCTCGCGCTCATCCGTCGCCACGAGCTGCACCCCGCCCTGGCTGCCGCCGTCTACATCACCCTTCCCCCGTTCGAGACCCCGACAGGGCGGCTCCTGGGCGTCGTGCATTTCCAGCGGATGCTGCGCTATCCGCCGCACGAGCGCTTGGGCGCCATCATCGACGACACCCTCGAGCCGGTGCCGGCGACGGCCTCGGCGGCCGAAGTGGCCAGGCTCCTCGCCACCTACAACCTGGTCTCCCTCCCCGTCATCGACCAGGCCCACCGCCTGGTCGGCGCGGTCAGCGTCGACGATGTGCTCGACTACCTGCTTCCCGACGACTGGCGCTCGCACGATGCGCCGCCGCATGACAGTGCGCGCACGTCGCCGCCGACGCGAATGGGACGCCGCTGATGGCCCGCGCACCCAAGGCGTCGCTCGAGGCGCCTCGCGGCCGCGCGGGCATGCTCACGCCCCGCCCGGCGCAACCGTCGCGCGACACCTTCGGCCGGTTCACCGAGTGGATCGCCCGCGCCATGGGCACGCCGATGTTCCTGCTGCTGCTCACCCTGTTCTGCATCGCGTGGATCAGCTGGAACACGATGATGCCGGAGCATCTGCGGTTCGACTCCGCCGCCAACGGGTTCACCGCCCTCACTCTCATGCTCTCCCTGCAGGCGTCGTATGCCGCGCCGCTCATCCTCCTCGCGCAGAACCGCCAGGATGACCGCGACCGCGTGCAGATCGAGCAGGACCGACAGCGCGCCGAGCGCAACCTCGCCGACACCGAGTACCTCGCCCGCGAGATCGTGGCGCTGCGCATGGCGCTGACCGATGTCACGAGCGAGGTCGTCACGAAGGACGTGCTGCGCCAGGAGCTGGCCCGAGCCCTCGAGCGCCACGACGAGCAGCGGGACCAGGCGCACGACGCGGCCCGCGACGACGGCGGGGCGGCGCGGTGACCGCGATCGACGAATCGGTCCGGGCTGCGGTGTCGGCCGTCACCGACCCGGAACTGCGCCGCCCCATCGGCGAGCTCGACATGGTGCGGGAGGTGACCGTCGATGACGGCACCGCGCACGTCGGCATCGTGCTGACGATCGTCGGCTGCCCGGCCGCGCAGCGCATCGAGTCCGACGTGCGCGCCGCCGCCGCGTCCGTTCCCGGCGTCACCGACGTCGACGTGGCGGTGGGGGTTATGACCCCCGCCGAGCGTGCCGCCCTCACCGCGCGTCTGCGCGGCAGCCGTGCCGCACGCCAGATGCCGTTCGGTCCCGATTCGCTCACGCGCGTCATCGCCGTCACCAGCGGCAAGGGCGGCGTCGGCAAGTCCACGCTCACCGCCAACCTCGCCGTGGCGCTCGCGGCACGGGGCGCTGCGGTCGGGGTCATCGACGCCGACGTGCACGGATTCTCGATCCCCGGGCTCCTGGGCCTGGTCGGTCCCGACGGTCTGCCGCCGCAGCCCACCCGCATCGACGACCTCATGCTGCCGCCGGTCGCCTTCGGGGTGAAGGCCATCTCGATCGGCATGTTCCTCCCCCGCGACGCCGCCGGCGGGGGCGCGGTGGCCTGGCGCGGACCCATGCTCCACCGCACCGTGCAGCAGTTCCTCACCGATGTCTTCTTCGGCGACCTCGACGTGCTGCTGCTGGACATGCCGCCCGGCACGGGCGACGTCGCCATCTCGGTCGGCCAGTTCCTGCCCCACGCCGATGTGCTGGTGGTCACGACCCCGCAGGCGGCGGCATCCGACGTCGCTGTCCGCAGCGGCCTGCTGGCCCGTCAGACCGGTCAGCGCGTCATCGGCGTCGTCGAGAACATGGCGGCCATGACCCTCCCCGACGGCACGACGCTCGATCTGTTCGGCTCCGGCGGCGGCGAGGCGGTGGCCGCCGCACTGTCGACGGATGCCGCTCCCGTGCCGCTCCTGGCGACCGTGCCGCTCAGCCCCGCGCTGCGAGCCAGCGGCGACGCCGGCGTGCCGGTGGTGGCGGGGGCGCCCGACGATGCGGCGGCCGTCGCGATCACGCGTCTCGCCGACGACATCCTCGCGCAGGGCCGCAGTCTCGCCGGCCGCTCGCTCCCGTTCGCCCGCTGAGGGTCAGGTCGCCTCGGCGTCGAAAGGCGGCGGTCCGTCGGGACGCTTCTGGGGCGCTGCCGGCTCCGGCGCGGAGGCAGCAGTCACGGCGGCACCGGCAGCCGCGGCCCGCACCGTCGGGGTGGGGGCATCATCCAGCAGCGCCTCGCGAATGATGCGGCGCGGGTCGTACTGACGGGGATCGAGCTTGCGCCAGTCCACGTCCTCCATGCCCTCGCCCATTTCGTCCTGCACGCGGGTCTTGGCCCCTGCCACCCACTCGCGCGCCCGCACGGTGAAACGCGCGAGCGCCTCCGCGTACCGGGGCAGTCGTTCGGGCCCGATGAGCATGCCGGCGATCACGGCGATCAGCAGCAGCTTCTCCCACGTGAGTCCGAACACCATGCGTCCAGGTTACCCGTGCGCCTGACTGCTCCAAGCGTTGCGCCCGCGTACGCTGGCATGCGGAGGTCCCCATGGGCGAGCACGACGCGAACCGCAGGTTCGCAGCCGAGGTCACGGTCGAACCCGACGCCATCGCACGCGCACGCGCGCACGCGATGGAACTGGGTGCCGACCCCATCAGCGCGCCCGTCGGCGCGCAGTGCGCGGTCATCGCCGCGGCATCCAAGGCGCTCAACATCGTCGAGATCGGGACCGGCGCCGGTGTCTCGGGCCTGTGGCTCCTGCACGGCTCGCCGCGTGCCACACTCACGACGATCGACGTCGAGCCGGAGCACCTCGGAGCGGCCAGGCAGGCGTTCGCCTCGGCCGGCGTCGCGCCCGCCCGCGCACGTTTCATCTCCGGACGGGGTTCCGACGTGCTCCCCCGCATGAACGAGGCGTCCTACGACATCGTCCTC
This sequence comes from Microbacterium sp. NPDC058021, assembly GCF_042885955.1. Lineage (NCBI taxonomy): Bacteria > Bacillati > Actinomycetota > Actinomycetes > Micrococcales > Microbacteriaceae > Microbacterium > Microbacterium sp. NPDC058021. The sequence goes on from NZ_JBHVRF010000002.1 coordinate 422,417, forward strand.
ATCGACGCCGACCCGGAAGGCGTCATCGAGTACGTCGAGCACGGTCTCCGTCTCGTGCGCGCCGGCGGCACGGTGCTCGTGCCCCGCGTGCTCGCCGGTGGCGCCGTCGCCGATCCGGTGCGCCGCGACCCGATCACGAGCGCCTACCGCTCCCTCATCCAGGAGACGCAGTCCTCCCCCGCCGTCGTGGGGGCGCTGTCGATCACGGGCGAGGGCCTGCTGCAGCTGACCACCGTCGCCGCGTCCTGAACCGCAACGACGAAGCGACCGGTCGATGTCGACCGGTCGCTTCGTCATGTGTGGGCTGTCAGGCTGCGTTGACGACGCCTCCGAGGACGCTGTAGAGCTCCTTCGCCTCGTCGTCATTGACCGAGACCACCAGGCGACCGCCGCCTTCGAGGGGAACGCGCACGATGATCAGGCGCCCCTCCTTCACGGCCTCCATCGGTCCATCACCGGTTCGCGGCTTCATGGCTGCCATTGCGGGCTCCTTTTCGTCGAAGATCTGCCTATGAGTTTATCGTGTGCGGACCACGGGAGATAATCCGACAAACGATTTGACTAATTATGGAATGCGCCAGAACGTGTTTCCGAGCGCATACATGGCGTGAATCCACCACCACTGCCCCGCCAGACACGCCGCGAGGACCCCGCATCGCCACGCCAGGGAACGGGGTAGCGCCACCGCTCCCCACAGTGGCGACAGCGGCAGCAACAGGCGCATGATGCTCGACTGCGGGAAGAACACCGCCAGCAGGTACACCAGGTAACTGGCCGACCAGAGGCGGATGTCCAGGCCCAGTCGCCGCACATGGCGCTCGCGCCAGAGCACCAGCGCAACCAGCACGACGGATGCCGCCAGCGCGATGTAACCGGCGACGGCACCGAGCCCCGCGCGCGTGAACCAGAACGCCGCTGCCTGCACGAAGCCTTCGAACGGCAGGAAGCCGCCCTCGGCGTCCGGCAGCCAGTTGCGCCGCCAGGCCAGCTCGGTCGAGAGATACGCATCCGGCTGCCCGGTCACCACCCCGGCGATCACGACCCACGAGAACCCGACCACGACCCCGAGCAGTCCCGTGGCGACGATGTGCACGACCTCACGCGCCGGGAGCGGGTCGGTGCGGCGGCACACCCAGCGCGCGATCGCGTGGAGGGCGAGGAACAGGGCGAACGCGAGCACACCGGGGCGCGTGAATCCCATGACCGGGATGAGCAGGTACAGCCACGCATAGGCGCGGCGCTGCACGGCCCACAGCGCGAGGAACAGCAGCAGCAGGAACAGCGACTCCGCGTAGCCGACGTGGAAGATCGCCGCCAGCGGAGCGCAGGCGAACATCACCGCCGCCCACTGCGCCGCGCTTGTTCCGATGCGCTCGGACAGCATGCGGCACAGCACATACGTCGCGCCGTAGCCCGCGACCAGCGACACCACGACGGCACCGGCCACCCACGAGTTCGCGGGGGCGCCGACGATGTTCGCGAGCATCGGGTACACCGGCAGGAACGCCCACTGGTTCTCGGTGACGAGTCCGTCGGGCGTGAGCGGCAGCGTCGTCGGGTACCCGGCGACCGCGACGAGCCAGTACCACTGCGCGTCCCAGCCTCCCAGGAGATCCCCCACCCCCGCTCCCGGACCGAAACGCGAGCCGGCCGGGGCGAGCGCCGCAGCCAGCACCAGCAAGCCGTGGGTGACCAGGCGCGCCAGAAGGTACAGCCCACCGATCCGCAGCGACAGCGGCAGCGCCGCCCAGCCGCGCACCACGCGAGCGGTCAGCGGCTGGTCAGCCACGCGCGCAGACCCCGCTCGACCGACTCGATCTGCGCGAGGGGCACCCGCTCCTGGTCGTGGTGGGCCAGCATCGGGTCACCGGGACCGTAGTTGACCGCCGGCACGCCCAGCGCCGAGAAGCGGGCGACGTCCGTCCAGCCGTACTTGGCCGTGGGGACGGCGCCGACCGCCGCGACGAACTCCTGCGCGAGCGCGGCATCCAGCCCGGGGCGCGCGCCCTCGGCCAGATCGGTGATCTCCACCTCGAACCCGTCGAACACCTCGCGCACGTGGCGTTCGGCCTCGGCGGCGTCGCGGCTCGGTGCGAAGCGGTAGTTCACCTCGATCTCGCAGAGATCGGGGATCACGTTGCCGGCCACACCCCCGCTGATGCTCACGGCGTTGAGCCCCTCTCGGTACACGAGACCTTCGACGGGGACCTCCGCCGCACAGTAGTCGGCCAGCCGGGCCAGAATCGGGGCGGCCGCGTGGATGGCGTTCTCGCCCATCCACGAGCGGGCACTGTGGGCGCGCGCTCCGTGCGTGCGCACGATGGCGCGGAGGGTGCCGTTGCAGCCGCCCTCGACCTCGCCACCCGAGGGCTCCCCCAGGATCGCGAAGTCGGCCGCGAACAGGTCGGGTCTGCTCCGCGCGAGGCGGGTGAGGCCGCTGCGGGATGCCTCGACCTCTTCGTGGTCGTACCAGAGCCAGGTGAGGTCGACGCGCGGGTCCACCAGTTCCGCCGCGAGCTTGAGCTGCACCGCGACGCCGGCCTTCATGTCCACCGTGCCCCGTCCCCACAGGTGCGGCTCGCCGTCGACCTCGATCTCCCGCGTCGGCAGGTTGCTGTTGATCGGCACCGTGTCGATGTGCCCGGCGATCGCCACGCGCTGGGCACGGCCGAGGTGGGTGCGGGCGACGATCGTGTCACCGTCGCGATGCACCTCGAGGTGCGTCAGCGCCGAGACGGCGTCGAAGATCGCGTCGGCCAGGGCGGTCTCGTCGTCGGAGACGCTGGGTATGTCGCAGATCGCCCGGGTGAGATCGGCAGCGGACGCGGTCAGATCGAGCCGTGGCATCCCCCGAGTCTAGCCAGCCTCCGGGGCCGGATAATCTGGAGGGATGAGCGACGCACGACTGATCTGGGCAACGGGACTGACCACCACGGCCGGCGACGGGACGGTGCTGGAGGCCTGGTACCCGCACCCCGCCGGCGGCGCCCGCCCCGTGGATGTCGACCCGGTCGCCGACTTCGAGGGCCTCACCGGCGCCGACGAGCGCCGCAACGTCACCGTCGAGGCCGTCTCGCTGGAGATCGACCTGGACGCCGCGCCCGCGTCCACCGCCGACGCCTACCTGCGCCTGCACGCGCTGTCGCACCGTCTCGTGACCCCGAACGACCTGAACCTGGACGGCATCTTCGGCCACCTCCCGATCGTCGCCTGGACCAACGCCGGGCCCATGCTCCCCGAGGATGCCGCGAAGCTGCGTCCGTCGTTGCAGCGCCACGGGATCCAGGTGCAGAGCCTGGACAAATTCCCCCGCCTCACCGACTACGTCGCCCCCGAAGGCGTCCGCATCGCCGACGTCGCGCGCGTGCGCCTGGGCGCCTACCTCTCCCCCGGCACGACGGTCATGCACGAGGGCTTCGTGAACTTCAACGCCGGCACCCTCGGCGCCTCGATGGTCGAGGGACGCATCTCGCAGGGCGTCGTCGTCGGCGACGGCAGCGACATCGGCGGCGGCGCGTCGATCATGGGCACCCTCTCCGGCGGCGGCGCGCACCGTGTGTCCATCGGCGCGCGGACGCTCCTGGGCGCCAACGCCGGCATCGGCATCTCGCTCGGCGACGACTGCGTCGTGGAGGCCGGTCTGTACGTCACGGCGGGCACCAAGGTGACCCTCGCGGCCGAGCCGGTGCGCCATGACGGGTCGCGCCCGGTCGTGAAGGCCGCCGAGCTGTCCGGACAGAACGGGCTGCTGTTCCGCCGCAACTCCGTCACCGGCGCCGTCGAAGCCGTCCGCCGCGAGGGCGTCGGCGTGACGCTCAACGAGGCGCTGCACGCCTGAGCGTCAGAACGCGACGAACAGGGTGAAGCTCCACACGCAGATCACCACGAGCATCCCCAGGCTGTAGAGGATCGAGGCCCGCAGGATGTCGCTCTCCTTGCCGGAGAGCCCCACCGCGCCCGCCGCGATGGCGATCGACTGTGGCGAGATGACCTTCGCGGTGTTGCCGCCGGCGGTGTTGCCCGCCACCAGCAGCGCCGGGTCGGCGCCGATGCCCTGGGCCGTCGCGACCTGCAGCGGCGCGAACAGGGTGTTGTTGTTGACGACGGAGCCGGTGAGGAACACGCCGATCCAGCCGATCACCGGTGCCAGCAGCGGCACCAGCACGCCCATCGCGGCCAGGGCGTTGCCCATCGACGTGGAACCCCCGGCGTAGTTGGCGATGTTCGCCAGCGCCAGGATGAGGGCGATGAGCACGAGCGCCTGCCAGAGCGCCCGGATGGTCGCGGCGAGTTCGCCGAACAGCTCCTTCGCGTGCAGCTGCGGAGTCGTGAAGGAGGTGACCAGCACCGCCAGCAGGATGGCCGTGCCCGTCGCGTTGAGGGGGGTGAAGTCCCACGTGGCGGTGACCACCGACCCCGCCGCCGTCGTGACCTCGCCGGTGAGCCCGGGGATCGGCACCTTGACCACCGCGCCCGAGAGCGCGCCGTCGGCGGCGAACAGCGACTTGAAGGCCGGCAGGCTCCAGATCAGCACGATGACGGTGAGGATGTAGAACGGGCTCCACGCCACCGCGATCTCCCGCACGGTGTGGCGTGCCGGTTCGGGAGCGGGCGCGTCGTCCTCGCGGAACGTGCGCTTGGGCTGCCAGACGAGGCCCAGCACGAACAGCGCCACCATCGCCCCGAGGCCGGCGCCCACGTCGGCGAGTTCGGGGCCGAGGAACCACAGCAGACCGCCCTGGATGCCGCTGAACACGACCGTGACGACGATCGTCGCCGGGAGGGTCTCCTTGAGCCCGCGCCACCCGTCGAGGATCATCACGAGCAGGAACGGGATGAGCAGCGTCAGCGGCTGCAGGAGCACCACCATGGCCTTGGAGAGCACCATCACGTCGAGGCCGCTGACCTGCGCTCCGACGATGACGGGGATGCCGATGGCGCCGTACGCGCCGGCGGCGGCGTTGGCCACGAGCGAGATCATGGCGGCTTTGACCGGCCGGAACCCCAGCTGCACCAGCAACGCGGCGCAGATCGCGATCGGCACGCCGAACCCGGCGGCGCCCTCGAGGAAGGCGCCGAACGCGAAGCTGATCAGCAGCACCTGGATGCGCTGATCGGCCGAGATGCCGCCGATCGAGGAGCGGATGACGTCGAAGCGGCCGCTGATGACCGCGAGCCGGTACAGCCACACCGCCATCACGATGATGTAGGCGATGGGCCAGATCGCGGTGAGCAGGCCGATCAGCCCTGCGCCGGCCATCGCGTCCACCGGCATCCCGAACGGCCACATCGCCACGATGATCTGCGCAACGAGCGCGATCAGTGCGGCGAGGATGCCCTGCAGCTTGAACACGACCAGGCACACCAGGAACACCACGATGGGGATCGCGGCGACCAGTGCCGACAGCCAGAGGCTGCCGAAGGGGTCCGTCGACTGCTCCCACATAGCAACCTCCGCTCGTACGGCCAGGTCAAGCCGTACACACGGTACTCGGGGATGTCCTCCCGGTCACCCCATTGCGCTGCGGGCGCCGTTCAGCGTCGGATCAGACTCCGGGGTATTCGCGCCGCGGCGAGCCGGTGTACAGCTGCTGCGGGCGCCCGATCTTCGTCTGCGGGTCGTTCTGCATCTCACGCCAGTGCGCGAGCCAGCCGGGCAGGCGCCCGATGGCGAACAGCACCGTGAACATGCGGGTCGGGAAGCCCATCGCCTTGTAGATCACGCCGGTGTAGAAATCGACGTTCGGGTACAGGCGACGCTCGCGGAAGTAGTCGTCGTTGAGCGCGATCTCCTCGAGCTCCTTCGCGAGGTCCAGGAGCGGATCGTGCACGCCGAGTTCGGTGAGCACCTCGTCGGCGGATTCCTTGACGAGCTTCGCGCGCGGGTCGTAGTTCTTGTAGACGCGGTGCCCGAAGCCCATGAGCTTCACGCCGTCTTCCTTGTTCTTGACCCGCTCGACGAAGCGCTGCACGCTCTCGCCGGAGTCGCGGATGCGCGCGAGCATGTCGAGCACGGCTTCGTTGGCGCCGCCGTGCAGCGGGCCGTACAGCGCGTTGATCCCCGCCGAGACCGACGAGAACTGGTTGGCGCCGGTGGAGCCGACCAGCCGCACGGTGGAGGTGGATGCGTTCTGCTCGTGGTCCTCGTGGAGGATCAGGAGGCGTTCGAGGGCCCGCGACATGACGGGGTTGATCTCATAGTCCTCGCTCATGACACCGAAGTTCAGGCGCAGGAAGTTGTCGACGAAGCTCAGCGAGTTGTCGGGGTAGAGGAACGCCTGGCCGACGCTCTTCTTGTGCGCGTACGCGGCGATCACCGGGAGCTTGGCGAGCAGCCGGATGGTGTTGAGCTCGACGTGCTCGGGGTTGTTGGGGTCGGACTGGCCCTCGTAGTAGGTCGACAGCGCAGCCGTCGCCGAGGAGAGCACCGACATGGGGTGCGCGGTGTGCGGCAGCGAGGAGAAGAAGCGCTTGAGGTCCTCGTGCAGCAGCGTGTGCCGGCGGATGCGCTCGTCGAACGCGCCGAGCTCGTCGGCGGTGGGGAGCTCCCCGTACAGCAGGAGCCACGCGACCTCGAGGTAGGTGCTGTTGGTCGCGAGCTGTTCGATCGGGTACCCGCGGTAGCGGAGGATCCCCTCGTCGCCGTCGATGTAGGTGATCGCGGACTTCGTGGCGGCGGTGTTGACGAACCCGTAGTCGAGCGTCGTGTGGCCGGTCTGTTTCGTGAACGTCGACAGGTCGACACTCGAGGCGCCGTCGGCGCCGGTCAGGATGGGAAGCTCTGCGGTGCGCTCCCCGATGGTGACCGTGGCAACGGGCTGGGGGGCGGTGGGCTGGGTGCTCGCGTCGCTCACGAAGCCTCCTTGCGCTATGGATCGTCGGTGAATACAGCCTAACGGGCGGGGCAGCCTACTCCGATCCCCGCCAAAGGATCGTGGATTCCGGTGGAGGATACCTACGAGCCCGTCAGGCGTCGCGCGGCCTCCGCGATGCGCTCGTCGGTCGCGGTGAGGGAGAACCGCACGTGCTGCGGGAAGTGGGTGCCGTAGAAGTGGCCGGGGCCGGCCAGGATGCCGCGCTCGGCGAGCGAACCCAGGCTCTCCCAGGCATCCCTGCCCTCGGTGGCCCACAGGTACAGGCCACCTTCGCTGCCGTCGATGCGGAAGCCGGCGGCCTCGACGGCGGGGCGCAGCGTTTCGCGGCGCCGGCGGTAGAGCTCCTTCTGCGCCGCGACGTGCGCGTCGTCGGCGAGGGCGGCCGCCGCGGCGGCCTGCACGGGAGCGGGCAGCATGAGGCCGAGGTGCTTGCGCGCCGTCAGCAGGCGCGCCACGAGGTCCCGGTCGCCGGCGAGGAACGCCGCGCGGTAGCCCGCCAGGTTGGACTGCTTGCTGAGCGAGTAGACCGACAGCACACCCGACAGGTCGCCCTGGGTCACCCGGGGGTCGAGGATGCTCGGCACCGGCTCGTCGGCCCAGCGGCCGTCCCAGCCGAGTTCGGCATAGCATTCGTCGCCGGCGATGACCGCGCCGAGTTGCCGGGCACGGGCGACCGCGGCGCGCAGCTGCTCGTGGTCGAGCACGCGGCCGTCGGGGTTGCCGGGCGAGTTCAGCCAGATCAGCCGGGTGCCTTCCGGCCACTGGGACGGATCGTCGGCGGCCACCGGGGTGGCCCCCACCAGCCGCGCGCCCACCTCGTAGGTCGGGTAGGCCGCGCGGGGATGCACGACGGTGTCCCCGGGGCCGAGGCCCAGCAGCAGCGGAAGGAGGGCGACGAGCTCCTTGGAGCCGATCGTGGGGAGGACGTTGTCGACGGTGAGTCCGGGCACGTGGCGCCGACGGGCGAACCAGGCGACGATCTCTTCACGCAGCCGCGGTGTGCCCGCCGTCTGCGGGTACGCGTGCGCGTCGGTGGCATCCGCCAGCGCCGCCGCGACGACGGCCGGCGTCGGGTCGACCGGCGAACCGATCGACAGGTCGACGATGCCGCCGGGATGTGCGCGCGCCGTCGCCGCATACGGGGCGACGGCATCCCACGGGTAGTCCGCGAGGTCGGCGACTCCCACCTCAGGCCTGCGGAGGGAGAGCGGCGATGATCGGATGGTCGTGCTTGATCACACCGGTCTTGGCCGCACCACCGGGCGAGCCGATGTCCTGGAAGAACTCGACGTTGGCGGTGTAGTAGTCCGCCCACTCGGCCGGGAGGTCGTCTTCGTAGTAGATCGCCTCGACGGGGCAGACCGGCTCGCAGGCGCCGCAGTCCACGCATTCATCGGGGTGGATGTACAGCGACCTCTCGCCCTCGTAGATGCAGTCCACAGGGCACTCGTCGATGCAGGCTCGGTCCTTGACATCGACGCACGGGAGGGCGATCACATACGTCACTCCCCCAGTCTAGGCGACCTCCGCGCCATCGGCTGGTGCGACGTGTCCGGCCAGGCCACGACGAGCGCGACCAGCAGCGGCACCGCGATCGTCCAGATGATGCCGACCGAGAACTGCCCCTCCGCGGGCGCCGGCACGATGATCGAGCCGCCGGGACCGGCGCCGGAGAACACGAGCGTCGCCGTCATCGTGCCCAGCCCCGCCGCGAGCGTCGCCCACCGGTCACCCGTGAGCAGACGCACCGCCACCAGCAGCGCGCCGACGCCGACGATCGAGAGGATGAGGCCCAGCGGCAGCCAGCCGAGCATGTACGCGTGTGCGACCGTACCGGCGACACCGTAGACGAGCCCCACCACGAGGGCGATGATCCACGTCAGCACGCGTGCCCAGCTCGTTCCCACCCGTTCAGTCTAGGCGGCCGCTCACGCCGCCCATCCCCACAGCCGCAGCAGTGCCGCGGTGGCCGCGGCGGCGGCGACCACCACGAGGAAGGGCGCCCGCGCGAGCAGCAGTCCCGCCGCCACGGCGAGGGCGGGCAGGCGGGCGTCGATGACGATCGCCTGGCCGACCCCGAGCGCCTGTACGGCGACCAGAGCGGCCAGCAGCGCCACGGTCAGCAGGTCGGCGACCCTGGCGGGGCGAGGGGCTTCGAGCACCTTCGGCGGGATGAGGTAGCCGACCGCCTTCAGTGCGACGCAGATGATGGATGCCAGCAGCACCGCGTTCCACAGGGTCACGGCAGGCCCTCCCGCTCGGGCACGTCGTCGGGCTCCGCGAAGCCGGCCGCGGGGCCCGGTGAGGCGAACCAGTTGAACACGCCCACCACGACCGCCACGACCGCCGCGATGAGTACGGGCAGCCCCGGCATGAGCGCGGGGGTCAGCACCGCGGCCACCACCGCGGCGGCGACCCCCACCACGATCGCCTGCCGCTGTCGCAGGCGCGGCCACAGCAGCGCGAGGAAGGCGGCGGCCGCGGCGGCATCCAGTCCGTACGCCTTCGGGTCGCCCAGCAGATCGCCCAGCAGCGCCCCGAGGAGGGTGGAGATGTTCCACCCGACATAGATGCCGATCCCCGTCACCCAGAAGCCCAGGGTGCGGGCGCGCGGGGTGGGCTGGGCGAGCGACACGGCGGTGGATTCGTCGATCGTGAACTGCGCGGCGGCCGCACGCCGCCAGATGCTCCCCCCGATGACGGGCGCCATCCGGATGCCGTAGGCGACGTTGCGCACCCCGAGCAGGGTCGCCGACGCGATCGCGGCGGGCGCGGCGGCGAGGCCGCCGGCGGCGATCACCCCCGTGAAGGCGAACTGCGAGCCGCCCGTGAACATCACGAGGCTCAGCACGCACGCCTGCCAGACGTCGAGCCCCGACGCCACCGCCAGCGCGCCGAAGGACACGCCGTACGCGCTCGTCGCCAGTGCTACTCCCAGACCCTCCCGCGTCGCCCGACGGGCAGCGCGGGAGGCATCCGCATCGTCGGGCGGCGGTGCTTCACTCACCCGACGATGCTAGCGGTCAGACGCCGGCGTCCTGGCGCTTGAGGCGAGCGGTCGCCCGGGCGCGCTCGGTGGCATCCAGGTTGACCTTGCGGATGCGCACGATCTCGGGCGTCACCTCGACGCATTCGTCGTCGCGGGCGAACTCCAGGCTCTCCTCGAGCGAGAGCTGACGCGGCGGGGTCATCGACTCGAACGTGTCCGAGGTCGAAGAGCGCATGTTGGTGAGCTTCTTCTCCTTGGTGATGTTCACGTCCATGTCGTCGGCGCGCGAGTTCTCGCCGATGACCATGCCCTCGTAGACCTCCTGCGTCGGCTGCACGAAGAACGACATGCGCTCCTGGAGCGCGATGATCGCGAACGGCGTGACGACACCGGAGCGGTCGGCGACGATCGAGCCGTTCTGTCGCGTCACGATCTGACCGGCCCACGGCTCGTAGCCGTGGGAGATCGCGTTGGCGATGCCGGTGCCACGGGTCGTGGTGAGGAACTCGGTGCGGAAGCCGATGAGGCCGCGCGAGGGGACGACGAACTCCATGCGCACCCAGCCGGTGCCGTGGTTGACCATGTTGTCCATGCGGCCCTTGCGCGAGGCGAGCAGCTGCGTGATGGCGCCCAGGTACTCCTCGGGCGCGTCGATGGTCAGGTGCTCGAAGGGCTCGTAGGTCTTGCCGTCGATCTTCTTGGTGACCACCTGCGGCTTGCCCACGGTCAGCTCGAAGCCCTCGCGGCGCATGTTCTCGACGAGGATCGCCAGCGCCAGCTCGCCGCGGCCCTGCACCTCCCAGGCGTCGGGACGGCCGATGTCGACGACCTTGAGCGAGACGTTGCCGATGAGCTCGCGGTCGAGGCGGTCCTTGACCATGCGGGCGGTGAGCTTGTGACCCTTCACCTTGCCGGCGAGCGGCGAGGTGTTGGTGCCGATCGTCATCGAGATCGCGGGGTCGTCGACGTGGATCTGCGGCAGCGGCCGCACGTCATCGGGGTCGGCGATGGTCTCGCCGATGGTGATGTCGGGGAAACCGGCGATGGCGACGATGTCGCCCGGGCCTGCGGACTCGGCCGGGTAGCGGTCCAGCGCACGGGTCTTCAGCAGCTCGGTGATGCGAGCCGTGCTGGTGGTGCCGTCGGCACGCACCCAGGCGACCGTCTGACCCTTCTTCAGGGTGCCGTTGAACACGCGCAGCAGCGCCAGGCGGCCGAGGAACGGCGAGGAGTCGAGGTTGGTGACCCAGGCCTGCAGCGGAGCCTCGTCGTCGTAGGACGGCGCGGGGACGTGCTGCAGGATCGCCTCGAACAGCGGCTCGAGGTCGTCGTTGTCCGGCAGGCTGCCGTTCTCGGGACGGTGGGTGGACGCGGCGCCCGCGCGACCCGAGGCGTACACCACGGGAACGTCCAGCAGGGCGTCGACGTCGAGGTCGGGCACGTCGTCCTGGAGGTCCGAGGCGAGCCCCAGCAGCAGGTCGTGCGCTTCCTCCTCGACCTCGGCGATGCGCGCGTCCGGGCGGTCGGTCTTGTTGACGAGCAGGATGACGGGGAGCTTGGCCTCCAGTGCCTTGCGCAGCACGAAGCGCGTCTGGGGCAGCGGGCCCTCACTGGCATCCACCAGCAGCACCACGCCGTCGACCATCGACAGGCCGCGCTCGACCTCACCGCCGAAGTCGGCGTGACCGGGGGTGTCGATGACGTTGATCGTCACCGGCACGTCGGTGTGGATGCCGTTGTAGGTGATCGCCGTGTTCTTGGCGAGGATCGTGATGCCCTTTTCGCGCTCGAGGTCGTTCGAGTCCATGGCGCGCTCCTCCATGTGCTCGTGCGAGCCGAAGGAGCCGGTCTGACGCAGCATGGCGTCGACGAGCGTCGTCTTGCCGTGGTCGACGTGCGCGACGATAGCGACATTACGGAGGTCGGGACGGAGGGCGTGCGCCATCGGTGATCCTTGCAGGGAGAGGGGAAGAAGAGGTGTCGCACACGTCCGGAATGACGGGGCCGACACTCCAGGATACCGGAAGCGGGGCGGGACCCGGTGGATCCCGCCCCGCGAAGGGTGCGTCAGAGGACGCTCAGCTGTGTGCCGTGGCTCAGGAAGCCCAGCCCACGACCGTCCAGTCGATGGTCTCGAACTGGGTGGCGCCCCAGTTGACGAGGCCGTCCTTGACCGCGTAGACGTTCGGCAGCGGAGCGATCGGGAACATGGGCACGTACTCCCAGATCACGTCGTTGATCTCCTTGGCCGTCTCGATGCGCGCAGCCGGGTCGAGCTCCGAGTTGGCGGTCGCCCACAGGTCGCCGAGCGACTCGTCGGTGACACCGGTGAAGTTCGACTCGGAGTCCAGCGGGTAGTACAGCGCCTCGGACGAGGTGATCGGGAACGCCGTGCCGACCCACGAGAACGACACCATCTCGAAGTCACCCGGGATGACGTAGTCGCTGAAGTAGTTGTTCGCGGGAACCGTGGTCAGCTCGACGGGGATGCCGAAGTCACCGAGGTCGGCCTGGACCTGCTCGGCGCGCTGGATGTTGGTGGCCGTGTCGGCGGGGACCGTGACGCTCAGCTCGAGAGCCTCGCCGTCCTTCTCCCAGCCGCCGTCGGTCTCGGTGTAGCCGGCCTCCTCGAGGAAGCCCTTGGCGGCCTCGAGGTCGTAGGGGTACGCCTTGTCCTCGTAGCCTTCCTGACCGGGCATGAAGATGAAGTCACCCGTGGTGACGGCGGGCGCGCCCACCGGCGTGTTGGCCGACGCCGCGATCTGCTCGCGGTTGACGGCCGAGGCGACGGCCTTGCGCACGTTGACGTCGGAGAGCGGGCCCTCCTTGGCGTTCATCGTGACGTGGGTCCAGGTGACGCCACCGGAGGTCTGGATCTCGGCGTCCTCGCGCGACTGCGCGGTGGAGTACAGGTCGGCGTTGGCCGAGATGTACAGCGCGTCGAGCTCGTCGTTGGCGAACGACGAACCCTGCTGGTCCTGGCTGACCGTGCGGAAGTAGATGGTCTCGAGCTTGGGCGTCTCGCCCCACCATGCGGGGTTGCGCTCGAGGGTGAGGACCTGTCCGGTCGTGTCGACCTCCGCGATGCGGAACGGGCCCGACGAGGGCACCGGCTGCGTGCGGTAGCCGTCGTTGTACAGCGCCGGGTCCGAGGAGATCGAGGCGGGCAGCAGGCTCGCCGTGAACATCGCCTGCCAGTCGGCGTACACCGACGAGAAGGTCACGACGACGTGGAACTCGTCATCGCCCTGCTCGACCGAGGCGACGTCTTCCCAGCCGGCGGTGGATGCCGGGAGGTAGGCCTCGTTCGTGCCGTTCTGTGCCTGCCAGTAGGCCTGGTAGTCGGCGACCGTGATCGGCGTGCCGTCTTCCCAGACCGCCTCGGGGTTGAGCTTGATCTCGACGACCTGCGGGTCTTCGCTGGTGACCTCGGCCGAGACGGCGTAGTTCTCGTCGAGCTCGGGGGTGCCGTCCTCGGCGATCTTGAACGGGCCACCCATCGTCGGCTCGACGATGTCGTTGGTGTCCGCTTCGTTGCCGTCGATCTGGTTGATGTTGAAGTTCGACGGGAACTGGCTGACACCCAGCGTCAGGGTGCCGCCGTCGGTGACCTCCGCCGCGTCCGCGCGGACCCATGCCGTTGCCGGAAGCTCGACGGCCTCGGACGACGCGTCGTCACTGGGACCGGTGTTGCCGGCAGCACAGCCCGTGACGATGAGCGCAGCTGCGCCGAGCATCGCCAGGGAGCCGAACGCCTTTGCATTCTTCATGCGCATGTGATCGTTCCTCTCGGTTTTCTTGGGGCTCTTCGGCGGGGACTGCTGTGCCGAAGGGGTCTCAACCGGCCTTCGCCAGTGCGGCGTCATCCACGAGGGACGACTTGTCGACGTGATGACAGGCGACCTGCGCCCGGCCGTGCGGCCGGAGGGCAGGGTCTTCCTCGCGGCAGAGCACGCGATCCTTCTCGTCGATCAGAGCGTACAGGGGGCAGCGGGTGCGGAAACGACACCCCGTGATCTCCTGCGTGGGGCTCGGCAGATCCCCCTGCAGCAGAATGCGGTTGCGACCCTTCTCGATCCTCGGGTCGGGGATCGGGGCGGCGGAGATGAGCGCCTTCGTGTAGGGATGCCGCGGGTTGTCGAACACCTCGGCCACCGGGCCCTGCTCGATGACGGCGCCGAGGTACATCACGGCGACGTCGTCGGCGATCTGCCGGACGACCGCGAGGTCGTGCGCGACGAAGATGTACGACAGCCCGAGACGCTCCTTGAGGTCTTCGAGCAGGTTGATCACACCTGCCTGGATCGACACGTCCAGTGCCGACACCGGCTCGTCGAGCACGATGATCGACGGGTTGGTCGCCAGCGCCCGGGCGATGCCGATGCGCTGGCGCTGCCCGCCCGAGAACTCGTGCGGGTAGCGGTCGATCATGCGGGGGTCCAGACCCACCAGTTCGAGCAGCTCCAGCGCGCGCGCGTCGCGCTGCGCCTTCGGGGCCTTCTGCACGAGCAGCGGCTCGGTGATCACCTCGCCGATGGGAAGACGGGGGTCGATGGCCCCCATCGGGTCCTGGAAGACGATCTGCACGTCACGGCGCAGCTCCTGGCGCTCGCGCTTGCTGACGGTGGCGACGTCCTTGCCCGCGATCGAGATGGTGCCGTGCTGGGGCGCGGTCATCTCCATGATCTCGAGGATCGTCGTGGTCTTGCCGCACCCCGACTCCCCCACCAGGCCCAGGGTGCGCCCGGGCCGCAGCGAGAACGAGACGCCGTCGACGGCGCGCACGGTACCCACGCGCCGAGGGAAGATGCCGCCCTTCATGAGCGGGAAGGCGCGCTTGAGGTCGGTGACTTCGATCACCGGCGCCGTGTCCTGCTCGAGCTTCTCGACGGCGAGGGGTTCGGGACGGGGGAAGATGTCGCCGCGGGTGATCGCACCGGAGGCGATCTCGTCGGCGCGGATGCACGCAGCCTGGTGCGGCGTCACGGCCTCCGGATCGTGGCTCACCAGTGCGGGCTCGATCTCGAGGCACGCGTCGATCGCGATGGGGCACCGCGCCGCGAACGGGCAGCCGCGGGGCAGGTCGGCCAGCGACGGTGGGCGCCCCTCGAGCGGCACGAGGCGTTCCTGACCGGCGGTGATCATGTTCGGCACCGAGCGCAGCAGGCCGATGGTGTACGGCATCTGCGGCTCGTGGAAGACGCGGTCGGTCTCGCCGAGTTCGACCAGCTTGCCGGCGTACATGACCGCCACCCGGTCGGCGTGACCGGCGACGACGCCGAGGTCGTGGGTGATCAGCACGACGGCGGCGCCGGTGACCTCCTGCGCCTTCTCGAGAACCTCGAGGATCTGCGCCTGGATCGTCACGTCCAGTGCCGTGGTCGGCTCGTCGGCGATGATCACCTGCGGGTCGTTGGCGATGGCCATGGCGATCATGGCGCGCTGGCGCATGCCGCCGGAGTACTCGTGCGGGAAGGCGCGGGCGCGGCGGTCGGGGTCGGGGATGCCGACGAGCGTCAACAGCTCCACGGCGCGGGCCCGGGCGGCGTTCTCCGAGAGCTTGCCGTCGTGCACGCGCAGCGCCTCGGCGATCTGGTCACCCACCGAGTACACCGGAGTCAGGGCCGACAGCGGGTCCTGGAAGACCATGGCGAGCTTCTTGCCGCGCAGCCGCGACAGCTCGGCATCCTTCATGCCGACCAGCGACTGGCCCTCGAGCTCGATCTCGCCGGTGATCTGCGCCGTGGAGGGCAGCAGCCCCATGACCGCGAGGGACGACACCGACTTGCCCGATCCGGACTCGCCGACGATGCCGAGGAACTCCCCCGGGTGCACGTCGTACGAGATGCCGCGCACGGCCTGCACGGGGTTGCCGTTGCGCTGCGGGAACGTCACGGTCAGGTCCCGCACCGACAGCAGCGGTGAGGAACGACGGGCGGAGGCGGGGAGGGACAGGGACGCGTCAGTCACGGTTGTTTCCTGAAGTCGGATCGATGGCATCACGCAGGGCGTCACCGACGAGGCTGATGGCGAAGAGCAGGATGATGAGCACGCCCGCGGGGAAGACGAACAGCCACGGACGGGTGACGGCAGCCGACGCCCCGTCGGCGAGCAGGTTGCCCAGCGAGATCTCGGGCTTCTGCACGCCGAACCCGAAGTAGCTCAGCGACGTCTCGGCCATGATGGCGGCGACCACGCCCAGCGTGGCGTCGATGATCAGCAGCGAGGCGATGTTGGGGATGATGTGGCGGCGCAGGATGCCGCCGGAGGACATGCCCATGTAGCGCGCTGCGCGCACGAAGTCGCGGTTGCGCAGCGATCTGGTCTGATTTCGCACGACTTGCGCCATGATCATCCAGCTGAACGCAGCGAGGAAGATCGTCAGCGCCAGCCACGACAGCCCCTTCACCAGCGGGCTGAGCAGCACGAAGATGTAGAACGACGGGATCACCAGCAGCAGGTGGATCATCCAGCTGAGCGTGCGGTCGGTCCAGCCGCCGATATAGCCGGCGGCCGCTCCGATGAACGCGGCGATGAGGGTGGCGGCGGGTCCGGCGATCATGCCGATGATGAGCGACTTCTGGAGCCCCGACAGCGTCTGGGCGTAGATGTCCTGCCCGATCGCGTTCGTGCCGAACCAGTGCAGCGTGGTCGGCCCCATGTTCATGTTGTAGGGATCGCGGTCGGTGACGCTGAACGGGTAGAACAGCGGCGCGACGAATGCCATCAGCACGAGGGCGACGAAGATGCCGAACCCGACCCAGAACCGCGGCATGCGGCGCAGCCGCTGCCACACCAGGGCGGGGCGCGAGAGCGGCTTGCGCGCCAGTCCCGGCTCTTCGACGACGCTCTCGTCGGCCAGCGGCGCTTCGAGGGCTTCCTGTTGCATCGCCATGGTCAGCTCCGAACTCTCGGGTCGAGGGCGGCGTAGAGGATCTCCGACAGCGTGGACGAGAACAGCACCAGGATCGCGAGGAAGAGGGTGCCGCCCGCCGCGGCGTTGATGTCGTTCTGCGTCACCGCCTGCAGTTGGAACTCGCCCATACCGCGCCAGCTGAAGACGATCTCGAGCATCGCCGAGCCGGCGATGAGCGTGCCGAACGAGTAGGCGAAGAATGTCGACATCGGGATGAGGGCGATGCGCACGCCGTGACGGAAGAGCGCCTGTGTACGCGGCAGGCCCTTGGCCCGCGCCGTGCGGATGTAGTCGGCGCCCAGCACGTCGAGCATGACGTTGCGCTGGTAGCGGGAGTACGACGCCGCACCCATGAGCACGAGCGCGATCGTGGGCAGCAGCAGGTGGATCGCGCGGTCGGCGGCCAGATCCCACCAGGACCCGCTGATGCCCGCCGTGTAGGAACCGGTGAAGCGGATGGCCTGCGAGCCGATGAGCTGGTTGAACGCGGTCGCCCCGATCATCAGAAGCACGCCGATGACGAAGGTGGGCGTCGCGAAGACGATGTAGGAGGCGTAGGTGGCGATCTGGTCGCTCGCCTTGTACTGGCGCACGGCGCCCCACACGCCCACGAGCACGCCGAGCACGGCGCCGATGATCGAGCCGAGCAGCAGCAGCTGCAGGCTCGTGCCGGCGCGTGCGCCGATCTCGGCGACGACATCCTGGCCGCCGACGGTGACGCCCAGCGACCCTTGGGTGAACAGGTTCACGAGCCAGTCCCACAGCCGCACGAGCACCGGCACGTCCGGGCTCACGCCCATCTCGGCGAGCTTCGCGTCGATCGTCGCCTGCGGCGGTCGAGGGTTCATCCCGTAGTAGCGCTGGGCCGGGTCGAGGATGACGCTGGCGAGCACGTACACGAGGCACGTGGCCAGCAGACTCAGGAAGGCGTAGTTGACGAATCGCCTCAGGACGTACAGCGTCACGGTGCCGACCGCCTGATCCGACGTGTTTCGCGCACGCTCATCGTGTTCCGATCTCCTCAACAGCTGGATGCGCAGGGGTCCGGCACGCCGTGGCCGCCCTGGCGTTCGATTCTTAGACCCTAACCCGCTGGACTGATCGCCCTAGACGCGAGAGCCGGGACTTTGCAAGAACGTGACAATTCTCCCACGACTTGTTAACGCCGATGCACGGCGGCCTCCCAGCCGCGATCAGGCGGCTGTGGAGACGATGAACACCGCGATCCCCGCCCAGAGCGCGAGCGCGGCAAAGGTGCCCAGCGCCACGCCGTTCCACTGGGACTGCACCGTTCCGCCCGTCTTCCCGGCCTCGCGGGCGTCCTCCCACTGCTGCAGGATCAGCTCGGCGTCGCTGAAGCGCGCGGCATCCGCCTCGCCGTCGCGGCTGAAAGGCCGCCGCCGGGGCGGGCGCAGGCTCGGGCCGCCGAAGGCCCGCACCCGGGAGTCGTCGTCGAGGTGCACCACCAGCTGCCAGCGGGTGCCGATGTCGGCGACCCGGCCCCACGGCACCGTCGAGCGGCGCAGGATGTTCACGACGGTGATGCCCTCGGCATCCGTCTCCACCCGCGGCTCGTAGACCACGGCGTACACGACCCAGACGATCAGCAGCACCCACGGCGCCAGCAGCATCGTCTGTCCGAGGCCGCCACGCACCAGGGCGTCGCCGAGGAGGAACACCGCCACGGCGCCGGCGACGATCATGCTGACCGTCCCCGACGTCGCGCGGTAGATCCGTCTGTCAGGCATGCCTGTCCCGCTCATGCACCCGATTCGACCGCGCCCGCACCGAGCGGGAGCGAGGCGCCCGGGATGGCGTCGAGCAGCCGTCGGGTGTACTCCTCGGCGGGGTTGGCGAAGATCTCGTCGACCGTGCCCTGCTCGACGATCTTCCCCCGCTCCATGACCGACACGAAGTCGGCGACGACGCGCACCACCGCGAGGTCGTGCGTGATGAACAGGTAGGTCAGCCCGAGCTCGGACTGCAGATCCGCCAGCAGCTGCAGGATCTGGTCCTGCACCAGCACGTCCAGGGCCGACACCGCCTCGTCGAGCACGACGATGTCGGGCTTGAGCGCGAGAGCGCGCGCGATCGCGACACGCTGGCGCTGACCGCCGGACAACTCGTTCGGGTAGCGCGATGCCAGCTCCTGCGGCAGCGACACCTGGTCGAGCAGCTCCGCCACCCGCGCACGTCGCGACTTCGCGTCGCCGACCTTGTGCACCTCGAGCGGCTCCGCGATCGTGCCGCCGATGCTGCGCAGCGGGTCGAGGGAGCCGTACGGGTCCTGGAACACCGGCTGCATGCGGCGCCGGAGCGCGAACGCCTCCTTGCCGGTGAGCCGGCCGACGTTGAGGCCGTCGATGAGGATCGATCCCGACGTGGATTCCTCCAGGCCCAGCACCATCTTCGCGATGGTCGACTTGCCCGAACCCGATTCGCCCACCAGCGCCATCGTGTGGCCACGGGGGATCTCGAACGAAACGCCGTCCACGGCGCGGAACCGCTCACTGCGGAACGACCCCTGGCGGATCTTGTACTCCTTCACCAGGTCGGTCACCACGATGGCGGGCTCCGTCGTGGCGAGGTCCGATTCGTGCTGGATGCCGCGATCTTCTGCCCGCGCTTGGATGCGCTGCGAGGCCAGGCTCGGCGCCGCCGCGACCAGCCGCTGCGTGTACGGGTGCTGCGGGTTCTCGAGGATCTCGCGGCTCGGCCCGGACTCCACGATCTCGCCCTGGTTCATGACCACGATGGTGTCGGCGCGCTCCGCGGCCAGCCCCAGGTCGTGGGTGATGAGGAGCACCGAGGTGCCCTTCTCCGCCGTGAGCGAGGCCATGTGATCGAGGATCACGCGCTGCACCGTGACGTCCAGCGCCGAAGTCGGCTCGTCGGCGATCAGGAGCTTCGGGTCGGCAGCGAGGCCGATGCTGATGAGCGCACGCTGGCGCATACCGCCGGAGAACTGGTGCGGGAACTGGTGCAGACGCCGCTCGGCGTCGGCCAGGCCCGCCTGCTGCAGCACCTCGATGGCGCGGCGGTCCACCTCCTTGCGACCGGTGGCGATGCCGTTGGCGCGGATCGCCTCCTTCACCTGGAAGCCGATGCTCCACACCGGGTTGAGGTTGGACATGGGGTCCTGCGGCACGAAGCCGATGTCCCGGCCGCGGATGCGCTCCATCTGCGGCTGCGTGAGGGAGGTGAGGTCGGTCCCCTCCAGCACGATCGAGCCGCCGGTGACGTGCCCGGTCCCCGGCAGCAGGTTCACGATCGCCGACGCGGTCGTGGACTTGCCCGAGCCGGACTCGCCCACGATCGCGACGGTCTCGCCGCGGTGGATGTCGAGGTCGATGCCGTGCAGCACCTGACGGGAGGTCTTGCCGGAGTCGAACGCGACCGTGAGGCCACGGATCGACAGCAGCGGCGTGCGGTTCGCGGTGGTCATCGCCGTGCCCTCGCCTTCGGGTCGAGGGCGTCGCGCAGCAACTCGCCCAGGATGATGAACGCGAGCACCGTGACGGTCAGCGCGATCGATGGGTAGATGAGCGCCATGGGCGCGACGCGCAGCGACGACTGGGCCTGGCTGATGTCCAGGCCCCACGACATGGTGCTGCTGCCCAGCCCGACACCCAGGAACGACAGGGTCGCCTCAGCGGAGATCGCCGCTCCCAGCGTCAGCGTCGCCACGACGATGACGGGTGCCATGGCGTTGGGCATGACATGGGTGAGGAGGGTGCGGAACCGGGACAGCCCGATGGCACGGGACGCCGTGACGAAGTCGGCCTGACGCACGCGCAGCACCTCCGCGCGGATCACGCGGGCCGTGGAGGCCCAGGCGAATCCACCGATGGCGAACGCGAGCACCAGCGGCGTGCGGTTCTGCGAGAAGACGCTCATGACGACGATGGCCGCCAGGATGTACGGGATCGCGAAGAAGATGTCGCCGAGGCGGGAGAGCACCGAGTCGAGCCAGCCGCCGTAGAAGCCGGCCAGCGCACCCATCACGACGCCGATGACGGTGCCGATCAGCGTTGCGAGGAACCCGACCATGAGCGACGTGCGTGCCCCCCACACCAGGCGCGACCAGATGTCGCAGCCCTGGAAGGTGAACCCGAGCGGGTGACCGGACGTCGGGCCACCGTTGCTGTTGGCCAGGAGGCAGTTGTTGTTCGGCGGCACCTGGGTGAACAGGGTCGGCCACACCGCCATCAGCACGATGACGAACACGACGACCGCGGTCACCCAGAAGGTCGGGCGACTGCGGATGTCCCGCCAGGCGTCGCGCCAGAGGTTGCTGGGCTTGGCGTCGATGCGCACGGCATCGACGGTGATCTCGGTGTTCTTGACGGGAGCGACGAAATGCGTCGCGGAAAGCTGATCACTTGGCATAGCGGATCCTCGGGTCGAGCAGGCCGTAGAGCAGGTCCACGAACAGGTTGACCAAGACGTAGACGATGACGAACACGGTCACGAACGACACGACCGTGGGACCTTCGCCACGCACCACTGCCTGGTACAGGGTGTTGCCGACACCGGGAACGTTGAAGATGCCCTCGGTGACGGTCGCGCCCACCATCAGGACGCCGAAGTTGGTCGCCGTGTTGGTGATGACGGGGATGAGGGAGTTGCGCATGACGTGGACGGGGATGACCCGCCGCCGCGGCAGACCCTTGCTGTAGGCGGTGCGCACCCAGTCCTGGTTGAGGGTGTCGATCACCGACGCGCGGGTCAGGCGCATACTCGTGGCGTAGAGGCTGAGGCCCAGGACGATGGCCGGCAGCCACAGGTCGTTCCAGCCGTTCTCGGCGCCGACCGTGGGCCGGAACCAGCCCAGCTGCACCGCGAGGAAGTACTGCGCGAGGAAGGCGAGCACGAAAACGGGGACGGCGATGAAGACGAGCGCGATCACGAGCGAGGCGTTGTCGAAGAACTTCCCCTTGCGCAGGCCCGAGATCGTGCCGATCGTGATCGCGAGCACGAACTCGATGGCGATCGCCATGACGGCGAGGCGGAGGGTCACGGGGAAGGTGCGGGCGAGTACATCACTCACCGGCTGACCCGAGAAGCTGACGCCGAAGTCGCCTTGGAAGACGCCAGTGATGTAGTAGAAGTACTGCACGATGAACGGGTCGTTCAGGTGGTACTGGTCGCGGATCTGTTGGAGCAGCGCCGGGTTGGGCGTGCGATCGCCGAACAGCGCGAGGATGGGGTCGCCGGGCATGGCGAAGACCATGAAGTAGATCAGCAGGGTGGCGCCGAAGAACACCGGGATGACCTGCAACACACGTCTGAGGATGTAACCGAGCACGAACGCTCTCCCTCTGGGGTTGGGGTGCCACGTCGCCGCGTGTGACGGCGAAGGGCTGCCGCGTGGGGCTGCCGCGATCTCGGGTCAAGTGCGGCAGGTCTGGGAACAGCCCGCGAGGCGGTGACGTGGCCGTCACCGCCTCGCGAGTGAGATCACTCGAGGTTACTCGGCCTTGGTGATCAGGTGGTACAGCGGCACCGAGTTCCAGCCGAACTCGACGTTCTCGACGTTCTCGGAGAAGCCTCCGGTGACGTTCGAGTACCACAGCGGAATGGCCGGCAGGTCCTGCAGCAGCACCGACTGAGCCTCGGAGAACAGCGCGTTGGCTTCCTCGGGGTCGGTCGCGGAGATGCCGTCGGACAGCAGCTGGTCGAACTCCTCGCTGGAGTAGTCGCCGTCGTTCGAGCCGGCGTTCGTGGCGTACAGCGGGCCCAGGAAGTTGTACAGACCCGGGTAGTCCGCCTGCCAGCCGGAGCGGAATGCGGTGGTGATCGTGCGGTTGTTCACGAGCTCGCGCAGTTCGGCGAAGGTCGGGTACGGAGCGCCCGACGCGTCGATGCCGAGGGTGTTCTTCAGCGAGTTCGACACGGCGTCGACCCACTGGTCGTGGCCACCGTCGGAGTTGTAGCCGATCTGGAAGGTGCCTTCCCACGGGGAGATGGCGTCGGCCTCGGCCCACAGCTCGACGGCGCGGTCGGGGTTGTACTCCAGCACCTCGGCGCCCTCGAGCGAGTCCGACCAGCCGTCGATGACCGGCGACGTGAAGTCGCTGGCGGGGGTACGGCTGCCCTGGAAGATCGTCTCGGTGATCTCGTCGCGGTTGATCGCCATCGAGATCGCCTGGCGACGCAGCTGGCCTTCCTCACCGGTGAAGTGCGGCAGGTTCTGCGGGATCGTGAAGGACTGGAAGATGGCTGCCGCCTGGTTCACGGCGCGGTCCCCCAGGTCCGACTCGAAGCTGGCCATCGACGACGGCGGGATGACGTCGATCACGTCGACGAGGTTGCTCTGCAGGTCGGCGTACGCGGCATCCGCGGTGGCGTAGATCTTGATCGTGAGGCCACCGTTCTGCGCCTGACGCACACCCTGGTAGTCCTCGTTCTTGACGAGGTCGACCTGCACGTCGTGCTGCCACGCGTCCTCACCGGCGAACATGTAGGGGCCGTTGCCGATCGGGTTCTCGCCGAACGCGTCCATGTCCTCGAAGGCCACGTCGGGCAGCGGGTAGAACGCCGAGTAGCCCAGACGCTGTGCGAAGTCCGATGCCGGCTTGTTCAGCGCGATGGTGAAGGTGTAGTCGTCGACCTGCTCGAGGCCGGTCAGCTCCGAGTCGGCATCCCAGCTGAAGCCCTCGATGTCCTCGAAGAAGTAGCTGTTGGCATGCGCGTTGGACAGCTGAGCGCCGTAGTTCCACGCGTTGATGAAGTTGTCGGCGGTGACTTCTTCGCCATCGGTGAAGGTCTGGCCCTCCTTGAGCTTGACCGTCAGGTTCTGCGGGTCTTCGACCGTGATCTCTTCGGCCATGTCGTTGACGGCGGTGCCGTCGCCCTCGTACGACACCAGTCCGGCGAAGATCGCGTCGAGGATCTGACCGCCCCCGACCTCGTTGGTCATGGTCGGGATGAGCGGGTTCTCGGGCTCGGTGCCGTTGGTCGTGATGACGGCGTCCGAGGCGCCGGCGTCACCGGTCTCCTCGGCGTTGCCGCTGTCGCCACCGGCGCAGCCGGAGAGCGCGAATGCGCCCACCGTCAACAGCGCCAGGCCGGCGAAGGCAGTCTTATTGCGCTTCACTTTTCCTCCTGTGCAGGGATAGATGCGACCGGGGCGACGCGAGGCGTGGCAGGTCACACGGGATGGAGGCAACGATAGGCAACGCCGACGCCCTGATCAAAACTGGTGGCCAAAGCGTTACATGCTCTTTACTCAACGGGGTCGGAATGTGGCAATCTGACAACGTGACCGCTCCCAGCCCGGTGCCCGGCGACGCATTCTGCACAAGCCGTCCACGACTGCGCTGGGAAATCGCCATCGTGCTCGCGATCACGCTGGGCCAATCGGCCCTGTATTCGGTGCTCGCGCTCATCCGTCGCGTGCTCTCCCCCACCCCGCTCGGGCAGCAGCAGACGCAGCTGAATCCGTCCCGCGACGCCGCCGCGGCCTGGGATGCGCTGTACCAGCTGCTCGACATCGTGTTCGACCTCGCGCTCGTCGCGCTCGTGGTCTATCTGCTGTGGGAGCCGGGGGTGAACGCCCTCCGTCGGATCGGGCTCGACTTCACGAGGTTCGGGCGCGACGTCGGCCTCGGCGTTGTGGTCACGGCCGTCATCGGCATCCCGGGGCTCGCGCTGTACGCCGTCGGGCGCATGCTGGGGTTCTCGGTGGCTGTCGTCGCCTCGCCCCTGGATGCCGCCTGGTGGACCGTCCCGATCCTGCTGTTCGCCGCGGTGCGCGCGGCGCTGCTGGAGGAGGTCATCATGCTGGGGTGGCTGTTCGACCGCCTCCGCCGCCTCGGGTGGGGCTGGTGGCCGATCATCCTGTCGTCGGCCGCGCTGCGCGGGGCCTACCACGCGTATCAGGGGTTCGGCGGGATGCTCGGCAACTTCGTGATGGGGATCGTGTTCGGCTGGTGCTATCGCCGGTGGGGACGCGTGATGCCGCTGGTGGTGGCCCACACGATCCTCGACATCGTGTCCTTCCTCGGCTACCCCCTGGCCGCCGCCCTCTGGCCCACCGTCTTCGCCCCCGTCGCCTGACCCGCCGCGCGCCCCCGGCCCCGTTAATCGCTGAAACTACAGCTGGCGGCCGAGACAACGGGAAGTTCCCAATGTCTCGGCCGCCAGCTGTGGCCTCACGGTTTGGGGCGGGGCGGGGCGGGCGGGGCGGGGCGGGGCGGGGCCGGGCGGGGGCTCCTGCACAGGGGCGGATCGGCGGCGGGGGTCCTCGGAACGGGGGAAGAGCGACCCGCGCGGCGAGGGCTCGGGGCAGGGTGGGCGGATGCCGAACCTCGCTGCCGTGGTCATGACCGCCCCGGTCCCGCTCCTCCGCCGGTCCGACGTCCCCCATCCGGAGCGCGCGGTGGCGCGCGGCGACCTCGTGAAGGTGAGACGCGGCGTCTATGCGGCCGCGACGCTCTGGCGCGACCTCGCACCGTGGGAGCGATACCTCGCACGCGTCCACGCCGTTGCCCTCGGGCATCCCGACACCGTCTTCAGCCACGATTCGGCGGCGGCCCTCCTGGGCCTCCCCGTCTTCGGCGACCCGCAGACGGTGCACGTGCTGGCGGATCCCACCGGTGCCGCCAGACTCGACGCAGGCATCCGCGTGCACACGCACTCCGCCGACCGCACGATCGTAGAGGTCGGCGGCATGCTCATGACCGGCATCCTCGACACCGCCGTCGACCTCGCGCGGCTGCGTCACCGCGCGATCGGGCTGGCCATGGCGGATGCCGCGTTGCGCGCGGATCCTGGTGCGAGCGCCGAGCTCGCCCTCGTCCTCAACGAGTCGCGGGCGAGCAAGCGTGGCCGCGCGATCGCACGCTGGGCGCTGAGCCGGGCGACGCCGCTCGCAGAATCACCTCTCGAGTCGATCAGCCGTGCCTCGGTCGAGTGGCTCGGTTTTCCGCCGCCGTCACTCCAGGTGCCCTTCCGCAGCGGCGGCATGGTCGATCGCAGCGACATGGTCTGGCAGGAGATCGGGCTCGCCGGTGAATGCGACGGGGACCTCAAATACGACGGCCGCTACGGATCGCCGGCGGCCGTGCTGGGACGGCAGAGCGAGCGGGACACCCGCCTGCGTCATCACCTCCGCGCGGTCACGCACTGGGGGTGGCGGGAGGCGACGACCGCCGCGCCGCTACGCGGCATCCTCGCCGGCGCAGGGCTCCCGATCGTGGCAGCCGAGGACACCGCCGCCCTCGTCTCTCTGCGCCGCGCCCTCGCGCCCCCACCGACGCCGCCGTCCTCCCGCTGAAACTACAGCTGGCGGCCGAGACGATGGGAACTTCCCAATGTCTCGGCCGCCAGCTGTAGTCTCACTGCGCGGCGCGCGGCGCGGCGCGGCGCACGGCGCGGCGCGCGGCACGGCGCGGGCCGCTAGGCGAAGGCCTCGGGGGGCGGGCAGGCGCAGACCAGGTTGCGGTCGCCGTAGGCGTTGTCGATGCGGCGCACGGGGGGCCAGTACTTGGTCCGCACCTGGGACGGTGCGGGGTACACCGCGGTTTCGCGCGAGTACGGGTGCTCCCACGTACCTGAGACGACCGACTGGGCGGTGTGCGGCGCGTTCACGAGCGGGTTGTCGGATGCCGGCCACTCCCCTGCCGCGACGGCGTGCGCCTCGGCGTGGATCGCGATCATCGCCTCGATGAACCGCTCGATCTCGGCGAGGTCCTCGGACTCCGTCGGCTCCACCATCAGCGTCCCCGCGACCGGGAACGACATCGTCGGCGCGTGGAAGCCGTAGTCGATGAGCCGCTTCGCGACGTCGTCCACCGTGATCCCGGTGGCCTCGCGCAGCGGCCGCAGGTCCAGGATGCACTCGTGCGCCACGAGCCCACCCTCGCCCGCGTACAGCACCGGGTAGTGCTCGCGCAGCCGCGCGGCGATGTAGTTGGCCGCGAGGACGGCGGCGCCGGTGGCATCCCGCAGTCCCTCCGCGCCCATCATCCGCACGTATGCCCACGAGATCGGCAGGATCGACGCCGAGCCGTAGGGGGATGCCGAGACCGGACCGCCGTCGAAGACGAAGCCGCCGGCGTGGTCGGCGCGCTGCGACAGCGGGTGGGACGGCAAGAACGGCGCGAGGTGCGCCTTGGCCGCGACCGGACCGACGCCCGGGCCGCCGCCGCCGTGCGGGATCGCGAACGTCTTGTGCAGGTTCAGGTGCGACACGTCGCCGCCGAGGTCCCCGAAACGGGCGAAGCCGAGCAGCGCGTTGAGGTTCGCGCCGTCGACGTACACCTGACCGCCGGCATCGTGCACGGCCTGCGTGATCTCCAGCACATCGTGCTCGTAGACGCCGTGGGTCGAGGGGTAGGTGATCATGAGCGCCGCGAGCCGATCGGCGTGCGCGGTGATCTTCGCCCGCAGGTCGGCGAGCTCCACGTTGCCCGCCTCGTCGCACGCGACGACGACGACCGACATGCCGGCGAGCACGGCGGATGCCGCGTTCGTGCCGTGGGCCGACGACGGGATGAGGCACACCGTACGGTCCAGGTCGCCGTTGGCCCGGTGGTACCCGCGGATCGCCAGCAGTCCCGCCAGCTCCCCCTGGGAACCTGCGTTCGGCTGCAGCGAGACGGCGTCGTAGCCGGTGACCTCCGCGAGCCACGTCTCGAGCTGCTCGATCATCGCGAGGTAGCCGGCGACGTCATCGGCCGGGGCGAACGGGTGCACGCGGGAGAACTCCGGCCACGACACCGCCGCCATCTCGGTGGCCGCGTTGAGCTTCATCGTGCAGGAGCCGAGCGGGATCATGCCGCGGTCCAGCGCATAGTCGCGGTCGGCGAGCTGCTTGAGGTAGCGCATCATCGCCGTCTCGGAGCGGTGCGAGTTGAACACCGGGTGCTCGAGGTAGCCCTCGGTGCGGTGCAGCTCGGATGCCACCGAAGCCAGCGGCGCCACGTCGGCGAACGCGAGCTCCGCGCCGGGCTCTTCCACAGCCCCGAACGCCCATGCCACGGCGGCGAGGTCGGCCGCCGTCGTGGTCTCGTCGATCGAGACGCCGACGCTCGCGTCGGACGCCCAGAACAGCTGGTACCCGCGCGACCGCGCCCGCTCCACGACGCGCGCGGCGTCGCCGGGGACGTACACGCGCAGGGTGTCGAAGACGGCGTCGGATGCCAGTGTGAGCCCGTACCCGCGCAGCTCGGTCGCGAGCGCCTCGGTCTTCTGCGCGACCTCGGTCGCGATGCGGCGGAGGCCCTCGGGCCCGTGGTAGACGGCGTACATCGACGCCATGACGGCCAGCAGCACCTGCGCGGTGCAGATGTTGGACGTCGCCTTCTCGCGACGGATGTGCTGTTCGCGCGTCTGCAGCGCGAGGCGGTAGGCGGGGTGCCCCGCGGCATCCTGCGACACCCCGACCAGGCGCCCAGGCAGCTGGCGCTCGAGGCCGGTGCGCACGGCCATGTAGCCGGCGTGCGGCCCGCCGAACCCGAGCGGCACGCCGAAGCGCTGGGTCGTGCCCACCGCGATGTCGGCGCCGAGCGACCCGGGCGAGCGCAGCAGCGTCAGCGCCAGCAGGTCGGCGGCGACGACGACGAGGCCGCCCTGTGCGTGCACGGCGGTGACGACCTCGCTCGGGTCCCACACGCGGCCGGTCGCACCGGGGTACTGCACGAACGCGCCGAAGACCTCGTCCCCTTCGGGAAGCCCCGCGGCGTAGTCGGTCTCGACGATGCGGATGCCGAGCGCCTCGGCACGGTGACGCAGCAGGGCCTTGGTCTGCGGCAGCGCGTCGGCGTCGACGAGGAACACGTTCGATGCCCCCTTGCACGCGCGGCGGGCGACGAGCATGCCCTCCACGACCGCGGTCGACTCGTCGAGCATGGACGCGTTGGCGGTGGCGAGCCCGGTCAGGTCGGTCACCATCGTCTGGAAGTTGATGAGCGCCTCCAGACGCCCCTGCGAGATCTCCGGCTGGTACGGCGTGTACGCGGTGTACCAGGACGGGTTCTCGAAGACGCCCCGCTGAATGACCGCCGGCGTGTGCGTGTCGTAGTAGCCCAGCCCGATCATCGGCTTCGCGGTGCGGTTGGATGCCGCGAGCGCGCGCAGCTCCGCCAGCGCCTCGTCTTCGGTCGCGGCGGCGGGGATGTCGCTGGTCGTCCGCGGCTGCACGTGGATCGACGCCGGCACCGCGCGCTCGACGAGCGCGGCCACCGAGTCGTAGCCGAGGGTGTCGAGCATCTGCCGCTGGGCGGCGGCATCGGTGCCGATGTGCCGCGCGGTGAAGGGCGCGCTCACGCCTCGCCGCCGGTGAGCGCGAGGTACCCGTCGCGGTCGAGGGCGCCTTCGACCGATGCCGCTTCCACGCGCAGCTTGATGAGCCAGCCGTCGCCGAAGGCATCGGCGTTGACGGTGGAGGGGTCATCGACGACGGCGTCGTTGATCTCGACCACCTCACCGGAGAGGGGGGCGTAGAGCTCGCCGACCGACTTGGTCGACTCGATCTCGCCGCACACCTGCCCGGCGGTGACGGTGGACCCGACGGCGGGCAGATCGACGAAGACGACGTCGCCGAGCTGCTCGGCGGCGTAGTCGGTGATGCCGATCGTCGCGGTGTCGCCGTCGACGGCGATCCACTCGTGCTCGGCGGTGTAGAGAAGGCTGGTGAGGTCGGCCATGGTGTCTGCTCCCGAGGGTCGGTGTTACTGGGCGCGCCGGTAGAACGGCAGCGCGGTCACGGTGACGGGCAGGCGGGTGCCGCGCACGTCGATGGTCAGGGTGGTGCCGACGGCGGCAGCCGCCGGCGAGACGAACGCCATGGCGATCGGATGCCCGAGGGTGGGGCTGAGCGCACCGCTGGTGATCTCTCCCACGGCATCGTCACCGTCGTAGACGACGTAGCCGGCCCGGCCGGCGCGCTTGCCCTCGCCCACGAGGCCCACGAGCACGGGGGCGGAGCCGGCGACCACGGCGCCGAGGCCGGACTTGCCGACGAAGGCGTCCTTGCCGACGGCGACGACGCGGCCGAGACCCGCCTGCGCGGGCACCATGTCGAGCGAGAGCTCATGGCCGTACAGCGGCATGCCCGCCTCGAGACGCAGGGTGTCGCGGGCGGCGAGACCGGCCGGCACGAGTCCGAACGGCTCCCCCGCCGCCAGCAGCGCGTCCCAGAGGGCACCGGCGACGGTGTGGGGTACGAGGAGCTCGAAGCCGTCCTCGCCGGTGTAGCCGGTGCGGGCGACCAGCAGCGGCGCGCCCTCGAATTCGCCCCGCGTCGCGGCGTAGTACGGCAGGTCCGCCAGCGGGCGGTCGAGGCCCGTGATGCCGGCGGTGGCTTCGAGGATGCCGCGGGCGGCGGGGCCCTGCACGGCGACGAGGGCGTAGTCGTCGGTGACGTCGGTGACGGCCACGTCGAACCCCTCGGCGCGCTCGGCGAACGCCTCGGCGACGGCGGCGCGGTTGCCGGCATTGGCGATCACCAGGAAGCGGGTCTCCTCGAGCCGGTAGACGATGACGTCGTCGACGATGCCGCCGGAATCGGCGAGTACGAGCGAGTACTTCGCCTTGCCGGGCGGCAGGGTCGAGAGCCTGCCGGCCAGGGCGTAGTCCAGGAAGGCGCCGGCGTCATCGCCGTCGACGGTGAACTCCGCCATGTGCGAGATGTCGAACAGACCCGCCGCCTCCCGCACGGCGCGGTGCTCGGCGAGGTCCGACGAGTAGCGCACCGGCATCAGCCAGCCGCCGAAGTCGGTGAACGCCGCACCCAGTGCCTCGTGGCGGTCGCGCAGTGTCGTGGAGCGGGGTTCGGTCATGAGTTCTCCCGAGATCGAACGGGCAGACGCCGGGACCGACGTCTGAGAACTCCCCCTCTGTCATGGGCCTGAGAGTTTCACGCCGGCATCCGGGTGGGATGCGGCGCTTTCACCGTCGGCGGACCCGTGCGGCGAGGCGCACGGATCGCTTTCCAGAGTGGCCCAGACCTGCGCGGTACGCGTACCTGAGAGATTGGCGGGGAGGCTTGCTCCTTCGGTGTCCGGCACACGAGGTGTCGGAGCTCTCCCGCGAGGGTCGTCGGGCCGATATCGACTTGTCCGGCAAGCATAGCGGCGCGTCAGTCCGCGCAGGTACCCGACGACACCGCCGCGGTGAGGGCCGGCGCCTGTGTGACGACGGGCGCGAACTCCGCCGGGGTCATCGCGTACCCCAGGTCCTCCCCCGACTGGGCGCGGGCGAACACGACACCGGCCACGTCACCGGCGGCGTTGAGCAGCGGGCCGCCGGAGTTGCCCGGGCGCACGGCTGCGGCGAGCGCGTAGATGTCACGGGGCGCGGAGGCGGTGTCGGTGATGTCGGGGACGTCCACGACGCCGACCGAGAGCGCCCGGGCGCCCGTCATGGTGAAGGGGCCGCCGTACGGGTACCCCTGCACGACGGCTTCCTCCCCGATGGCCAGTGGCGCGGCGACAGCCAGCGGGGCCACGCCGAGGTCGTCCACGGCGATGACGGCGAGGTCGTCCACGGGGTCGAAGTACACGATGCGACCCTGGCGCGAGGTACCGCCGGGCAGCTCCACCACGGGCTCGGTCACTCCCGCCACGACGTGCGCGTTCGTCACGATACGGTCATCGGCCGCGACGAATCCCGAGCCGGTCGAGCTCGTCCCGCACGCGTACGCGACACCCGAGATGCGGGCTACCGACTGCGCGGCCGCGTTGAGCGCCGGGTCGTCGAGCGCCACCTCGGGGGCGGGGGTGCCGGGATCCACCACGATGCCGGGACCGAACAGGTTGCCCAGCGACGGCAGCCCCTCCTCGAGGAAGGCGCCGCGCACCTGCGCGAGGGCGGCGTCCACCGGCGGCGGCGTGAGGGTGTCGATGGCGCGCACCACCCGCGACGACGCCACGGCCGCCGACAGGTGCGGGATGCCGGCGACCACGACGGTCTGCGCGACGAGCGAGATCGCCAGTCCCGCGACGGCGACGCTCAGCGCACCGCCGAGGAGCCGCTCGAGCCACCCCAGCCGGATGCGCACGACGCCCCGGCGTCCCGCAGCCCCCACGGCGGAGCCGGCCACCGCGGCACCGGCCACGAGCACGATCGAGCCGATGACCACTGCGATGCCGCGCCATGCCGGCGAGGGGAACACATCGCCGAGCACCGGCAGCACCATCGGCACCACCCAGTACGCCACGAGGGCGCCGAGCGTCAGGCCGATGAGCGCGCCGAGGGCGGCGAGCAGTCCGCTGCGCAGCCCCAGCAGCAACGCCACGAGCAGCACCGCGACCACCACGATGTCGACGATCATCGGCACGTCCTCCCTGTGCGCGACAGCGTAGGCGACGCGCCTGTGATCCCACCCGCCCGGCACCCCGCTTGCACTTCAGGTCAGACTGACATTAAGATCGGCGGCACGAGTTAGGGTCACAATGACACGAACATCCGACATCCGCGTCGCCGTCTCCACGGTGATCTTCAGCCTGCGGCGCCTGCCCGGCGACGACGGCGCCGCGGTCGTGCTCCCGCTCGTCAAGCGCACCCGCGATCCCCACGAAGGACTGTGGGCGCTCCCCGGCGGCTGGCTCGGCGTCGATGAGAACCTGGATGCCGCGGCCTCGCGCACCCTCGCCGAGACCACCGGCCTCGCGCCCAGCTATCTCGAGCAGCTGTACGCGTTCGGTGCCGTCGACCGCTCCCCTGGCCGGGTGGTGTCGATCGTGTACTGGGCGCTCGTGCGCCCCGACGAGGCCGAGGCCGCGCACGCCCAGCACAATGTCGCCTGGTTCGACGCGGCATCCCTGCCCGCACTCGCGTTCGACCACAACCAGATCGTCGACTACGCGCTGTGGCGTCTGCGCAACAAGGTGGGCTACAGCCGCATCGCGCACGGACTGCTGCCGGCCGAGTTCACCCTCGCGGAGCTGCGCGAGGTGTACGAGGCGATCCTCGGCAAGCGCCTGGATCCTGCGAACTTCCGCCGCCAGGTGGAGAACTCCGCCACCCTCATCCCCACCGACCAGTTCCGCACCGGCAGCCACCGGCCGGCGCGGCTGTACCGGTACAACCACGACGTCGAGCTGGCCGACCGCGGCCCGCTCTCGCGCTGAAGGACACCGTCATGACCACCACACCGCTGACGCTCGGCCCGAGCCGCCCGCCCGCCGACCCGAGCGTCGACCACGAGATCCAGGCGATCGTCGCCGGCGCCGCCGCCGGCTCCACCTGCACGACCGAACTCGCCGCCGGGCCCTGGAACTTCGACACCCGCCCCGGCTACGGTCCCGGCGCGTCGATGGGTGATGTCATCCCCACCGGCTCCCCCCGCCAGGGCGCGCTGCCGCAGAGCTATCGCGACGCGCCCGATGAGGAGCTTCACCACCGCATCCGCGCCGCCAAGGCGACCCTCGGCGACCGGGTCGTGGTGCTCGGCCACTTCTACCAGCGCGAAGAGGTGGTGCGTCACGCCGATTACGTCGGCGATTCGTTCCAGCTCGCCGGGGCCGCCGCCTCCCGCCCCGAGGCGGAGGCGATCGTCTTCTGCGGCGTGCACTTCATGGCCGAGACCGCCGATCTCCTGTCCGGGCCCGAGCAGGCCGTCATCCTCCCCAACCTCGCCGCCGGCTGCTCCATGGCCGACATGGCCGACATCGACCAGGTCGAGGAGTGCTGGGAGCAGCTGGAGGAGCTGTTCGGCGACATGGACACCCCCGACGCCGACGGCCTCGTCCCCGTCGTGCCGGTGACGTATATGAACTCCTCTGCCGCGATCAAGGGGTTCGTCGGCCGCCACGGCGGGATCGTGTGCACGTCCTCCAACGCCCGCACGGTGCTGGAGTGGGCGTTCGCTCGCGGGCGCCGCGTGCTGTTCTTCCCCGACCAGCACCTGGGCCGCAACACCGCCAAGGCCATGGGTGTGCCGCTCGAGCGCATGCCGATGTGGAACCCCGCCCAGGCGTGGGGCGGGACGGATGCCGCGGCGCTCCACGACAGCCGGGTGATCCTCTGGCACGGTTTCTGCTCGGTGCACCGCCGGTTCACCGTCGATCAGATCGACAAGGCCCGCGCCGAGCACCCGGGGGTGCGCGTCATCGTGCACCCGGAGTGCCCCATGGCCGTCGTCGACGCCGCCGACGAGTCGGGCTCGACCGACTACATCCGCAAGGCGATCGAGGCGGCCACCGAGCCCACGACGTTCGCGGTCGGCACCGAGATCAACCTCGTGCAGCGCCTGGCCGCCGAGCATCCGCAGCATGAGATCTTCTGCCTCGACCCGGTCGTCTGCCCCTGCTCGACGATGTACCGCATCCACCCGGGCTACCTCGCGTGGGTGCTGGAGGAACTCGTCGCCGGGCGCGTGGTCAACCGCATCACGGTGCCGCAGGACGTCGCCGATCCCGGCCGCGTCGCCCTCGAGCGCATGCTGGCGGCGAAGCCCCCCGCCGCCGGGGCGCGGCCGTGACCAGCGTCGTGGTGGTCGGCTCCGGCATCGCCGGGCTCGCCGCTGCCCTCCACGCCGCCGCCGCCGGCTGCCGCGTGACGGTCGTCACGAAAGACGCCCTGGGCCAGGCGAACACCCGCTTCGCGCAGGGCGGCATCGCCGGGGTGCTCTTCGACGACGACAGCGTCGAGGCCCACGTGCGCGACACGCTCGCCGCCGGTGCAGGGCTCGCCGACCCCGCCGCCGCGCGGGTGCTCGCCACCGAAGGACCGCAGCGCATCCGCGAGCTCGTGGAGCTCGGGGTCGCGTTCGACCGCGACGCCGACGGCGTGTACGTGAAGGGGCTGGAGGCGGCGCACTCGTACCCGCGCATCGTGCACGCCGGCGGCGATGCGACGGGGCGGGAGATCGAACGGGCTCTGGTCGCCCGGGTGCGGGCGGCGGACATCGCGGTGATCGAGCACGCGTTCCTCGCTGATCTGGTCGGCACCGCGGAGGGCGTGACCGGCGTCGACCTCGTGCGCGATCATCACCCCACCCCGGTACGCCTCGAGGCCGACGCGGTCGTGCTCGCCACGGGCGGGGTCGGTCGGCTCTACGCACACACGACGAATCCGCCCGCGGCCACCGGTGACGGCATCGCCGCGGCATTGCGCATCGGCGCCGCCGTGAGCGATCTCGAGTTCGTGCAGTTCCACCCCACGGTGCTGGCCGGCGGCGCGGCGTTCCTCGTGTCCGAGGCCGTCCGCGGCGAGGGCGCGACGCTCGTCGACGAGGACGGCCGCCGGTTCGTCTTCGACGTGCACCCCGACGGTGAGCTCGCCCCGCGCGACGTCGTCGCCCGGGCGATCGTGGCGCGGATGGCCGCGCAGCGCGGGCGCCCGGTGTTCTTGGATGCCACGGGTGTGCGCCCCACGCCCCACGCCACCGCCGCGTTCCTCGCGGCGCGGTTCCCCACGATCGATGCCGCCGTGCGCGCCCGCGGGTGGGACTGGGCGCGCGAGCCGGTTCCGGTGACCCCCGCCGCGCACTACCTGATGGGCGGCATCGACACGGATCTGGACGGTCACACGAGCGTGCCCGGCCTGTATGCCGTGGGCGAGGCCGCCCGCACCGGGGTGCACGGCGCCAACCGGCTGGCATCGAACTCGCTCCTGGAGGGCGCCGTCTTCGGGGCCCGCGCGGGCGACGCGGTCGCTGGCGACGCCGGCAGTCCCTGGCCCGCGAGCGCCCCCGCCGCGCCCGCTCTCGCCACCCCCGGGCCGGTGGCGCCCCACCCCGCGCCGGCAGAACCGTTCTCACGCGCTGCGCTGCAGCGGGCGATGTGGGCCGATGCCGGAGTGCAGCGCGACGCGACCGGACTCGCCCGTGCCGCCGCATCGATCGCCGCCTGGCGCGCCGCCGCGCCCCCGTCCGCCACCGTCTCCGAGCGCGAGGACGCGAACCTGCTGCTGGTCGCCGAGCACCTGGTGGCCGCCGCCCTCGCCCGCCCGGCATCCGTCGGCGCGCACTTCCGCCGCGACGCTGCCGCCTCCCGCCACCCCGCCTACGAAGGAGCCGCCTGATGCTCACCCGCACCGTCATCGACCGCGCCGTGCAGGCCGCCCTCGACGAGGACGCGCCGTGGGGCGACCTCACCAGCGAGAGCCTCATCGTCCCCACGGCCGCCGCCCGCGCCGAACTCGTCGCGCGCGAGGACGGCCTGTTCTCGGGCGGGGAGGTGTTCGAGGCCGCGTTCCGGCTCACCGATCCGCGGTGCGATGTCGTGCTGCTCGTCGACGATGGTGAGATGTTCCGCGCCGGCGACACGCTCGCCGTCGCCAGTGGTCCCGCTCGCGCCGTCCTCACCGCCGAGCGGGTGGGACTCAACTTCGTCCAGCGCATGAGCGGCATCGCGACCCT
Organism: Microbacterium sp. NPDC058021; assembly: GCF_042885955.1. Lineage (NCBI taxonomy): Bacteria > Bacillati > Actinomycetota > Actinomycetes > Micrococcales > Microbacteriaceae > Microbacterium > Microbacterium sp. NPDC058021. The sequence continues at coordinate 458,509 of NZ_JBHVRF010000002.1, forward strand.
CACCGCCCTCTACGTCGCCGAGGTCGCCCACACCGGCGCGCGCATCGCCGACACCCGCAAGACGACGCCGGGCCTGCGGGCCTTCGAACGCCACGCCGTGCGCAACGGCGGCGGGCACAACCACCGCTTCTCACTGTCGGACGCCGTGCTGGTCAAGGACAACCACCTCGCCGTCCTCACCCGCAAGGGCATGTCGGTGACGGCGGCGCTGCAGGGCGCGATCGCGCAGCTGCCGCACACGACGCACGTCGAGGTGGAGGTCGACCGGCTCGACCAGATCGAGGCGGTGCTCGCGGCGGACGTCGGAACGATCATGCTCGACAACTTCACACTCGAGCAGCTGCGCGCCGGGGTCGAGATCATCGCCGGTCGCGCCACCATCGAGGCGTCGGGCGGCGTGTCCTTGGAGACCGTGCGGGCGATCGCCGAGACCGGTGTCGATGTCATCTCGGTCGGCGCGCTCACCCACTCCGCACGGGCCCTCGACCTCGGCCTGGACGTCAGCGTCGGGGACTGACGTGTCGCTGCTGTACCTCGACCACGCCGCGACCACCCCGGTGCGCCCGGAGGTGCTGGCGGCGATGATGCCGCTGCTCACCGAGGCGTACGGCAACCCGTCGAGCCATCACACCGTCGGCGAGCAGGCCGCAGGGGTGCTGGCCGACGCGCGCACGCGGGTCGCCCTGGTGCTCGGGATGCGCGCCGGCGACGTCGTCTTCACCGCCGGGGGCACCGAGGCGAACAACCTGGCGATCAAGGGCATCGCCCTGGCGGCCCGCGCGGCCGACCCCGCGAAGCATCAGGTGATCACCACGCCGATCGAACACGAGTCGGTGCTCGCCTCCTGCGACTACCTGCGGCGCCTCCACGGCTTCGAGGTCACCCTCCTGGGCGTGGATGCGACCGGTCGCGTCGACCCGCAGGAGCTCGCCGCCGCGGTCGGACCCCAGACCGCCGTCGTCTCGGTCGGCTACGCCAACAACGAGGTCGGCACGGTGCAGGATGCCACCGCCCTCGCCGCCGCGTGCGCCGTGCACCGGGTGCCGCTGCACCTGGACGCCGTGCAGGCCGCGGGCTGGCTGCCGCTTGCGGGCACCGGTGCCGCCGCGATCTCGCTGGCCGGCCACAAGGTGGGCGCACCGAAGGGCATCGGGGTGCTCGCGATCCGAGGGCGCGTCCCGCTCGAACCGCTCGTGCACGGCGGCGGGCAGGAGCGCGGCCGCCGCAGCGGCACCGAGAATGTCGCGGGTGCGGTGGGGCTCGCCCTCGCCCTCGCCCTCGCCGAGGAGGAGCGGGCGGAGGCGGCGACGCGCGTGGCGGCGATGCGGGAGGCGTTCGTCGACGCGGTGCTCGCCGCCGTCCCCGCCGCCCGTCTCACCGGGCACCCCGTAGAGCGTCTTCCCGGAACCGCGAGCTTCACCTTCGCCGGCACGAGCGGCGAGGCGGTGCTGCTGCAGCTCGAGCGCCACGGCGTGGTCACCTCCAGCGGCTCGGCCTGCGCCGCCGGCAGCGACGAGCCGTCGCACGTGCTGGTGGCGATGGGGGTGCCGGCGGACGTCGCCCGCACCGCCGTGCGCTTCACCTTCGGCCACGGCGTGACCGTCGACCCCCGCGCACTGGCGGCAGCCGTCGCCGCGGCCGTCGCGGCGGTACGATCGGGCACGTGAACGCAGCGATCACGATCATCGTGCCCGGCTTCGACGTGGCCGAGTACGCTGCCGAAGCCCTCGACTCGCTGCGCGCTCAGACACGAGGCGACTGGATGGCGATCCTCGTCGACGACGCGTCGACGGATGCCACCGGCGCCCTGTTCGCCGAGGCCGCGGCATCCGACCCGCGGTTCCGCGTCGTGCGCCACCCGGAGCGCCGTGGGCTCAGCACCGCCCGCAACACCGGCGTCGACCTCGTCGAGACGCCCTACCTCGGCTTCCTCGACGCCGACGACGTGCTCACCCCCACCGCCCTCGAACGCCTCGCCGGCGCGCTCGACGAGACCGGAAGCGACTTCGCCGTCGGCGCCTACGTGCGGCTGCGCCCCGACGCCACCGGCGGCTACGCCGCGGGCCCGGTGCAGCCGTGGGTCGCCGCGGCCACCGACCCGGGTCGCCGGCGCACGACGATCGACCGTCACCCCGACGCATCGGGCAACATCGTCGCGTGGTCCAAGCTCAGCCGCACCGACTTCTGGCGCCGCGCCGGGCTGCGCTTCCCCGATGGCCGCCTCTACGAGGACCAGGTGGTCGCGCAGCAGATGTACAGCCGCGCCCGTCGCTTCGATGTCGTGCCCGACGTCGTCGTGCACTGGCGCGAGCGGGCCGACGGCTCGTCGATCACGCAGGGAAAGAGCGCCCTGCCGGTGCTGCGGGAGTACCTCGCCGCGATGGTGGAAGGGCTCGACGTGCTCGAGCACGCCGGTCATGCCGCGGCGGTGCGCTCACGGGTGCGGCTGATCCTCGCGATGGATCTGCCGCCGCTGGTCGACATCGCCCGCATCCACCCCGACGATGCCTACCGCCGCGCGCTCGGGGCCTTCGCCCGCGACGTGTGGGCCCGCGGGGGCGCTCACAGCGACCTCGACGAGCGCTCAGCGCGTATTGCGGCGGCCGCGCTGCTGTTCTGAGCCTTCGGCGCCCTCGAGCGCGGCCTCGGTCTCGAGCACCCGGGTCGCCGCCACCTGCTCCTCGGCGAGCTTGGCGTAGAGCCCGTCGGCCACGAGCAGCTCGGTGTGCGTTCCCGACTCCACGATGCGCCCCGCCTCCACGACATGGATGACGTCGGCGCCGATGACGGTCGACAGGCGATGGGCCACCGTGAGCGTCGTGCGGCCGTGGGCGGCGGCATCCAGGGCGTCCTGCACGACCCGCTCCGACACCGTGTCCAGCGCCGAGGTGGCTTCGTCCAGCAGCAGCACCGGCGGGTCTTTCAACAGCACGCGGGCGATGGCGATGCGCTGTTTCTCACCACCGGAGAGGCGATAGCCGCGCTCCCCCACCACGGTGTCGTAGCCGTCGCGGAAACCCATCACCACGTGGTGGATGTTCGCGGCGACGCACGCCGCGATGAGCTCGTCGTCGGTGGCGTCGGGTTTGGCGTAGCGCAGGTTCTCGCGGATCGTGGCGTGGAACAGATACGTCTCCTGCGACACGATCCCCACCTGGTCGATGAGCGACGCGTGCCGCAGCCCCCGCACGTCCTCCCCGGCGAACAGCACGCTGCCGCCGGAGGCCTCGTACAGCCGGGGCGCAAGGTAGAGCACGGTGGTCTTGCCCGCGCCCGACGGCCCCACGAAGGCGATGTGCTGCCCGGGTTCGGCGACGAACGACACGGCGTCGAGGGTGGGCCGGGCCTCGGGTGCGGCATCGGGGTAGCGGAAGACGACGTCGCGGAACTCGACCCGCCCGAGCGGACCCGGGGCGTCGGCGACGTCGATGGCGTCGGGGGCGTCGCTGATGGCGGGCTTCAGATCGAGGTACTCGAAGATGCGCGCGAACAGCGCCGCCGAGGTCTGCAGGTCCAGCGCCACGCGCATGAGCGAGGTCAGCGGCTGCAGCAGCCGTGCCTGCACCGTCGTGAACGCCACGATCGTGCCCGCCGTGATGTCCGGGCTGCCGCCGACGATGAGGTAGCCGGCGACGAGGTAGATGACGGCGGGGACGCTGGCCATGAGCACCTGCACGACGGCGAAGAATCCCTGCCCGCTCATCGCCCGGCGCACCTGCAGCACGACCTGGTTGCCGTTCTCGGCGCGGTAGCGTGCGGACTCGGTGCGCTGCCGGTTGAACGACTTCGACAGCAGGATGCCGGACACGCTCAGGGTCTCCTGCGTGATGGCGGTGAGCTCCGACAGCGACTCCTGCGTCTCCGCCGCGATGCGGGCGCGCAGCTGGCCGATCTTGCGCTGCACGAGCACGAGCGCCGGCATGAGCACGACGGCGATGAGCGTCAGGCGCCAGTCGATGATGATCATCGCCACGAGAGACGCCACGACGGTGACCGCATTGCCGAGGATGCTCGTGACCGTGTTGGTGAGCACCCCCGCCACCCCGCCGACGTCGTTCTGCAGGCGCGACTGGATGACACCGGTCTTGGTGCGCGTGAAGAAGGCGAGCTCCATCGCCTGCAGATGGTCGAACAGCCGCACCCGCAGGTCGCCGGTCACTTTGTTGCCCACGGTCGCGGTGAGCCACGTCTGCACCACGCCCACCGCCGCCGAAGCGAGGAAGAGCCCGATCATGAGGGCCACGAGTCGCAGCAGCATCGCGAGGTCGGGGCCGCCGCCGGGCGGGAACAGGGCGTCGTCGAAGATCCGCTGCACCAGCAGCGGCGGTACGACGCCGAGGGCCGCTCCCACGATGACGAGGATCCCCGTGACGGCGATACGGCCGCGATACGGACGGAACAGCGCCATGACGCGCCGGCTGAGCCCGGGGATGCGCGGCGCCTGCGCGTTGAGCTTGCGCTGCGCCGACTCGTCGACACCGCGGAATCCACCCCGCGGACCGCCGCCGCCTCCCCCGCCCATGCTCATCGTTTCAGCCTACGACCCGCCGGCGAGGGCTAGGGTGTCGGCATGACCAGCACCCCCGACGAAGACGACCGGGCCGCCCTCGACGACCTCCGCGAGGAGATCGACGCGCTGAAGCAGATCCCCGAAGAGGAACTCGTGAACCCCTCTCCGGCGAAGCTCAACGAAGCCGCCCCCGAACCGGTGCCCACCGACGCCCCGGGCTCCGAGGACGCAAGCGAATCCGAGTAGCCCGCGCGACGCGCCGCCCGGGGAATGCGCGGGCGGGCCCCACCGTTGACGCCCTCCACGGGCCGCCGCACGGCGGCCGCCGACGGCGAGGAGGCGAGCATGGCAGCGACGAACACGTCGAATCGCGCCCCCGCGGTGCGCTCCTCGGGAGTGTCCGCCGAGGCTGAGCGCGTCATCTGGCTGCTGTTGGCGGCGGCGTTCGTGGCCATCCTCAACGAGACCACGATGGGCGTCGCGATCCCGCACCTCATCGTCGACCTCGGCATCACCGCGGTCGCTGCGCAATGGCTGACGACCGCGTTCATGCTCACGATGGCCGTCGTCATCCCCATCACCGGGTTCCTGCTGCAGCGCTTCACCACGCGGGCGGTGTTCATCACCGCGATGGGACTGTTCTCCGCAGGCACCGCGGTGGCCCTGGTGGCACCGGGCTTCCCGGTGCTGCTGGCGGGGCGGGTCATCCAGGCATCCGGCACCGCCATCATGATGCCGCTGCTGATCACGACCCTCATGACGGTGGTGCCCGCCGCGCACCGCGGGCGCATGATGGGGCGCGTCTCCGTGGTGATCTCCCTCGCCCCCGCCATCGGCCCGACGATGTCCGGGTTCCTGCTCGACACCCTGTCGTGGCGCTGGATCTTCGGCATCGTGCTGCCCATCGCCCTCGTCGCCCTGGGCGTGGGCGCACGATGGATCCACAACCTCGGCGAGCCACGGCCCGCACCGCTGGATGTGCTGTCCGTCGTGCTGTCGGCCTTCGGGTTCGGCGGAATCGTGTTCGGGCTCAGCCAGATCGGCGGCGGTCACGGGGGCGATGCCGCCGCCGCCCTGTCGACCACGACGCTGGTGGTGTCGCTGAGTGTCGGCGCGGTATCGCTCGGCCTCTTCGTCTGGCGGCAGCTGCGCCTGCAGCGCGTCGACGATGCCCTGCTCGATCTTCGGGTGTTCCGCTTCCGCAACTTCTCGCTGTCGGTGGTGCACCTGACGTTCATGTCGATGGCGTTCTTCGGCACGATCACGGTGCTGCCGCTGTACACGCAGCGCGTGCTGGGCCTCACCGCCCTCGAGTCGGGCCTCGTCGTCCTGCCGGGCGCCCTTGCGATGGGGCTCGCCGGACCCCTCATCGGGCGCGTCTACGACCGATGGGGCACGCGGGTGCTGCTCATCCCGGGCAGCGTGATGGTGGTGCTGATCCTGTGGCTGTTCACCGGGCTCACCGAGAGCACGCCGGTGTGGCTGCTGGTCATCGCGCAGACGGCTCTCTCGCTCGGGCTGGCGATGTCGTTCACCCCGCTGCTGACCGCGTCGCTGGGGTCACTCCCCCCGCGGCTGTACTCGCACGGCAGCGCCATGGTCACGACGATTCAGCAGGTCTCGGGGGCCGCGGGGATCGCGGTGCTCATCACGACGCTGTCTTCGGCGTCGGCGACCGCGGCCGACGCGGGGGCGGCGGACCTCGCCGCCGGCGCCGCGGGCACACGCGCCGCGTTCCTCGTGGCGGCGATCATCTCGCTGCCGCTGCTGGTGGGTGCGGTGCTGATCCGCAAGCCCGCCGACGCTCCTGCGGAGCTGCCGGCCGGGCACTGACGCGGGTCAGTTGCAGCCGCAGCCCCCACACGCGCAGGCGTTGTCCTGCGGGGCGGCGAGCAGGTTCTTGTCGTCGCCGACGGGCTGCAGGGGCTGGGTGACGGACGTGTTCGAGGTGGTCATGCCTCCATGCTAGCCGCGCGTTAGGTCAGCGGGCCGCGACGCGCAACCCCCCGCCCTCGGCCGCGGCGATTGTCTACCGTGGCGGTACCGGGAAACCCCCGGATCCCACCGACGAGAGGACGACGAGATGACCGATATCACCGGCAAGCGCGTGGCGTTCCTGCTGACCGACGGTTTCGAAGACAGCGAGCTGACCTCCCCCTGGGAGGCGGTGACGGATGCCGGAGCCACGGCCGTGCTGGTCTCCCCCGCCGACGGAAGTGTGAGCGGCAAGAACGGCCACGAGCAGACCGTCGACCTGACCGTGGGCTCGGCCGACGCGTCGGAGTTCGACGCACTCGTTCTTCCGGGCGGCGTCGTGAACGCCGACCACCTGCGCATGGATGAGACCGCAGTGTCCTTCGCCCGCGACTTCTTCGCGCAGCACAAGCCCGTCGGGGTGATCTGCCACGGCGCGTGGATCCTCGCCGACGCCGACGTGCTGGGCGACCGCACGATCACCAGCTACCCGAGCCTGAAGACCGATCTGCGCAACGCCGGGGCGAACTGGGTCGACGAGGAGGTCGTGGTGGATGCCGGCCTCGTCTCCAGCCGCACCCCCGACGACCTGCCCGCGTTCAACGCGAAGGTCCTCGAGGAGATCGCGGAAGGCGCCCACGCCGACCAGACGGTCTGACGACCGCACACGACCGGAGCCGGCGGCCCGAATGGTCGTCGGCTCTCGTCGTGCACCGGGTTGATGTGGTCTGACCACAGAGTTACACTCTCCTGCGAGGGACGGCGAACGTCCGTCCGCAAGGAAGTGACTTGTCATGAACACGATGACGAACGCGACCGCACCCCACGATCGCGCACTCGTTCCCGGCGGCACGATGCGCGCCGCCGTCGTCACCGCCCCGGACCAGCCGCTGTCGGTGACCGAAGTTCCGATCCCCACCCCCGGCCCCGGCCAGGCGCTCGTGCGGGTGATCACCAGCGGCGTCTGCCACACCGACCTGCACGCGGCACGCGGCGACTGGCCCGTGCCGCCGAAGTCCGACCTGATCCCCGGCCACGAGGGCTATGGCGAGGTCGTCGCGCTCGGCGAAGGCGTCACGACGCTGGCCGTCGGCGACAAGGTCGGCAACGCATGGCTGTGGAGCGCCTGCGGCGTGTGCGAGTTCTGCCGCACCGGCTGGGAGACCCTCTGCCCCGAGCAGCAGAACGGCGGCTACTCGGTGGACGGCAGCTTCGGCGAGTACATGCTCGTCGACGAGCGCTTCGCCGCCCGCATCCCCGACGGGGTGGACCCCGACGAGGTCGCGCCGATCCTCTGCGCCGGTGTGACGGTGTACAAGGGCCTGAAGATGACCGAGGTCAAGCCCGGCGAGTGGGTCGTGATCTCCGGCATCGGTGGCCTCGGCCACATCGCCGTGCAGTACGCCCGCGCCATGGGCATGCGCGTGGCCGCCGTCGACATCGACGACGACAAGCTGTTCCTCGCCCGTCGCCACGGCGCCGAGATCACGGTCAACGCCGCCAAGGCCGACCCGATCGCCGAGATCCAGGAGCGCACCGGCGGTGCGCACGGTGTGCTCGTCACCGCCGTGCACCCGCAGGCGTTCGCCCAGGGCACCGGCATGGCCCGTCGCGGCGGCACCGTCGTGTTCGTGGGTCTTCCCCCGGGGCAGTTCCCGGCTGACATCTTCGACACGGTGCTGCGGGCCATCACGATCCGCGGCTCGATCGTCGGAACCCGTCAGGACATGGTCGAGGCGCTGGACTTCTTCGCCCGCGGCGAGATCCACCCGACCATCACCGTCGAACGACTCGATGACATCAACGACATCTTCGAGCGGATGGAGCAGGGAAAGATCGAGGGGCGCATCGTGATGCGCTACCCCCAGCCGTGATCGGCTGAGATCAGTACCGCCGACTGCCGGTGTGGGCCTTGCCTCACACCGGCAGCGGCATCTGCTGGGTCGTGGCGGTCGATGCGACCGCCGCGGCCAGCGCGGCATCCAGATCGGCGCGCAGATCGTCCACGTCCTCCAGACCCACCGACAGGCGCAGCACGGCCTCCGAAGGACGCGCCTCCTCCGTGACGGGACGGTGTGTGAGGGCGGCGGGATGCTGGATGAGCGAGTCCACTCCCCCGAGCGACACGGCGTGCGTGAACAGCTGCACCGCTTCTGCCACCGCCGCCGCCGCGGCATACCCGCCGCGCAGTTCGACGGCGATCATCGCGCCGCCGCCGCTCATCTGACGCCCCAGCAGCCCGCGCGGGTCGCCGTGGAGCCCGGGGTACGCCACGCGGGCGACCGCCGGATGCGTGTCGAGCCATGCCGCGAGCTGCGCGGCCGTCTGCTGCTGCGCGCGCATGCGCACCGGCAGTGTGGCGAGCCCGCGGTGCATGAGGTAGGCGCCGAGCGGATGCAGCAGCGCGCCGGTGATGGCGCGCACGCGGCGCAGCGCCTCGGCCGTCTCCTCCGAGCACGCGATGACCCCGGCCATCGCGTCGCCGTGGCCGCCCAAGTACTTCGTGCCGCTGTGCAGCGACATCGCGGCCCCCAGGGCGAGCGGGCGCTGCAGCACGGGGGTGGCGAAGGTGTTGTCCACGAGCACAGGCACCCCGGCGGCCTGCGCGACGACCGCTGCGATGTCGACGAGTTCGAGGGTGGGGTTGGCGGGGGTCTCCAGGATCACGAGCCCGGTGTCGGGCCGGAGGGCGCCCTCGACCTCGGTCTCGCCGCAGAACGTGACCTCGGTGCCGAGCAGCCCGCTCGCGAGCAGGTGGTCGGTGCCGCCGTATAGCGGGCGCACCGCGACGATGTGGGGTCGGCCGGCCGCCTGCGTGTGCGCGAGGATCGCCGCCGTCGTCGCCGCCATGCCCGAGGCGAAGGCGACGGCCGCCTCGGCGCCCTCGAGGAGCGCGAGGGCTTCTTCGAACCGGGCGACGGTCGGGTTCCACAGTCGCGCGTACACGAGGCTTCCGTCGTCGGTGGGGCGGCCGCCGGTCGCGAGGGTCTCGTAGCTGTCGCCGCCGCGCTGGACATCGGGCAGCGGATTGGTGGTCGACAGGTCGATCGGGGCCGCGTGCACGCCGAGGGCGGCGAAGTCCTCGCGTCCGGCGTGGACCGCCACCGTGTCGGGGCGCCAGGTCTCAGAGTTCATGGCCCCATGATGCGCGAATCGCGGGCTCACGGGCGGAGGTCCGCACACTACGCTGTACAAGACGCCCGATGCCGGGTTTCCTGCGGCATCCACCCCTTCCGGAGGCACTGTCTTGGTCAGATCGCAACCCGATGCCGGCGAGGTCGACGACGTCGATCTGGCCATCCTCGCGGTCCTGACCGCAGGTGCCGACATCACGAACAAGGCGCTGGCCGAGCGGCTGCACCTGGCGGAGTCCACCTGCGCACACCGCGTGCGGGTGCTGCGCCAGCGCGGGCTCATCGTCGACACACGCGCGCGCGTGGACATCGCCGCCCTCGGGTTCCCGCTGCGCGCCGTGGTCAACGTGCGTCTGGGAAGTCATACCAAAACGGGGGTGACGCAGCTGTTCCAGGCACTCACCGAGATCCCCGGCGTGATCGAGGTGTTCCACGTCGCCGGCGAGGATGACTTCGTGCTGCACGTGGCCGCGGCCGACGCGCACGCCCTGCGCGACCTCGTGCTCGAGCACATCACCGTTCATCCGAGCGTGCGCTCCACCGAGACTCACCTCGTCTTCGACCGACGCGACGGCGTCGGAGTGCTGCCTCCGGGCTGACCCGGTCAGGAACGCACGAGACGGGCGATGGCGGCGGTGGCCTCCGCCACCTTGGCATCCGCCTCGTCGCCGCCCAGGCGCGCCGCATCGACGACGCAGTGCTTCAGGTGGTCGTCGAGGAGCCCCACGGCCACGGAGTTCAGCGCGCTGGTGAGAGCGCTGATCTGCGTGAGGATGTCGATGCAGTACTTCTCGTCCTCGATCATCTTGTGCACACCGCGGGCCTGGCCCTCGATGCGCCGGAGGCGGTTGAGGTACTTGTCCTTGTCGGTGATGTAGCCGTGCGTGTGCGCGTCGTGTGCGGTCGTCGTCATGGCGCCCGTCCCTTCAGTGCGAGGTGCTCGTGGTGTCCACGAGGGGTCGGAAGCGGCGCAGCCGCAGGCTGTTGCCCACGACGAAGACACTCGAGAAGGCCATCGCCGCGCCGGCGATCATCGGGTTCAGCAGCCCCAGCGCCGCGAGCGGGATGGCAGCGACGTTGTAGGCGAAGGCCCAGAACAGGTTCGTCTTGATGGTGCGCAGCGTCTTGCGCGACAGTCGCACCGCGTCGGCGGCGGCGCGGAGGTCCCCACGGACGAGCGTGATGTCGGCCGCCTCGATCGCGGCATCCGTGCCGGTGCCCATGGCCATGCCGAGGTCGGCCTGCGCGAGGGCGGCGGCATCGTTGACACCGTCGCCGACCATCGCGACGACCTTGCCCTCGGACTGCAGGCCTGCCACGACCGCGACCTTGTCCGCGGGCATGACCTCGGCGATCACCCGGTCGATGCCGACCTCGGCGGCGATGTGCGCGGCGACGGCCTGGCTGTCGCCGGTGAGCAGCACCGGTGTGAGGCCGAGGCGGCGCAGCTGCGCGACGGCGGCGGCACTGGTGGGCTTGGGGCGGTCGGCCACGACGATGGCGCCGCGGGTCTTGCCGTCCCACGCCACGAGCACGGCCGTCTGCCCGCGCTCGGCGGCGGCGGTCAGAGCCGCCTGCACAGCATCGTCGGGATGCAGCGACCAATCGGCGAGGTGGGCGCTGCGGCCGACGAGCACCGCATGCCCGTCGACGACCCCGCTCACGCCCTTGCCCGCGGTATTGCGGAAATCCGCCACTTCGGCCAGCGCACCGGTGCGCTCGGCGGCGGTCCGGGCGATGGCGGCGCCGATCGGGTGCTCGCTGGCGTGCTCCACGGCCCCCGCCAGGCGGAGCACCGTATCGGCATCCTCGCCCTCGGCGACCGAGACGCCGACCACGCTCATGCGGCCCGTGGTGACCGTGCCGGTCTTGTCGAGCACGATGGTGTCGACGCGGCGCGTGGATTCGAGGACTTCGGGTCCCTTGATCAGCACACCGAGCTGCGCCCCTCGCCCGGTGCCCACCAAAAGCGCGGTGGGCGTGGCGAGCCCGAGGGCGCACGGGCACGCGATGATCAGCACCGCGACGGCGGCCGTGAAGGCCGCGCTCAGCGGCGCGCCGGCGATGATCCAGCCGGCGAGGGCGGCCAGGGCGATGACGATGACGATGGGAACGAAGACGGCGGAGATGCGGTCGGCCAGCCGCTGCACCTCGGCCTTGCCGGATTGCGCCTGCTCGACCAGCCGCGCCATCTGCGCGAGCTGGGTGTCGGCCCCCACCCGTGTGGCGCGCACCACGAGGCGACCACCGGCGTTGACGGTCGCGCCGGTGACCGGGTCGCCGGGCGCGACCTCGACCGGCAGCGACTCCCCCGTCAGGAGCGATTCGTCCACAGCCGAGGCCCCCGAGACCACGACGCCGTCGGTGGCGATCTTCTCGCCCGGACGCACGAGGAACTCCTCCCCCACCCGCAGGTCGGCGACCGGCACGCGCGTCTCGATGCCGTCGCGCAGCACGACGACGTCCTTGGCGCCGAGATGCAGCAGCGCGCGCAACGCAGCGCCGGCGCGCCGCTTGGCGCGCTTCTCGACGTAGCGCCCCGCGAGCACGAACATCGTCACACCCGCGGCGACCTCGAGGTAGATCTGGCCACTGGCATCGGCGGTGCCGATCGTGAGGGAGAACGGGTGGGTCATGCCGGTCATGCCGGCGGTGCCGAAGAACAGCGCGTACAGCGACCACAGCAGTGCCGCGGAGGTGCCGAGGCTCACGAGGGTGTCCATCGTGGCCGCGCCGTGGCGCAGGTTGATCGCCGCCGCGCGGTGGAAGGGCCACGCTCCCCACACCACGACGGGCGCGGCGAGCACGAGCGAGAGCCACTGCCAGTTCGGGAATTGCAGCGCCGGGATCATCGACATGAGGATCACCGGCACCGACAGCACGATCGACCCGATCAGTCGCTGGCGCAGCGACCGCACGTCGGGGTCGTCGTCGGCAGGCTCTCCTGCCGGCGCCTCAGGCTCGGGCGGGGCCGGCAGCGCGGCGGTGTAGCCGGTCGCCTCGATCTGCGCGATGACGGCGGCGGCATCGAGGTCGCGGGGCACCGTGACCTGCGCCTTCTCGGTGGCGTAGTTCACCGTCGCCGAGACACCGTCCATCCGGTTGAGCTTCTTCTCGATGCGCGCGGCGCACGACGCGCACGTCATGCCGCCGATCTCGAGTTCGAAGCGCTCCTGATCGGCGCCGATGCTGCTCATGACCTTCCCCGGTTCAGACGCGGGCGGCGGTGTAGCCGGCCTCGTCGACGGCGGCGATGACGTCGGCATCCGACAGCGGCACTGCCGAGGTCACGACGAGCCGGCCATCCTTGGCACTGACGGCCACGCTCTCCACCCCGGCGATCTTCGACACTTCACCGCGTACCGCGGCCTCACAGTGCCCGCACGACATGCCGGTGACCTGGAACTCGTTCGTCGTCATGGATCGTCCTCGCTCTTCGATGCTCTGGATACCCCGGAGGGGTACTGCTATCGTAGCAACGAGATACCACCCCGGGGTATTCCAGCGACCTACCAGAACCGGACGACCGGGTCAATCCTCTACCGACCTGAAACCGCCCGAATACGCTGGCAACAGATGTCAAAAACCCCGGTTGAGGCGGCGGCGTTCGGGTCGTCGCCGCCTCCCGGCTTCACTTCCCGGACTTCGCGGAAAGGATCCGCTCGCGTACCTCGCGGCGCAGCACCTTGCCGATGAGCGAACGCGGCAGATCGTCCATCTGCACGATGCGCTTGGGCACCTTGTACGCGGCGAGCCGGCCGCGGCAGTACTCACGCAGCCCCTCGGGGTCGAGGGTCGCGCCCGCCCGCAGCACGACCGCGCACGCGACGTCCTCGCCGCCGTGCGAGCGGGGCAGCGCCACGACGGCGGCGTCCTCGACGTCGGGGTGCGAGCGCAGCGTGTCCTCGACCTCGCTGGGCGACACATTGAAGCCGCCCGTGATGATGAGCTCCTTGAGCCGGTCGACGATCGTGACGAACCCGTCGGGCGAGACCGAGGCGATATCCCCGGTACGCAGCCACCCGTCGGCGAGCAGGGTCTCGGCGGTCTCGGCGGGTCGTCGCCAGTACCCCTGGAACACCTGCGGTCCGCGCACGAGCAGTTCGCCCGTCTCCCCCAGCGGCCGGTCGACGGTGGGGTCTGCGGGATCGACGACGCGGATCTCGGTGCTGGGGAACGGAACACCCACCGTGCCCGGGCGCCGCGACGGGCCCATGGGGTTGCCGAGGGCGACCGGGGAACTCTCGGTCATGCCGTAGCCCTCCACGAGCAGCCCACCCGTCGCCTCTTCCCAGCGACGCACCGTCGCCACCGGCAGGCTCATGGCGCCGGAGATCGCGAAGCGCACCGCCGACAGGTCCATCGTCTTGCGGGCGGCAGCGCGGGCCAGCTGGTCGTAGATCGGCGGCACCGCCGGCAGGAAGGTGGGTGGGCTCTTGCGGGCAGCGTCCGCCACGAGCCCGACGTCGAACTTCGGGAACAGCACGAGCTTCGCGCCCATGCTCATCGCGAACGTCAGGCACAGGGTCATGCCGTAGGCGTGGAACAGCGGCAGGATCGCGTAGAACGTCTCTTTGCCGTCGACCAGGCCCGGCACCCAGGCACGGCCCTGCATCGCGTTGGCGCGCAGGTTTCCATGGGTGAGGATCGCGCCCTTCGGGCTTCCGGTGGTGCCGCTGGTGTACTGCAGCACCGCGGTGTCGTCCACGGTCGGCCCTGGCACCCGCGCCGCGAGCCGGCCGCGGTCGAGGAGCTTGTCCCAGGCGATGGGATGCCGCAGCTTCGGCGTGCCGGTCAGCGCAGCCCGCGATTCGCGCGCCTTCGCGATCGGCAGGTGCAGCGCCAGGCGCTTCACGGTGGGCAGCGCCTGGGTCATGTCCACGCTGATGATGCGCGCCGGACGGACGTCGGCGGGGAAGTCGGCGACGGTGTCGACCATCTTGTCCCACACGACCGCCACCTGAGCGCCGTGGTCTTCGAACTGATGCCGCAGCTCCCGGGCGGTGTAGAGCGGGTTGTGCTCGATCGCGATCGCCCCCAGCCGCAGCACCGCGTAGAACGCCACGACGTGCTGCGGGCAGTTCGGCAGCACGATCGCCACGCGGTCGCCCTTGCCCACGCCCAGCCGGCGCAGTCCTTCTGCGGCGCGCTGGATCTGGTCGCCGAGCTGCGCGTAGGTGGTGGTGGCACCGAAGAATTCCAGCGCGGGACGGCGGCCGTGCGCCTTCACGGTGGCGGCGATCATCTCGGGCAGCGTCTGCGTCGGCGGGTCGATCTCGGCGGGCACCCCCTCCGCATAGGCGGCTAGCCACGGGCGCGACTCGTAGGGGTTCGTCGACATACCTCTATCTTGCCCCGAGGGGGCCGCGAAACATTCGGCGAACAGCCAGGTAAACGCGCCTGGGCGGCCCACGGCTGACCGCCGCCAGGAAACCACCTCGCGGCGGATCTGGCAAGGGGGGATCGGCAGGTGTCCGAACGCGCGTAGGAAGTCCTGACGTCGGGCAGATCGCCGGCGGGGAAGGGAAACCATGTCGAACAGCTACGGGTCGGCGACGCCGACCGGATCACAGCCGGCCGACGGTGAGGAGCCGTCGACCATCAACGCCGCGAAGACGGAGGCGACCGATCTGAAGGACACCGCCGTCGAGCAGGCGTCGACAGTCGCTCACTCCATCCAGGGCGAGGCATCGTCGGTCATGGGCGAGGCCACATCCCAGGCGCGGCAGCTGTATGCGCAGACGCAGCGCGAGTTGCGCGACCAGGCTGATGCCCAGCAGCAGCGGGTGGCTTCGGGACTGCGCACGATGGGGTCGGAACTCGAGTCGATGTCCGACAACGCACCGCAGCAAGGTGTCGCCGCCGACCTCGTGCGTCAGGTCGCCGAGCGGCTCTCCGGTGCGGCGTCGTGGCTCGGCGAGCGCGACCCCGCCTCGGTGCTGGAGGAGGTGAAACGCTACGCGCGACGCAAGCCCGGCACGTTCATCGCGGTGGCCGCGATCGCGGGCGTCGTCGCGGGCAGGCTCACCCGTGCCCTGGCCGCCAACGCGTCGGACGCGTCGGACCAGCCCGGCGCGAGCCGTGCGGACGCTTCGGCGACGGCGAGCGCGACGCCGCTGTTCGATCAGTCCACGACGCGCGGCGGTGCGCTGTCTGGAGAGGGTGCGCGCGATGTCCGATCCGACACCGTCTGAACAGAAGGCGGCCACGACGTCGCTCGGCGATCTGCTGGGCGAGGTGAGCCGTGACATCTCGACGCTCATGCGGCAGGAGGTGGAACTCGCCAAGGCCGAGGTGAAGCAGTCGGCGTCCCGCGCCGGCAAGGGCGCGGGACTGCTCGGAGGGGCGGGGTACGGCGCACTGATGGCCGTGTTCTTCCTCTCGGTGGCCCTGTGGTGGGCGCTGGGAGGTCTGGTCGGAGGCGGGTGGTCCGCCGTGATCGTCGCCGCCCTGTGGGCGGTCGTCGCGCTCATCCTGTTCCTCGTCGGCCGCCGTCAGCTCAAAGAGATCGAGGGGGCTCCGCAGACCGTGGAGACCCTCAAGGAGATTCCGGAAACGTTGAAGAGGAATGAGGAGAACCGATGACTGACTCACCGGACCAGATCCGCGCCGACATCGAGCGCACCCGACGCGAGCTCGGCGGAGACGTCGATGCGCTCGCCGACAAGGTGACGCCGTCCAAGATCGTCCACCGTCAGACGGACAAGGTCAGGGGCGCGTTCGGATCCCTGCGCGACCGGGTGATGGGCGCGGCCGACGACGCCGGCTCGTCACTGTCAGGTGCGGGCTCCGCCGCGGCCGGGCAGGTCTCGGACGCGAAGGACCGCCTCGCCGCCAAGGCAGAGGGCAATCCCCTCGCCGTGGGGCTGATCGCCTTCGGCGCCGGACTCCTGGCGGCCTCGCTCATCCCGGCATCCACGAAGGAGAAGCAGGTCGCCGCCGAGGTGAAGGACAAGGCGCAGCCGCTCGTGGACGAGGCGGCCGAGGTCGCGCAGGACGTCGGCGAGCATCTGAAGGGCCCCGCACAGGATGCCGCAACCGCCGTGAAGGATGCCGCGGCGCAGTCGGTGGACGCGGTCAAGACCGAGACGCAGTCGGCGGCATCCCAGGTCAAGGACCAGGCGCAGCAGAGCCGCGAGCACCTGTCGAACGGGTGAGCGTGCTGTCGTGGGCGGTGCCGAGGGTGAGCGCGCCGTCCACGACGCCGTCCTGGTTATACTCCGCGTCCCCGGGCGGTGCAATCGGGTGTTGTGACAAGGCGTGCCGGTCCTATGGTTCTCCCACCGTGAGCAGTGTCGCCTCTGGGAAGGAATGACCGTGTCGCAATCCACTCCCCCCACCGCGACCGAGAATCGGCCGCCGAACACCCTTCCGCCGCGCCAGGCGGCGCTGATGTCGCAGACACGTGTGCAGGCGAAGGGCAACCTGCTGGTGCGGTGGCTGACCTCCACCGACCACAAGACCATCGGCTACATGTACATCATCGCCTCGATGCTGTTCTTCATGCTCGGCGGCGTGATGGCCCTCGTCATCCGCGCGGAGCTGTTCGAGCCGGGCATGCAGGTGGTGCCGACGAAGGAGCAGTACAACCAGCTGTTCACGATGCACGGCACGATCATGCTGCTGATGTTCGCCACTCCGCTGTTCGCCGGCTTCGCCAACGCGATCATGCCGCTGCAGATCGGTGCCCCCGATGTGGCGTTCCCGCGATTGAACGCCCTGTCGTTCTGGCTGTTCTTCTTCGGCTCCCTCATCGCCCTGTCCGGCTTCCTCACCCCGCAGGGAGCGGCCGCCTTCGGCTGGACCGCGTATCAACCGTTGGCCGACGACACGTTCACACCGGGCGTCGGCGGGGACCTGTGGATGCTGGGGCTCGGAATGAGCGGCTTCGGGACGATCCTCGGTTCGGTCAACTTCATCACCACGATCATCACGATGCGCGCGCCCGGCATGACGATGTGGCGCATGCCGATCTTCACCTGGAACACCCTCGTCACGAGCATCCTCGTGATCATGGCCTTCCCGGTGCTCGCCGCTGCTCTGTTCGCTGCGGCATCCGACCGCGTGCTGGGATCGCACATCTTCGACCCGCAGAACGGCGGCGTGCTGCTGTGGCAGCACCTGTTCTGGTTCTTCGGTCACCCCGAGGTGTACATCATCGCGCTGCCGTTCTTCGGCATCATCTCCGAGGTGATCCCCGTGTTCAGCCGCAAGCCGATCTTCGGGTACAAGACCCTCGTCTACGCCACGATCGCGATCGCCGCGCTGTCGGTGGCGGTGTGGGCGCACCACATGTACGTCACGGGAGCGGTGCTGCTGCCCTTCTTCGCGCTCATGACCATGCTCATCGCGGTGCCCACGGGGGTGAAGATCTTCAACTGGATCGGCACGATGTGGCGCGGTTCGGTCACGTTCGAAACCCCCATGGTGTGGGCGCTCGGCTTCTTGGTCACGTTCGTCTTCGGTGGTCTCACCGGCGTGATCCTCGCCTCCCCGCCGCTGGACTTCCAGATCTCCGACACGTACTTCGTGGTGGCGCACTTCCACTACGTGGTGTTCGGCACCGTCGTGTTCGCGATGTTCGCCGGCTTCTACTTCTGGTGGCCGAAGTGGACGGGGCGGATGCTGAACGAGCGGCTCGGCTACGTGCACTTCTGGATGGTGTTCATCGGCTTCCACATGACCTTCCTCGTGCAGCACTGGCTGGGTGTCGAGGGCATGCCCCGCCGCTACGCCGAGTACTCCGCGCTCGACGGCTTCACGTGGCAGAACCAGATCTCCACGGCGGGTGCGATGCTCCTCGGGGCCTCCATGCTGCCGTTCCTGTTCAACGTCTGGATCACCGCGCGCAGCGCCCCGAAGATCACCGTGAACGATCCGTGGGGTTACGGCGGGTCGCTCGAGTGGGCGACCAGCTGCCCGCCGCCGCGGCACAACTTCACCGTCATCCCCCGCATCCGCAGCGAACGTCCGGCGTTCGATCTCAACCACCCGGAGGCGGGCGTGCCGGTGGGTGTGGGGCCAGCCACCGATGCCCCGGCGGCCCCGGTCGTCGACGCCGAGGACGGCGAAGTCAAGAGCGGGTGACGTGACCGGTGTGTAGCGGATACCGGCGTCGGGGTCAACCGCCTTCGGGGGTTTCTGCGCGCCACGGCAGGCTGAGATCAGCACAGAACGAAGGTGATCACCGTGACGATCGAAGCCACACCGACCTCGCCCCGCCGCGTGTCCCCCCGTGCGTCGGTAGCCGCGGCGCTGCGCGAACTGCCGACGCGGCGTCCCATCGCCGCGGCGCCCCGCACGGCCAGCCTGCAGTGGCGTCAGCTGACCCCGGAGCGCTACAAAGTCACCCGCGACGACGCGACGATCGGGTTCATCGAGGTGGTCGGCGCGGTCTACGTCGTCCTCGCCGGATCCCGGTACAGCCGGGCCGTCGAGGTCAGCCAGACGCTCGTCTGGAGCGAAGCACTGTCGGCCCTGGACGACACAGACGCGACGCGCTGCGGCGGGACGGGCTGATCACGGTTACTGGAGCGCCGAGGTGAGGCGGGCGATGCCGTCGAGGAACGTCGCCGTCGCCGGCTCCCGCTTCCACTCCTCGAGGGTCAGCTGCCGCCCGGCATCCCGGTAGCCCTGCTCCACCGCGCGCATGCCTTCGACGAAGGAGCCGCCGTGCACGAGCATGAGCACCTCCGCGTTGAGACTGAACGAGCGGATGTCCATGTTGCTCGAGCCGATCACCGCGACATCGTCGTCGATCGACAGGTGCTTGGCGTGCAGGATGTACGGCCCTGGGTACAGCCAGATCTTCACCCCGGCGCTCAGCAGCTCACCGTAGTACGAGCGCTGCGCGTGCCACACCGACCCCTGGTCGCCGATCTCCGAGACGAACAGCTCCACATCGAGCCCCCGGAAGCACGCCGATGTGATCGCGTACATCATGGCCTCGTCGGGGACGAAGTAGGGGCTCGTGATGATCACCTTCTCGCGTGCGGAGGAGACCAGCGCCAGGAACAGGCGCAGCCCGTTCTCGGTGTCGTAGGCGGGTCCACTCGGCACGATCTGGCACACGAGAGAGCCGGGTGAGGCGGGGACCGCGACGTCGTCGACCGGAACGTTCTCCGTGTCATCGAGCAGTTCACCGGTCTCCAGGTACCAGTCCGAGAGGAACACCCCGTTCAGGGCGGTCACGACGGGTCCGGTGACGCGTGCCATGAGCTCCTGCCACTGCAGCCCTCGGGTGATGTTCTTCTCAGACCGGTAGCTGCGGTCGATGAGGTTCTGCGACCCGGTGAAGCCGATCCGCCCGTCGACCACGACGAGCTTGCGGTGGTTGCGCAGGTCGGGGCGCTGGTACTGACCGTGCAGCGGGCGCACCGGGAGCATGTCCTTCCAGGTGACCCCGATGCGGTCGAGTTCGGCGAACGTCTCGTCGTGCCCGACCGTGCGACGGGAGGCGACGTAGTCGGCGAGCAGCCGCACGACGACCCCGCGCCGCACCGCGCGCTCCATCGCGTCGAACAGACCGCCGGTCGTGGCATCCCACGAGACGATGTAGAACTCCACGTGCACGAACCGGGTGGCGGTGTCGACGGCGGCGCTCATGGCATCGATCGACGCCTGGTAGTCGCCGATCAGCTGCGCCGTATTGCCGCCGAGCGCGGGCAACGCTCCCAGTGCGCGGTTCTGGCGGAAGAGCGCCGGCAGCCAGCCGGGCCAGGACTCCTCGCCTCGCGGGTCGGGCATCGCCTTCGCCTTCTCGGCGATGATCCGGTCGAGCTCCCGCTGTCTGTCGCGCCGCGCCTTCGGCAGCTTCACGTTGCCGATCACGAGGAAGAGGAAGACGCCCACGAACGGGATCAGGAAGATCGCGAGCAGCCACGCCATCGCCGCGGTCGGCTTGCGCCCGCGCGGGATGACGATGAGCGCCGCCACCCGGATCGCGAAATCCGCGATCACCAGGATGCCGGCGATGATCGCGGGCAGGTTCTCGAACACGGGACCTCCCTCACGGCGGGTGCGCTGCCGCCGCGTGCACGCTACGGCCGGGGCCGCACAACCGCCTCATCCGCTCCGCATGATTTCGGTCGTGCCGGGTGCGCGGAGAGCGCCTGCGACAATGGAAGGGATCTCCGACGTCGCCGTGAAAGGCTCCCCCGTGAACATCACCCAGCTCCAGCGGTTCGTCGCGGTGGCCGAGCATCTCCACTTCCCGCGCGCGGCCGAGGCCCTCGGCATCCCGCTGGCGTCGCTGTACACCTCGATCGACAAGCTCGAGGCGGAGGTCGGCCATGCCCTGTTCGCCCGCGACAGCAACGGCACCCGGCTGACGGCGCCGGGCGAGCTGCTGCTGGCCGAGGCGAAGGAGCGCATCGCCGCAGCCCCGGCCCCCGCCGCGAAACCCACCGTTCCCGCCGGCGGCAAGGCCAAGGCATCCAAGGGCAAGGGCCGTGCGCCCGTGGTCAAGGGCCAGCCGAAGCCGTACAAGAAGCGCCAGGGCCGCTGAGCGGGCCCGTCGCTCCCCTGCCCTTCGGGGCTACAGCTCCGTGACCTGCCCGGCCTCGACCCGCCAACGACGGTCGGTCTTCACGGTGTCGAGCATGCGACGGTCGTGGGTCACCAGCAGCAGCGTCCCCTCGTAGCTCTCCAGCGCCTCCTCGAGCTGCTCGATGGCGGGGAGATCGAGGTGGTTGGTCGGCTCGTCGAGCACGAGCAGGTTCACGCCGCGGGATTGCAGCAGCGCGAGACCCGCGCGGGTGCGCTCGCCCGGCGAGAGCTCATCGACGGGGCGGGTGACGTGGTCGGCCTTGAGGCCGAACTTCGCCAGGAGCGTGCGCACCTCCCCCGAGGCCATCTCCGGCACGAGCGCCTCGAACGCGTCGGCCAGTGGCTGCGATCCGGTCAGCAGCGAGCGTGCCTGGTCGATCTCACCGACCTGCACGCTGGCGCCCAGGCTCGCGGTGCCCTGGTCGGGCTGCCGACGACCCAGCAGTGCACGCAGCAGCGTGGTCTTGCCGGCGCCGTTGGGGCCCGTGATGCCGATGCGCTCGCCTGCGTTGACCTGCAGCGACACCGGGCCGAGTGTGAACGAGCCCTGGCGGATCACGGCGCCGGATAGCGTCGACACCACGGAGCTGGACCGCGGCGCCGACCCGATCGTGAACTGCAGCTGCCACTCCTTGCGCGGCTCCTCCACCTCGTCGAGACGGGCGATGCGGCTCTCCATCTGGCGGACCTTCTGCGCCTGCTTCTCGCTGGACTCGCTGGCGGCCTTGCGGCGGATCTTGTCGTTGTCGGGCGCCTTGCGCATGGCATTGCGCACACCCTGGCTCGACCACTCCCGCTGCGTGCGCGCGCGGGAGACGAGGTCGGCCTTCTTGTCGGCGAACTCGTCGTACTTCTCCCGCTGGTGCCGGCGCAGCGTTGCTCGCTCCTCGAGGTAGGCCTCATAGCCGCCGCCGAACACCTGGTTCGAGCCCTGCGCGATGTCGAGTTCGAGCACGCGGGTGACGCAGCGCGCGAGGAACTCCCGGTCGTGGCTCACGAGCACCACTCCGCCACGGAGGCCCCGCACGAACGCCTCGAGACGCTCGAGTCCGTCCAGGTCGAGGTCGTTTGTGGGTTCGTCCAGCAGCACGATGTCGAAGCGCGAGAGCAGGAGTGCCGCGAGCCCGACCCGGGCGGCCTGGCCACCCGACAGCGCGGTCATGAGCGCGTCCTCGGGGGCGTCGCCGAGGTGGAGACCCAGGTCGGCGAGCACGACGGGAAGGCGCTCGTCGAGGTCGGCCGCACCGCTGGCGAGCCAGCGGTCCAGTGCCGTCGAGTACGCGTCGGCGGGGTCGATGCCGTCGCGGGGCGTCGGGTCTGCGAGCGCCGCCGCTGCGGCATCCATGTCCCTCGTGGCGGCGGCGCACCCGGTGCGGCGGGCGATGTAGGCGGCGACGGTCTCGCCCTCGACCCGCTCGTGCTCCTGCGGCAGCCAGCCGACGAACGCGTCGGACGGTGAGACGGTGATGGTGCCGCCCTGCGGCTGGTCGATGCCGGCGAGCAGGCGCAGCAGCGTGGACTTGCCCGCGCCGTTGGCGCCGACGACGCCGATCACGTCGCCGGGCGCGACGGTGAGGTCGAGCCCGTCGAACAGCGTGCGGTGGCCATACCCGCCGGCGAGGTCACGGGCGACGAGCGAAGCGGTCATCCCTCAATCCTGTCACCGCCCCGCCCCCGTTTCCGCCGCCCGCGCCCGCCCGCGCCCGCCCGCGCCCGCGTCCGCGCGCGCCCGCGCGGTTCCCGCCGCCCGCGCCCCTGGCATCCCGTGCCGCTGGCATCCCGAGCCGCTCGAGTGTCACTTCCGCACAGTGTCCCGCGCCGACACCCACCACAAGCGACACCGGAACAGCCCGGTCCCGCCACCCGCGCGGCTCGAGTGTCACTTCGGCACAGTGTCCCGCGCCGACACCCACCACAAGCGACACCGGAGCAGCCCGACAACCCGGCGAGCGCCGCAGCGCGGCCGCAGCGGCGCGTGCCGCAGCAACGGATGCCGGCACGCGCGGTGCGACGCGCGCCCGCGACCGCGCTACGGTCGACAGATGCCCGAAACGCGACCTGCCGAACCGCTCGCCGCCACCCGCCGCATCGAGTTGACCTTCCGCAAGCCCCGGTTCGCGCTGTACGCGCGCATCCGGCCGACGCTCGTCATCGGCGAGCGCGGTCAGCCCACGCAGTGGGGCGTCGGAACCTGGCAGGTCCCCGCCGACCGCGCCGTCGTGATCGGCGTCTTCCTGTTCAACCGCGTCTGGCGGTTCGGGCAGGCGGAGTTCACGCTCCCCCCGGGCGGCGCGACCTCGCTGGTGTACCGGGCGCCGCTCCTGCCGTTCGGGCGCGGAAAGATGCGGATCGGCGACCGCCCGTCGGCACCCACGCGCGACACCGCTCGCGAAACGCAGCCGACAGAATAGATCACCCGGGCCCGCTGCGACAGCGTTTGCCCGACGCCCTCGTCTGCGCTGAAGTGTGACGATGAGCAGAGAAATCGCGGCGGTGACGCCGACTGCCCCGATCGGACTGAAGCGCGCGGTGGGTACGCCGCTGCTCTTCGCGTTCATCGTGGGCGACACCCTCGGCGCGGGCATCTACACACTCGTCGGCACCATGGCCAACGACGTGGGCGGCGTCATCTGGCTGCCGCTCCTGCTCGCGCTGGTCGTCGCGCTCCTCACCGCGGGCACCTACGCCGAGCTCATCACCAAATACCCGCATGCCGGTGGCGCCGCCCGCTACGTCGACCGCGCCTTCGGTATCCCGTACCTGTCGTTCCTCGTCGGGTTCCTGATGATGGCCTCGGGCATCACGACCGCCGCGGCCCTCGCCAACGCCTTCGCCGGCGATTACCTCACCGCGCTCATCGATGTGCCGCCCATCCCGACGGCGATCGTGTTCATCGCGGTGCTGACCCTCATCAACCTGCGCGGCGTCCGGGAGTCCCTCGCCGCCAACCTCGTCGCCTCGGTCATCGAGGTGACGGGCCTGGTCATCGTCATCGTCGTCTGCGCGATCGTCTTCGGCAGCGGCGGCGGCGATCCCTCCCGTATCTTCGAGTTCGCCCCCGACGTGCCGCCGCTGCAGGGCGCGTTCGCGGCATCCATCATCGCGTTCTTCTCGTTCCTCGGCTTCGAGGCGGCCGCGAACATGGCCGAAGAGGTCAAGAACCCTTCGAAGGCCTACCCCCGCGCGCTGTTCGGCGCGATCTTCACGGCCGCCGTCGTGTACCTGCTGATCGCGATCGGCGCCGTCATCGTGCTGCCGCCGGCGGAGCTCGCCGAATCCACCGGGCCGCTGCTCGAGGTCGTCGCCGCCAGCGGCGTCGGCATCCCCTCGTGGCTGTTCGGTCTCATCGCCCTCGTCGCGATCGCCAACGGCGCGCTGCTGTTCATGGTCATGGCCAGTCGTGTCGGCTACGGCCTGGCCGAAGCCGGCCTGCTGCCGCACGCGTTCGCTCGGGTGCTGCCCAACCGGCGCACGCCGTGGGTGTCGATCGTCGTCGTCGCCGGCATCACGATCTGCCTGACGATCGTCGGCGACATCGCGACGCTCGCCGAGACCACCGTGCTGCTGCTCCTGCTGGTGTTCCTCTCCGCCAACGTCAGCGTGCTCGTGCTGAAGAAGGACAAGGTCGACCACTCCCACTTCAACGTCCCCCGCTTCGTCCCCGTGCTCGGCATCCTCGCGTGCATCGTGCTGCTCGCCCAGCAGTCGTGGACGGTGTGGATCGGCGCCGCGGTCTACGTCGCGGTGGGATCGGTGCTCTACTTCGTGGCGCGCTACGGCCGCAAGCGCTCGGAGCGCAAGCAGGCGGCGTAGAGGCCGACGGCACGGTCCCGGACGCCACGTCGCCCGGATGCCGCAGGGAGCCGGCACGCCCGCACGAGCGACGCTCCGTAGACTTGGGCGGTGCAGGCAACCCGATACATCAGCGACACCGCCCGCGCCAACGGCTCGTCACTCATCGCCGCAGTCCTCGGCTTCGCGTTCGCCTTCACGGTCGCCGCGGTCGACGGCGAGCTCGGCCGCATCGACCCGCTGCCGTTCGCGATCGACGTGTACCTGTTCATGTGGCCGTCGTTCGGCATCGTCTACCTGGCGTGGACGCACCACACCTACGCGCGCCACAGCGCGGGGGCGCTGCAATGGCGCGCCCAGCGCGAAATCGCCGCCCAGCGTCGCTGGTGGTCGTTGCTGATCGGCTTCGGCGGTGCGTCGAGCTGGACGCTCAGCGCCGCACTCGCGGCCGTGTTCGTCACGGTCGTCATCGCGCAGAACCCGACCTACCGCGGCGACCTGATGTACGTCGCGCTGGGGCTGCTGTGCGTCGCGTGCTCGTGGGGCCTCATGGTCTACTCGTTCGCGCTGCAGTACCTGCGCCTGCAGGCCGGGGCCGACGCGGGCCGCCACATCGAGCTCGACCTCGACGAACCGGCCGAGTTCGGCGACTACCTGACCCTCGCGATCCTGCTCTCCACGATGGCGGCCACGGTGTCGGCGACCATCCGCACGCGGGAGGCATGGATGCTCGTGCGCACCAACGTGCTGTTCGCCTTCACCTTCAACTCGGTGATCGTCGCGATGGTGGTCTCACTGCTGATCGGCGGCATCGGCGGCTGAGAGCCCGGGCAGCCGCGCCGCCCGCAGAGCCCGCAGAGCCGCGCCGCCGCGCAGCCGCGCCGCCCGACGTCGGTGCCCGCGCGTAGGGTCTCACCGTGACGCACGACACGCTGCCCGGCCCCTGTCACCTGTGCGGAGACACCCGGGGCGACCGGGTCAACGGCGCGTGGCGGTGCGCCCGCTGCGGCTGGCGGTACGGGGATGTGCCGGATGCCGACCTGCCGCTGCCCCGCATCGACGTCGTGTACTACCTGCGCTTCGGCGAGCGGGTGAAGATCGGCACGAGCGCGCAGCCGCGGCGGCGCCTCGGGGCGATCCGGCACGACGAGCTGCTCGCTTTCGAGCACGGCGGCCGGGACCTCGAGCAGCAGCGCCACCGTGATTTCGCCGCGCTGCGTGAGGGCGGCGAGTGGTTCACGCTCACCGGCGACCTGGCCGCCCACATCGCGTCACTGCGCACCGCGGGCGAGCCCTGGGACCGCTACGCCCGGTGGCTGGCCGAGGCCCTCCGCGGCTGATCCCTCACCGCCCGACGGCCGCCACCTCGTCCCCGACCGTGCATCCGCGGCATCCACCCGCTACGGTCCTGGAAAGGAGGTCACCGTGACGCTCGTGGTCAATGTCGACAATTTCGTGGTGGCGGAAACCCACCGGATGATGCACGATCTGCAGCGGGATGCCGGAGGGGTGAACCGGTTCCTGCACAACCGGGAACCCGCCGCGACCGACAGGCAGACCGTCATCCGCCTCAACCGGGACACGCTGTACAGCTTCGCCGTCGTCGACATCTCGGCCGGTGCGACGCTGACGCTCCCCGAGCACGGCGAGCGGTACCTGTCGGCGATGGTGGTCAACGAGCACCACTACATCAACCGGATCTTCCACGACGCCGGGTCCTACGACCTGACCGTGGCGCAGTTCGACACTCCCTACGTGGTCGTCGCGGTGCGGACGCTGGCCGACCCGCAGGATCCGGCCGACCTCGCCGCGGTGGCGGCCCTGCAGGATCGGATCGAGCTGACGGGCACGTCCGCCGTGCCCTTCGCCATGCCCGACTACGACCCCGTGACATTCGGCGAGACCCGCGACGCGCTCCTCGCCCTCGCCCGCAACCTCGCCGACCTGTCGGGCATGTTCGGCCGCAAGGACGAGGTCGATCCCGTCCGCCACCTCATCGGCACCGCGGCCGGCTGGGGTGGGCTGCCCTCGAGTGAGGCGATCTACCTCGGCGTCGACCCGCGCCTGCCCGTCGGCACCTACGAGCTGACCGTCGGCGAGGTCCCCGTCGACGGATTCTGGTCGATCTCGGTCTACAACGCGGGCGGCTACTTCGAGCCCAACGACCGCGACGCCTACACGGTCAACAGCGTGACCGGGGTGCGTAACGCCGACGGCACCGTCACGGTGCGCTTCGGCGACCACCCCGCCGGCCTGCCCAACGTCATCCCCGTGCCCGAGGGCTGGAACTACCTCGTGCGGCTGTACCGCCCGCGCGAGGAGATCCGCGACGGCTCGTGGACCTTCCCGGCGCTTACGCCGTAGCGGGCGGGGCGCTCAGGCGCGGGCGGTGTCCCGGGCATCCCGTCCGTCGAGCATGATCGGCAGGCCGTCGACCTGCGCGAGCGCCTGCGTGCGGTTGTTCACCGCCGCCTGCACGTACTCGGCGATGTCGCCGCGCATGTCGTCGGAGTACTCGCCCGTGCGCGAGGCGACCACGGCCGCGTTCGCCTTGTTCTGCAGGGCGAAGAACATCGGCTTGTTCTGCATCGAGCGGTCCACCCACTGCGGACGGTCGAACGCCTTCCCCATCTGGATGGTGCCCTCGTCGATCCACATCGAGGCGTACACCTCGGCCGCGCCGAAGGCGGCCTGCGTGCCGAGGTCGTCAAGCGGCGTCTCGTAGAAGTCCCGCAGCTCCTGCGGCAGGCTTTCGGCGATCGGCATGACGGATGCCACGTCGGCCTCGCTCACGGCCTTCGCCTCGGCGGAGCGCGCGATCACCTGGCCCACGAGGTCGAGCCGCGAGGTGAGCGCCTCACGCAGGGCGGGGTCCATCTCACGACCGTCGCGCATGGCGAGGGAGTTGTGGAAGACCATCAGCCGCTGCAGGTTGGCGAACATCAGGATCAGCGCGTTGAAGCGGTGTTCGTCGGGAGTCATCGTTCGACGCTATCGGGATCGGGCGGTTGTCGCCGCCCCGAGGTCAGCGCTTGTGTCGGATGCCGACGAGGAAGTACGCTGCCGGGCCGATCCAGTTGATGAGGATCACCGGGATCCACGCGGGCTTGGGACCGCGCACGTCGTCATTGTCGCGCCACGCGAGATCCCAGAAGGCGAGGAAGGCGAAAACCACCTGCACCACGCTGAGCAGCCCCAGCCCGACCTTGGCTGCCACGGGCAGGCGGATCTGCGTCTTGGTCATGTCGGTCTCCCCCGTTCGCGCCGGCACCGGCCACTCCACGCTAGCCCTCCGGGTGCGCCAGCGTCGAGGCCTCATGCGTCCGGCATCCACACCGCACGACCCTGCGTCGCGTCATCGATGCGCGGCACGAGCGCCGCGACCCGGTCCTCGGCCACCTGCAGCGTCAGTTGCACGTCGAGCCCGTGCCGCACGTCCTCCAGTTCCGCGCCGAGCGCGTCGAGTTCGCGCCGCACGACCCCTTCGAACGCGTACGGGATGCTCACCCGCAGCGTCTGCACGCGCAGGAGCGGCACGCGCTCCGCGCCGAGGAGCGCCTGCGCCACGGCGTCGGTGTAGGCGCGCACGAGACCGCCGGCGCCGAGCTTCACGCCGCCGAAGTAGCGCACCACCGTCGCGAGCACGCCTTCGAGCTCCTGATGCCGCAGCACGTCCAGCATCGGGCGACCGGCCGTGCCGCTCGGTTCGCCGTCGTCGTTCGCCGCCGAGTGTCCTCCGGCCATCAGCGCCCAGCACACATGTCGCGCATCCGGATGCTCGGCCCACAGCTCCTGCACCCGGGCGACGGCCTGCTCGCGGCCGGAGACGGGCTCGACGCAGCCGAGGAAGCGGCTCTTCTTGATGACGAGCTCGCTGTGGACGGGTCCGGCAAGGGTGAAGGGCATGGCTCAGGGATGCTCGGGTCGATCGCGTTGCTGCTGGTGTGCTCGGTCCGAGGTCGCCTGTTGTGTCATCTGCTGCGCCCACCGGGCCAGGTGCGCGTGGACGAGCTGGGGCTGGTCGATCTCCAGGTTGTGACCGGCCTCGTCGAGCAGGGCATACGTCGCGCGGGGAAACCGCTGTGCGAGCGCCCATTGGTCCTGATAGCCGACCACCGCGTCCTGCCGACCGGTCACGATCAGCATGGGCCGGTCGAAGCCGGCCAGGCGGTCGTCGGGCAGCGACGGCAGGGCGTAGTTCTTCTCCAGGCGGGCCATCGCCCGCACATCCGCGGCACGCAGACCGGGGAGCACGGACCGTCGAAAGCGTTCCCAGTTCTCCCGTGACTGCACCACGGCCAGCTCCGCATAGGCCATCGCATCGGCACCGCTCAAACTAGCGATGAGGGCGGCATCCTCGACCAGCACGGCATGCGGCGGCACCAGTCGTTGCTCGCGCACCGAGTCCACGACCGGGGCCAGCAGCGCCATGCCGATGCACTGGTGCGGCCTGCGCGCGACCAGATCGCGGGCGAGCAGGCCACCGAGCGACGTGCCCACCACCGCGAAGGGCGCCGAGCCGAGCATCTCCCCCACTGCCTCATCCAGCCAGTCGGCAAGCTGCGGCAATCCGCCCGGGGCATCCAGCGCGGGGGTCGCGCCGAATCCGGGCAGATCGACGTAGAGGCGTTCCCATGGCCCGGACCCGGCGAACGCGGCATCCAGCGCGAGCATCATCCGGTGATCCACGCCGTTGCCGTGGACGAACAGCACCGGTGTGCCTCTGCCGCGACGGACGACGTGCGGGCGCGGGGTCACAGTGCTTCCGGTTGCTGCCATGAGTACATCATGATCGCCCGCGAGGCTCCACCGCGTTCGCGGCGCAACCGGGTTCAGCGCGGCGGTATCCCCGGATACCGTGGCCGCATGGCTGAGATCGAAGGACTCGACGCACTTCTGCAGGCATTGAACTCGGGACAGACGATCCCCGCAGGTTCGCCGCACCACGTCGCGATGCACGCCGCCAGCCAGCACGCGTTGCGCATCACCGCCGAGCTCAACGGGGCCTATCACTCCCCCGATGAGGTACGGGCATTGATGACGGAGTTGACCGGGCACCAGGTTCCTGAATCCTTCACCCTGTTCCCGCCGGTCAGCGCCGACTTCGGCAGGAACATCCGCTTCGGCGAGGATGTGTTCGTCAACAGTGGCTGCCGGTTCCAGGATCAGGGAGGGATCGACATCGGCGACGGGTCCCTCATCGGACACAATGCCGTCATCACGACGTTGAACCATGACATCTCGTCGAGCAGGCGGGCTGACATGCACCCGGCTCCCGTTGTCATCGGCCGAGGGGTGTGGTTCGGGGCCAACGTGACCGTGCTGCCCGGTGTGAGCATCGGAGACGGCGCAGTCGTGGGCGCGGGGGCCGTCGTCACCAAGGACGTACCGCCGCATGCCGTAGTCGTCGGCGTGCCGGCGAAGCAGGTGAGCAGGGTGCACGACGGTTGATCGCGACGCGATGCGACCGTGCCGTCCGCGGGGACGACGGTTGCTACCTGGTGATCCACGGCTGCTCGCGTACGAGGTCGCCGCGCTCTCTTCACGAGTAGCGGCCGTCGCAGCCACCAGCCTGCTCGATCCCCGTGACTGGCGGGTCCGCGCCCGCGTCACCCGGTTCGGACGTCCGGCATGCTCCGCCGGAGTCCGCGAAAACACCTGTCACGCTCGTGCACCCGGGCAGGGTTCTCCGGCTCGCCGGCACGGAGCAGCAGCGATGCAGTCACTCTGCCGGGGGCGGAACCGGCACAGGGTGAAACGGCGTCAGACGCCCGGTCGGATCGTGAGGTCGGGGATCTGCGCGTCGCGCGGCAGGTCGAGCACGGTGAGGATGCTCGTGACGACCGAGTCCGCGTCGATGAAGGCGGCCGGGTCGTAATCCCGTCCTTCCTGCTCGTGCACGCGCTCCTGCATCGCCGTCGCGGTGCGCCCGGGATACACCGACGACACCCTCACGCCGTTGGAGGCCTCCTCGGCACGCAGGCTGTCGGCGAGCGCTTTGAGCCCGTGCTTGGATGCCGCGTAGGCCGCCCACTCGGGTGCCGCACGCAGACCCGCGCCGGAGTTGACGAACACCACCTGGCCCTTCGCCGCGCGCAGCGCCGGCAGCAGCAGCCGGGTCAGCTCGGCCGGCGCGACGAGGTTCACGTCGAGCTGCGACGACCATGCGCCGACGGTGAGTTCGGACACCGGGCCGAGGTCGACCACACCCGCGACGTGGAGAAGTGAATCCAGGCCGGAGGGAAGGTCGTGTCGCGCAAGCGCGGCGGCCAGATCGCCCGGAGCGGCCAGCTCGGCCACGACGGTCTGCGCGGACGGGAACCGCTGCCGCAGCTGCTGCGCACGCGTGTCGCTGCGCGCAAGCAGGATGAGGTCGTCGCCGCGCGCATGCAGCCGCGCGGCAAGGGCGGCGCCGATGCCGGAGCCGGCGCCGGTGAGAAAGTGCAGAGCCATACCCCCATCGTCACACGCGACGTGGGCGAACCAGTTGCCACCAGAAGGTCAGCGCCCCGAGCTGCATCGGTGGCGCTGATAAACTGGACGACGGCCCTTTGGGCCCCTTCATATCGATGACACGACACGCGGGGTGCGCGCATGCACCCCTGACACGGCACGGTCGATTCACCCTCCCCGCCCTGTCAGGAGACTTTATGTCGTCATCTGCCCCTGCCCGCCCGAACGTCAAGATACGCGCGGGTGGCATGATCGCCATCGCGGCCGCCGCCGCATTCCTCGCCACGTTCAATGAGACCTTCCTGAACGTGGCCTTCACGCCGATCATGCAGGACTTCGGCATCGACGTGAACACCGTACAGTGGCTCACCACCGGCTACCTGCTCGTGGCCGCGGTGTTCGTGCCGGTCTCGAACGTCCTCTACCACCGATTCTCGACGAAGCCGCTGTTCGTGACCGTGCTCGCCATCATGGTGATCGCATCGGTGATCGGGGCGCTCGCTCCGACGTTCGAGGTGCTCCTGCTCGCACGACTGCTGCAGGCCGTCGGAACCGGCCTGCTGACCCCCATCGGCATAAACATCGTGTTGGCCGTGTCGCCGCGCGAAAAGCTCGGGCTCAACATGGGCATCATGGCGGCGATGACCACGCTCGGACCCTCGCTGGCCATCGTGCTGTCGGGCGTCCTTCTGACGCTCGCTCCCTGGACCACTCTCATGTGGGTGTTCGGCGGTCTCGCCCTTGTCGTGCTGGTCGCCGGCGCGATCGTTCTGCGCAACGTCGCAGAACTGGGCCGCCCGGTCCTCGACGTCCTGTCCTTCCTCCTCGTCGCCGTGGGCCTGGTCGGTGTCCTTTACGGCGTGACCGCCGCATTCGAGGGATCCGCCCTGTATGCGGGCATCTCCGGCGTCGTCGGGCTGCTCGCCATGTGGCTGTTCATCACCCGCCAGCGTCGCATCGAGCATCCGCTGATCGACCTGCGGCCGTTCTCCAGCGCACCGTTCGTGCTCGGCGTCCTGATGACGATGCTCGGCCTGATGTTCGTGTTCGCGATGAACGTCGTCATCCCGCTGTTCCTGCAGGGCGCGCTCGAGATGCCTCCGCTGAGCGCCTCCCTCACGCTCGCGCCGGGAATCCTCCTCACCGTGCTCATGGGCCCTGTCGCCGGTCGCCTCTTCGACCGGCACGGCGGCCGCTGGTCCATCCCGCTCGGCTTCCTCGTCATGGCCGTGTTCGTCACGCTCGTCGGCGTCGCCGCCGGAGGGTCGATCTGGATCTTCGGCGCCCTCTACATCCCCGCAGTGCTGGCGACGGCGTTCGTGATCGGGCCGGCGCAGACGTTCGCGCTGTCCAGCCTCGACCGCGAGACCAGCGCGCACGGTGTCACCGTGGTCGCCACGAGCTTCCAGATCGCCGGCTCCGTGGGAACCTCGCTGGCCGCCGGCGTCTACGGCGCGCTGGCCGCGGCCAATATGGGTGCCGGACGCAACGAGGCCGACTCCCTGCTCACGGGCTTCCACGGCGCGGTCGGCCTGGCCGTCGTCGTCTCGCTCATCGGCCTCGTTCTCGGGCTGATCGCGTACCGTTCACAGCGGTCGCGTGGCGCGTCCGAAAGCGGTCAGCCCACCGCAGACACCGTCGCGGCCATCATGCAGTCGGATGTCTACGCGCTCACCACTGACCAGACCGTGCTGGATGCCCTGCAGACCTTCACCGAGCGCGGGATCTCCGGAGCGCCGATCCTCAACGCCAACGGCACGCTGGCCGGCTTCCTCTCCGACGGGGATGTCATGCGCTACCTCTCTGCCGCTCACCCGTCGTCCACCTCGATCTACTCGTACGCGATCGGCGCCGACGAGGACCTGGAGCACGCGATGTCCGATCTGGCAGAGCTGAACGTCATGAAGATCGCTACGCGCGACGTGATCTGCATCAGCGCAGGCGCGTCGATCGCTGACGCCGTGGCCACCCTGTCGGACGAGCGACTCAAGAAGGTCCCGGTCGTGGATGCCGAGGGGAGCCGCCCGGTGGGCATCGTGAGCCGGTCGGCGATCAACCGCTTTGCGATCGCCGGCTATCTGCGATCCCGCGAGGAGCCGCAGCAGCTCGAGGACGCAACGGCCGTCTAGTCTCAGCAGCAGCAGCAAGGGCCACGATCCCGCTCGGATCGTGGCCCTTGCTGATTCGCTCTGACGACGGCGGCACTCGTGGTCGGTTCCGGCGCAGGCGTAAGCTCTGGCCATGGTCGACGAAGACCCGGTGACGACCAACCCGGAGCACTACCGCACGATCTTCGAGAACGAACACGTCCGGGTGTTGAGCTACCTCGA
This sequence comes from Microbacterium sp. NPDC058021, assembly GCF_042885955.1. Classification (NCBI taxonomy): domain Bacteria; kingdom Bacillati; phylum Actinomycetota; class Actinomycetes; order Micrococcales; family Microbacteriaceae; genus Microbacterium; species Microbacterium sp. NPDC058021. The sequence continues at coordinate 492,249 of NZ_JBHVRF010000002.1, forward strand.
CGCCCCCGGCGACAAGACCACTCCCCACACGCATCCCAACAGCGTCATGATCACCCTCACCGACTTCCACCGACGGTTGACCACGGCCGACGGCGACCGCGACGTGGAACTGGCCGCGAATCAGGCGCTGTGGGTTCCCGCCCAGCGTCACGCGGGTGAGAACACCGGGACCACTGCGACACGCACGATCTTCGTCGAGCTGAAGGGACCAGCGGCCGGCACCCTGGACGCACGCGCCGTCGGCCCCGATCTCCGCTAGAAGCGTCCGCCCGGCGTTCGAGATCTGGTTCGCAATCCCCCTCACCGCGGTGGGTGCCCCGACCTCGCAGCGCGGTCGGGGCACTGCCCGAGCAGGCGACGGTCACCGGTGGGGTGCACCCCTCACCGCACCGTGACACGCTTGACCCGTGACTCGACCTCCCTTGCGCGCGCGGCTCCTTTCGGCGCTCGCGGGCGATCCGGATGGCACGCCCTCCTGGGTGCGGGCTTTGGCTGACGGCGACGACCGCGGCTACTTCGCCGACGGCGGCGCAGCCTGGACGGTGCACGCCGGCACGGCGACGTTCGTCGCCGGCATCCGGGCGCTCCTCATCCAGGCGCTGCACCCGGGAGCGATGGCAGGCGTCCATGACTTCTCGCGCTATCGGGAGGATCCCATCGGACGCCTCACGGGCACGGTGCGCTGGATCATCTGCGTGACCTACGGCTCAACCGAGCAGGCACACGCCGAAACGGCACGCGTGGGTCGTCTTCATCAGAGGGTCTCGGGGACCTACTCGACGGATGCCGGTCCGCGCTCGTACTCGGCCTCAGACGCGACGCTTGTGGAATGGGTCCATCTCGCCTTCACCGAGGCATTCCTCGGCGCCCACCAGCGCTGGGGCGGCCCGATCCCCGGCGGTGCCGACGCGTACGTGCGCGAATGGGCGCAGGCCGGTCGACTGATGCACGTCGCCGATCCGCCCGAGAGCGAGGCCGCTCTGCGGTCGCGGATGGATGCGTACCTCGACCGCGGTGAGCTGGTCTCTGACGCGCGCGTCGCCGAGGTCGTTCGATTCCTGCGCGACGTCCGCTTCACCGGATCGATGCGACTCGCCTATCGTGTGCTCTTCGCCGCCGCTGTCGCGAGCCTCCCCCGGCGGTACCGCAAGCTCCTCGGTCTCCGGCGCACACTTCTCCCGGTGGTCACCGCGACGCGGATCGTGCTCGCGGTCTCGTCCCGGGCCCTCGGATCAGGTCCGCGCGCCCAAGACTTCGCCCGACAACGACACCGGCGCTTGCAGAACGCAATGAATACAGATGGGTCGGCGATCCCATCCGCGGCGGATGAGGTCTCATGAAGTTGTGAATGGTTGCCGAGCCACCCTCCACGGGTTAACCGTGGCGGTCAGCAGTTGAATCGGAGCTGGACCCCGGTGACTGCAGAGCATCCCTAATCAGGCATTGCCCGCTCAAGGTCCCGGCGCGGGCGGCGGGGCCGGATTCTGATGGGCGGCTTGAGTTTGGTGCTAACTCGTCAGGTCCCCGAGGAACCCGGTGAGCGCCGCCTTCGGATCGTCTTCGTCGGAGACGATCAGCTCAATGCCCCAGCTTCCGAGAACCTCCTGCGCGACCGGGTTCGGCCGGTGGGTGAAGACATAGGATTTTGGCCGCGTAGCTGGCAGAACCGAGTCATCCCACGTCTTGGCGAGGCGATAGAAGAGAAGGCGCATGTTTATGTCGCTGAGACTGTAACCGATGAAGAGCACTGCGTTGCCGAGGACATCATTCCTCAGCTTGATGTCGAGCGGCGACTCGAAGCTCAGCCGATCGAAGAAGCTCGTCTCGCTGAGGACGATCGACTTGTCGTCGTCGAAATCTCCATGGAGCTTGATGATCTGTCGGTGCGATTCCGAAGTGGCCACAAGGTCTGATACCTTCGCGACCTTGTCGTACTGAACACCAGATTCGTCGTGTGCAGCCTCCAGCCACCGGTCGTAGTTCGTGGTGTAGATCCGGTAGAAGTTGCCCAGAGCGATGAGTCGATGGATGTCGGACTGGGAAACCTCGATACCTGACCTATGCCACTCTCGGTCCATCCAACTGCGGAGTGGTCCGATGCTGCCTGTCTTCTTGATGTAGTACTCAGCAAGCGCGAGCGGGTCACCGTAAGTAGCGAAGATTGTCGGGTCGTAGCCCAGTTCCGACGCGATGCGGTTGATGAGGTCCCTCCAAGTGGGGAGCCCGAGATTGGCGGATACTCCCGCCCCGACAAACAGCATCAGTTTGCCGCTGCGATAGGCGTTGGAGAGCTCCTCATCCATGGCGAGTCCTCCCCTCGTCGTAAAGGTGCGAGGCAAACCTATCCAGCGCTAGTCGACGCATTGAGATCTCGTCTTTCACCGCTCCGAGCTCCGCGAAGGTCTTGTCGTGACCAGCGGGGATAAAGACGCAATCCCATTGGAAGTCCCGCGGACCGGCTGGGACCATCGGCACCGTTCCCTCGATCGCTCCCTCGAAGGTGCGAATCTCCCTCCCGTCGCAGTACCCGATGACGGTCTTGGCCGTCACCGATCGATCATCGAGCCCCCCAACCAGCGCCGCGAAGCGCTCAGCTCCCAGCCTGTCCCAGAAGATCTGAGTCAAGCCCGCTGGGAGCCCGTTGAGCCCTGACAGATATAGCCCGGTGTGTTCAACGAATAGTGGACGACCGATCATCGCGAACGCTTTGGCCAACTTGTCCCGCACCAAGCGGTCGACGTCCTCGGTCTGCAACTCCTCTATCTTCCTGGAGACAGGGACGACCTGGACGCCGCCCGGAGTCAGAATCCGTTGCACCTCGTCGATCTTGTGCCGGTTCGCGGACAGGAATCGTATCTTCACTCGAGACCCTTCATGAAAGAGTATCGCTTGGCCAACTCATACTGTCGGTCCAGTGCAGAAGGAGCCAGACCTTCGGCCGCAGCCTCGGCGTGGTCGTCGGCGAGTCCGCGATGATGTAGTCCGGGGTTGTCGGAACAGATCACAAACGGAGTTCCGCGTCCCTGGAACTCAATGAGCGGGTGCGGATCATCGGCATGCAGCGCTCCAGTGAGCCGATTGCTGATGGGGCATACCTCCACGCAAACGTCCTTGCTCGCCAGGAAGTCCATCAACTGCGAGTCCTTGCCGGCAGCGGATCCATGACCGATGCGGTCCGCACCGAACTGCTCTACCGCCGCACGAATGTTCTCCGCACGGCCGGTTTCACCGGCATGTATGGTCACGCCTAGTCCGAATTGATCCTTCGCCTCACGAAATAATGTCGGCAGGTCCGCCGGGTAGCTGGTCTCCTCGTCGCCCGCCAGATCGATTCCTACGATGTCGGTCGGCTGGCCAAGATCGCGGTATGCCTCGAGCAACGTCGACAGGTCGCGACATGAATCGGGGCCGCGGGTGACTGTGAGAACGAGTCCGCGCTTGATCTCGTGGCGCCGCGCCGCTTCTCCGGTCGACTCGATCAATGCATGCATTGCCTCGGCAGGGGTGCACTTCTGCAGGCTCGTGAGGTAGAGGACGCTGCTACGAAGCTCGACGAGACGGACGCCGTTCTGGGCGAACTCGGCGAAGGTAGCACTTGTGAGCCGATCAAGATTGTCCCGTCGCCTGGGGAGAAGGCGCAGCACCTGCCATGGCTTCAGGTATGCGCTTAGTGATGGCGCTGGTTTCCGCCGAATCAGGTCACGCTCAACACGGAACCCCTCCGGCAACGCCGTCGCTTCGTCGACCAGAACCTCTTGGATCGCCGCCAGCGGCATCGCCCCGTTCAGGTGCACGTGCAGATCCGCACGGTCGTAGACGGCGGACGCCCGGCACGCGCCGTCGACCTGGTCCGCTTCCAGCACTGTTGATGACTGCGGCATCGCGGAACCGTTAAGCATTGGCGGTGTCGGCCACGAACAGAACGCTGGCTGGAGGCATCGGCGCGCGTCGCGACTCCGGAAGCTCTTTGGGCTCGTTGACCACCCCGAACGGAACGTGGACGCTTGGGATCTCGTCCGCGGCCCCCTCCAGATGCTTCAACTGGTCATCGAAGAAGATGTGAGGCTTCAACACCCGAAGCACCCTCGCCTTCTCAATGCCGCCGAGGAAGAACGCGTCGTTCACCCGGACTCCCCAAGATTGAAGAGTCTTGACGACGCGCTCGTGGGACGGAGCGTTGCGAGCCGTGACGATAGCAACGTGGACGCGTCGGTTGTAGTTGGAGTCCGCGACGACGCGCGCTTCTTCGATGTCTTGGATTCGGTTGATCCCTCGAAGGAAGTCGGAGAGCCTGCCTTCAGGTAGCGGCTCTTCGAGGTGCTGTATCTCGTGGGCGTGGAATGCCGGGAGACCCTCGGCCTGCATGACTTTCTCTGATGAGTCATCTGCGAGAACGCCGTCGAAGTCGAATGCGATTCTCAGGTCTGTGCCACTTGGATCGGCTGCTGGAGAACCAAGAACCTGGCCAGCGGCGAATCCCATGTCAAGGGCGATGCGAACGTCTCGCTCGTTCTGTGACAGGAACAGGGACATATTCAGCGCACCCATGTATTCGTAGGGTGACCGGCCCTGCATGAATACTGCGCGCGAGATCGGTAACTCGTGGTGCGCGACCGATCGCATGACGCGAAGACCGGTCTCGGGGTCGTTTCGCGAAAGAACGATGACTTCAACCAGCGGTTCGTCGTCCGAGAGGTCGTTCAGCGAGAGGAGACGCTTAATGAAGGGGAACGCGACCCCTGGCTGAAGCGCATTCGCGATGTGCTTTTGCTGGTGCTCCCGGTATCGCGCTTCGCCGTGCTCACGAAACACTTGGTCGGCGTCGGACAAATCGAATAGTGCGCTTGAGGCGACACCGACCACGAGCATGTTCTCAAGGGGATACGGCACTTGGCTCCTTTGCTCCAGCTGGCCTGATGATCAAGCTATCTGATACTCCCCGCATGGCACCTCCGTGCGTCCGCAAGCCGGTCCCCCTGCGTTCGGCCTGCGCTCCACGAATGATGATTAGACGACGTTCGCAGTCCGACGCCGTTCACGCGCCGCGCGATGCAGCGTAATCGGGGTGCCATCGAGCGCACGGTTCACCAGAGCAGCGAGAAACACGCCCGAGTGGAGTCGCGCATCGACGGTGTCGCCTTTTATTACCCGTACGACCGGAAGGTCGGTGAGAAGCTGGTCGACTTCCGCGGTTGGAACGATCACGACGTCTTCTCCGCGGCCTCGTCGACACCTGCCGCCTCGATCATCTCTTCGGCGGGCTCGACGTCCTCCTCTTCGTCGACGGCAAATTCGGTGCCGTAATCGACGAGCAGCAAGCAGGTCGCGTGGTAGGCGTCCTCTTCCTCACCGAGCTTGCCGATCAGGTCGACCAGCCAGTCGAACGTGTCCGGCTCGGTTATGAGGATGTTCGAGCGGACACCCATCAGGAAGCCGAGCGCGGCCATCGGGTGAACGCAATTTTGTGGCAGTCCGATCGGGGCGCCGGAAGAGGGAAAAAATCCATTGTTTTCGGCCGTGGACTCACCCTATGGTCTGGGTATGAAGAGAAAACTCCAGGCAAGCGTCCTCGCGTTCATTATCCTGTTCGGTGGCGGAATGCTTTCAGCGCAAGCCGCTCATGCTGAAGACGTCGGCACTATGCCTTCGGGATGCTCCATCTCGAGCGGCACGCCGTATGCGAGCGGTGCCTACGTGAAGTGGACAGGGTCGGGCTATTGCAACGCGACCAACATAAACAACTTCGTTGCCCGTCTTGTCCATAACTATGACGGCCTGCCTGACGTGCGAGTTGCGACTGTGTATAGCTCGCCCGCCAATCGGCCCAATTACAGCGCAACGGGTACCACTTGCGATGGTGGAGGTACGACGCAGTACTACAACGAATCTGGCTACTACCGGAGCGCAGCCAATGGTGGCGATGTCATCCGGACAAGCAGCCAGGTGACGCTCACGCACTGCTAACTTTTTGCGCGATGCCGCCTGTTGCCGCTGACGCGGAGCAGGCGGCATTGTCGTATGTGCGCTACCGTCGCCGACTCATCGTGGAGGCGCATAGCAGCCCGACTGACCATGTCAGTACCGCCCATGTGAAGCCGCCGGCAGAAGAATCCGGCTGGGTGATGAGAGTGACCAGCCCCACAGGATCGTTTTCGGGTCGAGGAACTATTTGGGGCGGCAAGATGACCCAGGTGATCGCCAGTAACCAGCCCAGGCGGATTCCAAGCACCCGGTATCCGATCAGGGCGGCCCCGACTAGCGCTACCGCGTTTCGGCAAAGGGACAGGAGCCCTTGATCGTGAGTTTCGGCTCCAGCTGCGGGAAGAAATGCACCGCTGATCACGAGCGCCGCTAGTAGCCCCGCGCTGAGAGCTACAACATGAAGGAGTCGCCACTGTCCGAGATCGCGCGCTGCGGTTGCTTCCTGCAATGAAAGCGGAGACTGCAGCGAGGCGGCTACCAAAGTGGCCGGAATCAGAGGGAGCATCATCGCGACGCGGGTCAGTCCGCCGCCATTGGGGGTGAGGCCGATAGCGAGAGGGCCGCAGACAACTACCAGTACAGCCGTCACAAAGAAAACGACCGCGTTCAGGCGCCAACGGCGCGTACGGATGAACAGTCTTACGCCCGTCACGGCAGATCCGTTAGTACCAGAGAGCAGTCGGCGTAGCTCTTCTCATGCTCGCGAAGCCAGGTATTCCCTGTGGCTGGATCTGTGGATTTCATGCGGGCCCACTCGGCTGCGCCGACCGCACTACCGTCGAGCTCTCCGAGGCCGTACTGGTCGAAACCTGAAAGCCAGGTGTCGACGATGGCTGTCGCGACGATCGTGTCATACGGGGTGTCGGGGGAACAGGTCGAGAATCCGCCGTACTTCGCCACGTAACGCGAAACTGTCTGATCGAGCCCCGCCGAATCGATCCCTTCGATGTAGATGCTCCGGGCGTCTTGAGACGGCTCGTCGCCGACGCCCTCGACATTCTGTTCAAGAAGCGTCGGCTCAAGGGCCACGCCGGCGGTCTTCACCCGTAGCACTTCAAAGCGTGGGAGGAGACCCTCGAGGGATGCCGCGTACCCTCTGTTGACACAAACGACAGGGGCTGTCCCCTCACAAACGAAGTCCCGGGAGTTGTGACCCGTGATGTATTGGCCGTTGGTGCTGATGATGACGCCCGCTGCGACTATGGCTACCAACAAGGTCGGCGCCGCTGCCATGAACAACCATCGTTCACGCTGAACCGCTCGAGGACGAACCAGCAGGAAGAGTATGAGCGAGATGCTCAGGAAGAGTACGACCTGTCCCCATGTAGTGGCCGTGATATAGCGGGCGAACTCGGTGTCTCGGTTGGTGATCGCGGGAAAAAGCGTGCGGATTCCGTACGGCCAGGGAGCGCTTTGGAACAGTACGTACAGCGCGAAGTAGCCGACCGCGGCCGCGGGAGCCGCGAACCAACGGGGGCCGATGAACAACCCTGCGAAGTAGCCCACCGCGCACGCGATGATTGTGGCCGCGCCGATCGCAGCCAACCACGCAGGCGACGGTGCGCCGTATGTTCCGGTGATAGCTCCGTAGACCGTCAAACAGAGCAAGGCCAACGGATACGACGCCGCAACAGGAAGCACTGTTCCCACAACGTGGCGGGCGATAGGAAGACTCGGTGTGCGCGCGGCTGTCGCCAGCCGCGCCGACAGCGGTGCCGTCCAACGACTCGCGACAACCGCACACGCGCCGGCAGCGATCGGCCCGACAAGCACAGTCGCCTGCGAGAGGCCGCTTACGAAATCTGCCCACAGATTCAGCCCCACCCGACGAGGAAGGAACGCGAAGTAGACAAACAATCCCGCGAGGGCGAGTCCGATCACCAGGGGGAAGGCATGGCGCCGTATCCAGCTCATGACGGTTCTCATGTGAGGCTCGCTGCTTCGCCTTCGAGCACATTGAGGTAGCCGCGTTCCAGCCGGACGCTGAAATCTCCTCGCTCGCTCGAAAGACCAGCAAGTTCAGCGGGCGAACCATCAAACCAGATGCTGCCCGCTGCCATCACCAGCACACGATCGGCGATGGCAGCGACGTCATCGGTGAGGTGGGTGCTCAGCAGAACCGCCTTCTCTGACTTCATGGATTGCAGTGCAGCACGGAAGGCGGCGCGCTGAGCGGGATCCAGGCCTACTGTTGGCTCATCGAGCAGGATAAGTTCCGGATCATTGACGAGAGCCTCAGCTAAACCAACTCGCTGACGCGTGCCTCCCGAAAGGCGGGCAACTAGTTCATCGCGCTTATCGAGCAAGCCCACTCGATCTAGCGATCTAGTAGCGTGGCTCTGCAGGTCGGATCGCGGCACGAGCTTGAGCCACCCGACATACTCGACGCTCTCCTTAGCCGTGAATGAAGGAAAGTGTTGCCAGTGCTGCGGCATGAATCCGACCCGCGATTGGAACCGCCGCTGGGAATCGCGCGAGGATTCCAGCGGGATCCCCGCCAGTGAGATTTCGCCCGAGGCAATCCGCCGCGGCTGGGAGAGCGCATTCAACAGCGTGCTCTTCCCCGCGCCGTTCGGACCCAGGAGCGCGGTGATTCCTACCCCGATCTGAAGGTGGAGGTCTGAAATGATCGTCCGCCGCCCGTAGCGCAGGGTCAGGCCTTCGACGTTGATTATGGGCTCATCCACCGAGCAAACATATAGGTGCCTGGGCATTTCGAAGTAGTCGCCTGCCTGCGAGTCGTCAAGGACTTTCCATTAGGACGAGCTCTGAGCGTGTTCGTTTGGGGGTCCTCCAACGTGCACTCTCACGCTGAGATCCGCCTCGCCATGGGCGTCGAGGATCAGTGCCCGCATAGCCCGCCCTCGAGGTTGAACGGTCGAGCTCCCCTATGCGAAGAGCAGAAGCGTTCGCTCGAGTGATGCGGGCGCAATTCAACGCGTACGAGCGCTCGGCGAACGGCGGCCTTCTCAGACATGTCGGAATTCACTCGTTCCTGACCGTGGTCGAAGACACCGGGCAGCGCGACACGGACTCCTGTGCAGGTGGTTCCACGACGTGAAGCGAAGTACACGGTGGACTAAACCGAACCCAAAGCCTGACACTCCGCGGAATCACGCGGCAGATGGACCGCACTCAGACGTTGAAGCGGAACTCCACGACGTCGCCGTCCTGCATGACGTAGTCCTTGCCCTCCAGGCGCGCCTTGCCCTTCGCGCGGGCCTCGGCGACGGAGCCGGTGGCGACCAGGTCGTCGAACGAGATGACTTCGGCCTTGATGAAGCCCTTCTCGAAGTCGGTGTGGATGACGCCGGCGGCCTGCGGTGCCTTCCAGCCCTTGCCGATCGTCCAGGCGCGCGCTTCCTTGGGACCAGCAGTCAGGTAGGTCTGCAGGCCCAGCGTGTCGAAGCCGATGCGGGCGAGCTGGTCCAGGCCCGACTCGTCCTGGCCGGTGGATGCCAGCAGTTCGGCGGCATCCTCGGGGTCGAGATCGATGAGCTCGGACTCGATCTTCGCGTCGAGGAACACGGCCTTGGCGGGCGCCACGAGCGCTTCGAGCTCGGCCTCGCGCGCGGCATCCGTCAGCACGGCCTCATCGACGTTGAACACGTAGATGAAGGGCTTGGCGGTGAGGAGCCCCAGCTCCCTGATGGGCTCGAGGTCGATCTTGGATGCCGAGAGCAGCGTGCCGCGCTCGAGGGCGTCCTTCGCGGCCAGTGCCGTCTCGAGGACGATCGGGTCGGCCTTCTTGCCCCGCACTTCCTTCTCGTAGCGCGTGATCGCCTTCTCGAGGGTCTGCAGGTCGGCCAGCGCCAGCTCGGCGTTGATCGTCTCCAGGTCGTTCTGCGGGTTCACCGCTCCCTCGACGTGCACGACGTCGTCGTCGGCGAAGCCGCGCACGACCTGCGCGATCGCGTCGGCCTCGCGGATGTTCGCGAGGAACTGGTTGCCCAGCCCCTCCCCCTCGCTCGCGCCGCGCACGATGCCGGCGATGTCGACGAACGACACCGCGGCGGGCAGGATCCGCTCGGAGTGGAAGATCTCCGCGAGCTTCTCCAGCCGCGGGTCGGGCAGGTTCACGACCCCGATGTTGGGCTCGATCGTCGCGAACGGGTAGTTCGCCGCGAGCACCTGGTTCTTGGTCAGTGCGTTGAAGAGGGTGGACTTGCCGACATTGGGCAGGCCGACGATTCCGATGGTAAGAGCCACAGGCATCGAGTCTACGCGGGGGCGACGCCGGTCACCGACCGTCGGAATTCAGGCTGGCCGGAGGTTGCGGGGATCGCACCGCACGTTTCCGGCCTGCCAGCCTGAATTCCGACGGGCGGCAGCTCCAGCGGAGGCAAGGAGCCGGCCCGGCGCCTCCGAATCGGCGCGAGCGCGGCGCGCCCTCCCCCGCCCCGGCCGACCTCCGGGTGAGGGTGGACACGTGCCTTTGGATTTCACCGCGATCGACTTCGAGACGGCGAATTCCTCCAGCGCCTCAGCCTGCGCCGTCGGCCTCACCCGGGTGCGCGGCGGCGAGGTCGTCGCCACGGCAGGCTGGCTCATCCAGCCGCCCGCCGGTCATGACCGCTTCTTCAGCCTCAACACCGGCATCCACGGCATCTGCGCCGAAGACGTCGTCGGCGCCAAGACCTGGTCGGCCCAGCTCGCCGACATCGCCGCATTCGTCGGCGACGACGTGCTGGTGGCACACAACGCCGGGTTCGACATGACGGTGCTGCGCCGGGCGTGCGAGGTCACCGCCGACGTCTGCCCGCCGTACCGATACGTCTGCAGCCTGCAGGTCGCGCGCAAGACCTACGAGCTCGACTCCTACCGACTGCCGTCGGTGGCCACCGCCGTGGGCTTCCTCGACTTCCCCCACCACGATGCCACCGCCGACGCCCTCGCGTGCGCGCACATCATGATCGACGCCGCCGCTCGTGCTGGCGTCACCGACATCACCGACCTCGCCGCCGCACTGGGGCTGCGGGTCGGGCAGATCCCGGTGCCCGAGCCCGTCCCCGCGTTCGCCGCGGTGGACATGCCCGCGGTGCCCGTCGCCGTCGTCGCCTGAGCGTCGCGCCGCCGATGTCGGTGGCAGGTGACACCCTGTGACCATGGATGCCGCAACCCCCCTCCTCCTGCTCGTCGCCCTCGTCGTGGGCGCGCTGGCCGGCTGGTTCGCAGGTTCCGCCCGGGCCGGCGAACGCGCAGCGCGTGAGCGTGCCGCCCTCGTCGAGCGCGCCGCCACGGCCGAGACGGCCCGCGACACCCTCTCCGCCCAGCTCGAGCAGCAGCGTTCGCTGCAGCGGGAGCTGAGCTTGCAGGCGCGCACGGAGCAGGCCATGCGCGACGAGCGGGAGCGACGGGAGCAGTCGGTGCTGCGCGCCCTCGCGCCCGTGCAGGAGTCGCTGTCCTCGATGCAGCAGAAGGTGGAGGAGCTCGAGCGCGACCGCCAGCTGCAGTACGGGTCGCTCGCCGAACAGCTCCGCCGCGCGCAGGAGTCCGACGAGGCGCTGCGCTCCACCACGGAGTCCCTCGCCGGGGCGCTGCGCTCCAACGCCACGCGCGGGGTGTGGGGCGAGACCCAGCTGCGGCGCATCGTGGAGTCGGCCGGTCTGACGCGCTACGTCGACTTCGACCTGCAGGCGTCGATCTCCTCGGATGCCGGGGCGGGCCGCCCCGACATGATCATCCGCCTTCCTGGTGGCAAGGCGCTGGCGCTGGACGCGAAGGTGCCGCTGGACGCGTACCTCGAAGCCAGCGCCATCCCCGAGACGGCGCAGGGCGAGGAGGGCGCGCGCCGCAGCGCGCTGCTGGACCGGCACGTCAAGGCGGTGCGCGCGCACGTCGATGCGCTCGCCAAGAAGGCGTACTGGGCAGGACTGGACGCCAGTCCCGAATTCGTCATCTGCTTCGTGCCCAGCGAGTCGCTGCTGTCCGCCGCGCTCGCGCAGGACCCGTCGCTGCTCGACCATGCGTTCGGCAAGCGCGTGGCCATGGCATCGCCGGTGAACCTCTGGGCGGTGCTGAAGACCGTCGCCTACACCTGGACCCAGCAGGATGTGTCCCAGGAGGCGCGAGAGCTGCTTGCCCTCGGCACGCAGCTCTACGAGCGCCTCGGGTCGCTCACCGGCCACACCGACGATTTGCGCCGCGCGATCGAGCGCACCGTCGACACCTACAACAAGCTCGTCGGGTCGCTCGAGAGCCGGGTGCTGGTCACCGCCCGCCGCTTCCCCGGCGTCGACGAGACCAAACTCGACTCGGTCGCGGCCCCCGCGGCGATCACGAGTGCACCGCGGCGCCTCACCGCGGCCGAGTTCGTCGCCGACGACGCAACGCTCACCGCCGACCTGGGTGCGGTGCGAGAGCGCGTCGCGACGGACGGCGACGCCTGACCGACTCGCCGACGGACAGCGCGGACGCGGTCAGGGGCGCAACGCGGCCGCCACAAGACAGCCCCGCTCGGGTCAGTACCCGCCAGGCACCAGCGTCATCAGGCCGATGATGCCGACGGAGACGCCGAGGAACGCGCCGATCATCCACCACGCGCTGACCTGATGGCCATCGGGCGTGCGACGGCGGAACAGGACATCGGGGCGTCGCGCCGGATCAGTCGATACGACGACCGGCTGTGTGGCCGGACGGCCGTGTGCCTGAGTGCTCATACGGGGATCCCCCTCGGGACTCGGAACGATGGTGCGCATCGTCTTCGACACCGAGACCCATTCTGCCAGAGCGGATGCTGGGAGATGGGTCACAGAGCGATCACAGGCGCGTCCGCGCCCCAAGACCCCCGATCAGAGCCACTTCGAGGTCAGGTGCTCCGAGTTGATGCGACGCAACGTGCCGGACGCGCCGCGGATGACGACCGACTCGCTGTAGACGAAGCCGCCCTCGCGGCGCACGCCCGCGACGAGCTCGCCGTTGGTGACCCCGGTCGCGACGAAGATCGTGTTCTTGCCGCGCACCAGATCATCGGCTTCGTACACCTCGCCGTCGACCTTGAGCCCGGCATCCAGGCCCTTCTGCTTCTCATCGTCGTCGCGCGGCCACAGCCGCCCCTGGATGTGACCGCCGAGGGCCTTGATGGCGCATGCGGTGACGATGCCCTCCGGACTGCCGCCGATGCCGACGCACATATCGGTGCGGGCGTTGTGGCGGGCGGCGTTGATGCCGCCGGCGACGTCGCCGTCGCTCATCAGCCGCGTCCCGGCGCCGGCCGCGCGGATCTGATCGATCAGGTCGTCATGACGGGGACGGTGAAGCACCGACACGACCATCTCGTCGACGGGCTTGCCGAGCGCCTTCGCGAGCAGCCGGATGTTCTCACCGATCGGCAGGCGGATGTCGACGACGCCGACGCCGGCGGGACCGGTGACCAGCTTGTCCATGTAGAACACGCTCGACGCGTCGAGCATGGTGCCGTGGTCGGAGACGGCCAGCACCGACAGCGCGTTGTTGCGACCGGCGGCCGTCAACGACGTGCCGTCGATGGGGTCCACGGCGACATCGCACTGCGGGCCGCGGCCGGTGCCGACGTGCTCACCGTTGAAGAGCATGGGGGCGTTGTCTTTCTCCCCTTCGCCGATGACGATCACGCCGTCGAAGTTGACGGTGGTGAGGAACGCGCGCATCGCATCGACGGCGGCGCCGTCGGCCAGTTCCTTCTGGCCTCGACCGATGAAGGGCACGGAGCGGATCGCGGCCGCCTCGGTCGCACGCACCAACTCCAGCGCCAGGTTGCGGTCGGGGTGCAAGGGGCTCATATCCGCGGTCAGACTCACCATGCAGGTCAGCCTACGTCCGGCGCCGTCCTCGCACAGGGGAAAGCGGGACCGCGGCAAGCGAAGGAATCGCAGTTCTTTCACCAGGGGTATATGCATCGGCGTGGCGAATTCGCACGGCTCTCCCCGGGACCCGGCGGAACCCCCTTCGCTAGAGTGAACGTGAACGCCCGCCGACTTTTAGGAGCTGACATGCCCGTCGCAACCCCCGACCAGTACGCCGAGATGCTGGACCGCGCGAAGTCCGGCGGCTTCGCGTACCCGGCCATCAACGCCGCCAGCTCGCAGTCGATCAACGCCGTGCTGCAGGGCCTGACCGAAGCCGGCTCCGACGGCATCATCCAGGTGACCACCGGTGGCGCCGACTACTTCGCCGGCCACACCGTCAAGGGCCGCGCCACCGGCGCGATCGCCATGGCGAAGTTCGTCACCGAGGTGGCGAAGAACTACCCCATCACGGTGGCGCTGCACACCGACCACTGCCCCAAGCCCGCGCTCGACGACTTCCTGCTGCCGCTCATCGCCGCATCCGAAGAAGAGGTCAAGGCCGGCCGCAACCCGATCTTCCAGTCGCACATGTGGGACGGCTCGGCCGTGCCGCTGGCGGAGAACATCGAGATCGCCCAGCAGCTGCTGCCGCGCATGAAGAACATCAACGCGATCCTCGAGGTCGAGATCGGCGTCGTCGGCGGCGAAGAGGACGGCGTCAAGCACGAGGGCACCAACGACGCCCTCTACACCACCACCGGTGACGTCGCCCAGGTCGTCGAGGCCCTCGGTCTCGGTGAAGCCGGCCGCTGGATCGCCGCGCTCACCTTCGGCAACGTGCACGGCGTGTACAAGCCCGGCAACGTGAAGCTCAAGCCCGAACTGCTCGGCGAGATCCAGGAGGGCATCGCCGCCCGCTTCGGCACCGGCCCGAAGCCGCTGGACCTCGTCTTCCACGGCGGCAGCGGTTCGACCCCCGAGGAGATCGCCCTCGCGGTCGCCAACGGCGTGGTGAAGATGAACATCGACACCGACACGCAGTACGCGTTCACGCGTTCGGTCGCCGGCTTCATGTTCCAGAACTACGACGGCGTCCTGAAGATCGACGGCGAGGTGGGCAACAAGAAGGCCTACGACCCGCGCGCCTGGGGCAAGGTCGCCGAGTCGGCGATGGCCGCCCGCGTCGTCGAGGCGACGCAGCAGCTCGGCTCGGCCGGTCAGTCGCTCGCAGCCTGACCCACCCGTACGCACGATGCCCCGGCCCCGATGGGTCGGGGCATCCGTGCATTGAGCGGATGCGCGGGCGACCGAGCCGTTCCGGTGTCGCTTCCGCACAGTCTCGCGTCGCAACACCCGCCATTAGTGACACCGGAGCAGCGCGGGGCGGCGCGGCGCGGGCGCGGAACAGCGCGGGGCGGCGGCGCGCCGGAGCAGCGCGGGCGCGGCGCGGCGCGGGCGCGGCGCGCGGGCGGGCTCAGCCGGTGAGGGTGCGCTGCACGGTCTCCCACGCGGCGGAGTCGCTCATGATCGGCACGAGCATGAGCGCGCCCGAGACGAGGTTGCACACGATGCCGCCGACCAGCGGAATCCACCAGGTCACCCGGCGCGCACGCAGCCCCCGCCACGACAGCCACGCCGTCAGCAGCCAGCCGATCGCCAGCACCGCCGCCCCGGCGATGCCCCAGCCCCGCGCGGAGGCCGGGTCGGACAGCTGGGCGTCGACGCCGAGGGTCTGGAAGAGCGTCTGCGCGAACGCGCCCACGTCGATCATCTGCGGCGCCGACACGAGCACCGTCAGCAGACCGTAGGCGAGCAGCACGAGGGTGATGATCCGGTCGGCGGTGCGCGACGGACGCGCGGCCGAGGTCGTCGCCGGGGCGACGGGACCCCCGTACTGCGGCGGCGCCACGACCTCGGGGGCGACACCTGCCGACAGCGCGTCGGTCGCATGGGGCTGCGCGATGCGCGCCCGCTGCTCCTCGGGCGTCGCGTACTCGCCGTACTGCGGCCTGGGTCGCGGGTCGAGGTCGCTCATGGGCGGTTCCGTCCGCCCAGCGCACGGTCGTCGCGCTTGCCGGAGGAATCCTGGCGCAGTTCCTTGGGCAGCGAGAAGATGAGGTCCTCCTCGGCCGTGCGCACTTCCTCGACGTCGCGGTATCCGGCGCCGGCGAGGTCGTCCAGCACTTCCTGCACGAGCACCTCCGGCACCGAGGCGCCGCTGGTGACCCCCACCGTCTCGACGCCGTCGAGCCACTCCTGCTGCACCTCGTGGGCGTAGTCCACGCGGTAGGCCGCCTTGGCGCCGTACTCGAGGGCGACTTCGACCAGGCGCACGCTGTTGGACGAGTTCGCCGAGCCCACGACGATCACGAGGTCGGCGTTGGCGGCGACCTTCTTGATCGCCACCTGGCGGTTCTGGGTGGCATAGCAGATGTCGTCCGACGGCGGATCCTGCAGCTCGGGGAACCGCTCGCGCAGCCGCCGCACCGTCTCCATCGTCTCGTCGACCGAGAGCGTGGTCTGCGAGAGCCACACGACCTTCGACGGGTCGCGCACCTCCACCAGGTCCGCGTCGGCGGGCGAGTTGACGACCGTCACGTGGTCGGGTGCCTCACCGGCGGTTCCCTCGACCTCTTCGTGACCGTCGTGACCGATCAGCAGGATCTCGAAGTCGTCGCGGGCGAAGCGCACCGCCTCGCGATGCACCTTGGTCACGAGCGGGCAGGTCGCATCGATCGCCTGCAGACCGCGATCGGATGCCGCCGACACCACGGCAGGAGACACACCGTGCGCGCTGAAGACCACGTGAGACCCCGGCGGCACCTCGTCGACCTCTTCGACGAAGATCGCGCCCTGCGCTTCGAGTTCGGTCACGACGTGGATGTTGTGCACGATCTGCTTGCGCACGTACACGGGCGCGCCGAAGCGCTGCAGCGCCTTCTCCACAGCGATGACGGCACGGTCCACTCCGGCGCAGTAGCCGCGCGGGGAGGCCAGCAGGACCCGCTTGTGTCCGGTCACCGGCCTATCCTGGAGAAGGCCACGCCGCCCCGGGATGCGGGGCATGGGCAGTCGAACGGCTGAGGTGCTCACCCCTTGATTCTAGGAGCCGGCGCCTGAGCATCGGCCGGTCACCGCGAGGGAAGAGGCATATGACCACGTTCGAACCCGCGCCGGGGCAGACGCCGCCGGCCGATGCCGTGCATCCCGGGTCGTCGACACCCGAGGCTCCGACGTCGGTTTCGCGCCTGAACGAGACCATCCGCGACTTCGTGCAGAAGTGGGGCGCGGTGTGGGTCGAGGGCGAGATCACGTCCTGGAACGTGCGCGGCGGCAACGTGTTCGGCCGGTTGAAGGACCTCTCCTCCGATGCGTCGCTGTCGTTCCGGCTGTGGTCCACCACGCGCCAGCGCATCCCCGTCGATCTGAAGTCCGGCGACCATGTCGTCGCGTGCGTCAAGAGCGAGTTCTACGTCAAGACCGGCGACTTCAGCTTCATCGTCTCCGGCATGAAGCACGTCGGCCTCGGCGAACAGCTCGCCCAGCTCGAACGCCTGCGCGTCAAGCTGCGTGCGGAGGGACTGTTCGACGCGTCCCGCAAGCGACCGCTGCCGTTCCTGCCGCACCGCATCGGCCTCATCACCGGTGAGCGCAGCGACGCCGAGAAGGACGTGCACCGCAACGCCGAGCTGCGCTGGCCGGCGGTCAGCTTCCGCACCGTGCACGTCGCCGTGCAAGGCGAACGGTGCGTCCCCGAGACCATCGCCGCGCTGCAGAGCCTCGACGCCGACCCCGATGTCGACGTCATCGTCATCGCCCGCGGTGGCGGCGACCCGCAGACGCTCCTCGGCTTCAGCGACGAGAAGCTGCTGCGGGCCGTGGCCGCGGCATCCACCCCCGTCGTCAGCGCCATCGGGCACGAGAACGACCATCCGCTGCTGGACGACGTGGCCGACCTCCGCGCCTCCACCCCCACCGACGCCGCCAAGCGCATCGTCCCCGACGTGGCCGAGCAGCGCGCCCTCGTGCGCCAGCTGCGCTCGCGCGCCGGCTCCCGCCTCACCCAGCGGGTCGGACACGACATCGCCCAGCTGCAGCAGCTGCGTTCGCGCCCCGTGCTGCGCGACCCCGAGACCATGCTCACCAGCCGGGCTCAGGAGGTCTGGTTCCACGCCTCCCGCGGCCGGGACATCGTCGACCGGCGGGTGGATGCCGCGATGCGCACGACCGCCGAGTTGCGCGCGTCGCTGCGCGCCCTCTCCCCCGCAGCGACCCTGTCCCGCGGCTACGCCATCGCGCACCTCACCGACGGCGTCATCGTGCGTGACGCGGCCCAGGCACCCGCCGGCGCCGGCGTGACCGTAACGGTCGGCCGCGGCTCGTTCGCAGCCGAGTCGCAGGGCGAGATCGCGGAGTCCGCCGCGGCAGGGCTGCCGGATGGGGCGAACTAAGATGGAGGGCATGACTGCCAGCGACGACGCCACCCCCGACGTCGCCGCCCTCTCGTTCGAGCAGGCCCGCGATGAGCTCGTGCGCGTCGTGGCGGAACTCGAGCAGGGTGCGCCGACCCTCGAGCAATCGCTGGCCCTCTGGGTGCGCGGCGAGGCGCTCGCGGCCCACTGCGAGCAGTGGCTGCTCGGCGCCAAGCGACGTCTGGACGCCGCCCGTGCCGACGCCCAGTCGCCCGAGGCATCGTGATGGCATCCTCCCCCCGCATCGTCGCCGAGCTCGGGCGCCCGGAGACCCCCGAGGAGACGGCGGCCCGCAAGGCCGAGTCCTCGCGCATCCACCGCAACAGCCGCACGATCCGCAACGGCATCGCCGCGCTCCTGGTGACACTGGCCGTCGTGCTGGTCATCGTCTTCGCTGTGCCCCGCGGCGCCATGCCGCCCGCCGAGCCCATCGACGTCGCAGCCGAGGCCGCCGAGGTGCAGGCATCGCTGGAACGCACCGTCATCGTGCCCGATGCACCCGACGACTGGACGATCAACCGCGCCACGGTCGAAGGCGACGGGGCCACCCGCGCCTGGACGGTCGTCTACGCGCCGGACCGCGGCTTCATCAACGTCGCCCAGGGCTTCGACGCCGACGCCGCATGGCCCTCGCGCCTGCTGTCGGGCCGATCCGCCACCGGCACCACCACGATCGACGGCCTCGAGTGGACCGTGTACGAGATCTCCGAACCGTCGTCGACCGCGAACATCTCGTACGCGCTGAGCACCCCCGCCGGTGCCGACACGGTCATGATCTACGGCCGCACCGATGCCGACACCGCCGCCGAGGTCGCCGCGAGCGTCGCGGACGACGTCCGCGCCCTACGCGAGGAGACCCCGTGACCGAGACGAGGCAGCGCCCCACCCCGCAGCAGGCCTGGGACGAGATGCAGCTGGGTAATGCCCGCTTCGTGGCGGGCGAGCCGCGGCATCCGCGCCAGAACGTCGAGCGCCGTCACGAGACCGCCGGCTCGCAGTTCCCCCGCGCCGCGCTGTTCGGCTGCTCCGACTCGCGTCTGGCCGCCGAGATCATCTTCGACGAGGGCCTGGGCGACCTGTTCGTCATCCGCAACGCCGGCCAGGTCATCTCCGAGTCCGTCGTCGGAAGCCTCGAGTACGCCGTCGCGGTGCTCGAAGTGCCGCTGATCGTCGTGCTCGGGCATGACGCCTGCGGCGCGGTGCGCGCCGCGATCGACTCCACCTCGATGGATGCCCCCACCCTCCCCGTGCACGTGTGGCGCCAGATCGCGCCGATCGTGCCGGCCGTGCGTAGGGTGCTGCGCGACGGCAAGGAGGCCGGCGTGACGCCCGAGACCGTCGACGCCGACCACGTCGGCCGGGAGCACCTGCGCGAGACCATCGCCGCGCTCCTGCAGTCGTCGGAGCTCATCAGCGAGGCCATCGCCGAAGGACGCGTCGCGATCGTCGGCGCCAACTACCGCCTGTCCGAAGGCACGGCCGTCCCCGATGTGATCGTGGGCGCGGTCGTCGCCGACGCCTGAAAACCAGAACTTCGAGCAAAAGGAAACGAGGACGTGACCGCCATGGCTGAGACCGAATACCGGATCGAACACGACACGATGGGCGAGGTGCGGGTGCCCAAGCACGCGCTGTACGCCGCCCAGACACAGCGTGCCGTGGAGAACTTCCCGATCTCGGGCAGCGGACTGGAGTCCACGCAGATCGCCGCGCTCGCGCGCATCAAGAAGGCGGCGGCGCTGGCCAACAAGGAGCTCGGCACCCTCGACGGCGCGATCGCCGACGCGATCGCGGCGGCCGCCGACGACGTCATCACCGGCCAGTATGACGAGCACTTCCCGGTGGACACGTACCAGACCGGCAGCGGCACGTCGTCGAACATGAACATGAACGAGGTGCTCGCGAACCTCGCGACCACCAAGCTCGGTGCCACCGTGCACCCCAACGACCACGTCAACGCGTCGCAGTCGTCCAACGACGTCTTCCCCACCTCCGTCCACATCGCCGTCACGCAGGCGCTCATCGACGACCTCATCCCGGCGCTTGACCACCTCGCGGTCGCGCTCGAGGCGAAGGCCGAGCTGTGGAAGGACGCCGTGAAGTCCGGGCGCACCCACCTGATGGATGCCACGCCCGTGACCCTCGGCCAGGAGTTCGGCGGCTACGCGCGCCAGATCCGCCTCGGCATCGACCGGGTGCAGGCCGTGCTCGCCCGCGTCGGGGAGGTGCCGCTGGGCGGCACCGCCGTCGGCACCGGCATCAACACCCCGCTCGGGTTCCCGCAGAAGGTCATCGCGCTGCTGGCATCCGAGACGGAGCTGCCGATCACCGAAGCCAAGGACCACTTCGAAGCGCAGGCCAACCGCGACGCGCTGGTCGAGGCCTCCGGAGCGTTGCGCACCATCGCGGTGTCGCTGACGAAGATCAACAACGACCTGCGCTGGATGGGCTCCGGCCCGAACACCGGTCTCGGGGAGCTCCACATCCCCGACCTGCAGCCGGGTTCGTCGATCATGCCGGGCAAGGTCAACCCCGTCGTCCCCGAGGCCACCCTCATGGTGTGCGCCCGGGTGATCGGCAACGACGCCACCGTCGCGTGGGCAGGAGCCTCGGGCTCGTTCGAGCTCAACGTGGCCATCCCGGTGATGGGGACGGCCCTGCTGGAATCGATCCGCCTGCTCTCCAACGCGATGCGTGTGCTCGCCGACAAGACCATCGACGGGCTCCAGGCCAACCTCGAGCGGGCGGCCGCCTTCGCGGGCATGTCGCCCTCGATCGTCACGCCGCTGAACAAGCTCATCGGCTACGAAGCGGCGGCGAAAATCGCCAAGCACGCCGTGGCCCGTGGCATCACGGTGCGCGAAGCCGTCATCGAACTCGGGTACGTCGAACGCGGCGAGCTCACCGAGGCGCAGCTCGACGAGAAACTCGACCTGCTCTCGATGACCCGCCCGGGTTGATAATCGGAGAGTGAACCGCACGCCACGGCACAGCCGCGCGCAGCGCCGCATCCTGGGGATCGTCCTCGGGGTGGCCGGGGCCGGCTTCACGATGGCCGGCGCCGCCACCGTGCTCGTCTTCACCATCGGCGGCGAGGTCCAGCCCGCGCGGCTGGTCCTCGCGATCGGCGCATTCGCGACGACGGCGCTCGTCGGCCTCGCCGCGGTGGGAGTCGCCTACTGGCTGGCCGTGCAGCCCGCGGCCGACACACCGGCCGTCGAGGGCGACGCGGCCGAGCAGTGGGAGGCGTCGTTCGACGCGCAGCGGCGCCTGCTCGACGATGTGCGCCACGAGCTGAAGACCCCGATCACGATCGTGCGCGGTCACCTGGAGACGATGAACCCCGACGATCCCGCCGATGTCGCCGCCGTCCGCGACATCGGCATCGCGGAGCTGGACCGCATGACCAGGCTCGTGAACGACATCGACCTGCTCGCCGCCGTCGACGGGGATTCGTACTCGTTCTCCATCATCGACATCGCCGCGCTCACCCAGCGCGTCGGCGAGCTGGTGTCGGTCATCCCCGGGCACACGTGGACCGTGGAGCACCGTGCCGTCGGTCGCATCCGCGGTGACCGTGACCGCCTGCTGCAGGCCTGGCTGCAGCTGGCCGACAACGCGGCCAAATACACCCCCGACGGCTCGTCGGTCGAGATCGGCAGCGCCCTGCACGCCGATGGCGCGCAGCTGTGGGTGCGGGACCACGGTCCCGGCATCCCGCCGGCGTCACGGCACCGCATCTTCCGCCGCTTCGACCGCGCCGCCGGCAAACGCAGTGTCGGCGGGTCGGGCCTCGGGCTCGCGATCGTGGACACGATCGCCCGCGCGCACGGCGGTCACTGTACTGTTGCGGACACACCCGGGGGCGGGGCGACCTTCACGATCGCCGTGCCACTGGGTACGGGAGCCGCCGCACCCGCGCCGGTGCGGGCCGGCGATGTCGTGTTGCAGAGAGAGGCAAGCGCATGACGCGCATTCTGGTCGTCGACGACGAGCCTCACATCGCCGCGCTGGTCGGCCGTGCACTGACGGCCGAGGGGCACGAGGTGGTGGTCGCCGAGACCGGACCCGATGCGCTGACCCGCGCCGTCGAGCCGGACATCGACCTGGTCGTGCTCGACGTGGGCCTTCCCGGCATGGACGGCATCGAGGTGCTGCGCCGCCTTCGCGCACACGGGTCGACCGTGCCCGTCATCATCCTCACCGCCCGCTCGGGCACCCGCGACACCGTCGACGGGTTGGATGCCGGTGCGAACGACTACGTCTCGAAGCCGTTCGTCGTGGCCGAACTCCTCGCCCGCGTGCGTTCGCGACTGCGCGAGAGCGCCGCCGCCACCGGCGTGATCACCCGCGGCGACGTCACGCTCGACGTGCTCGCGCGTCGCGCGACGATCAACGATCGCGAGGTGGACCTGTCGGCGCGGGAGTTCGCCCTCGCCGAGCAGTTCCTGCGCAACGCCGGTGAAGTGCTCAGCCGCGAGACCCTGCTCAGCCGCGTCTGGGGGCTCGACTTCGATCCCGGATCCAACGTCGTCGACGTGTACGTGCGCTATCTGCGTTCGAAGTTCGGACCCGAGCGCATCAGCACCGTGCGCGGTGCCGGCTACCGCTGGGAATGAGCGGCCGCGCGGCCCTCGCCACGGTCTCCAATGCCGAGAACCCCCGGGCCTGTGGCGCCGGGGGTTCTCGTGGGGCGAAGCTGGGGGTCTTCGCGCTTCCGCTTCTGCGGTACCCCTATGGTCACGCATGTGGGCGGCAGATGGGAGCCCTAAGCCATGAGATTGTTCTCATTCTGCTCAGTCCCCGTCAGCTGAGTTCACCGGCCTCCAGCAGGTCCGTCACGAGCGCCGCGATGGCCGAGCGCTCCGAGCGGGTCAGCGTGACGTGCCCGAACAGGTCATGCCCCTTGAGCGTCTCGATCACCGAGGCCACGCCGTCGTGTCGACCGACCCGCAGGTTGTCGCGCTGACCGACGTCGTGGGTGAGGACGACGCGGGAGTTTTGCCCCACCCGGCTCAGCACCGTCAGCAGCACGTTCCGCTCCAGCGACTGCGCCTCGTCCACGATGACGAACGCGTCGTGCAGCGAACGTCCGCGGATGTGGGTGAGCGGGAGCACCTCGAGGATGCCGCGGGCGATGACCTCTTCGACGACGTTGGCCGAGACGATCGACCCGAGGGTGTCGAACACCGCCTGCCCCCAGGGGCCCATCTTCTCCTGCTGGTCGCCCGGCAGGTAGCCGAGCTCCTGCCCGCCCACGGCGAACAGCGGCCGGAAGACGATGATGCGCTTCTGCTGCTGCCGCTCCAGCACCGCTTCGAGGCCGGCGCACAGCGCGAGCGCGGATTTGCCGGTTCCGGCACGTCCGCCGAGGGAGACGATCCCCACGTCGGGGTCCAGCAGCAGATCGATCGCGATGCGCTGCTCGGCGGAGCGGCCGTGCAGACCGAACACCTCGCGGTCGCCGCGCACCAGCCGGTAGCCGCCGTCGCCGGTCACCCGCCCGAGCGCGGAACCGCGTTCGGAGTGGATGATGAGCCCGGTGTTCACCGGCAACCCGGTGACGGCGTCGCTGCTGGCCACCTCGGTCTCGTACAGGTCACTCAGGTCGTCGCCGGAGACATCGAGGGCGGCGATGCCCGTCCACCCCGAGTCCACGGCCTGCTCGGCGAGATATTCCTCCGCCGGAATGCCCAGCGACGCGGCCTTGACGCGCATCGGCAGGTCCTTGGACACGACGGTGACTTCCTGCCCTTCCTGCGCGATGTGCATCGCGACGGCGAGGATGCGGGTGTCGTTGTCGCCCAGGCGCATGCCGGCGGGCAGCACGGTGGGGTCGGTGTTGGTCAGCTCCACGCGCAGCGTCCCGCCGGTGCCGACCGGCACCGGGAAGTCGAGGCGGCCGTGCTCGACCCGCAGCTCATCGAGGTGGCGCAGCGCCTGCCTCGCGAAGTAGCCGATCTCCGGGTCGTGGCGTTTGCCCTCGAGCTCGGTGATGACGACGACCGGGATGACGACGGAATGCTCGGCGAAGCGGAAGAACGCCCGCGGATCACTCAACAGCACCGACGTGTCGAGCACGTAGGTACGAAGATCCTGGTCGTCCGAGATGCCGGCGTGTGTGCTCCGGCCCTGCTGCATGTGTGGTGCTCGTGTGGTCACAACCCACTCCCGACCCGGGTGCGTTCCCGGCAGTCACGAGTCGACCAGGGGCCACGAGTCGCAGTCCTTCAGGCCGACCCGACGGGCGCCTTGCCCGTTGGCAACAACGTACGTCCCGTCGGTCACACCGCGGTTACCGACACGCCCGGGGTACGTGACGCTCAGATGACGTTCCGGTCAGATCCGTCGGGAGCCGGCGAACTCGGCCAGCGCGTCGGTGAGCATCCGCAGCGACTCCGCGCCGTTGCCGGCGTGGGCGCCGATGCGCACGAGCCCCGAGCGCAGCGATGCCGCCACCCCGTGATTGGCCATCGCCGCGGCCAGCGGCGCGGTGTCCTCGGGTTCGGGTGAGAGCGAGACGATGCCGGCGTGGTGCTGCGGGTCACGCGGGGTGACCACCGGGAGGCCGTACTGCTCGGCGACCGCCACGATGTCGCTCGCGCGGCCGCGGACGATCTCCGCGATGCGCGCCACCCCGGCGTCGCGGACGTCGCGCACCCCGGTCGCCAGCCGCGCCGCAGCGAGGTGGTCGGGCGCGGTCACCGCGAACGCCTGCGCACCCTCCACCGGCGGGGCCACCGGGAACGAGCCGAGCACGCCGCCGGCGGCGGCGA
The DNA here is from genome assembly GCF_042885955.1 of Microbacterium sp. NPDC058021. Classification (NCBI taxonomy): domain Bacteria; kingdom Bacillati; phylum Actinomycetota; class Actinomycetes; order Micrococcales; family Microbacteriaceae; genus Microbacterium; species Microbacterium sp. NPDC058021. Next base: position 517,245 of record NZ_JBHVRF010000002.1, read on the forward strand.
AGCCGGACAGTACCGGGGAGATGCGCTCCACGGCACGGTCGGAGAAGGACGCGAAGCCCGTGCCGCGCCCGGCGCGCAGCCACTTGTAGCCGTTGGCGCAGACCACGTCTGCGGCACTGTAATCGGCATCCACGACGCCGAAACCCTGCATGGCGTCGACGATCAGCAGGCGGTCGCCGATGACATCGCGCAGCGCGCTCAGGTCGGCGAGGAACCCGGTGCGGTAGTCGACGAGGCTGACGGCCACGGCGGTGATGTCGTCGGTGAGCGCGTCGCGCACTGCCTCCGGTGTCACGAACCCGTCGGTGGGGTCGAACCAGTACGGTTCGGCGCCACCGAGCGCGCTCGCCCGCTGGGCGGTCACGGTGAGGCTCGGGAACTCCCGCGACGAGATGAGGATGCCACCGGAGAGTCCATAGATCGCCTGCTGCAGCCCGTGCGAGGTCGACGGCTGCAGGGTGACGTGCTCGTCGGTGGTGCCCAGCAGCTCGGCCAGGAGCGCGCGGGCCTCGTCGGCGCGCGCGAACACGAGGTCTATGCCGCTCGTGCGTCCTGCACCCAGCAGTTCGGCATCGGCCTGTGCCTCGGCACGCACCGATGGGGAAAGCGGCCCGAACGCGGCCCAGTCGAGATACCCCGGCTCCGCGTCGAACGAATCAAGATACGACTCCAGCCCGGTCACATCCCCATTGTCTCACGGCGCGCCGAACGGTTGCATGCCCGCTCAGCTGCCGAAGCGCCGATCCCGGGTCGCGTAGTCGCGGATGGCGCGCAGGAAGTCGACCTCGCGCAGGTCCGGGCCGAGGGCCTCGACGAAGTAGAACTCGCTGTGGGCCGACTGCCACAGCAGGAAGTCGCTCAGCCGCTGCTCCCCCGACGTGCGGATGACGAGGTCGGGGTCGGGCTGTCCCCCGGTGTACAGGTGCTCGCCGATCTGCTCGGGGGTGAGACTGGCCGCGAGCTCCTCGAGCGACCCGCCGTTCTCGTCATGCTGGGCGATGATGCTCCGCACGGCATCCACGATCTCGCTGCGCCCGCCGTAGCCGACCGCCAGATTCACATGCAGTCCGGTGTTGTCGCGGGTGCGCTCGTCGACGTCGGCCAGCACGCGGGCCAGCTCCGGCGGCAGCAGATCGGTGCGCCCGACCGGACGCACCCGCCAGCCGGGCTCGTGGGAGAGCTCCTCCGCCAGCTCGGCGATGATCTCGATGAGATCGGCCAGCTCCTGGGAATCGCGTTTGCGCAGATTGTCGGTGGACAGCAGGTAGAGCGAGACCACGGGAATGCCGAGGTCGTCGCACCATCGCAGGAACTCGTGCATCTTCGCCGCCCCCGCGCGATGACCCTGCGCGGCGCTGGCGTAGCCCAGCTGACGCGCCCATCGGCGATTGCCGTCGATCATCATCGCGACGTGGTGCGGCACGGTGGCCCCGGCGAGCTGACGGCGCAGGCGGGAGATGTACAACCGGTAGAGGGGGCCGCGCCCCTCGTTCGCCCCGCGCATGCTCACCCCCTAACGCTATCGCTCCGACGCCGAGGCACGTGCGAAACCGCAACGGCATACGTCGGCGGTTAGGCTGGACACGTGTCCCGACGCATCAGATCAGAGGGCGCTCACATGCCCGAACTGCCGCTCATCGACGCCGGCGCCGTCAGTGCGCACGCCGATCTCAAACCCACGTGGCGCGGCTGGATCCATGCCGCGACGTTCCCCGTGGCGATCGTCGCGGGGATCGTGCTGATCAGCCTCGCGCAGGGCGAGCCCGCCAAGTGGGCATCGGCGGTCTTCATGGTCACGTCGCTGCTGCTCTTCGGCAACTCCGCGCTGTACCACCGCTTCAACTGGCAGCCGCGCACGCTCGCGGTGCTCAAGCGCATCGACCACGCCAACATCCTGCTGCTGATCGCCGGCACGTACACCCCCATCGCGGTGCTGGCCCTGCCCACCCCGAAGACCGTGCTCCTGCTGTCGCTGGTCTGGGGCGGCGCGATCCTCGGCATCCTGTTCCGGGTCTTCTGGATCGACGCACCGCGCTGGCTCTACGTCGCGCTGTACCTCGTGCTCGGCTGGGCCGCGGTGATGTACCTCGGCGACCTGCTGCAGGCCAACGTCGCCATGATGGTGCTCGTGGTCATCGGCGGCCTGCTGTACACCGGCGGCGCCGTGGTCTACGCGATGAAGAGGCCGAACCCATGGCCGGGGCACTTCGGGTTCCACGAGATCTTCCACGTGTGCACCGTGCTGGCGTTCCTCTGCCACTGGACGGCGTGCCTGCTCATCGCACTGCACCCCGCCTACCACGCGGGCTGATCAGGAGCGGGGCGCTCCGGTGTCGTCCGAGCCGTCGGTCTTCTCCGCGCTCTCCTGCGCGAGCTGCTGGGCGTCGAGGTCCTCGCGCACCTCGTCGCGGTAGCGGCCACGGCGCACCCGGCGGAGCATGTCCCACACGAGCATGATGACGGCGAGGGCGATGAACGCGATGGCGGCGAAACCCCAGGGGCCGGGAGTGACCAGTTCGGGGTCGACGGTGGACTGGGGAGTCGGCACCGACGCCGCGATCACAGCGAGGATGTCGATCGCAGCATGCATGGGAGAAACCTCGTTCCGCGCCGGAGCGCCTAACCTTGAAGCAAGCCTAATCTCACGGAGACACACATGACGACGCATCAGGCGCTGCTGGACGAGCGGTACGGTCGGCGCACCTCGCGCCGCGCGACGCGCGCCTGGTGGATCGTCGTGGGCGTCGTCGCCGTGGCCGCCACGGTGGCACTGGGCTGGTCGACGGTCGCCACGAGCATGGCCTCGGTCGATGCGGATGCCACCGGGTACGCCGTCGTCGACGATCGCACCGTCACGGTCACCTTCCAGGTCGTCGCTCCGGCCGACGGCACCGTCGCCTGCGCCCTGGAGGCGCAGGACGAGGAACACGGAGTGGTGGGCTGGCGCGTCGTGGAGCACGAGGTCGAAGGCGGCAAGGCCGTCGCCTTCACCGAGACCGTGCCCACGCTCGCGGAGGCGACGACGGGTTTGCTTCACTCCTGCTGGGTCGCGTAGCATTTCCACCACGTATCACGCCCCGGCTGTCGCCGGGGCGTTTGGCTTAGGCCCGTGCACCACCACCCGCCCTTGAAGGAGACCGCTGTGTCCACCGACGCCCCCGAGACCTTCCTCACGCAGGATGCCTACGACCGCCTCGTCGCCGAGCTCGAGCACCTGTCGACCACGGGCCGCGAGGAGATCGCCAAGCGCATCGAGGCCGCCCGCGAAGAGGGCGACCTCAAGGAGAACGGCGGCTACCACGCGGCCAAGGACGAGCAGGGCAAGCAGGAGGCGCGCATCCGCACGCTCCAGCACCTCCTCAAGAACGCCAAGGTCGGCGTCGCCCCCGAATCCACCGGTGTCGTCGAGCCCGGCACCGTCGTCACGGCGATCGTCGCCGGCGGCGAAGAGGTGTTCCTCCTCGGCAACCGCGAGATCGCGGCCAACTCCGAGTTGGACGTCTACAGCGAGGCCTCGCCGCTCGGCACCGCCATCCTCGGCCTCAAGGAGGGCGACTCGACGTCGTACACCGCCCCGAACGGGCGTGCGATCCCCGTCGAGATCGTCAAGGTCGAGACCTACACCGGCCAGTGACCGTGGCCTGCCCGGCTCAGTCGGGCAGGATCGTCGCGGTGTAGCCGGCATCCTCCAGCGTCTTGATGACGAGGGCGCGGTGCTCCGTGCCGCGCGTCTCGACGCTCAGCTGCAGGATCACCTCACTGATCTGCAGTCCCTGGCCGTGCCGGGTGTGCAGCACCTCGATGACGTTCGCCCCCGCGATGGACAGCAGCTCCGACACCCGCGCGAGCTGACCGGGACGGTCGGGCAGCGGGATCTGCAGCGTCATGTAGCGACCGGATGCCGCGAGGCCGTGCGAGACGACCCGCTGCAGCAGCAGCGGGTCGATGTTGCCGCCGGAGAGCACCACCACGGTCGTGCCCGACGCCTGCACCTTGCCGGCGAGGATCGCCGCGACCCCGGCGGCGCCCGCCGGTTCGACGACCTGCTTGGCCCGCTCGAGCAGCAGCAGCAGCGCGCGGGCGATGTCGTCGTCGGTCACCGTGACCACATCGTCGACGAGTTCGCGGATGATCTCGAACGGCACATCTCCGGGACGAGCGACCGCGATGCCGTCGGCGATCGTGGGGGTCGTCGCGACGGCGAGGGGGTGCCCCGCCTGCAGCGACGACGGGTAGGCGGCGGAATTGGCCGCCTGCACGCCGATGACGCGCACGGTGCGGCCCTCCGCGGCCGCGCGGGCCTTGACGGCGGCGGCGACGCCGGCGGCCAGTCCCCCGCCGCCGATGCCGAGGATCACGGTGTCGAGGTCGGGCACGTCGTCCCAGAGCTCCAGACCGAGCGTCCCCTGCCCGACGATGACGTCTGCGTGGTCGAACGGGTGGATGAGCACCGCGCCGGTGCGCTCGGCGAACTCCGCCGCCAGGCGCAGCGGGGTCTCGACCGTGTCGCCTTCGAGGATGACGTCCGCGCCGTAGCCGCGGGTCGCCATGAGCTTGGGCACGGGCACGCCCAGCGGCATGAAGATGGTGGCGGCGATGCCGAGCTTCTGCGCCGCCAGGGCGACGCCCTGCGCGTGGTTGCCGGCGGAGGCGGCCACGACGCCCCGGGCGCGCTCCTCGGGCGTCAGCCGGGACAGCCGGTAGGTCGCGCCGCGGATCTTGAACGAGCCGGTGCGCTGCAGGTTCTCGAGCTTGAGCTGCACGGGCACCCCCAGCAGTTCGCTGAGGTGGTCCGACTCTTCCAGCGGGGTGCGCACGATCACGCCGCGCAGCGCCTCGGCGGCATCCTCGATCTCCGCCAGGGTGGGGGTGGTCACGCGGGGTTCCTCCAGTCGCGGGGCACGGTGCTCCAGATGAGATCGTCGGGGCGCGGTGGTGCGCCGGTCTCCCAGCCTCGTCGGGACAGGTAGATCCAGACGACGTTGACGAACGCTGCCAGCGGCACCGCGAAGAGGGCGCCGGGGATGCCGCCGACCATCGCGCCGCCGGCGACGACGAGCACGACGGCGAGCGGATGCACCTTCACGGCCGAGCCCATGAGCAGCGGCTGCAGCACGTGGCCTTCCAGCTGCTGCACGCCCAGCACCACCACGAGCATCCAGAACGCGATCCACGGCCCGTTGTAGACCAGTGCCAGGAACACCGCGACGGCGCCGGTGAGCACCGCGCCGACGAACGGCACGAAGGCGCCGAGGAACACCAGCACGGCCACCGGGATCGCCAGCGGCACGCCGAGCAGGAACGCGCCCAGGCCGATGCCGATGGCATCGATCGTCGCGACGAGGAGCTGGGTGCGCGCGTAGTTGATGACGGTGACCCAGCCGGCGCGGCCGGCGCCGTCGACGGCGGGTCGCGCGCGCTGCGGGAAGAGCCGCACGGTCCAGCGCCAGATGCCACCGCCGTCGGCGAGGATGCACAGCAGGATGAAAATGGTCAGGAGCGTCCCGGTGGCGACGTGACCCACCGTGCTGCCGATCGCGAGGGCTCCCGACCACAGCAGCTCGGCCTGCTGCTCCAGCAGCTGGACTCCCTGCTCGAGCAGGTTGTCGATCTGCTCGGCGGTCAGGTGCAGCGGGCCGGCGATGAGGTACTCGCGCAGCTGGTCGATCGCTTCGACGGTGCGACCCTGCACCGACGACAACTGGCGGGAGACCTGCCAGACGGCGAGCCACAGCAGGCCCGTGACGACGGCGAGCGTGCCGACGACCGAGATGACGATCGCGAGCCACCGGGGCAGGCGGCGGCGCAGCATGAAGCTGAACACCGGCCAGATGAGCGCGGTGACGAGGATCGCCACGAGCAGCGGGATCACCAGCAGCTTCAGCTGGATGACGAGCCAGATGGCCACGCCGATGGCGGCAGCGATCACGAGGAACCGCCACGCGTACGCCGTCGCGACCCGCAGCCCGTGGGGCAGGCCCGCGGCGATGTCGCTGGTCGTGTTCTTGCGCCGCACGGCGTCGAAGAAGACGTTGCGCGGCTTTTCCTCGGAGCCGGTCACCTCGTCATTCTAGGGTCGCCGGCTCGGCGCCCGATGCGCGCCTGCCGGCGTCGGAAGGCGTCGCTAGGCTTTCGGCCGTGTCCCCCACCCTCGCCCCGAAGCGCTCCGCCACCCTGAGCGGGGCGGAGGCGCGGCGCATCGCCCTCGCTGCGCAGGGCTTCGCCCGGCCGCGCCCGGCGGTGGCCGGGACGCGGCAGCTCAACCTCGCGCTCGCGCGCATGGCGACACTGCAGATCGATTCGGTGAACGTCTTCGCGCGTTCGCACTACCTGCCGCTGTTCTCCCGGTTGGGCGCGTACGACACCGCCCTCCTCGACCGGCTCCTGTTCGCCCGCCGCGCCCCGTACACCGAGTACTGGGCGCACGTGGCGTCGTTCATCCCGACCGGCGACTGGGGGCTGTTCGCCTTCCGGCACGACGATCTGCGCGCCCGCTACGGCCAGCGCGCCGAGCGGTGGTTCCACGAGCACCGGGGCGTGGTCGAGGACGTGCGGGCGCAACTGGCCGCGCGCGGGCCGCTCCGCCCCGCCCAGATCGACCATGAGTCCAAGACGGGGCAGCGCGGACCCTGGTGGGACTGGGACGTCGTCAAGCGGTCGCTGGAGTACCTGTGGCTCTTCGGCGAAGTGGCCGTCGCCGGCCGGCGCGGTTTCGAGCGCACGTACGCCCTCGCCGAGGATGTGATCCCGGATGCCGCCAGGGTTCCCGTCCCCCGGGCGGCTGCCATCCGCGAGCTCGTGGGGCGCGCGGCGGCCGCGTACGGCGTCGCCACGGCATCCGACCTCGCCGACTACTGGCGCATCGCCGACCGTGCCGCTGTGCTGCGGGCCGTGAACGACCTCGTCGATGCGGGCACGCTGGAGCCGGTCACCGTGGCCGGCTGGGAGACGGCCGGGCGGCCGGCCGTCGCCTGGCGGCATCGCGACGCGGCGCTCCCCCGCCGGGTCGACGCGACGGCCCTGCTCACCCCGTTCGACCCTGTGGTGTGGTTCCGCGATCGTGCCGAGCGGCTGTTCGGCTTCGAGTACCGCATCGAGATCTACACCCCCGCCCACAAGCGCCGCTACGGGTATTACTCGCTGCCCTTGCTGGTGGGTGACGACGTCGTGGGCCGGGTGGATCTCAAGTCCGACCGCCCCCGATCCACGCTGCTGGTGCAGTCGGCGTGGTGGGAGCACGGGCGCCCCGCCCACGCGGCCGAGCACCTGTCGCAGGAACTGCTGCTGGCCGCCCGCTGGCAGGGTCTGGAGCGCGTGTCGGTGGGCCGGTGGGGCGACGCAGTCGACGACATCGCCGACGCGCTCAGCGGCGCCGTACGTCACGAGCGGGCGGCCGCCGAACCCGCACCCCCGACCACCGGCGATACGGTGGAGGGGTGAAGCGCGGCCCCCTCATCGCCCTCGCCGCGACCGGAGCGGCCGTCGTGATCGCCGCGGGTGTCACGGTCTGGGCCCTCACCCGTCCCGAATCGGCAGACGCCGTCGCCGAGCGCTACCTGCAGGCGCTGGAGACCGGCGACGCCGATGCGGTCGCCGAGCTCATGGCCGAACCCGACGAGGCGGTGCTCGCGGCCTTCGCCGGCGCCGACGCCTACCTCGCCGACCCGGTCGTGACCGATGCCGTCGCGGGCGAAGCGGGAACCGAGTTCCACGCCGAGGTCGCCCTCGACGGCGCCCCCGCGACGGTGCGGTTCACCCTGACCGACGCATCGGGCACCTGGATGCTGAGCGACCATCTCGCCACGGTCGACGTCGCGACCACGCTCGGCGACGCCGTGAGCGTCGGCGACGCGGTGCTGCCGCTCGGGGAGGAGGGCGTCGTGTCGCTGCTTCCGGCGGTGTATTCGCTGCAGGCGGCTCCCACCGATTTCCTCGACGGCGCCACCACTGTCGCCGCCACCAATGCGCAGCCGCTCTCGGCGGCCATCGACGCCACCCTCTCCCCCGATGCCGCCGCGCGCGCACAGCCGCAACTCGACGCCTACGCCGACGCCTGCGTGGCACCGGCCGAGACCCTCCCCGACCGCTGCGGACTGCAGGTGCCGTGGCCGGCCGATCTCACGGCGCTCGACACGCTCCAGACCCGCATCGACGCCTACCCGGTGCTGGCGATCGACGCCGCCTCCCTCACCTTCACCGCGACGGGCGGTGCCGTGGTGGTCACCGCCGCGGGCACCAATCGCGAGGGCACCGCAGACGCCGTGACCTACCGCACCGACGACTGGACGCTGCGCGGTGTGGTGTCCTTCGCCGGGGACGAGCTGGTGCTGACGGTCTTCTGAGCCCGGTCACGCCAGTGCCTGCACCTCCAGCCCGAGCCACGCCGCGAGGTCACCGATCTCGCGCTGCACCGCCTCCCGAGCGGTGTCGTCGAACCCGTCCTCCTCGTGCACCGCGTGCACACGGAGCACTCCCGCCTTGCGGTCCGCTTTCGCGTCGAGCTTCCCGATGAACCGGTCGCCGTGGAGGATCGGGAGGGCGAAGTAGCCCCAGCGACGCTGGGATGCCGGCTTGTACATCTCCAGCACGTACTCGTACCCGAACAGCTCCTGCAGGCGCGCCCGGTCGGCGACGACGCGATCGTGCGGCGAGACCAGCACGGTGCGTCCGGCGAAGGTGGCCTCGAGCGCCGCGGCATCCACCCGCCACTTCTCCCTCCCTCCCGCCACCCGCGCCGGCACGCCCACGTCTTCGCCCACCGTCTTCGGCTGCGCGATGCCGAGGGCCGCGAGCCGGCGCTCGCTGCGTTCTCGGCGGGCTGCCGCCTCGGGCACGTCGGGGAGGTCTGCGGGGTAGACGCGCTCGGCCACATCGAACAGTCGCCCCTTCGCGTCGCGCCCCCACACCGCGGCCTCCCCCGTGCCCACCAGGATCTCGAGCATCTGCTGCGCGTTGCGGCTGTGCGTCCAGCCGCTCGATCGCCACGAGACCTGCGCCGTGTCGGGCACCTCGGCCGCGTGAAGCGGCCCTTCCGCCCGCAGCCGCGCGAGCACGTCACGGCGGAAGTCGTCGTTGGCGTGCAGCCACTGCCGCGTTCCCTCGTCGCGCGGCCGGCGCGCCATGTCGTGGCGGTACAGCGGCAGGTCCGACATGAGCCGGTAGAACCCGTCCAGCTCGAACAGGTCCCGCTCCACCTCCACCGCCTGGCGCAGATCGGCGGGCTGGTAGGGCCACCCGAGCCGGCTCCAGAGGATGTGGTCGGCGCTGGGCATGATCGCGGCCGTCGGCTCGATGTTCACCGCACCGAGCGCGTAGACCGTCTCGACGATGCCGGCGGGACGCGCCGCCGTGAGCAGCTGGGCGCGCACCGCGAGCCGGCGCGCCTCGCGCGGCGACAGCTCGAGCGTCGCGGTCACGCTAGAACTCGCCGCCGATCGTGTGCAGCCGCTCGATGCGCGCAGCGATCGGCGGGTGGGTGTCGAACAGCCGCGCGATCCCGCCCGGGCGCAGCGGGTCGGCGAACCACAGGTGGGCCATGGCGGTGTTGACCTTGCGCAGCGGCTGCGCGTTCGCGTCGAGCTTGGCCAGTGCCGATGCCAGCGCGTCGGGGTCCCGAGTCGTGAGGGCGCTCGTGGCATCCGCGAGATACTCCCGCTGACGCGAGATGGATGCCTGGACGACCCCGGCCAGCAGCGGCGCGACGATCGCGGCCACCACCCCGAACAGCATGAACACGAGCTGCGACTGGCCGTTGCCGCCGCGGCGCCCGCCGCCGAAGAAGGCGACCCGCAGCGCGATGTCGGCGAGCATGCCGACCGCGACGACGAGACCGAAGACGATGAGGGAGACACGGATGTCGTAGTTGCGGATGTGGGCGAGTTCGTGCCCGAGCACGCCTTCCAGTTCGCGGTCGGTCATGAGCTCGAACAGCCCCGTCGTGACCGTGATCGCCGCCTCCTCGGGCTTGCGCCCGGTGGCGAAGGCGTTGGGCGCCGGATCATCGACGACGTACAGGCGCGGCATCGGGGTGCCCGTCGCGATGCACAGGTTCTCGACGATGCGGTGGTAGCGCGGCGCGTCGGCCTGGGTCACCGCCACCGCGCCGGACAGCGCCAGCGCCTCACGGTCGGCGAAGAAGTACTGCACCGCCGCGTAGCCGCCCGCGAAGACGAGCACGAATGCCGTGATCCACCAGTTGTTGCCGGCGAGCCAGCCCGCAGCGAGACCGAGGAGACCGAGCACCAGCACGAACCCGATCAGGATCAACCAGGTGTTGCGCTTGTTGCGCGCGATCGCGGAGTACACCGAGGGCTCCGATCAGCCGGGGATCGCCCCGGCTCGGATCAAAACTGCACGCGGGGCGGTTCGGAGATGGCGGCGCCGTCGACGACCTCGAAGAACTCGCGCTCGTGGAATCCGAGGTTGCGGGCGAAGAGGTTGTTCGGGAAGACGCGGATCTTCGTGTTCAGCTCGCGCACGCCGCCGTTGTAGAACCGGCGCGACGCCTGGATCTTGTCCTCGGTGTCGACGATGGACTGCTGCAGCTGCAGGAAGTTCTGGCTCGCCTGCAGCTGAGGGTAGGCCTCGGCGACGGCGAACAGCGACTTCAGCGCCTGCTGCATGTGGCCCTCGGCGACGCCCGCGTCGGCGGGACCGCCCGCGGCGAGGGTCTCGGCTCGAGCGCGCGTGACGTTCTCGAACACGGCCTTCTCGTGCGCCGCATACCCCTTCACCGCTTCGATGAGGTTGGGCAACAGGTCGGCGCGGCGTTTGAGCTGCACCGTGATGTCGCTCCACGCCTCGTCGACGCGCACATTCAGCGCGACGAGGGAGTTATAGGTCGCCCACAGGTAGACGCCGACAGCGACCACCAGTGCGACGACGATCAGTACCGGGATCAGCCATTCCCACATGTGTCCGTAACCCCCTCCGAGTTTCACCCATCCTATGTCGCACGCACGCCGTCTATGCGCCGCGACGGGCACTCCCAGTCGTTACCCATCGAGAACCCGGTCCAGGTACGGGTTGCGGAACATCCGCGACGGGTCGAGGCGGTCGCGCAGCGCCCGGAAGTCGTCGAACCGCGGGTAGCGCTCCCGCAGCTGCGCGGCATCCAGGGTGTGCATCTTGCCCCAGTGCGGTCGTCCGCCGTGGCGGAGCATGATCTCCTCGACCGCCGCGAAGTACTCCGTCGGGTCCTCGCGCCAGTAGCGGTGCACGGCGATGTAGCCGGTCGCCCGACCCGTCGCGGTCGACAGCCACAGGTCGTCGGCGGCCGCGACGCGCACCTCCACGGGGAAGGAGATGCGCCAGCCCCGCTCGGCGACGAGGGCGCGCAGCTCGTCGAACGCGGCGGCGAGGTGCTCCACCGGGACGGCGTACTCCATCTCGCGGAACCGCACTCCCCGATGCTGGGTGAACACCGCGGCGCTCAGGTCGCTGTACTCGCGGTCGCCGGTGAGGCGCGTGGCGAGCCGGTTGATGCCCGGCACGACCGAAGGCGCGATGGCGCCGGCGGCGCACGTCGCACGGAACAGGCCGTTGGCCAGCAGCGTTTCATCCACCCACTTCCCCACCGCGAGGAGGCGCTGGCGCGGTGCGCTCTCGGGCAGGCGCGTGTCGGTCTTGGTGAGGGCGACGTCGGTGTGCGGGAACCAGTAGAACTCGAAGTGATCGGCGGCGGCGGCACGGTCGCCGAGGCCGGCGACGACGGCATCCACCGGCTCCGGATGTTCCACGGCGTGCAGGACGAACTGCGGCACGCACTGCAGGGTCACCTCCACCAGCACGCCGAGAGCGCCGAGAGCGAGGGCGACGGCGGGCAGCAGTTCGGTGTTCTGCGTCTCGTCGACCGTGAGCAGCTCCCCGTCGGCGGTCACGAGCGTCGCGGCCACCACCTGCGTCGCGATCCCCCCGAAGCGCGCCCCCGTGCCGTGCGTGCCGGTCGAGACGGCACCCGAGATCGACTGCCGGTCGATGTCGCCGAGGTTCTCCATCGCGAGGCCGTAGGGGGCGAGCAATGCCGGGATGCGGTGCAGCTTCGTACCCGCCAGCAGCGTCGCGCGCCCACGCTCCCGGTCCACCGACACGAGGCCGGTGAGATCGGTGAGATCCAGCAGCACGCCCGGAGCCACGGCGATGCCGGAGAAGCTGTGTCCCGACCCGACCGCCTTCACCTGCAGCCCGCGCGCGGCGGCGGACTGCACGCTGCGGCGCACGGCCGCGACGGTCGACGGGTACTCGATCCGCTGCGGGCGCACTCGTTCGCTGCGCCCCCAGTTCTGCCACCGCCCGCCGGGACGGGTCACAGGAAGCTCCGCCCCTCGCCGCGGTAGGTCGGGATCTCCCCCACGACCGCACCGTGTTCGACGAGGTGGTACCGATCGACGCGCTCCGCCAGCTCGCCGCTCTTGGCATGGCGGAACCAGACGCGGTCGCCCACCTTCAGCGCGCGCGCCGCCGCGCCGCGCAGCGGCGTCTGCACCTCCCCCGCACCCTCGCGGGCGAACGTCGTCAGCCCCGCGGGCCACACCGGCACGGGCTGCCGGGAGGGCAGCGGCGGACCGGAGGCGATCCAGCCGCCGCCGAGCACCGTGACGATGTCGGGCTCGGGCTTGCGCACGACCTCGAGCGCGAACGCCGCAGCCGGTGCCGGCGAGAACGCGCGGTAGCCGTCGAAGAGGTGCCCGGCGAGCAGTCCGCTGCCGGCGGTGAGCTCGGTGACCGAAGGATCGGCGGCGGTGTATTCGAGGGACCCGGTGCCGCCGCTGTTGACGAATTCGAGAGGGGTGATCTCCCGCACCGCCGCGACGATCCCGGCACGGCGCTCCCGCAACTCCCGACCCGAGCGCTGCTGCATCCACCGGATGACGCCGTCTCCGCGGCCGGTGTCGTCGGGCTGTCCGGCGATCTGGGCCTCGTACATCATGAGGCCCACGAGGCGGTAGCCGGCGCGCACCGACACCGCCCTGGCGAGCCGGACGGCGTCGGTCGGGTTGTGCAGCGGCGAGCGGCGCACGCCGATGTGGCCGAGGCCGGGCGCGCGCCAGGACGCATCCACGTCGATCGCGACCCTCAGCGCGGGGCGCCCGGCGGGCGGCGCCACGGTGTCGATGAGGTCCAGCTGCGCGAGGTCATCGATCATGAGCGTCACACGGGTCGCCGCCTGCTCGTCGCGGACGAGCGCGGCCAGGGCGGCACGGTCGACGGTCGGGTAGCCCAGGACGACGTCGTCGTGGGACTCGGCGAGCCAGAGGGCTTCGGGGAGCGTGAAGGCGAGGATGCCGTGGTACCCCGGGACGGCGAGGGTCGCGTCGAGCACCTCGCGCACCCGGATGGACTTGCTCGCCACCCGGATCGGAACCCCGCCCGCGCGGACGACGAGGTCCAGCGCGTTGTAGCGGAGCGCGGACAGGTCGATCGCGGCGATCGGGCCCGACAGGTGCGCGACGGCATCCGTCATCGCCTCCCAGTGGGTCGCCGCGGGCGGGGATGCGGTGTCGGCGTCGGCGCCGAGAAGATCGAGCACAGCGCCAGCCTAGGACAGCACCGCGCGGCATCCGCCGCCGGGGGACGGATGCCACGGCCACAACGCACGAAGACCCGCGTGTTCACGCGGGTCTTCGTGCTGGGGGCGGTACCCCCGGTGGGACTCGAACCCACACTGAAGCGATTTTAAGTCGCCTGCCTCTGCCGTTGGGCTACGGGGGCGCAGCGCATCACCGCCGCGCTGCTCACCCTAGCGCCGCTGTCAGTTCGCGGGCGCGCTGGTCGACGCCGGAGCCTTGCCGACCTTCTCCGCCTCGACCGTCTTCGGGTCGATGGCGGGCTCGGCGGGGGCGGCCGCGGGCTGCGCGGGACGCGGACGGGCGGCGAACTCCTCGAACACGTAGCGGGGGTTCTGCACGGCCTGCAGCGAGACGTTGTCGCGGCTGAGCCAGAAGTTGTGCCACCAGTCGCCGATGACGCGCCACTTGCGCTCCCACGACGGCATGGCCATGCCGTGGTAGCCGCGGTGCGCGAGCCACGCGATGAAGCCCTTGAGGGCGAAGTTGCCCGACTGGAACACCCCGTCGTAGAGGCCGAGACCGGCGACGGCGCCGAGGTTGTGGTGGATGTACTCGCTGGGCAGTTCGCCGCGCAGCACCGCAGTGAGGTTCTTCGCGAGCAGCTTGGCCTGACGCACGGCGTGCTGCGCGTTGGGCACGCAGTAGCCGCCGACGCCCTTGCCGGTGAGGTCGGGGACGGCGGAGATGTCGCCGGCAGCCCAGGCGCCTTCGACGATCTCCTCGTCGGTGCCGACGCGCAGGTCGGGGCGGGTGCGGATGCGACCGCGCTCCTCGACCGGCAGGTCGCTGCCGCGGACGACGGTGGGGTTGGCCATGACGCCGGCGGTCCACACGATCAGGTCGGTGGGGATGACCTCGCCCGTGGAGAGCTCGACGTTGCCGTCGACGGCGCCCTTGACCTGTGTGTCGAGGTGCACGTTGGCGCCCCGCTTGGCGAGGTCCTTCAGCACCCACTCGCTCGTCTTCAGCGACACCTCGGGCATGATTCGCCCCATCGCCTCGATGAGGTGGAAGTGGGTCTCTTCGAAGGTGAGCTGCGGGTAGTCCTTCAGCAGGGACGACGCCAGGGCGCGCATCTCCGCGAACACCTCGATGCCGGCGAAGCCGCCACCGACGACGACGACGGTGAGCAGGCGCTCGCGCTCCGGCCCGGGGGGCAGGTTGGCGGCGCGGTCGAAGTTGGTGAGGATGCGGTCGCGGATCGCGACGGCCTCTTCGATCGTCTTCAGCCCGATCGCGTTCTCGGCGATGCCGGGGATCGGGAAGGTGCGGGAGACCGCTCCGGCGGTGACGACGATCTGGTCGTACTCCTCCTGCCACGGCGCGCCGACGGCGGGCGTGATGGTGGCGACCTTGTTGGCGTGGTCGATGCCGGTGACCTTCGCCGTGACGACGCGGGTCTTCTTCAGGTGGCGGCGCAGGCCGACGATCACGTGGCGCGCTTCGATCTCACCCGCAGCGACCTCCGGCAGGAACGGCTGGTAGGTCATGTAGGGCAGCGGGTCGACGATCGTGACCTCCGCTTCGCCCTTGCGAAGGTGCTTTTCGAGCTTCCACGCGGTGTAGAAGCCTGCATAGCCACCGCCGACGATGAGAATCCTGGGCACGGTGCTGGTCACGGGGAAAGAACTCCTAGATATAGCGGCTCGGCTGGCGGAGTGCGCGAGCCGAT
Organism: Microbacterium sp. NPDC058021; assembly: GCF_042885955.1. Lineage (NCBI taxonomy): Bacteria > Bacillati > Actinomycetota > Actinomycetes > Micrococcales > Microbacteriaceae > Microbacterium > Microbacterium sp. NPDC058021. The sequence goes on from NZ_JBHVRF010000002.1 coordinate 532,485, forward strand.
CGGATGCGCCGGGCAGCAGCGGTGACACCGAGCGCTACCAGTATACCGGCCACGGTGACCACCGTCAGCGGAAGCGTGCCGTACAACAGCGTGCTCTCCGACGGCAGCAGCGGCGACGTCGCGCGAGAGGCCGCTTCGGGTGCCGGCAGGGGCGGCACCTCGACGGGGGCGACCGAGGGTTCCGGCTGGGGCGCGGCATCCGCCCGCCGGAACACCCGGATCCACTCGCGGAGATCGCCCATGGGGTTCTGCGCGACGGCGGCGACCGGCGCCGACACGGCTGCGGCGGCGTCGATGAGGCCGGAGCCGTACAGCAGCGGGTTCACTCCCCCGCCGGGCGCCGGCTTGGCGGTCTTCACGATGCGGTTGATGACGTTGGCCGCGTCGAGGTCGGGGTGGGCGGCGCGCACGAGGGCAGCGACGCCGGCGACGATGGGCGCGGCGCCACTCGTGCCGTTCCACAGCACGACCTGTCCGTCGGGAGAGACGCCCAGCAGGTCCTCGCTCGGGGCGGACACGCCGATCGTGATGCCCTGCGTCGAGGCTTCGACGCTCGCCGCCCCCGAGCGGTCGACCCCGCCGACGGTGAGCACGCCGGGGATCGTGGCCGGCGCGCCGACGCGGTCCGTGCCGCTGCCGCGGTTGCCCGCCGCCACGACGACCACGACGTCGTGCTCGAGGGCGTAGAGGAAGGCCTCGTCCCAGCGCTCCGGCCAGTCGAGGGTGTTCGTGGTGAAGGAGAGGTTGATGACATCGGCGCCGTGGTCCACGGCCCAGCGCATCGCATCGGCGACCTGATCGACGAAGGGGGATGCCGCAGCCGCACCGAAGGCCAGCGACAGCGAGAGCACTTCGGCGGCGGGGGCGACGCCGATGACACCGGTGTCGGGGCCGGTCCCCCGTCCGGCGGCGAGCGAGGCGACGAGGCTGCCGTGGGCGGAATCGACCGCGCCGACCGGCGTGCGGCCGTCGGGCGAGCCGAGACCCGAGAAGTCGGCGCCGTCGACGACACCGCTCAGTTCTGCAGGCCCTCGGGCGACGCCGGTGTCGATCACCGCGATGCGGGTGCCCTCACCGCGGGTCGTCTGCCAGGCGTCACGGATGCCGTAGTCGTCGAGCCAGTACTGCGCCGCTCGCACCGGGTCGACCTCCGCCGCGGGCACGGGCGAGGGCACGGGTGCGGCGCCCACCATCCCGGTGATGGCCAGCACGATCCCGGCTGCGGCGAGCCGGCGCTTCATATCGTGCGACCGCCGGGGTGGGCGCACGTGCACCGCTCGGGCGACCACGACGAGAGTTCGAGCGCACGGTCGCCGATCGGATTGACACCGGGACCGGCCGCGAGGGCGTGGCCAGCGAGGGCATGCAGGCACTTCACGCGCGTCGGCATCCCCCCTGCGGAGATCCCCTCGATCTCGGGGACGTCCCCGTAGGGCGCACGGTCGGCGAGGTAGGCCTCGTGGGCGCGCGCGTACGCGGCGGCGAGCTCCTCGTCGGCTTCGAGCTCGTCGGAGAGCTCGCGCATCACCTGCTCGGCCTCGAGCGTGGACATCGCGGCGGTCGCGCCGGGGTGGGTGAGGTAGTAGAACGTGGGGAACGGCGTGCCGTCGGGCAGACGCGGCGAGGTGGCCACGACCGTCGGGTTGCCGCAGACGCAGCGGGCGGCGATCCCCAGCACGCCGCGGGCGGGGCGGCCGAGTTGCTCGCGGAGTACCTCGAGGTCGGCGTCGTCGGCAGGGTCGAACGGCGGGGTGCTCACCGCACCAGGCTACCGTGACGCTGCTGGGCGGATGCCGATCACGGCGCGGGGGCCTCGTCGGGCGCGTCGGGCGCGTCGGGAACGCCGATCTGGTAGGTGACGGTCTCCGCGACGCCGGCGGCGGTCACCGACCGCACCAGGCGGCTCATCCAGTCGCTCTCGGTCTCTTCGACGTCGGCGCTGACGGGAGCGCGTTCCTGCGGCACCTCGACGGCGGGAAGGTCGTCCACGACGAGGTAGACCACCTCGCCGACATGCTTGTAGTACAGCCGTTCCCGCGCCTGCGTCGTGATGTAGGCGGGGTCGCTCCACTGCTGCCGTGCGGCCTCGAGGTCGGCGACCTCTTCCTCGCCGAGCTGCACCGACCGCTCCAGCGCCGCGATCTGCTGCCGCTGGTCGAGGTACGTGCCCATCGTCGGGACCAGCACGAAGGCGGCGAGCACCACCAGGCCCAGCATGATCATCATGAAGCCCGACAGGCGGATGCCGCCGAGCCACTGCCGCACGTCGACGCGGCGCGCACGAGAAGAGGGAGCCGTCGATGCTGCCACGGCTCCCCCTCTCATTCGGTCTTCAGTCAGCGCTTATCCCTTGAACCGGGGGAAGGCGGCGCGGCCGATGAAGGTCGCGGCGTCGCCGAGTTCCTCCTCGATGCGCAGAAGCTGATTGTATTTCGCCACGCGCTCGCTGCGGGCGGGCGCGCCGCTCTTGATCTGACCCGAGTTCACCGCGACGACGAGGTCGGCGATGGTGGTGTCCTCGGTCTCGCCGGAGCGGTGGGAGAACATCGTGGTGTACCCGGCGCGGTGCGCCATGTCGACGGCATCCAGCGTCTCGGACAGCGTGCCGATCTGGTTGACCTTCACCAGCAGCGAGTTGGCGACACCGCGGGCGATGCCGTCGGCCAGACGCGTGGGGTTGGTGACGAACAGGTCGTCGCCGACCAGCTGCGTCTTCGTGCCCAGCTTCTCGGTGAGGTGCTTCCAGGCATCCCAGTCGTCCTCGGCGAGGGCGTCCTCGATCGTCACGATCGGGAACGAGTCCACCAGGTCGATGTAGTAGTCCGTCAGCGCCTCGGCCGACCAGTCCTTGTTCTCGAAGCGGTAGACGCCGTTGTTGAAGAACTCGGTGGCGGCGACGTCGAGACCGAGCGCGATGTCGGTGCCCGGGGTGAAGCCGGCCTTCTCGATGGCCTTGACGAGGAAGTCCAGACCCTCGCGGTTGCTGGGCAGGTCGGGGGCGAAGCCACCCTCGTCGCCGAGGCCGGTCGCGTAGCCGGCGGCCTTGAGCTCGCTGTGCAGCACGTGGTACGTCTCCGCACCCCAGCGCAGCGCCTCGGCGAAGCTCGACGCGCCGATGGGCGCGAGGAAGAACTCCTGGCAGTCGATGCCGTTGTCGGCGTGCGAGCCGCCGTTGATGACGTTGAACAGCGGGACGGGCAGCACGTGCGCGTTCGGGCCGCCCAGGTAGCGGAACAGCGGCAGGTCGGCGCTGTCGGCGGCCGCCTTGGCCACCGCCAGGCTGACGCCCAGGATCGCGTTCGCGCCGGAGCGCGACTTGTTCTCCGTGCCGTCGACCTCGATGAGGATCTCGTCGACGATGCGCTGTTCGCTCGCCTCGATACCCTCCACGGCCGGGCCGAGTTCGTCGATGACGGCGGCGACGGCCTTGAGCACGCCCTTGCCGCCGTACCGGCTCTTGTCGCCGTCGCGCAGCTCGGTCGCTTCGAACGCGCCGGTGGATGCGCCGGACGGAACGGCCGCCCGCTGGACGATGCCGTCGTCGAGCAGAACCTCGACCTCGACGGTCGGGTTGCCGCGCGAATCCAGGATTTCTCGTGCGCCTACAGCCTCGATAAGTGCCACGGATGACTCCTTGCTTTTAGAGGGTGGATCTCGGGAGCTTCATCGGTCCGCTGGGTCCACTCTAGTGACGCCACTATCGCCGCCACAGGCCCCGCGCCGTGCAATAGCCGCTCAGACCACGATGGCGATCGCGACGCCGTCCCAGCCCTTGGCATCCAGGGTCTGGATCGCGGTGGCGTCGAACCGGGGGTCCTGGCCGAGCATCTCGAGTCCCCGCTGGGTGCCGATCACCTGCGGGTCGGTCGTGTCGGCATCCGCGACACGACCGCCTCGCCCGACGTTGTCGACCACGACCACGGTGCCGGGGCGACCCAGCCGCGCGGCCCAGTCGAGGTAGATCGTGTTCGACTCCTTGTCGGCGTCGATGAAGACGAGGTCGAACGGCTCCTGCCCCTCGAGGGTGGGGAGCACATCAGCGGCTCGCCCGAGGAGGATCTCGACCTTGCCGCCCACACCGGCACGGTCGAGGTTGGCCCGCGCGACGGCGGCGTTGCCGGGCTCGGCCTCGATCGTGACGACGTCGCCGTCGTCCGGGATGCCGCGCGCCAGCCAGATGGTGGAGTACGCCCCCAGGGTGCCGATCTCCAGCACGCGGCGCGCGCCGCTCATCCGTGCCAGCAGGTTGAGCAGCTTGCCGTTGACGGGGGCGACCTCGATCGGGGGCAGGCCGGCGGAGTTCTGGTCGGCGACGGCGGCTTCGAGTGCAGGGTCGTGCCCGACGAGCGTGTCGGTGAGGTAGGCGTCGACGCGTTGCCAGGATCCTTCGGTGGGTTCGATCACTCCCCCAGCATCCCGGCGGCATCGGGTCGCGTCAACGCTCGCGCGGTAGCGGCGCGGGCAGCTCGCCACCCGCCCACAATCGCCACAACTTCGGAGATCGTCGGTTTTTCGGATGCCCGTGGCCGAATGCCTCCGAAGAAGTGGCGATTTCCGAAGAACCGGCGAAGTCGTATCCCGGCTGCGAATACTCACTCGCGGGCACGAATACTCACTCGCGGGCACGAATACTCACTCGCGGGCACGGGGGGAGGGGATTGTGGATCGGCTACAGCGGATTTCCGGCAGGGGTGGCTGATGACGCCACACTGTGATCCATGCGCATCACACCCCGACGCCTGTCCATCGGCATGAGCCTGTGGGCGCCGAACCTGTTCAGCGGCATCCGCGTGCGCCGCTTCGCGCCGGACTGGACCAGTGCCACGGTCGAGTTGCACGTGAACGTGTTCACCCGCAACTACGTGAAGACGGCCTTCGGCGGGTCGCTTTCGGCGATGACCGACCCGTACTTCTTCATGCTGGTCATGCACCAGCTCGGTCGCGATCACGTCGTCTGGGACACCCGGGGCGAGATCGAGTTCCTCAAGCCCGGGCGCGGTGTGCTGACGGCGCACTTCGAGGTCCCGAAGGAGAAGGCGCAAGAGCTGCGCGAGCGCGCCCGGGGCGGGGCGAAGGTACTCGAGTGGTTCGAGACCGAGATCAGGGATGCCTCGGGCGATGTCGTCGCACGCGTGCGCCGCGAGGTCTACGTGCGCGAGAAGCGGCGGGTGACCGCGTCAGCTGGCGCCTGACCGATCACGGCGACTCCGGCGGGATGCCCCGGTCGCGCACGAGGTAGAGCCAGGGGAAGGCCCGGCATCCGATCTCCCAGCCGTCGCGCTCCTCGGCCGCGAGCGAGGAACGCCAGAAGAGGCGGCGGTGCTCCCACTGCGTGTCGGTGCGACGCATGCGGTGCGAGAGCATGCCCACCTCGACGGTGCGCCAGCCCATCCGCCCGGCGGCGTCGAGCTCGGCCATCTCATCGAACGCGGTGACGGGACCGAGCCACCGTTCCGTGTCGGAGGCGGGTGCTGCCGCACTGGCCTCGACCACGGCGCCGAAACGCTGCTGCGCAGCCTGGCGCGACATCCCCAGCTCAGCGCCGATCGCCGCCCAGCTCGCTCCCCCGGCGCGGGCCGCGGCGACCGACCGCTGCAGGATCGCCCGGGCCTCGCCCTCCGCCCGCGCGGCGGCGCCGATGAGGGCGAGGTGCTCCGGCACCCCGATGGCGGACGTGTCGTCGACCTGCGCGGCCGCGAGCACCGCCCGGCCGACGGCGTCGGCCAGCTCGCTCACGCCCGGTCGTCCCGGCTGGGCAGCCAGGCCGCCTGCGGCACGGCGCGGCCGATGCCATCGCCCAAGCCCCAGAAGTATGCGCCCACGGCGATCATGCCGATGCCGCCGCCCTGCGCCGCCCCACCCCAGAATCCGCGCCACTCCAGCGCGATGGCGACGAGCAGCAGCACCGCCCCCGCGAGCATGCCTGCGATGGCGACCCATTTGACCCGTGCGATGGCGGCGGACGCTCGATTGCTGATCTGCTTCATGGCGTCGAGGTATCCTTGACACTGTGCGTGTGTCAACCGTTTCTTGACACGGCCCGCGTATCCCGGATCAGCCGAGCGACTTGACCTCGACCTCGCCCGGGGCGGCACCGGCCGACACGGTCGCGAAGGCGGTGTAGCCGTCGTTCGCCGCGCGCTCGAGCAGTCCCTTGAGGTTTTTGGTCCGCTGCTCCAGGCGCACCCGCGTGCCGGATGCCACGAAGGCCGCCTTGTGCGCGAGCAGCTCGGCAACGGGCACATCGCGGTCATGCACGAGCACGACGCTCGCCGCGTCCGCGGCGACGGATGCCGACACCAGGTCGACGATGCGCTCGAACCCGATGGAGAAGCCGACGGCGGGCACGTCCTGGCCGAGGAAACGGCCGATCATGCCGTCATAACGGCCACCGCCACCGAGCGAATACGTGACGCTCGGGTGGGCGAGCTCGAAGATCGTGCCGGTGTAGTACCCCATCCCCCGCACCAGGAACGGGTCGAACACGAGCGGGATGTCCGCCGCGTCGCCGCGGGCGGCGGCGACCGTCTCGCCCAGCGCCACCAGGTGCGCCACGACCTCGTCGGCGATGCCCTCCGGCAGCGCCTTGCGGATCTGACGCTCACCGTACGGGTTGTACTCGCGGGTCTGCGGGCGGCGCAGGAACTGCTCGAACGCATCGACGGCGTCGGGCGTCGCGCCGCGCTCGCGCAGCTCGGCGGCCACCCCGTCGGGACCGATCTTGTCGAGCTTGTCGATCGTGATGAGCACACCGGGCCGCTCGTCGGCGGCGAAGCCGAAGACGTCGAGCATCCCATCCAGGGCGCGCCGGTCGTTGATGCGGATCGAGCCGCCCTCGAGCCCGAGCGCGTCGAGGGTGTCCAGGCTCGCGACGATGAGCTCCGCTTCGGCGCGCGGGGTCGCGTCGCCGATGATGTCGATGTCGCACTGCATGAACTGGCGGTAGCGCCCCTTCTGCGGGCGCTCCGCGCGCCACACCGGCGCGATCTGGATGGAGCGGAACACGCTCGGCAGCTGTGCGCGGTGGGTCGCGTAGAACCGGGCCAGCGGCACCGTGAGGTCGTAGCGCAGCCCCAGGTCGGCGAGCGCGGCGACGTCGAGGGTCGGCTCGTCGGCCGCGGCGCGGACGGCGTCGGCATCCAGCCCGCGCTTGAGGATGTTGAAGGCGAGCTTCTCGTTGTCGCCGCCGATGCCGGCGTGCAGACGCGAGTACTCCTCCATCACCGGGGTCTCGATCTCGTCGAACCCGTGCGCACGGTAGCGCTCACGGATCACGGCGAGCACGCGCTCGCGACGGGTCTTGTCTGCGGGGAGGAAGTCGCGCATGCCGCGCGGCGGATTGACGGATGCCACGAATCGATTCTCTCAGGTCGCCGGCGGGTGCTCGGTCTCGCGGATCTCGACCTCCAGCATCCGCAGGCGTTCCCGCAGGGCGCGCTCGGCGTCCCACCCCTGAGCGCGGGCGGTGGCGACCAGCGCCAGCAGCGCGTCACCGAGTGCGGCTTCATCCGCCGGCGCCACGGCCGCGGCCGGGGCTGAGGGCGCAGCGACCCCCACGGTGGCGGCCTTGCCGAGCAGCTTCTGCGCGAGGGCGAGGGAGGGCATGTGGTGCGACACCCCGTCGAGCACGCTCGTGCGCGCGTGCTTCTCGGCCGCCTTGGCGGCGTTCCAGTGCACGAGCACCTCTTCGGGCGTGGTCGCGACGGCACCCGCGAACACATGCGGATGCCGGCGCACCATCTTGTCGGTGAGATCCCGCGCCACGTCGTCGATGTCGAACGGGTCCTCGACGTCGCGGGAGGCGATCTCGGCGTGGAACAGCACCTGCCACAGCAGATCGCCGAGCTCTTCGCGCAGGTCCGCGCGGGATCCGGCCTCCACGGCATCCACCAGCTCCGCCGCTTCCTCCACGAGGTAGGGCACGAGCGCGCGGTGGTCGATCTGCTGCGTCCACACGCACCGGTCGCGCACCGCGCGCATGGTGTCGGCCGCCGCGCGCAGGGCGTCGTCGCGGTCGGCGTCGGCGGATCCGGTGTCGAAGGAGGTCACCGCACCATTGTGCCGGTCAGTTCAGCTGACCGCCGGTGGAGGTCGGCGGATGCGGCACCTGCTCGCGCTCAGCGGCCGAGGTGGCCAGCCGCCGGTAGTGGCGGGCACGCTGAGACACCAGCACCGCGGCGACGATGAGTGAGACGCCCGATCCGGCGAGGACACCCAGCGTCGCCTCGTCACGCGCGAAGGGCGCCCCGGCGAACGCCAGCTCGGCCAGCAGCAGCGACACCGTGAAGCCGATGCCGCCGAGGGCCCCGGCCGTGAGCAGATCGGCGAGCGACAGGTGCGGCGTGGCGCCCCGGTTGCCGATGCGCAGCGACACCCACCCGAACACCGTGATGCCGATGACCTTGCCCACCGGCAGGGCGACGGCGACACCCCAGAACGCCGGCGACAGCTCGGCGGGCGACACCTGCGGGATCACCACGAGGGCCGCGGAGAACGCGAACAGGGGCAGCACGATGCCGTTGACCCACGGTTCGAGGGCATGCCGGGCGCGCAGCGCCGGGCGCTGTGCCATCGCCAGTCCCAGCGCCACTCCGGCGAGCGTCGCGTGCACACCGGAGAGGTACACCAGCACCCAGGTGGCGATGCCGAGCACGACGAGCACGACCGCGATCGGCACGCGGGCCCGCGTGTCCAGCATGCGACTGAGCACCCCGAACACGACGACGGCGAGCGCGGCGAGCGCCAGCAGGCCGATGTTGACGTCGCTCGTGAACAGGACGGCGATGAAGACGATGCCCACGATGTCGTCGAGGATCGCCAGCGCCAAGAGGAAGATCCGGATGCCGGAGGGCAGCCCCTTGCCGAACACCGCCAGCACACCCAAGGCGAACGCGATGTCGGTGGCCGTCGGAATCGGCCACCCGGCGGTGGTGTCGGTGCCCGCGGCGAAGAGCAGGAAGATGACGATGGGGACGATCACGCCGCCCGCGGCGGCGATCGCCGGCTGCAGCGCCTTGCGGGCGGACTTCAGCTCGCCGCTGGTCAGCTCGAACTGCAGTTCGACCGCGACGGTGAAGAAGAACAGTGCCAGCAGGCCGTCCTGCACCCAGTGCCCGACCGACAGCTCGAACACACCCGGGATCCCGACGTGGGCATCCTTGATCGCGAGCACGTCCCCGCCGAGCGGGGTGTTGGCGATGAGGAGCGCGGCGAGCGCCGCGACAAGCAGGACGACGGCGGGAAAACGCGCCGAGCGGAACAGGGACATCGGACCTCCAGGGTACGGGCGACGAATCTCCGCCCCCGGCATCCGAGCGCGAGCCGACCAGACTTCCCGGCACACCTTCGTCCCATCGTAGCGAGCGGACACGCGGCGCAGCGGCACCCTCTCATCGCGTTAGCGTTGACGGCATGCGTGAAGTCACCCCCACCGAGGCCATCGATCTCGTCGGCCGTTTCGAAGCCGGCCAGGAGCTCCCCGAACAGATGCGTGCCGACGTGCGTCTGCTGGGTGGGCTGCTGGGCGACGTGCTGCGCGAGAGCGGCACGCCCGGCCTGTACGACGACGTCGAGCGGCTCCGTACCGCGACCATCCAGGCCTACACCGACGAGACGGATGCCGCGTACGAGCGTGCCGCGGCGATCGCCGACGGGTTCCCCCTCGCCCGCGCCGAGGAGGTCGCCCGCGCCTTCACGTGCTACTTCCACCTCGTGAACCTGGCCGAGGAGCACCAGCGGGTGCGCATCCTCCGCGAACGCGACGCGAGCCCCGGGCGTGAGTCCGACGTCGACTCCGTCGCGAGCGCGTTCGGCCGGCTGGCCGAGGAGGTCGGCGACGACACGGCGCTGCGCCGTCTGCAGGCGCTGCGGTTCCACCCGGTGTTCACCGCGCACCCGACCGAGGCGCGCCGCCGCGCGGTGTCCACCGGCATCCGCCGCCTCGCCGAACTGCTCGCCGAGCACGACACGACGCTGCCCGAAGGCACCGACCGTCGCCGGGTGGAGCGCCGGATGCTGGAGGAGATCGACACACTGTGGCGCACCGCTCCGCTGCGGCCCGAGAAGCCCTCTCCCACCGACGAGGTGCGCGCGGTCATGGCCGTGTTCGACGACACCCTGTTCACCGCCGTGCCGCAGGTGTACCGCCGCGTCGACGACGCGCTGCAGGGGCCGCTCGCGGGCGGTCGTCCGCCCGTGGTGGCGCCCTTCGTGCGACTGGGCACCTGGGTCGGCGGCGATCGTGACGGCAACCCGTTCGTGACGGCCTCGGTCACCCGCAAGGCCGCCGCGATCGCCAGCGAGCACGTGCTGCTGGGGCTCGAGCGCGCCGCCAACCGCATCGGCCGCGCACTCACACTGGATGCCGAGACCACGCCTCCCAGCGACGAGCTGATCTCGCTGTGGCACCGCCTGCGCGCCGCCGACGAGGATGCCGCCGAGGAGATCGCCAAGCGCTCCCCCGACGAGCCGCACCGCCGCGTGCTGCTGCTGATCGCCCGGCGCATCGCCGCGACCGGCGCCCGCAACGCCGACCTCGCCTACTCCGACCCCGAGCAGCTGCTTGCAGAGCTGCGGGTGCTGCAGGACTCGCTCGTGCAGGGCCACGCCGCGCGGCAGGCCTACGGCGCGCTGCAGCAGCTCATCTGGCAGGTCGAGACGTACGGCTTCCACCTCGCCGAACTCGAGGTGCGTCAGCACTCCGACGTGCACAAGCGCGTGCTGGCCGAGCTGGAGCGGGGCGAGCGCAGCGACATCGGCGACGAGGTGCTCGACACCATCCGCGCGGTCGCGTTCGTGCAGGAGCGGTTCGGCCCCCGAGCCGCGGGCCGCTACATCGTGTCGTTCACCCGCACCGCCGACGACCTCGCCGCCGTGCACCGCCTCGCCCGTCACGCCGTCGGCCCCGGCGGCACCCCGCCGGTGCTCGACGTCGTGCCGCTGTTCGAGACGTTCGCCGACCTTCAGGCCGCCCCCGGCATCCTCGCCGAGATCGTCGAGCACCCCGAGTTCCGCTCCCGCCTCGAGGCCACCGGCCGTCGGCTGGAGGTCATGCTCGGCTACTCCGACTCCTCGAAGGACGTCGGGCCGGTGGCGGCGAACCTCGCCCTCTACGAGGCGCAGGCCAAGATCGCCGCGTGGGCGCAGGACAACGACATCCAGCTGACCCTGTTCCACGGTCGTGGCGGCGCGCTCGGGCGCGGCGGCGGACCGGCGAACTCCGCCATCCTCGCCCAGCCGCCGCACTCCGTCGACGGCCGGTTCAAGCTCACCGAGCAGGGCGAGGTCATCTTCGCCCGCTACGGCGATCCCGCCATCGCGATGCGCCACATCGACCAGGTGGCCGCCGCCGTGCTGCTGGCATCCGCCCCCTCGATCGAGCAGCGCAACAGCGCCGCCGCGGCGGAGTACGCCGAGGTCGCCGCGACGATGGATGCCGCCTCGCGCGAGCGCTTCTTCTCCCTCGTGAAAGCCGACGGCTTCGCCGCCTGGTTCGCCACGGTCACCCCGATGGAGGAGGTCGGCCTGCTCGCCCTCGGGTCCCGGCCCGCCCGCCGCGGCCTGTCGGTGGAGTCGCTGGAGGACCTCCGCGCCATCCCGTGGGTCTTCGCGTGGACGCAGGCGCGCATCAACCTGGCCGGCTGGTTCGGACTGGGTTCGGCGCTCGAGGCCGTCGGCGACGAACAGCTGCTGCGCGGCGCCTACGAGCGCTGGCCGCTGCTGCGCACCCTCGTGGACAACGTCGCGATGAGTCTCGCCAAGGCCGACCCGCGCATCGCCCGCGAGTACCTGGAACTCGGCGACCGCCCGGACCTCGCCGCGCTCGTGCTGGAGGAGATGACGCTCACCCGCGAGTGGGTGCAACGCCTGACCGGCGGCGGGCTGCTCGGCAACAAGCCGGTGCTGCAGCGTGCGGTGAAGATGCGCAGCCCCTACGTCGACGCCCTGTCGCTGCTGCAGTTGCGGGCCCTGCGGGCGCTGCGCGACAACGGGATGACCGAGACGGATGCCGCCGACACCCGGCACCTGCTGCTGCTGTCGGTGTCGGGAGTGGCCGCCGGCCTGCAGAACACCGGGTGAGGCGGGTCACTCCAGGCGGCGGTCGTCCTCGTGGCGGGCCAGCGAGCGGGCGTAGCGCTCGGTGAGCTGCGCCATGAGGTCGGGCGTCTCCCTGTCGAGCCCGAACACGTAGCCCGGGAAGTCGAGTTCCTGCTGCGTCGCCCAGATCTCCTCGTGCCGCTCGGCGGGGAGGATGAGGACGGGATCGCCCACCGCGACCCAGCCGATCGGCACGACCGAGCGCTCCGGCAGCACGGTGCGCAGGTGCACGACGGCGTTGATGCGCACTTCGCTCTGCGCACCGATCCGGGCGCCGTTGAACACGCGCGTGCCGGTCGCCAGGAACACCTCGTCGCCGATCGTGGCGCCCGAGATGCTCGCCATCGGGCCGACGAGGGTGTGGTCGCCGATGTGCACCGCGTGCGTCGCGGTCGCGCGGACGAGCGCGTTCTCCATCACGATGACGTGCTCTCCGAGGATCAGCGGCCCGCCCTCGGAGGTGAGCACCGCCCCGTGGAGGATCTGGCAGTCCGCGCCGATCCGCACGTCCCCGCTGATGACCGCGGTGGGTGCGATCACGGCGTCGGGATGGATGCGGGGCTGGGCCCCGAGATGCTCGAATCGCACGGTCGCCTCCCGTCGGCGTCGCCCGGTGCGCGCCCATCGCCAGCGTAGGGGGCGGGCGTCATACGCGTCGAGCGGACAGGAACCGCGGATAGGGTGGAGCGGGTCGTCCCGAAACGGCCAGCCTCCCCTCGTTCGCCAGAAAGTTCCTCCGTGCTCGAAACCCTCGCCGCCCTTCCTGCCTCCGTCCGCGACGTGTTCGACACCGTCGTCACGCGCAATCCCCACGAACCTGAATTCCAGCAGGCCGTGCACGAGGTGCTCCACTCCATCGCTCCCGTGCTCGACAAGCACCCCCAGTTCGTCGACGGCGGCATCCTGGAGCGCATCGTCGAACCCGAGCGACAGATCATGTTCCGCGTGCCGTGGGTCGACGACGCCGGTCGCCTGCAGGTCAACCGCGGCTTCCGCGTGCAGTTCTCCTCCGTGCTCGGCCCCTACAAGGGCGGGCTGCGGTTCCACCCGTCGGTGAACCTCTCGATCATCAAGTTCCTCGGCTTCGAGCAGGTGTTCAAGAACGCCCTCACCGGTCAGGGCATCGGCGGCGCCAAGGGCGGCAGCGACTTCGACCCGCACGGCCGGTCGGATGCCGAGATCATGCGGTTCTGCCAGTCGTTCATGAGCGAGCTGTACCGCCACCTCGGCGAGCACACCGACGTCCCCGCCGGGGACATCGGCGTGGGCGCGCGCGAGATCGGCTACCTGTTCGGCCAGTACCGCAAGATCACCAACCGCCACGAGTCGGGCATGTTCACCGGCAAGGGCGTGCAGTGGGGCGGCGCCGAGGTGCGCACCGAGGCGACCGGCTACGGCGCGGTGTTCTTCGCGCAGGAGATGCTGGGCGTGAAGGGAGACTCGCTCGAAGGCAAGCGCGTCGCCGTCTCCGGCTCCGGCAACGTCGCCATCTACGCGATCGACAAGGCCTACCAGCTGGGCGCGACGCCCGTCACCGCGTCCGACTCGTCGGGCTACATCGTCGACGACGCCGGCATCGACCTCGGCCTTCTCCGCCAGGTGAAGGAGATCGACCGCGAGCGCATCCACGCCTACACCGCCGGGCGCCCGAACGCCCGGTTCGTCGCCGGACGGCGGCCGTGGGAGGTTCCCGTCGACATCGCGATCCCCTCGGCGACGCAGAACGAGCTCGACGAGGCCGACGCCCACGCCCTCATCGGCGGCGGCGTGCGTGCCGTCGCGGAAGGCGCCAACATGCCCTCCACACCGGGCGCCGTGGCCGCGTTCCAGAACGCCGGTGTGCTCTTCGGGCCTGGCAAGGCGGCCAACGCCGGTGGCGTCGCGACGTCGGCGCTGGAGATGAGCCAGAACGCCTCCCGCCAGCGCTGGAGCTTCGCCGACAGCGAGCGCAAGCTCCACGCGATCATGAAGGGCGTGCACGACTCCGCGTTCGAGGCCGCGAAGCGGTACGGACACGAGGGCGACTACGTCGTCGGCGCGAACTCGGCCGGCTTCGAGCGCGTGGCCCACGCGATGCTCGCGCAGGGCGTGATCTAACCCTCACCACCGCGGGCGCCGTCGCGCGCGGCGCCCGTCGCGCGCGGCACCCGTCGCGCGCGGCACCCGTCGCGTTGCTTCGGTCGTCGCATACGCCCCTGGATCCTGCCCGAACGGGGGCATTCGCGACGACCCAACATCGCGACCCCGCGCTCGGTCGGCGCAAGCGTCCCGCAAACGCGCATCGGCGGGGCGGAATGCGACGACCGAACCGGGGGATGTCGCCCGCGCGGCATCCGTCGCGCGCGGCACCCGTCGCGTTGCTTCGGTCGTCGCATACGGCCCTGGATCCTGCCCGAACGGGGGCATTCGCGACGACCCAGCATCGCGACCCCGCGCTCGGTCGGCGCAAGCGTCCCCGAAGACGAGCATCGGCGGGGCGGAATGCGACGACCGAACCGGGGGATGCCGCCCGCGCGGCATCCGTCGCGCGCGGCACCCGTCGCTTTGCTTCGGTCGTCGCATACGCCCCTGGCCCCTGCCCGAACGGGGGCATTCGCGACGACCCAGCATCGCGACCCCGCGCTCGGTCGGCGCAACCGTCCCGCTAACGCGCATCGGCGGGGCGGAATGCGACGACCGAACAGAAGGATGCCGCGGATGCCGCGGGCAGCGGCATCCGTCAGTCGACGTGTGTGATCTCGCAGTCCGCGCCCGGCGCGAGGATCCCCTCGTGCCCGTCGTCGAACGCGACCGTCAGCAGCGGCGACGCGTCGCTGCCGGTCACCTCCGTGACGACGCCGAGGCGCTCGGGAGCGCCGACCGTTCGACCGTGGATGCGGATGCGGTCCCCCACTGCGGCTTTCATCGTCGGCCACCTCCTGCCGCCACGGTACGACGCGACGGCGGCGAGCGCGAGGGGGTGCCCGCTCAGGCCGACTGCGGCTCGCGGTCCGCCGGCGCCGGCAGCGGGAAGAACTGGTTCAGCAGCTCCCCCACCCACGCGACGAGGTCGGCGTCGGCGAGCGGCTCGCCGCCCGCGGTGGGCATGGGGACGACCATGGCATCCCCGCCCGCCAGCAGCTTGCCCTTGGGGTACAGCCGCTGCAGCCGCACGCGCAGCGAATCGGGCAGGTGCGCCGGGGCGACCCGCAGGTTCGGGCCCATCGCCACGACGTCGGTGAGTCCCGATTGCGCGGCGCGGCGCCGCAGCCGGGCCACCGCGAACAGTCCCTCGGTCTCGGGCGGCAGCTCGCCGTAGCGGTCGGTGAGCTCTTCGATCACGAGGTCGATCGCGTCGTCCTTGGCCGTGGCGGATGCCGCGGCAGAGAGCTTCTGGTAGGCCTCCAGGCGCAGACGCTCGCTGTCGATGTAGGACTCCGGGATGCGCGCCTGCACGGGCAGCTCGAGTCGCAGCTCGGCCGTGGTCTCCACGTCGTCGCCGCGGAAGGCCGACACCGCCTCGCCGATCATGCGCAGGTACAGGTCGAACCCGACCCCGGCGATGTGGCCGGCCTGCTCGGCGCCGAGCAGGTTGCCCGCGCCGCGCAGCTCGAGGTCCTTCAGCGCCACCTGCATGCCCGAGCCGAGGTCGTTGTTCACCGCGATCGTCTCGAGCCGGTCGGCGGCGGTCTCGCTCAGCGGCTTCATGTCGTCGTAGAGGAAGTAGGCGTACGCCCGCTCGCGCCCGCGCCCCACGCGACCGCGCAGCTGATGCAGCTGGCTGAGGCCGTACTTGTCGGCGCGGTCGATGATGATCGTGTTGGCGTTGGAGATGTCCAGGCCCGTCTCGATGATCGTGGTGCACACGAGCACGTCGGCCCGCCGCTCCCAGAAGTCGTCGACGACCTGCTCCAGGGCGTGCTCGCCCATCTGACCGTGGGCGACCGCGACGCGCGCCTCGGGCACGATCTCCGCCAGGTGCGCGGCGACCCGCTGGATCGACGACACCCGGTTGTGCACGTAGAAGACCTGGCCCTCGCGCAGCAGCTCGCGGCGGATCGCGGCGGCGATCTGCTTGTCACTGCGCGCGCCCACGTAGGTGAGGATCGGGTGCCGGTCCTCCGGCGGGGTCTGCAGAGTCGACATCTCGCGGATGCCGGTGACCGCCATCTCGAGTGTGCGCGGAATGGGCGTCGCGCTCATCGCGAGCAGATCGACGTTGGTCTTGAGCTTCTTCAGCTTGTCCTTGTGCTCGACACCGAACCGCTGCTCCTCGTCGATGATCAGCAGGCCCAGGTCCTTGAAGATGACGCCCTCGGTGAGGATGCGGTGCGTGCCGATCACCATGTCGACGGTGCCGTCCAGGAGACCGGCGACGACGTCGCGCGCCTCCTTGTCGGTCTGGAAGCGCGACAGCGCCTTCACCTTCACCGGGAAGCCGGCGAAGCGCTCGGTGAACGTCTCGATGTGCTGCTTGACCAGCAGGGTCGTCGGCACCAGCATCGCGACCTGCTTGCCATCCTGAATGGCCTTGAACGCCGCGCGCACCGCGACCTCGGTCTTGCCGAACCCGACGTCTCCCGACAGCAGCCGGTCCATCGGGATCGGCTTCTCCATGTCGGCT
Organism: Microbacterium sp. NPDC058021; assembly: GCF_042885955.1. Lineage (NCBI taxonomy): Bacteria > Bacillati > Actinomycetota > Actinomycetes > Micrococcales > Microbacteriaceae > Microbacterium > Microbacterium sp. NPDC058021. Next base: position 549,184 of record NZ_JBHVRF010000002.1, read on the forward strand.
TTGATCTCGTCGATCGTCTGCAGCTGGTCGGGGGTCTCCGCGAACGGGAACGCCTCCTCGAGCTCCCGCTGCCACGGGGTGTCGGGACCGAACGCGTGGCCCTTTGCAGCCATGCGAGCGGAGTACAGCTTCACGAGGTCGATCGCGATGTCGCGCACGGCCTTGCGGGCCTTGCTCTTGGCCTGCGACCAGTCGCTGCCGCCCATCTTCGACAGCGCGGGCGCCTCGCCGCCGACGTACTTCGACAACAGGTCGAGCTGATCGGTGGGGACGAACAGTTTGTCGCCGGGGAACCCGCGCTTGGACGGGGCGTACTCCAGCACGAGGTACTCGCGCTGGGTCTTCACCGCGTTGCGCCCGCCGCTGGAGACCTCACGCTGCACCAGTTCGACGAACTTGCCGATGCCGTGGGTGGCGTGCACGACGTAGTCGCCGGCCTTCAGCTGCAGCGGGTCGACGACGTTGCGCCGACGGGAGGCGAGCTTCTTCACGACCCGGCCGTCGCTGCCGATCGTACGACCGTAGAACTCCGACTCGGTGAGGACCGCGAGCTTCGCGTCGGGGATCTCGAAGCCGCTCTCCAGCCGCGAGACGACCGTGAGCGCCAGCCCGGGCTCCGGGATGGCGTGCACGTCCGCCACCTCCCGGGCGGCCATGCCGCGCTCGGCGAGCACATCGCGGGCGCGCTCGACGAGCCCGACCCCGGAGGCGGCCACGACGACCCGCCAGCCATCGGCGAGAAGCTCCCCGATGTGGGCCGTCGCGCCGTCGACGTTGCCGTGGAAGGAGGGCACCGACCGGGCCGCGACCCGAACGACCGCGGCCTGCTCCAGCGCCACGTCGATGTCGACGAGGCCTTCGGCCGCGGCATCCGCTGCCCCGGAGTCGAAGGCGCTGAGCTCCCACCACACCCCACGACGCTCACGCGTGACGTCCTGCAACTGGCGAAGGGTCAGGAAGTCGCCCGCGCCGAGGTCGACCGGGCTGTCGGCGCCGGCGGTGGCGGCACTCCATGCGGCTTCGAGGAACTCGCGGTTGGTGTCGCCGAGGGTCATCGCGCGGGTGACCGCGCGCTCCGGGTCGACCAGGGCGGCGGCGGTGCCCTCCGGCAGATAGTCCACGAGCGTGACGATGTCGTCGACGAGGGCGGGAAGCAGCGACTCCATCCCCTCGGCGGGGATGCCCTCGGCCATCTTCTCCAGCATGCCGGCAAGGCCCGGGAACTGACCGGTGAGCCCGCGCGCACGCTCGCGCACGGCATCCGTCAGCAGCAGTTCGCGGCCGGGGATGAGGGTGACCTCCCGCACCTCGCCGGGGAGCGAGCGCTGGTCGGCGACCGAGAACGCGCGGATCTCGTCGACTTCGTCGCCGAAGAACTCCACGCGGTACGGGTGGTAGGCCACCGGCGGGAAGACGTCGAGGATGCCACCGCGCACCGCGAACTCGCCGCGGCGGGAGACCATGTCGACGCGATGGTAGGCCAGCTCCACGAGACGCCGCGAGACGGCGTCGAGGTCGTGGCCGCGGCCGCCCTTGACCAGGTGCACCGGCTCGACGTCGGCGAGGCCCCCGGCGATGGGCTGCACGGCGCTGCGGACGGAGGCGGTGACGATGAGCGGCACGGTGCCGTCCCACGCGGCGACGGCGCGCAGCACCGCGAGACGCTGGCCGACGGTTTCGGTGCTGGGGCTCAGCCGCTCGTGGGGCAGGGTCTCCCACGCCGGGAAGTGGTGCACCAGGGCGCCGGGCAGCAGCTCGCCGAGCGCCGTCCCGAGGGATTCGGCGCGACGTCCGGTGGGGGCGATCGCCAGCAGCGCGGCGGGTTTGCCCGCCTCGCGACGGCGTTCGACCAGCGCCGCGAGCAGGGGGGCGCCGAGCCCTTCCACGATCGAGAAGTCGGTGTCGACCGATGCCGATTCCACCGCCTCCCGGAAGGAGTCTGCCTGCATCAGGGCGCGCACGATCCCGGGAACTGTCACCCTTGAAGTCTACGTGCGGGCACCGACACGGCGGCTCCCTAGGATGGGGCGGTGAGCGACCAGCAGCCCCCCGCCCCCGCGCCGTTCCCCACCTACCCGCAGACGCGCCCCGCCGCACCCCCGCCGTACGCGGTGCCCGGCGGGATGTTCGCCGCCCCGTACCAGGGCCCCGTGCCGCCGCCGATGTCGAGCGGGCCGATGCCGGCACGCTCCGCCGTGCTCGGGATCGTCGCCCTCGCCCTGGCGCTGACGGCCACCGTCCTGGCACCGATCATCGCCGCCGTCGCGGCCCTGCAGATCGGTGAGGTGACGGGGGCGGCGGTCGCGGCCGGCGCATCGGCCGGTGGCATCCCCTGGGCGAGCCTCGCGCCGGTGCGCGGCGCCGTACTGGTGGGCGAGGTGACCTTCTGGGTCGGGACCGTGCTCGGAGTGTGGGCGCTGGCGCAGGCGATCGTCGCGATCGTGCAACGCCGCGGCCGGGGTGCCGGCATCGCCGCCGCCATCATCGCCGCGCTCGGGCCCGCCGTCTTCGCCGTAGCGGTGCTGACGTCCCTGGCCATCGCCGCCGCCTGACCCCGAGTACTCACTCGCGGGCACGAATGCTCACTCGCGGGCAGGCAGCGCGGGTCAGGCGCGGGGGGCGTGGTGGCGCTGCTGCGCGGCGACGAGACCCTCGTCGATGAGCTGCTCGACGGCGTCGGCGGCATCGCCCACGAGGATCGGCAGCGTCTTGCGCTCGGTGGGCCCGAAGGGGTCGAGCACCCAGTCGGCGGCATCCTGACGCCCGGGCGGCCGGCCGATGCCGACCCGCACACGGGGGAAGTCCGCCGTGCCGAGCGCCTTGGCGACGTCGCGGACGCCGTTGTGACCGCCGTGGCCTCCGCCGACCTTCAACTTGATCGTGTCGAACGGGATGTCGAGCTCATCGTGCACGACGACCACCCGCTCGGCCGGCACGCCGTAGAACGACGCGAGCGCGGCGACGGGCCCGCCCGAGACGTTCATGAAGCTGTTGGGCTTGGCCAGGATGAGCTTGTCCGCCCCCGGACGCAGCCACGTCTCGGCCGCGCGGGCGTTCGCCTTGTGCGAGCGGAACGTCTCCGACCGGCGCGCGGCGAGCTCGTCCACGACGAGCTGACCGATGTTGTGCCGCGTCATCTCGTAGCGCGGACCCGGGTTGCCGAGCCCGACCACCAACCAGGTCTGTGCCATGTCTTCCATCCTGCCTGAGCGCTGCGGACATGCGACGAGGGGGCGCGGAATCCGCGCCCCCTCGTCGTGTGGAGAGTCTTACTCGGCCTGCGCCTCGGACTGCTCCTCGGCGACGGCCTCGTCGGCAGCCTCGATCTCCTCGCTGGCGGCGAGGGTGGACGCGGGCACCGAGATGGCGACGATCAGCGTCTCGGGGTCGGCGACCAGCGTGGCGCCCTTGGGCAGCTTCAGGTCACCGGCGGTGATGTGGGTGCCCTCTTCGAGGCCCTCGACATCGACCTCGATGTGCTGCGGGATGTGCGTGGCCTCGACCTGCAGCAGGATGCTGACGGCGTCGAGGTTCGCGATCGTGCCGGCGAAGGGCTCGCCGTGCAGGGTGACGGGCACGTCGACCTCGATCTTCTCGCCCTTCTTCACCACGAGCAGGTCGATGTGCTCGATGATCTGGTGCACGGGGTCCTTCTGGACGTCCTTGACCAGCGTCAGCTGCTGCGTGCCGTCGACGTCGAGCTCGAGCACGGTGTTGGCGCGACGGATCAGCAGCGCCATCTGGTGGCCGGGCAGCGCCACGTGCACGGGCTCGGTGCCGTGGCCGTAGATGACGGCGGGGATCTGGCCGGACGCGCGCAGGCGACGGGCGAAGCCCTTGCCGAAGTTCTCGCGCTTGGTGGCAACGACCTTGGTGTCGGTCTCAGTCGACATGGTTTTCTCCTTGCGGGCTGGTTCAGCCCAGATCTGGGTCTGTGGTTCGACTCGAACGCATGCGCGTGAGGAAAGCCGCAAGGCCTGCATCACCGCGTCGATCACGGAGGCACACGCGCGTTGCGCGGCATCCCTCGCCGAAGTTCGGTGTCGAGTCTACCAGCGGCGCCGGTACGATGATCACTCACCCCCACGCCGACGGAGGACCACATGGAATACGGCTTCATCTCGCACGCTCTGCTGTGGCTCGTCGGGCTGATGGCGCTCGGCACGACCGTCGCCGCCGTCGGCGCGCTGTTCTCGATGGGGCGCCAGGCCTACCGCAAGGGCTGACGCAGACTCTCCGCCACCGCGGCCACGAGCGCTCCGACCGCGGCTGCGACGTCCGCGACGAGGCCCGCCTCGTCGTCTTCGAGCGGCTCGAGGGTCGCCAGCTGCGACACCAGCAGCGCGGGCGGCATGAAGTGATCGGTGCGCGCTCCAGCCCGCGCGGCCAGCAGCTCGGGCGTGCCGGTCAGGTGCACGAACACCACACCGGGCGCCGCCTCACGGATGCGGTCGCGGTACGCGCGCCGCAACGCGCTGCACGCCACCACGAGACCACTGTCACGCTCGTCGCGCAACCGTGCGCCGACGGCATCCAGCCATGGCCACCTGTCGTCATCGGTCAGCGGGATGCCGGCGGCCATCTTCGCCCGGTTGGCGTCGGAGTGCAGGTCGTCGGCGTCGACGAACGGCACGCCGAGGGTGAGCGCGAGGGCGGTGCCGACGGTGGACTTGCCCGCCGCCGACACACCCATCACGCACACCAGGGGCGCTCTTGTCATCACCAGTCGTGCACCGTTCCGTCGGAGAGTCGGTTGTACGGCAGGTACGCCTGCTCGTACGGGTACTTGCCAGCCTCGTCCACATCGAGCGAAACACCCAATCCGGGCTCGTCGCCGGGGTGCAGGTAGCCGTCGCTCCAGGTGAAGCTCTGCTGGAAGACCGAGTCCGTCTTGGCGGAGTGCTGCATGTACTCCTGGATGCCGAAGTTGTGGATCGACAGCCCCAGGTGCATCGCCGCCGCCATGCCGACCGGCGAGATGTCGGTCGGACCGTGCATGCCCGACTTGATCTGGTACATCGCTGCGTAGTCGAGGGTCTTCTTCAGGGCCGAGATGCCGCCCATGTGGGTGACCGCGCCGCGCACGTAGTCGATGAGCTGGTCGCGGATCAGGTCCTTGAAGTCCCACGCGGTGTTGAAGATCTCACCGATCGCCAGCGGCGTCGTGGTGTGCTGGCGGACCAGCCGCAGGGCCTCCTGGTTCTCGGCCGGCGTGCAGTCCTCGAGCCAGAACAGGTCGTAGGGCTCGAGGCTCTTGCCGAGCTTGGCCGCCTGGATGGGCGTCATGCGGTGATGTCCGTCGTGCAGCAGCGGAAGGTCGGGTCCGAACTCGTTGCGCACCGCTTCGAAGACGCCAGGGAGGTGCGTGAGGTAGGCGCGGGTGTCCCAGTCCTCCTCGGTGGGCTTGGCACCGCGTCGGGCCGGCTCGTGGTCGTAGCGCATCTCGGCGTCGGCCATGCCTTCGGCCTGCGAGGCGATGCCGTAGATGGCCTTCAGCCCGGGCACGCCGGTCTGCACGCGGATCGAGCGGTAGCCCTGCTCCAGGTGTGCGCGGATCGAGTCGAACAGTTCGCTGTTGGTCTTGCCCGACGCGTGCCCGTAGGCCATGAGGCCTGCGCGGCTGGCACCGCCCAGCAGCTGGTACACCGGCATTCCGGCCGCCTTGCCCTTGATGTCCCACAGCGCCATGTCGACGGAGGCGATCGCCGCCATGGTCACCGGTCCCCGCCGCCAGTAGGCGCTCCGGTACAGGAACTGCCACGTGTCCTCGATGCGGCTCGCGTCGCTTCCGATGAGGAGCGGGACCACGTGCTCCTTCAGATAGGCCACGACCGCCAGTTCGCGGCCGTTGAGTGTCGCGTCACCGATGCCGACGAGGCCGTCGTCGGTCGTGAGCCGCAGGGTGACGAAGTTGCGACCGGGGCTGGTGACGATGACTTCGGCTTTGTCGATCCGCATGGGGTTCCTCCGTTGGTGTGCGCCGTCGGCGAGTCGGTTTCAGTAGAGCACGCGCCCGATCGGTGAGGCAATCGGTTGCCATTTGTTGGCGCTCGAGCGGTGCGGCGGGGCCGCAGGGCGGTCAGCGCGTCGAGAACTCCGCAGCAGCGCGGCTCACCGCGAGCACCACGGCGGGGTCCGCGACGAGCTGCGGATCGATGAGCTCGAGCAGCGCGATCACACTCCGCTCGCCCCCCTGTCCCGCCGCCTGCGGCAGCGCCGAGCCGATGCGATCCGCCGGCAGTCGGCCGGCCAGGGCGAGGGCCACCCAGGCCCCCAGCGCCCGCGTGCCGGCATCCGCATCACGGCCGGCGGCGCGTTCGGCGAGGATGATCGGCGCGATGCGCACCCGGAGTTTGGTGGTGCCGTCCTGCCCGATCTGCGCGAGGAGGTGCTGGATGCGGCCGTTGTCGAACCTCTCCAGCAGAGCCGCGCGGTAGGCGTCGAGTGCGAGGTGCTCCCCCGGCAGGTGATGCACCGCCTCCGACCACAGCTGCTCGACCCACGACCGCACCGTGGGATCGGCGATCGCCGCGGCGACCGTCTCGTGACCGCGCGCGGCACCGGCGTAGGCCAGCAGCGAGTGCGCACCGTTGAGCAGCCACAGCTTGCGCCGCTCGAACGGTTCGATGTCGTCGACCAGGCGCGCCCCGGCACGCTCCCATGCGGGCCTGCCGGCGGGGAACTCCCCGCTGAGCACCCAGTCGTGGAAAGGCTCGGTGACCACCGCCGCGCGATCGACCCACCCGGTCAGCGCCCGCACCGCGTCGAGGTCCGCATCCGTCGTCTTCGGCGTGATGCGGTCGATCGACGATGTGACGAATGAGACGTGGTCGTGGAGGTACGCCAGCGTCTCGTCGGTTCCGGCCAGCTCGGCGAGCGCGACCACCCCGCTGCGGGCGACCTCGCCGTTGGCGGGCAGATTGTCGCAGGAGACCACGGCGATCGGGCCCGACCCGGCACGACGGCGCGCTTCCAAAGCGGCGAGAAGTCTGGCTGGAGCCGTGCGCGGCGGTGCCGACAGATCGAGGCGGGATGCCGGGAGGTTCGCCCGCAGCCACGCGAGGTCGGCAGCGACGGACGTCTGGGAGACGTCAGGCCGACGCTGCGCATCCAGCGCGTAACCGGCCTCGGTGATGGTGAGCGTCACGATCGCCGTCGTCGGGGCGGCGACCGTCTCCACAAGCCGGTCGACCCGCGCGCCGTCGACCGCGTCGACGATCGAGTCGACGAGGATCACGGCATCGCCGTCGACGGAGCGTTCGATGAGTGAGAACAGCCCGTCCTGCGCAGACAGCTCCTCCGCCGCCCGGGGGCTGCGACCTGTGAAGGCGCGGATCCCCCACTCGTTGCGATCATCCGACGCGTCGGTGTACCAGGCTTGGTGGGCGCGATGGAAGGCACCCAGCCCCAGGTGCGCCATGCGCACCGGCGCGGGATCGAACGAACGGCCTGTGCGCGCGGCTGCGGCCGCGCGCACGAGCAGGCCGCGGTCGCCGGCGGCGACGCTCACAGCTTGAACGCCTTGCGCGGCACGCTGTCGACGAGGTCCACCGCGATCTGCTCCGCGCGCGCACGCGGGAGGCGACCCTCGCGGACGAGCCTCGCCAGGAACGCCGAGTCCAGCCGGCGCGCCATGTCGTGGCGGGCCGGAATGGACAGGAATGCCCGGGTGTCGTCGATGAACCCGGACCCGCGGTAGAAGCCCGCCGTCTCGGTGACGGCCGCGCGGAAGCGCAGCACGGCATCCGGGGCGTCGAGGAACCACCACGGCGCGCCGATGAAGATGCTCGGGTAGAAGCCCGCGAGAGGGGCGATCTCTCGTGAGTAAACCGTCTCGTCGACCGTGAACAGCACGATCTGCAACCCGGATGCCAGGCCGTGGCGTTCCAGCAGCGGACGCAGGTTCTCGGTGTAGGTGGTCGTCAGGGGGATGTCGTGCCCGGTGTCGGCGCCCAGCCGCCCGAATGTCGCGCTGGAGTGGTTGCGGTACACGCCGGGGTGGATCGTCATCACGAGCCCGTCTCGCGCGCTCATCCCTGCCATGCGCAGCAGCATGTTGCCGCGGAAGGCCCGTGCGCCCGCGGCATCCAGGTCGCCGGAGACGGCGCGGGCGTACAGTGCCGCGGCCTCTCCATCGGTGAGGTCCACCGTGTACGGCTCGCGCACCCCGTGGTCGGCCGATACCGCCCCGTGGGCGATGAAATGCGCACGACGCGCCTCGAGCGCCTCGAGATACCCGGCGAAGTCGTCGGCCGCGGCTGCCTGCGTGGCCGTCAGCTTCTCGACGCGCGCCACGAAGTCGGGCGCTTCGGGGTCGAGGTAGGGGTCGGGGCGGAAGGTCGGGAGCACCCGGCCGCGGAACGACGGGTCGGCGGCCAATGCGGCATGGCCGGCGAGGTCGTCGAGCGGGTCATCGGTCGTCGCGAGCACCTCGATGCCGAATCGATCGAACAGCGCGCGGGGGCGGTAGCCCGGGCGCCCGAGCCGTGCGGCGATCGAGTCGTAGATGAGGTCGGCCGTCTCTGCCGACGGCTCCAGGTCTATGTCGAACAGGGTGACGAAGGCGTGTGTGAGCCAGTAGCCCGACGCCGTGCCGGCGAACAGGTGCCAGTGCTCACAGAACAGGCGCCACACCGTGCGCGGGTCCGCAGCCGCTGCGCGTCCCGCTCCGAGCGCGGCGAGATCGACGCCCGCGGCGTGGAGCAGCCGCGTGACGTAGTGATCGCGGGTGATGAACAGCTCCGCCGGGTCGGGGAAAGCCTCGTCACCGAGCAGCAGCGCGGGGTCGACGTGCCCGTGCGGGGAGATGATCGGCAATGCCGCGACCGACTCGTAGAGGTCCCGCGCGAGGGAGCGCGTGGCCGGATCTGCGGGGAGGAGCCGGTCGGGGTCGAGTTGGAGCGTCGTTGGCATCGTTCCATGATGGAAGCGGCCCCGAGGGGCGTCAACCGGTTGCCATATGTGGCCGTGGAAGCGATCCCGCGCGGTACCGGAGGCCTGCTCAGTGCGCGTCGAGGTCGACGCCCACGCCGGCGAATCCCGCCGCGCGCACGGCACGAACCACCTCGCCGCGCAGGGGGTCGCACGCGATCGCCGCGACATCACTTGCCGGCGCCGTGAGCCACGCCACCCCGGCGCGGTGGTGCACACGCACGTCGGACAGGCCGAGCCGGCCGAGTTCCGCCTCGGCCATCTCGGCCTCGATGACCATCTCGTCTGGTTCCATGAACGACCCACCCCCGCTTGTCAGTCAGTGACCACACTGCCGCCTCGCCCCGGCGAACCCCACCGGTTGCCGAATATTGCCTATCCTGGCCGAGCGCTTCCCCCGCCCGGCGATGGCATCCGATTGCCGCGTCACTCGTCCGTCGCCTACCATCGCGACATGACCGAGCGCCCGAAATCCGCGAAATTCGGCGAAGCCCGGCCGACCATCTACGACGTCGCCGCAGCGTGCGGCGTCGCCCCCTCCACGGTGTCCCGCGCCTTCTCGCGCCCGGGGCGCGTCAACGCCGAGACGGCGGAGCGCATCCGCCAGGCCGCCGCCGAGATGGGCTACCGCACCAATCCGCTCGCGCGGGCGCTGCCGACGGGGCGCACGTCACTGCTCGCGATCATCGTCGCCGATGTCACGAATCCCTTCTTCTTCGAGATCCTGCGCGGCGCGGAGGAGGTCGCGACCGAGGCCGGATACACCCTCCTGGTCGCCGACGTGCAGGAGTCAGTGGACGCCGAGCGCCAGGCGCTGGACCGGACGATCCCGATGGTCGAAGGCGTCGTCCTGGCCACCTCGCGCATGTCGGACTCCTCCATCCGCGTCGCGGCGAAACAGCGCCCCACCGTGGTCCTCAACCGCTCCATGAGCGACATCGCGAGCGTGGCCACCGACAATTCGCGCGGAACCCGGCGTGCGGTGGAGCACCTCGCCGAACTCGGACACACCACGATCACCTACCTCGCCGGACCCGACGCGTCCTGGGCGAACGGCGTGCGATGGCAGGCCCTGCGCGAAGCCGCGCACGAGCTCGGCCTGCGCGTGAGACGACTGGGACCGTTCGCCCCGACGCAGGCCGGAGGCCTGTCGGCGGCCGGAGCACTGGCCAACGCCCCCAGCACCGCGGTGTTGGCGTACAACGACCTCATGGCGATCGGGCTGATGCGGGGGCTCGTCACCCTCGGCATCCGCGTTCCGGAGGACGTGTCCGTCGTCGGCTTCGACAACATCTTCGGCGCCGATTTCTGCACCCCTCAGCTGACGACCGTCGCCGCTCCCCTGCGTCAGCTCGGTGCCGTCGCGGTGCAGACGCTGCTCAACGAGCTGCGCGGCCCGGCAGAGCGCTCCCCTGCCCGACGGGGCCCGTTGAAGACGGCGCTCCTGCCCGCCCGTCTCGTCATCCGCTCGTCCACCGGGACCGCGAACCCGCTCAACCACTGGGCCAACGGCGGGCAGCCCGCGCGCACCGCAGAACTCGACGCCGCCGGATGACGCACCCGCACCCCACACCGACTCGGCCGTGAGCGCCTCCGCGACAACCGATGGCAACGGGTTGCCATCCGACGGGCCGAATTGCGTGAATGTAGAGCGGGACCCGAAGTCACAGCACTGCGGATCCGCAGAGGACCCTCGCACCGCGGAAGACAGCACCGGAGCAGAAGGCCGTCCGTACGTCGCCCGTCGACCTCGGCCGCCCCCGCGTCGGGGCCCGTCACCGACTTGTACCCACTCGAAGGAGAGAGAAATGCGAAAGACATCCCGACTCGCATTCGTCATGACCACCGCGCTCGCCGCCGTCACCCTCGCCGCGTGCAGCGGCGGCACGGCAGGAGGGGCGGATGCCGGCAGCGATGGCGGCGACGTCGCCCCCACGACGATGAAGCTCGCGCTCAACCAGACGCAGACCCACCCCTCGTTCATCGCGCTCGAGGCGTTCGGTGAGCGCCTCACCGAAGCCACCGACGGCCGGTGGAACATCGAAGTCTTCCCCGACTCACAGCTGGGCGACCAGGCCGAGTACCTGCAGTCCGTGGGCGACGGCGTCATCGACCTCGCCATCGTCTCGGCCCCCCAGCTCGAGAACCTCAACGACGATTTCGTGATCTTCAGCCTTCCGACCGTGTTCGACTCGATCGAGCACCAGATGTCGGTGCTGAGCGACCCGGCTGTGGTCGGCGATGTGTACGCCTCGCTCGAGGACTCCAACAGCATCACCGTCGTCGGCGGCCTCACCCAGGGCGCGCGCAGCGTCTACACCAAGGACGGCATCGCCCAGACCCCCGAGGACCTTGCCGGCGGCAAGATCCGGGTGCAGGAGAGCCCGGTGTTCATCGGGATGATCAACGCCCTCGGCGCCTCCCCCACGCCCATGGCGTACAGCGAGGTCTACACCGCGCTGCAGAGCGGCGTCATCGACGGTGCGGAGAACAACGAGATCTCCTACTCGACCCAGAAGCACTACGAGGTCGCGCCGTTCTACTCCTACACGCGCCACCTGATCGGCGCCGATTTCCTCATCAGCAACACCGACACCCTCGCCAGCATGTCGGAGGAGGACCGTGCCGCGTTCGACGAGGCCTGGACGGCCACGTGGGAGCACCACACCGAGCTGTGGATGGCGGACACCGAGAAGGCGATCGCCGACGCGACCGCCGGTGGCGCGACGTTCGAAGAGGTCGACAGCGACTCCTTCCTCGACGCCCTCACCCCGCTGCTGAAGGAGTTCATCACCACCGACTCCCAGCAGACGCTCTTCGACGCCATCAAGGCCACCGCGGAGTAATCCCCCACGAGGCGAGGATGCCGGCCGGTGATCCCCGGCATCCTCGCCTCTCCCCGCCGCACGCGTGCGGCACCCATGGCAACGCGCTCGGCGCGCCAGCGAAGGACGAACGTGAACACGATCCCCCCGGATCCCGGCGCGAACCCGCCGGGAGACCAACTGCCCGGCGACGCCGGGCGCCCCGGCCCCACCGGCCCCGTCCGCTGGACCGGACTCGTGACGGTGCTGGGTCGCATCCGACTCTTGCTGGAGCGGACTCTCGCCGCGGTGTGCATCGTCACCTTCGTCGCCCTCGTGGCGATCGTGAGCTGGCAGGTCTTCACCCGCCAGGTGCTGGGCAACTCCGCCCCCTGGACTCAGGAGGCGGCGAACTACACCTTCGTCATCCTGGCGGTCTTCGCCGGCGCCTACGTCTTCTCGGAGCGCGGGCACATCGCCGTGGCGATGCTGGTCGAGAAGCTGCCGCTGGGCGGGCAGAAGATCATGGGCCTCGTCACCGAACTGATCGTCATCTTCTTCATCGTCTTCGTCTTCATCATCGGCGGCTCGCGTGTGGCCGAGAACGCGTGGGGTCAGGACCTCTCCACGCTGCCGTTCACCGTCGGCCAGCTCTACCTGGTGCTGCCGATCGCCGGCGTCATGATCGTCTTCTTCTCCCTGGTCCACATCATCGGGATCCTCGCCGGCGCTGAGAAGCCCGTCCCCGAATTCGACGAGAACGCAGAGGCGATCTAGGCCATGGACACCATCACCATCATCGCCGTCGTCGTCTTGATCGGTGGCATCGCGGTCGGCATCGCGATGGGCCTTCCCGTCGCCGTCGCCATGGGGCTCCCGTCCGTGCTGGCCATCATGATCCTCCTCACCTGGGATGGCGCCGCCCTCACCGGGGCACAGCGCATCTTCGCCGCCAGCAACTCGTTCGCCCTGCTGGCGATACCGTTCTTCGTCCTCGCCGGCGGCTTGATGAACACCGGCGGCATCGCCTCGCGGCTCATCGATCTCGCCCTCGTGATCGCCGGCCGGCTGCCGGCCTCGCTCGCGCAGACCACGGTCGTGGCCAACGCCATGTTCGGCGCGGTCTCGGGCGCATCGGTGGCTTCGGCCGCCGCCGTCGGCACCGTGCTCTCGCCCCGCATGCGCAAGGAGGGCTACGACCCGGCCTTCTCGGCAGCCGTCAACGCGGCCGCCTCCCCCGCAGGCATGCTGATCCCGCCGAGCAACACGTTCATCGTCTACTCGCTGGTGTCGGGCACCTCGATCGCCGCGCTGTTCATGGCCGGCGTCGGACCGGGCCTGCTGTGGGCGATCATCTGCATCATCGTTGTGGCCCTGTACGCCCGCAAGCGCCCGGAGCTCCGCTCCGTCGCGGTGCGGCCGACCTTCCCGCAGGCGCTCCTGGTCTTCCTCAAGGCCCTGCCGGCGCTCCTCATGATCGTCGTCGTGATCGGCGGCATCCTGGTCGGCGTCTTCACCGCCACCGAGTCGGCCGTCATCGCCGTGCTCTACTCCTTCGTGCTGGGCCTCATCCAGCGGACGCTGCCGATGAAGGCCCTCCCGGGCATCATCCTCGAAGCGTCGAAGGTCACCGGCATCGTGATGCTGCTGATCGGCGTCTCCGGCATCCTCGGCTACGTCCTGGCATTCGCGCGGATCCCCCAGATGGTCACCGAAGGGCTGCTCGGCTTCACCGACAACGTCGTGATCATCCTGATCATCATCATGATCATCCTGCTGCTGGCCGGGACCGTCATGGACCCGACCCCGGCCATCCTGATCTTCACGCCGATCTTCCTGCCGGTCGTGACCGCGCTCGGGGTCGATCCGATCCACTTCGGCGCGATGATGGTCTTCAACATGTGCCTCGGCAACATCTCCCCGCCGATCGGCAACAACCTGTTCGTCGCTGCCCGCGTGGGCGGCGTGCGGCTGGAGCCGGTCATCGGGCGCATCTGGCCCTTCTTCTGGGCGCTGTGCGCGGGCCTGTTCGTTGTGACGTTCGTTCCGGCGCTTTCGGTCTGGCTGCCCACTATTCTGGGTCTCATGCCCTGATCCGCCCGCCGGCGGTCGCGCAGCGGGCGAAGCACGCCCGGTCAGTGCACACATCCACCTCGTAGCAAGGAGAAGGCGTGTCTTCGAACGCCCCCGCCGGTTCGGCGAACGACATCTCGACCGACAAGGACCAGGGTCCGGCCTCGGCCGACGTGCACGAAGGCGCGCCCAGCGCCGAGGACGTCGCCCGCCCGGCGGCCACCCCCACCGGCCCCGATGCCGATCGCGAGCCGGTCGCCAACATCGGCGTCGTCGGACTCGCCGTCATGGGATCGAACCTCGCCCGCAACCTCGCTTCCCGCGAGGGCAACACCGTCGCGGTGTTCAACCGCTCGCGCTCCAAGACCGACGAGCTCGTGGCCACCCATCCCGAGGCCGGCTTCGTGCCCGCGTTCTCGTACGACGAGTTCGCCGCCTCGCTGCAGCGCCCGCGCACGGCGATCATCATGGTCAAGGCCGGCGCGCCCACGGATGCCGTCATCGACTCCTTGACGGCCGTGTTCGAGCCCGGCGACATCATCGTCGACGGCGGCAATGCCCTGTTCACCGACACGATCCGTCGCGAGAAGGCGGTGCGCGAGACCGGCATCAACTTCGTCGGCGCCGGCATCTCCGGCGGCGAGGAGGGTGCGCTGACCGGCCCGTCGATCATGCCCGGCGGCTCCGACGAGTCGTGGGTGACCCTCGGCCCGATCCTCCGCTCCATCGCCGCGGTCGCCGAGGGCGAGCCGTGCGTCACGCACGTCGGCCACGACGGCGCCGGTCACTTCGTGAAGATGGTGCACAACGGCATCGAGTACGCCGACATGCAGCTGATCGCGGAGGCCTACGACCTCATCCGCCGCGGCACCGGCAAGACCCCGGCCGAGATCGCCGACGTGTTCGCCGAATGGAACCGCGGCGAGCTGGAGTCGTACCTGATCGAGATCACCGCCGAGGTGCTGCGCCAGGTGGATGCCACGACCGGCCGCCCGCTCGTGGACGTCATCCTGGACCAGGCCGGCGCCAAGGGCACCGGCGCCTGGACCGTGCAGACGGCGCTGAACCTCGGCACCCCGGTGTCAGGCATCGCGGAGGCCGTGTTCGCGCGGTCGCTGTCGAGCCACCCCGAGCAGCGCGACGTGTCGCACGACCTGCCGGGCGCCACCGAAGAGCTCAGTGTCGAGGACACCGACGCGTTCATCGAGGACGTGCGCCTGGCGCTCTACGCCTCGAAGATCGTCGCCTACAGCCAGGGCTTCGACGAGATCCGCGCCGGCGCCGCCGAGTACGACTGGGCGATCGACCTGGGCGCGATCGCGAAGATCTGGCGCGGCGGGTGCATCATCCGCGCCCAGTTCCTCAACCGCATCTCCGACGCCTACGTCGCGACCCCGGACCTGCCGGTGCTGCTGACGGCGCCCTACTTCGTCGACGCGCTCGGCCGCGCACAGGACGCGTGGCGCCGCATCGTCGCGACGGCAGCGACCTCGGGCATCCCCGCGCCGGCGTTCTCGTCGTCGCTGGCGTACTACGACGGGCTGCGCGCCGAGCGCCTCCCCGCCGCACTCATCCAGGGCCAGCGCGACTTCTTCGGCGCACACACCTACAAGCGCATCGACAAGCCGGGCACCTTCCACACGCTGTGGTCGGGCGACCGCACCGAGATCGAGGCCGAGGACACCCACTGACACACGCACGGCTGCCGATCCGGGGCCGCCGCGGGCGCTGGGCGCTTGCGGCGGCCTCGGTCGTCTACCTGGCGTGGGTCGCCTCGCTCACCCTCGGGCCGCAGCCCGAGGGAGCCGGCGGTGGCCTGCGCGACCTCGCGTCGTGGTTCGACGGTTGGGCGCCGACCGCGTGGCTGACCTATCCCGTGCTGGAGTTCGTCGCCAATGTGGTGCTGTTCGCACCGCTCGGGGTGCTGTGGGTGCTGTGGGCGGGCATTCGCCGGTGGTGGTTCGCCGCCGGCTCAGGGCTGCTGTTCAGCGCCGCGATCGAACTCACGCAGGCGCTCGCGCTGCCCGAGCGCTACCCGGACGTGCGCGATCTGGTCGCCAACACCCTCGGCGCGGCTGTGGGTGCGGCGGTCGTCGCCGCGATCGCCGCCGCGTCGCACCGCGCGGGTGGCCCGCGCCGCGCCGCGAGCCACTGAGGCACCGTCGCAGGCGCGCCACAGACGGGCGCGGGAAGGTCGGGGCGCGGCGGGCGCGGCGATTCCAGGCGTCAGGCGGGCAGGACGTTGTGGTTGCGGCGGAAGAGATTGCCCGGGTCCCACTGCCGCTTCACCTCTCTGAGGCGCGCGAGCGTGGCGGGCGGGTACATCCGGGTGACGTAACGGTCGTCGGCGGCGATCGTGAAGTTCCCGTACACCGCGATGCCGATCGCCTCGATCGCCTCCCAGTCCCGGGCCAGCCGCGCCCGTTCGGCGTCGTCGACCACGCCGGGGATGTCGAACCCGCCGGCCATGGCGAACCAGGTGGCGTCGCGGGCGGCCCAGGCCGTGGCATCCTCCGGCACATCGCCGTACGCCCCGCCGAGCGATCGCAGCAGGAGCACCGACGCGTCGCTGGACGCGCGGAACGCCGTGAGACGTTCGATCGCCTCGTCGGTGAGGGCGGGCAGCAGCGCGTTGCCGCCGACGAACCCCGGCATCGGCATGTCGGGGTCGGCGGGCGGGGTCTCGAGCAGGATGTCGGGGTAGGCCGCAGGGCCGAGCACCCGCTCGGTGACGCCCTCGATCGCGGCGACCGGCGCGAGCAGTCGTCGGAGCTCCCCGGGATCGTCGCCGAGCCACACCGCCTCCAGGCTCGCCCCGGCCGGGGCGCTCGGGTCCATCGACGGCACGTCGCTGTAGGTGACCGTCAGTTCCCGTGGGGCGTGCGCGAGCACCTCGCGCAACGCCCGCAGCACAGCGGTGCGGTCGGCATCGATGCCGTAGCCGGCGCGCACGAGGGCCGGGAGCGCGTGGGCACGGAAGTCGAAGCGCGTGATCACCCCGAAGTTGCCGCCGCCGCCGCGCAGCGCCCAGAGCAGGTCGGGGTGGGAGTCGTCGGTCGCCTCGACGACGTCGCCGGCGGCGGTGACGACCTGCACTCCGATGAGCTGGTCGGCGGCGAGCCCCCACGCCCGCACCATCCAGCCGATGCCGCCCCCGAGGGTGAGACCGCCCACACCCACCGACGCGGTGTCGCCCGAGCTGATCCCCACGCCGCGTGCGGCGAGTGCGCGGGCCACCTCGCCCCAGACCGCTCCCCCGCCGATCCGCACGACGGCACCGTCGGCGGCGGGCTCGACGGTCACCTCGGTCACTCCCCCCAGATCGATCACGACACCGCCCGGCGGTGCGCTCCACACGCTGTGCCCGCCGCCGCGGACGACGACCGGAACATCGTGTGCGGCAGCCCAGACCACCGCGGCCCGGACGTCGGCCACGGTGCCCGGACGCACGACCACATCGGGCGCGCCGACGCCGGAGTGGTAGCGCCGCGCGTCCTCCCACGCGGCGTCGTCGGGAGCGGTCACCGGTCCCGTGTGCGCTCCCCGCAGCAGGTCGATCTGCTCGCTCGTCACCGTCATGCCGACACGATAGGACCGGCCTCCGACACGCGCACCCCCTCCCTCCGACGGTGCGCCCGGGCAGCCGCCCCAGGCGGACGTCCGGCCGATGGCATCCGGCTCACAGCCTGCGCATAGACGGCTCCATAGGAATCTCATACCGCGAGGGTCACAATGGGGGTCATGACCGAGAGCACGACCCACCCCGCACTCCGCCGCCCCGACGGCTCTGCCGTCCGGGTGCTCGTCGTGGACGACGAGCAGATGCTCACCGACCTGCTGTCGATGGCCCTGCGCATGGAGGGCTGGGAGGTGCGCACCGCGGCATCCGGATACGACGCCCTGCAGGTCGCGCGCGAGTTCGAACCCGACGCGCTGGTCCTGGACATCATGATGCCCGACCTCGATGGCATGGCCGTGCTGCAGCGCCTGCGTCACGCCGGCAACGATGTGCCGGTGCTGTTCCTGACCGCCAAGGATGCCGTCGGCGACCGCGTCGCGGGGCTCACCGCGGGCGGCGACGACTATGTGACGAAGCCCTTCAGCCTGGAAGAGGTCGTCGCGCGGCTGCGCGGCCTGATGCGCCGCGCCGGCACCGCCGCGATCGCCGGCAACGAGCCCATCCTGCGGGTGGGTGACCTCACCCTCAACGAGGACTCGCACGAGGTCGACCGCGGCGGCCGGGCGATCGAGCTGACGGCGACGGAGTTCGAGCTGCTGCGCTATCTCATGCGCAACCAGCGACGGGTCGTGTCGAAGGCGCAGATCCTCGACCGTGTCTGGAACTACGACTTCGGGGGTCGCTCGAGCGTCGTGGAGCTGTACATCTCGTACCTGCGCAAGAAGATCGACCAGGGTCACGAACCCCTCATCCACACCGTCCGCGGCGTCGGCTACATGATCAAAGCCCCGCAGTGAGCGCCGTCGACGACTCCACCGAGCCGACGCCGCGCCGCCGGCGGTGGAGTCTGCAGACCCGGCTGATCGTCGCCGTCGTGTCGATGGTGTCGCTCATCCTCATCGCGGTGGGCCTCGCGACGGGGACCATCCTCGGCACGATCCTGCGGGAGAACCTCGACGCGCAGGTGCAGGCGGCGACCGCCGAGATCCGCACGAACCCCGACCAGACCGCGGCCGACGTGCTGGAGGCGAGCCGGCAGGGCGCGGGGACGCTGCTGGTGATGCGGACGGTCGGCGAGACGACCGGCGCGTACATCGACGACGACCACGGGGTGGTTTCGCTCGGCACCGATGAGCTGGTCAAGATCGTCAACGCGATCGACTACCAGGGGTTCAGCACCATCATGGTGCCAGGGATGGGCGAGTACCGCGTGTTCGTGCGCGCCGAGCCCTCGGGCGTGTTCGCCGTGCTGGGGCTTCCCACCACCGAGGTCTCCGCCACGATCGCACGCATCCTGACGACTGTGACCCTCGTCACGGCGGGCGGTCTGCTGCTGCTGGCGGCCGCGATCGCCGTGATCATCCGCTCGTCGCTGCGGCCGCTGCGCGCCGTCGCCGACACCGCCACCCGGGTGGCATCCCTCCCCATGGCCCACGGCGACGTGTCGATCGGTGAACGCGTGCCCGAGTCGGAGGCCGACCCCGACACCGAGATCGGGCGCGTGGGCGCGGCACTGAACACGCTGCTGGATCACGTCGGCGAATCGCTCACCGCGCGGCAGCGCAACGAGGAGCGCATGCGGGCGTTCGTCGCCGACGCGAGTCACGAGCTGCGCACGCCCCTGGCATCCATCCGCGGCTACTCCGAGCTGTCGCTGCGGGCACTGCGGGTGGCCCCGACCGCGCCGGAGACGGCGGACAACACCGAGCAGGCGCTGGAGCGGATCCAGGCCCAGTCGCTGCGGATGACCTCGCTCGTGGAGGACCTGCTGCTGCTGGCGCGACTGGATGAGGGCCAGGAGCTGGTGTACGGCTCGGTGGACCTGTCGCAGCTGGCCATCGAGGCCGTGGGCGACGCCCGCGTCGCGGGGCCGGAGCACCTGTGGCGCCTGGACGTGGGCGAGGAACCCGTCGTGATCGCCGGGGACGCCGCACGGCTGCACCAGGTGGCGGCGAATCTGCTGGCCAACGCCCGCATCCACACCCCCGCCGGCACCACCGTGACCACCACGGTGGCGCGAGAGGACGGCAGCGCGGTGCTGCGCGTGCACGACGACGGGCCGGGCGTGGACCCCGGCATCGTCGACGAGCTGTTCGAGCGGTTCTCCCGCGCCGACCGCTCCCGTACCCGTCAGACCGGCGGCACGGGGCTCGGGCTGTCGATCGCGGATGCCATCGTCAAGGCGCACCACGGCGAGCTGACCGTAGACAGCCGCCCCGGCGACACGACGTTCGAGATGCGCCTGCCCATCGCCACCGAGGAGACCGAGAGCCCCGAGGCATCCTGAGGCCGGCGCGCGCTTCGCTTCGCGGCGCCGGCCCGCGCCGACTGGGTTCGGTCGTCGCGATTGTGCCGCTGCCGCGACGTCCGCGTGCGCCCGTTCGGGCTCCGGTCGCCGGCGTTCGGTCGTTGCGAATGCCCCGTTGCCGCGCTGGAAGCGGACGGATGCGACGACCCGACCTCCGCGCGCGGCGCGGGTGCCCGCTCGGTCGTCACAAACGCCCCCGAACGGCGTCGACACGGGACGGATGCGACGACCCAACCCCGCGCGCCGCGCGGCCGGGCCCGGCTCGGCCGCCCCGCCCAGTGGTCGCGAAAGCCCCGCATCTGCGCCCGCAACACCCGGATGCGACGACCCAACCTCCCGGCACGGCACCTGAACCCGCTCCGTCGTCACGAAAGCCCCGGAACCCCTCCCGCAAGGGACGGATGCGACGACCCAACTTCCGGGCAGGACACCTGGCCCCGCTCGGTCGTCACGAACGTCCCGGGAGGGGCGCCGCAGGGGGCGGATGCGACGACCCAGCTTCTGGGCACGGCACCTGGCCCCGCTCGGTCGTCAACGTCCCGGGAGCGGCGCCGCAGGGGGCGGATGCGACGACGCAACCCCGTGCGATAGGGGGGCGAACGGGGCCCGTTGGGTCGTCACGAACGTCCCGAAAACCACCCCGCCAGGGGCGGATGCGACGACCCAACTTCCGGGCAGGACGCCTGGCCCCGCTCGGTCGTCACGAACGTCCCAGCAACCACACCGCAAGGGGCGGATGCGACGACGCAACCCCGTGCGATACGGCACGGGGCGGACGGGCCCGTTGGGTCGTCACGAACGTCCCGAGAATGACGACTACAGGGACGGATGCGACGGCCCAACCCCGCTCGGCGCGGCGCGGCGGCGCGGGCGCGGCCACGGCGCGCCCCGCGGCCCGGCGACGCCCGCCGGCGGCCACGGCGCCGCAGCGCGCTCAGTACCCCGAGAACGCGTCCGTCGTGATCGAGCGCGCCTTCTCGAGCGCGGGCGCGAGTTCGGCGATCAGCCGCGGCGGCCCCGAGATGTAGGCGTGGCGGGCGGCGATGTCGGGGACGACGCGCAGCAGCCCGTCGGCGTCGAGCCGCACGCCCCGCGCCCACTGCCAGTGCGGCGGCAGGTCGGCGGGCTGGTCGCGCGTGAAGACGATGACCGGCACCCCCGCAGCTGTGAGCTCGTCACGGAATGCCAGCTCCGACGCCTCGGACGCGACGTAGACGAGCACGATGTCGCGCTCCTGGCCCGTCAGCCGCAGTTGCGTGAGCTGCGACACGAAGGGCGTCACGCCGATGCCGGCGGCGACCATGAGCACGGGGCTCGTCTCGCGGCGCGGCAGGACGAAGTCTCCCCACACACCGGTGACCGCGAGCGGGTCACCGGGCTGCACCGCAGCAAGGGCCTTCTTGTAGCTGGACTGGGAGCCGGTGCCCTCGCGGAAGGCGATGCGCAGCGCCGGCAGTTCGGCGGGGGCCGACACGATGCTGAACTCGCGCCGCGTACCGCGGGCGTCGGGGTGGTGGTGCGGCACTTCGAGCTCCAGGAACTGTCCCGGCACGAACGACAGCCGCCGCTTGGTGCGGAAGCTCAGCTGCCGCACGGTGGGGGTCAGCTCGGCGCGGTCGGTGAGGGTGAGGCTCACCGATGCGCGCCACGCGAAGAAGAACGCCACGAGGTTGCCCACCAGCAGTGCGCGCTCCTGGCCGAGGGTCATGATGCCGATGTCGATGGGCCAGCCGGCGAGCACGCCCACGACGGCGGCGACGGTGAGCTGCTGCCAGCGACGCGGGGGCATCGTGAGCGGCTCGGACAGCATGAAGGCACCGAGGAAGAGGAATGGCGACTGGGTGACGACCTGCCACAGCAATTCGCCCCCGACGATGGGGAGCCCGGCCTGCTGGTACTGCGCCGATGTCCGCACGAACGCGACCGCGACGGCGATGAGCCAGAACACCGCGATGATGCGCACCTTCTCGGTGCGCAGCAGGACGAGGCCGCCCAGCAGCAGCACCGGGAGCGCGAGGGCGGGTGAGCCCACCCACCACGCCGACGTGCCGATGCCGGTGAGCGTGACGACGGTCGCACCCACCGCGGCCGGGTTGAAGATGTGCCGGCCGCGCCAGGCGAGGAGGTACTTCGACAGCGACGCCACCGCGCCTCCCGCGGCGATGCCCGCCAGCGGCAGCAGCTCGACCGAGGGGCGCAGCACGAACAGCAGGATGTGCGCCGTGATGAGCGAGGATTCCACCCGCCACGGCAGCTTCAGCAGGCGCTGCGCCGCGGCATCCACCAGGCTGCAGGCGGCGGCCAGCACGACGAGGGTCGCGACCAGTTCCAGCGGGGTGGGACCGACCAGCCCGAACAGGGACAGCACGAAGGCGGTGACCGCGAGCCCGGCGAGGGCCAGCAGCACCAGGCGGTACATCGACATGCGCCCGAGCACGGCGAACACGCGGCTCCACAGCGCGGTGAGCGACATCAGACGGCCTGCCGCGGCTGGACGGCACCATCGGGCACCGTGACGACGACGGGATCGCCGGGGCGGAAGACGCCGCCCACCGTGAGGACGGACATGACGCCCGCGAGCCGCACGAAGCGGCCCTCGCCATCGCGGTGCACGAGCTCTTTCATGAGGCCTTTCCGGTAGCCGTCGATCTGTCTGCAGGGGTTGCCGAGCCCCGCGCCGAGCCGGATGCTCTCGCGCACCGGCTGGGTGAAACCGCGCGCATCGTCGCGCGCGACCGCGACGACGTGGGCGCGCGGTTCGGTCATGGCATCCACGCTAGCGCGACCCGGTGAACACCTCGGCCGGGCAGCCGGGCGACCAGTCGACGGTGCCGTCGGTGCCCATGCGCACCCACGCCACCTGCCACGCGGCGGCGAGCTGCTCGCCGCCGCGGAAGAACAGCGCCGTCGCGATCGCGTCGGCGCGCATCGCGGTCGAAGCGACCGCCCACGTGGCCGCGATCGTGCGCACGGGCTCACCGGTGCGCGCGTCGAGCACGTGATGCAGCCTCTCGCCCCACGCACGGCGGTTGACCGCCGAGGCGCACAGCGCGGCATCCGTCACCTCCCACACCCCGACGGCGCGGGAGGGATCGTAGGGATGCTCCAGGCCGATGCGCTGCGCCGGGCCCCGCACCGCGAGGTCGCCGCCGGCGTCGACGACCAGGTCGCCACCCGCCCACGGCTCGAGCGCCGCGCACACGAGGTCGACGAGGCGGCCCTTGCCCAGCGCCCCCACGTCGATGGTGGCGGGACCCGCCAGGCGCAGGACGCCCTCGTCCCAGGTCAGGCGCGACCGCCAGTCACCCGGCGCTGCGAGGGCGCCGCGGTCGACGAGCGTGTACGTCGCGTCGTAGCCGCGGTGCGCGAGCGCGTCGCCGACGAGCGGGTCGACCGCTCCCCCGGTGGCATCGGTGAGCGCCGCGTACGCCGTCAGCATGTCGGCGGCGTCGGCCGGAGCGGGCACGCTGCCGCCGTCGCGCGCGAGGCGGGCGATCAGCGAGTCGTCGCGAAAGCGCGACCACTCCCGGTCGAAGCGGTCGATGACGGCGGATGCCGCGGCGCGCGCTGCGGGATCGAGGGGCTCGGCCGTCTCGATCTCCCAGCGCGTGCCGATCGCCTCGAAGCGCCACACCGCGCGCCCCCGGCCCGTCACTGCGCCGCGTCGGCCTTGATCTGCTCGATCGCGTCGTTGAACCCGCCGCTGGTGAGTGAGGAGCCCGCCACGCGGCTCACCGAGATCTCGTCGATGTCTTTGCCGACGACGACATCGGAGATGCCGCCGATGAACTCGCCCTGGTAGCGCTCCGACTCCGGGCGGGTCGGGTCACCCACGACCTCCACGGCGGTGATGACGTCGTCGGAGAGTTCGACGGTCACCTGGATCTGCTCGACGGACTCGGGGGTGGCGTAGGAGCCGGATGCCTCGTAGGTGCCGTCGGCGTAGGTGGCTTCGCCGCTGGACGACCCGCTGCCGGTGTCACCGCCGGTGCCGGACCCGGTGTCGGCGGTCGTGTCCGTCTCCCCCGACGCGCAGCCGGCGAGCAGCACGATGCCGGCGACGCCGGCGAAAGCGGCGGTGCGGCGGACGGAGCGGGGGACGTCGGTGATGCGTGCCATGGGGGGCCTCCTCTTGCCGGGGATGGTCCCCTTCACGCTACCCATGCAGCGCCGCAGAACCCTCCGAAATCCCTATGCATGTGCATGCACGGAGCGTCGGCGCAGGGCTTTGAGCGCTTCGACGGCGAGGAAGATCGCGATCGACAGCACGACCGGCAGCACCCACGAGCCGACCGAGAGGGGACGAGAGCCGAACAGGTCGTTCATGAACGGGGCGTAGGTGTACACCAGCTGCAGCGCGATGAGGGCGGCAGCCGACCACCAGATGATGCGGTTGCCGCGGAAGACGTCGAGCGTCAGGCTCGAGCGGGTCATGAAGCGGCAGTTGAACAGGTAGGCCAGCTGCCCGAGCGCGAGCATCGCGACCGCCTCGGTGCGGGCGTAGTCGATGTCGACGCCGGTCGCGGCGACGCTGTAGAAGAGTCCGATGGTGGCGCCGCCGATGAGCAGCGACACGACGGCGACGAAGCCCAGCTCGCTGCCGCTGACGAGCGACCCGCCGGGCTTGCGGGGAGGCCGGGTCATGATGCCGCGCTCGGCGGGCTCGTAGGCCAGCGCGAGGGACAGCGTGATGGCGGTGACCATGTTGATCCACAGCACCTGGACGGGGGTCAGCGGCAGCGCGAGACCGAACACGATCGCCACCAGGATCACGAGCGACTGCGCGCCGTTGGTGGGAAGGAGGAACACGACCGACTTGCGCAGGTTGTCGTAGATGCGCCGGCCTTCGCGGATGGCGCTGCGGATCGTGGCGAAGTTGTCGTCGGCCAAGACGATCTCGGCCGCTTCCTTCGTGGCCTCGGTCCCCTTGATGCCCATGGCGATGCCGACGTCGGCGCGTGTGAGGGCGGGCGCGTCGTTGACGCCGTCGCCGGTCATGGCGACCACTTCGCCGTGGGACTGCAGCGCCCGCACGATGCGGATCTTGTGCTCGGGGCTGGTGCGCGCGTACACGTCGACGTCCTGCACGACGCGCGCGAGCTGGTCCTGACTCATCGCCTCGAGCTCGGTGCCGGTGAGCACCCGCACCTCGTCGCCCGCGGCCAGGCCCATCTCGCGGCTGATCGCGAGGGCGGTGCCGGCGTGGTCGCCGGTGATCATCTTCACGCGGATGCCGGCGGTGTGGCAGTCGGCGATGGCTTCGATCGCCTCGGGGCGCGGCGGGTCGAGGATGCCCCACAGGCCCAGGAACTCGAGTTCGTGGAGATCGTCGATCTGCAGCTCGCCGTCGGCGGGGGCGGGCTTGCGGGCGGCGGCAAGCACGCGCAGCCCCTGCGCGCTGAGGTCGTCGATGGCGCCCTCCCAGAACGGGATGTCCAGGGCCACCGGTCCCGCGTCGCCCCGCTGTGTGCGCGAGCGCTCCAGCAGCCGGTCGGGCGCGCCCTTGACGAGGATGGCCCGCGAGCCGTCGGATGCCTCGTTGAGGGTGGCCATGAACTTGTTCGCCGAGTCGAAGGGCACCACCCCGACGCGGCGCGCGCCATCGGAGGAGACACCGCCCTTCATCGCCACGACCTTCAGCGCGCCCTCGGTGGGCTCGCCGACGAGCGTCCATCTGCCGGGCCCGTCGCCCTGGCCCACCGAGGGGTCGGGCACGATGTGCGCGTCGTTGCAGAGGGTCGCCACCGCCAGCAGCGGCGCGAGGTCGCGGCGCTGCTCCGGCGATGGATCCGCGTCGGGCTGCGCGGCCGGGCTGATCCGGCCCGCCGGGTCGTACCCGAGCCCGGTGGTGACATAGGCGCCATGGGCGGTGACGAGGCGGCGCACCGTCATCTCGTTCTTGGTGAGCGTGCCCGTCTTGTCGCTGCACACGGTGGTGACCGCCCCCAGCGTCTCGACGGAGGCGAGCTTGCGGGTGATGGCGTTGCGCTTCGCCATCTGCTGCACGCCGATGGCGAGGGTGATCGTCACGAGCGCCGGCAGGCCCTCCGGGATCGCCGCGACCGCGAAGCCGATCGTCGCCGAGATGAGGTCGCCGAACGGCATGTCGTGCAGGAACCGGCCGATGAGCAGCATGACCGCGGCCATGCCGAGGATCACGATCGTCAGCACCCGGCCGAACGAGTCGAGCTGCTTGGTCAGCGGGGTCGTGATCGACCCCGCCTCGCCCACGAGCGCCTGGATCGTGCCGATCTCGGTCTGCCCGCCCGTGGCGGTGACGATGCCCCGCCCCTGCCCGGCCGACACGATCGTGCCGGAGAACGCCATCGAGCGGCGGTCGCCGACACCGGCATCCGCCGACACCGGCTCGATGTCCTTCGACGACGGCACCGATTCGCCGGTGAGCGCCGCCTCGTCGATGCGCAGCTGGAACGACTGGAACAGACGCAGGTCGGCCGGTACCTTGTCGCCGGGCATGAGCCGCACGACGTCGCCCGGGACGAGCTCGGCGGCGGGGACCGTGGCCCACGCCCCGTCGCGGCGCACGCTGGCGTCGCTGGAGAGCATGCCACGGATGCCGGCCAGCGCCTTCTCCGCGCGTCCTTCCTGCACGAAGCCGATGATCGCGTTGATGATCGCGACCGCCATGATCACCCAGAAATCCAGCCAGTCGGCCATGATCGCCTTGATGACCGCGGCGCCCAGCAGGATGTAGATGAGCGTGTCGTTGAAGTGCGCGAGGAACCTCAGGATCGCCGGCTGGCGCGGCGGCTCCGGCAGCTCGTTGCGCCCCACGATCTCGAGTCGCTCGGCCGCCTCGGCGGAACTGAGCCCGCTGCGTTGCGAGCCCAGTTCACGCTCGACCTCCGCGACATCCAGGGCGAACGGCCGGGTGACCGTCGGGGGGACCTGCGTGTCGCGCGGGGTCATGATTCTCCTATGCGGCTCCGTCGAACATGCTCGTGACCGACCCGTCCTCGAAGACCTCCTGGATCCCGCGTGCCAGCAGCGGCGCGATGGGGAGGACCGTGAGACTCGGGAACCTCTTGTGCTCCGGCACCGGGACGGTGTCGGTGACGACGACTTCGTCGATCGCCTCGCTCTGCAGGCGCTCGCTGGCCGGGTCGCTGAAGATCGCGTGGGTGGCGGCGACGATCACGCGCTGCGCACCGTTCTTCTTCAGCGCTTCGGCGGCCTTCACGATCGTCCCGCCGGTGTCGATCATGTCGTCCACCAGCAGGCACACCCGGCCCGAGACGTCACCGACGATCTCGTTGACGGTGACCTGGTTGGCCACGTTCGGGTCACGGCGCTTGTGGATGATCGCCAGCGGGGCGCCCAGGCTGTCGGACCAGGTGTCGGCCACGCGCACGCGGCCGGTGTCGGGCGAGACGACGGTGAGGGCGGCGCGGTCGGCCTCCGACAGCGTGTTGCGGAAGTACTCCAGCAGCACCGGCTTGGCGAAGAGGTGGTCCACGGGCCCGTCGAAGAACCCCTGGATCTGCGCGGCGTGCAGGTCGACGCTCATGACGCGGTCGGCGCCGGCGGTCTTGAGCAGGTCGGCCACGAGGCGGGCCGAGATCGGCTCGCGACCGCGACCCTTCTTGTCCTGACGCGAGTACGGGAAGTAGGGCGCCACGACGGTGATGCGCTTGGCGGACGCGCGCTTGGCGGCATCCAGCATGATGAGCAGCTCCATGAGCCACTCGTTCACGGGCGGGCCGAACGACTGGATGAGGAACACGTCGCAACCGCGGATGGAGACCTCGAACCGCGTGAGGATCTCCCCCGATGCGAACGTGCGGTACTCGGTCGGCACGAGTTCGGTGCCGATCTGCTCGACGACCTCTCGTGCCAGTGCGAGGTGTGACCGACCCGAGGCGACGACCAGCCGCTTCTTCGTCTTCGCGACGACGCCGGGAGCGATGTCCCGGCTTCTGTCGAGGTCTACCGTCTTGTTCTTACGCGCCATCGTCCGCTTCCTGTGCGGACCGAGCCCGGGCCGCGAGATCGGCGGCCCTGGTTCCCGGTCGGTTCGTCTCGACCCACCCCTCGACGTTGCGCTGGGGGGCGACGCTCAAAGCCAGTGCGCCGGCGGGGACATCCTTGCGGATGACGGCGCCTGCACCTGTTTTCGCGCCATCTCCGATCCTAACCGGCGCGACGAAGACGTTGTGCGACCCGGTGTGCACTTCATCACCGATCTCGGTGCGATGTTTGGCGATGTCGTCATAATTCGCCGTGATCGCCCCGGCTCCGAGGTTCACTCCGGTGCCGATCGTGGTGTCGCCGATGTACGACAGGTGCGGCACCTTGCTGCCGGCGCCGATCGTGGAGTTCTTCGTCTCGACGAACGTGCCGATCTTGCCGGCGTCGCCGAGGTAGGTGCCCGGGCGCAGGTAGGCGAAGGGGCCGACCGTGGCCTTCGCGCCGATGACGGCGAGGGTCGCGTCGGTGCGGGTGACCGTGGCATCCTCCCCCACCTCGCAGTCGACCAGGCTCGTGTCGGGTCCGATGACGGCCCCGGATGCCACGGTCGTCGCGCGCAGCACGTGGGAGCCGGGCAGCACCGTGACGTCGGGGGCGAGCGTGGCGGTGACATCGATCCAGGTGGAGGCGGGGTCGAGGATCGTGACGCCCTCGAGCTGCCAGCGCCGCACGACGCGGGCGTTGAGGGTGCGGGCCGCCTCGGACAGCTGCACACGGTCGTTGACGCCGAGCGCGGAGGCGGCGTCGGGTGCGGTGACGGCGGCGACGGTCGCGCCGTCGGCGCGCAGCAGCCCGATGACGTCGGTGAGGTACTTCTCGCCCTGCGCGTTGGTGGTGCCCACGCGCGGCAGCTGGGCGCGCAGCGCGTCGGCACGGAAGACGTAGACGC
Organism: Microbacterium sp. NPDC058021; assembly: GCF_042885955.1. Lineage (NCBI taxonomy): Bacteria > Bacillati > Actinomycetota > Actinomycetes > Micrococcales > Microbacteriaceae > Microbacterium > Microbacterium sp. NPDC058021. The sequence goes on from NZ_JBHVRF010000002.1 coordinate 577,857, forward strand.
CGGCATTGATCTCGGTGACGGCGGCCTCGGCCTCGTCGGCATCCTTCTGCTCGACGATGCGGGCCACGGCTCCGGTGGAGTCGCGGATGACGCGGCCGTAGCCGGTGGCGTCGTCGAGCACCGCGGTCAGCAGCGTCGCGGCGGCGTGCGAGGCGCGGTGCACCTCGACGAGGCGGGCGAGGGTCGCGGCCTCCAGCAGCGGCACGTCGGCGGAGAGCACGAGCACATCGCCGGTGAAGCCGTCCAGGCGCCCCATGGCCACCTCCACGGCGCGGCCGGTGCCGGGGATGTCGTCCTGGTCGACGATGTGCACCTCCGGCGCCACCCCTGCGACGGCGTCGGCGACGAGGTCGCGCTCGTGCCGCACGACGACGAGGACCTGCTCGGGACCGAGGTCGCGGGCGATGTCGAGGACGTGGCCCACCAGCGGCCGCCCGCCGATGCGGTGCAGCACCTTGGGGAGCGCGGATTTCATGCGCGTGCCCTGGCCGGCAGCGAGGACGATGACCGCGAGTGCGTTGTGTGTCATGCTCCGCCGCCAGGACTCGAACCTGGACCTAACAGCTCCAAAGGCTGTCGTGCTGCCATTACACCACGGCGGACCGGCGGCCCCTCGGGCAGCCTCGTCAAGTCTGCCAGAGGGGCGCTCGCGCGGTGACCGCATAATGGGGGCATGGTTCAGGGGACGGATGAGGTCGACCGCATCGTCGGCGCGTGGCAGAAGCAGCGACCCGATCTGGACTTCTCCCCGCTCGAGGTGCTCTCGCGCGTGGACCGTCTGTCGCGTCACCTCGACCGTGCCCGCCGCGACGCGTTCCGCCGCAGTGACCTGGAGCCGTGGGAGTGGGACGTGCTCTCGGCGCTGCGCCGCGCGGGCGACCCCTTCCAGCTCAGCCCCAAGCAGCTGCTGCAGCAGACGCTCGTCTCCAGCGGCACGATGACCAACCGCATCGACCGTCTCGTCGCGCGTCGGCTCGTGCGCCGCGAGGGTGACCCCGCCGATGGCCGGAGCGTGCTGGTGACCCTCGCCGGCGACGGCAAGACGCGGGTGGATGCCGCGATCACGCGTCTCGTGGATGCCGAGGCGACCCTGCTGTCGGGACTGTCGAAATCGGACCGCGACCGGCTGGCGGCGCTGCTGCGCAAGCTCAGCCTCGGCTTCGACGTCTGACAGCGACGCCACTCGACGTCTCAGGGCAGCACGAGCTCGCCGTCGACGCGACGCGGGATGCGCAGCGGGTTGGCCTCCTTGAGGGCGTCGGGCAGCAGGGCGTCGGGGAGGTTCTGGTACGCGACCGGGCGCAGGAACCGCGAGATCGCGGCCATCCCGACCGACGTCGTGCCGACCGCCGTGGTGGCGGGGTACGGTCCGCCGTGCTGCTGCGCCCACGTGACCGAGACGCCGGTGGGCCACTGGTTCCACAGCACCCGGCCCGCCTTCTCGGCCAGCACCGGCACGAGGGCCGCCGCGATCTCGTCGTCGGGCTCGGCGAAGACGGTCGCGGTGAGCTGACCCTCCAGCCGGCGCGCGATGTCCACGAGGTCGGCTTCGTCCTCGTAGGCGACGACGAGGGCGGCCGGGCCGAACATCTCGGCCATGAGCGTGTCCATCTCGGCGGCGAGGCGCTCGGCGGTCGTGGCGAACACGACCGGGGCGGATTCGTCCTCCGACACCGTGCCGGCGATCGTGCGGACGCCGTCGACGGCCGCGGTGCGGGCCACTGCCGCCCGGTAGCCCTGCTCGATGCCGTCGTTGAGCAGCGGGGTGGCGGCGGGCAACTGCTGGCCGCCGAGGGCCGCGAGCAGCTCGGAACCGGCGGGCACCAGGATCACGCCGGGCTTCGTGCACAGCTGGCCGGCGCTGCCGGTGACCGATGCGAGATAGTCGGCGGCGAGTGCGGCGGGGTCGCGGTCGGCGGCGCGCCGCGTGACGAAGGCCGGGTTGGTGCTGCCGAGCTCGCCGAAGAACGGGATCGGCTCGGGGCGGGCCTGGGCGATGTCGAACAGCGCCCGCCCGCCCGTGACCGATCCGGTGAACGCGGCCGCCTTCACGGCGGGTGCCTGCAGCGCGCGCACGCCGGCATCCGTGCCGTAGATGATCGCGAAGACGCCGTCGGGCGCCCCGGCTCCGCGCAGGGCGCCCTCGACGACGGCGGCGGTGGCCGCCGACAGCTCGGGGTGGCCGTGGTGGGCCTTCAGCACGACGGCGTTGCCGGCCGCCAGGGCGCTGGCGGTATCGCCGCCGGCGACCGAGAAGGCGAACGGGAAGTTGCTGGCGGCGAAGACGAGGACGGGGCCGATGGGCTCCAACACGCGCCGCAGGTCGGGGCGCGGGGCTCCCATGGGCCACTGCGGGTCGGCGTGGTCGATGCGGGCATCGAACCACGCGCCGTCCTCGAGCATCTCGCCGAACATGCGCAGTTGAAAGGTGGTGCGCCGGAGCTCCCCGCGCAGGCGCGCCTCGGCCAGGTGCGTCTCACGCTGGGCGATCGGCACGAGGTCGTCGGCGGCGGCATCCAGGCCGTCGGCGACGGCGCCCAGCGCAGCGACGCGCGCGGCGACGCTCGCGCGCTTCCACTCGGCGCCCGCGGCTGCGGCAGCGCGCACGATGTCGTCCACGGCGGCCGGTGAGGTGGGTGCGATGGTCACGGTGCTCCTTGCTGTCGAGGGCGTTCCCCCGACCCTGCCATATCCCACCCCCCGAGTGAGAAATCCTTTTCTGGATGAGACGCCACGCAGTGCGGCGCGTCTCATCCGAGAAGTGGTTTCCGAGCGGTGTGGGCGCAGCCGCGCAGCAGCGCCCAGGTGGGGCACCTACGCTGGAGGGAACATGGCGCATCTTCTCGGGGCCGAAGCCCTGCATCTCGAATACCCCACCCGTGTCGTCTTCGACGGCGTCTCGATCGGCGTCGACGAAGGCGACCGCATCGGCATCGTCGGCCGCAACGGCGACGGCAAGTCCAGCCTCATGGCGATGCTCGCCGGCCGCGTCACGCCCGACTCCGGGCGCGTGACGGTGCGCGGCGGCGTCACCGTGGGGGTGCTCGATCAGGCCGACACCCTCCCCGACGACATCACCGTCGGCGAGGCGATCGTCGGCGATCAGGCGGAGCACGAGTGGGCGGGCGATGCCCGCACGCGCGATGTCGTGGCCGGGCTTGCGGCCGATCTGCCGTGGGATGCCACCCTCGGCACCCTCTCCGGAGGCCAGCGGCGCCGCGTCGCCATCGCGCGCCTGCTCACCGGCGACTGGGACGTGCTCATGCTCGACGAGCCGACCAACCACCTCGACGTCGAGGGCATCGCGTGGCTGGCCGAGCACCTCAAGCGCCGCTGGTCGGCGAATTCCGGTGCCCTGCTCGTCGTCACCCACGACCGCTGGTTCCTCGACGAGGTGTGCACGCGCACCTGGGAGGTGCACGACCGCCTGGTCGAGCCCTTCGAGGGCGGCTACGCCGCCTACGTGCTGCAGCGCGTCGAGCGCGACCGTCAGTCCGCGGTGATCGAGCAGCGTCGGCAGAACCTCGCCCGCAAGGAACTCGCGTGGCTGCGCCGTGGCGCCCCCGCCCGCACCTCCAAGCCGAAGTTCCGCATCGACGCCGCCAACGAGCTCATCGCCGACGTGCCCGAGATCCGCGACCCCGTGACCCTGCAGTCCCTCGCCGTCGCGCGGCTCGGCAAGGACGTCGTCGACCTCCTCGACGTCTCGGTGTCCTACCCCGCCACCGACGGCCGCGGCGTGCGCGATGTGCTGCGCACCGTCGAGTGGCGCATCGCACCCGGCGAGCGCACCGGCATCCTGGGCGTCAACGGCGCCGGCAAGTCGACGCTGCTCGGGCTCATCGCCGGCACCGTCGAGCCCACCGCGGGGCGGGTCAAGCGCGGCAAGACCGTCAAGGTCGCCACCCTCACCCAGCGGATGGACGAGCTGGACCCGCACCTGAACGACCCGGTGCGCGTCGTCATCTCGGGTCTGCGCACCAGTTACACCCTCGGCACCGGTTCCAAGGCGCAGGATCTCACCCCCGGCCAGCTGCTGGAGCGCATGGGGTTCTCCAGCGCCCAGCTCTCCACCCCCGTCAAGGACCTCTCGGGCGGGCAGAAGCGGCGCCTGCAGCTGCTGCTGATCCTGCTGGAGCAGCCGAACGTGCTGATCCTCGACGAGCCCACCAACGATCTCGACACCGACATGCTCGCCGCAATCGAGGACCTGCTGGACTCGTGGGCGGGCACCCTCCTCGTCGTCTCGCACGACCGCTACTTCCTCGAGCGCGTCACCGACCAGCAGTACGCGATCCTCGACGGACATCTCAGGCACCTCCCCGGCGGCATCGACGAATACCTGCGTCTGCGCCAAGCCCAGCAGCGTGCCGCCGCCGCGGGCCCCGGTGCCGCGGCCGCTGCGACCCCGGCGCCCGCCTCGACCCTGTCCGGCGCGGAGCGCCGCACCGCAGAGAAGGAACTGTCGGCGCTGGACCGCAAGATCGAGAAGCTGCAGAAGGGCCTCGACGAACTCGATGTGAAGATCGCCGATTCCGCCGGCTCGACCGCCTACGACGACGTCGCCGACCTCTACCAGCGTCGCGACGCCCAGGCCGCCGAAATCGCAGCCCTCGAGGAACGCTGGCTGGAGCTGGGCGAAGAGCTCGGCTGACCCGCCGCTCGACAAAGCCGGGCACGCTGGTGCACGGTGGCCTCAGGCGGCCGGGGCTCCCCCGCGCACGCGAGAGTGCACCCTGACCGAGGAGACGCCGTGACGGCCCAGCCCTTCCCTCCGCCCGCTGCGGCATCCGCCGCCGAGACGACCACGCCGACCGTGCGGGCATCGGGACTGTCCAAACGCTTCGGCGAGCGCGACGTCGTCTCGGACCTGTCCTTCAGCGTGGCCCCCGGCCACGCCTTCGGACTGCTGGGGCCCAACGGCTCGGGCAAGACCACCACCGTGCGCCTGCTCACCGGGCTCCTCACCCCCGACCGGGGCGAGGTCACGCTGTTCGGCGAGCCGGTCACGCGCACCGGCGCGGACGAGCTGCGCCGGCGCATCGGCGTGCAGACCGACACGAACCTGTACGAGACGCTGAGCGCGCGGGAGAACCTGCGTACGTGGGGCGCCCTGTACGGCATCCCCCGGCCCGAGCTCGACGACCGCATCGACGCGGTGCTCACGGTGCTGGGCCTCCAGGAGCGGGCGGGCTCGCTCGTGGGCGAATTCAGCAAGGGCATGCGCCAGAAGCTCTCGGTCGGCCGTGCCGTCATGCACGAACCCGACCTGCTCTTCCTCGACGAGCCCACCGCAGGTCTGGACCCCGAGGCGGCGGCCGACCTCATCGACTACCTCAAGCGCATGATCCGCTCGCTCCACACGACCGTCATCATCTGCACGCATCAGCTGCACGGCCTCGAATCCCTGTGCGACGACATCGGCATCATCCGCCACGGGCGTCTGCTCACCGCCGGTCCCGTCGCCGACCTGCTGGCCCGCCGGTGGCCGGAGCGCCGGCAGCAGCTCACCGTCGGGGGCGACACCGCCCGCGCGCGGGAGGTCGTGGCATCCGCCACCGGGCGCCCACCCACCGTCGACGACGCGGGGCGGCTCGGCTTCGCCGCGGGTGAGGAGGGCGTCGCCGCGGTCGTGGCGGCCCTCGTGCGAGCGGGGATCCCGGTGCACGCGGTCGTCCCCGAGACGCCGACGATCGAGCAGCTCTACTTCGCCACGCTCGAGGAAGGAACGGGCGCATGATCGATCGACGCCGGGTCTGGGCGGTGGTCCGCAAGGACTGGCTGGAGATCTCACGCGACAAGCAGGTGATCGCGCCTCTCGTCGTCGTCCCGCTGATGTTCGCCGCGTTCATCCCCGCCGTCGTGCTGCTGCTCGGCCGCACCGGCATCCCCGCCTCCAGCATCAGCGGGTTGCAGAGCTTCCTCGACAACCTCCCCGGCGGCATCGTGCCCGGTGGCTTCTCACCGGAGCAGACCGTCGTCTACGCGGTCGTGGTGTACTTCATGGCGCCGTTCTTCCTGCTCATCCCGCTCATGGCCGCCAGCATCACCGCCAGTTCCAGCCTCGTCGGTGAGAAGGAGCGACGCACGATCGAGGGCCTGCTGTACTCGCCGCTGAGCAACCGCGAACTGGTGCTCGCGAAGGTGCTCGGCTCGGTGATCCCGGCGGTCGCGATCACCTGGATCGCGTTCGTCGTGTACGCCCTCATCGTCAACACGCTCGGCGGGCCACTGCTGGGCGGGATCTTCTTCCCCACCTGGACCTGGGTGGTCGTCGTCGTGGCGCTCGCCCCGCTCGTGGGCTTTCTCGCCACGAGCCTCATCGTCGCGGTCTCGGCCCGCTCCACCACGATGCAGGGCGCGCAGGGGACGGCGATGTTCGTCGTCTTCCCGGTGCTCGCGATCATCATCGGGCAGTCCACGGGACTCATGCTCTTCGACGCGACGGTCGCCCTCGCCACCGCCGCCGTGCTGCTGGTCGTCGACGTGGTGGCCTTCGTGCTCATCGTCGCCCGCTTCGACCGCGAGCGCATCATCACCCGCCTGTAGCGACGACGATGCCGCCGGGGTCGCGCTCCCCGGCGGCATCGTCGTGTGGATCAGCGGGTCAGAGCAGACCGTTCTCCTCGAGCCACGCCGACGCGATGTCGGCCGGGGACATCTCGTCCTCGGTGCTCTGCACGTTCAGTGCCACGAGGCCCTCGGGCGTCAGCGCGGCACTGATCGGGTCGAGCACCTCGGCCAGCTCGCCGGCGAGGTCGGCGCTCACGACCGGCACGACGTTGGATGCCAGGAACAGCCCTTCCGGGTCGTCGAGCACGACGAGGTCCTCGGTCTGGATGCGCGGGTCGGCGGTGAACACGTTCGCGATGTTCACCTCACCGGCCACGAGTGACTCGACCGTCGTGTCGCCTGTCGCCTCGAAGGCCACGTCGACGCCGTACACGTCGGCGAGGCCGGTGGGCCCGTAGGGGCGCTCGGCGAGCTCGGGCGGGCCACCCAGGGTGAGCGGCACGGTGAGGCCCGCGAGATCGGCGATGGTGGTCACGCCGTTGTCCTCGGCGAACGCCGCGGTGACGGTGTAGGAGTCCTGGTCGGTCGCGGTGGACTGCTCGAGCACCGTGATGCCCTCCGGCAGCGCGTCCACGAGCGCCGCGTAGACGTCGTCGGCGGTGCGCGCCTCGGTGTCGGGCTCGAAGTACTGCAGCAGGTTGCCGGTGTACTCCGGGAACACCGTGATGGCGCCGCTCTCGATCTCGGGCATGTACGCGTCGCGCTGGCCGATGTTGAACGAGCGCTCCACGGTGTAGCCGGCGTTCTCCAGCGCCTGCGCGTAGATCTCGGCGATGATCTCGTTCGAGTAGTACGCCTGCGAGCCGACGACGATGGTCTCGGTGTCCGCCCCGGCATCGCCGGTGTCGGTGGAGAGCGGGTCGGACGAAGCGCAGCCGGCGAGCACCGCGGTCGCGAGGGCGAGGGCTGCGGCGCCGCCGAGCAGGCGGCGCGGAATGCGTGCGATAGGCATGGTGATTTCTCCTCGGTACGTCAGGACGGGACGGGGGTGCGGTCGGTGGGGCGGGGTGCGGCGGTGGTCGCGCGGCGGGTGTCGCGGGCGGCGCGTCCTGCGCGCAGGCCCCGGGGCACCGCGGCGCGCTGCAGCAGGGCGAACGCCAGGTCCAGCAGCAGGGCCAGTGCGATGATCAGCAGCGCGCCGCCGAGCACCATGTCGTAGCGGCGCAGCGGGATGCCGGCGATGATGTACTGCCCGAGACCGCCGAGGGCGACATACGCGGCGATCGTCACGGTCGCCACCACCTGCAGGGTCGCCGAGCGCAGCCCCGCCACCAGCAGCGGCATGCCCAGCGGCACCTCGATGCGCCACAGCACCTGCCACTCGGTCATGCCCATGGCACGGCCGGAGTCGAGCACCGCGCGGTCGATGGCCTCGACGCCGGCGTAGGCGCCGGCGAGGATCGAGGGGATGGCCAGCAGCACGAAGGTGACGACCCCCGCTTCGGGGCGGTTGAGCACGCCGAGCAGCAGCACCAGCAGGATCAGCAGCCCGAAGGAGGGCACGGCCCGCGCGGCGCCGGAGATGACCACCGCGATCTCACGCCCCCGGCCGGTGTGGCCGATGAGCCAGCCCAGCGGCACCGCGATGAGCGCGGCGATGACGACCGAGACGGCGGTGTAGGCCAGGTGCACCCCCACGGCGGTGCCGATGGATGCCGCTCCCGACCACTGCTCGGGGGCGAAGATCCAGGCCAGCGCCTCGAGGAAGAGGTTCACACCGTCACCTCCGCGGTCGTGGCGGCCCTGCGCACCCGCGACGTCCCGCGGGAAGTCGCCCGGCTCCACGGCAGCAGCAGGCAGCCGCCGAGCACCAGCAGCAGGTCGATCACGACGGCGATGAGCATGACGGCGACGATGCCGGCGAGCACTTCGGGCACGATGCGCCGCTGCAGCCCGTTGGTGAACAGGTAGCCGAGGTTGGTGACGCCGATGAGCACGCCGACGGTGGCGAGGGACACCGTGCTCACGGCGGCGACCCGCAGTCCCGCCAGGATGACCGGCCCCGCCAGCGGCAGGTCCACGCCCCAGAACCGGCGCACCGGGCCGTAGCCCATCGCGATCGCGGCGAGGCGGGCGTCGGGGTCGACGGCGTCGAAGCCGTCGGCGACCGAGCGGGTGAGCAGCGCGATGGCGTACAGCGTCAGCGCGACGAGCAGGTTGATCTCGCTGAGGAAGCTCACCCCCAGGATGCCGGGCAGCAGCGCCAGCAGCGCGAGTGAGGGGATCGTGTACAGCAGCCCGCTGATGGTCAGCAGCGGCCCGCGCACCAGGCGATACCGCCACGCGACCCATCCCAGCGGCACGGCGCACACGAGCCCCAGCACCACCGGGATCACGCTCTGGCGGATGTGCTCGAGCGAGAGTTCGGCGATGAGGCCGAGGTTGGCCAGGACCCAGCTCACGGTGCGCGTCGCTCCCGTGCGCCGACGAAGGCCGCGACGAACTGCGAGGCCGGGCTCTCGCGGATCTCGTCGGGCGTGCCCTGCTGCGCGATGCGGGCGCCGCGCTCCAGGATGATCACCTGGTCGCCGAGGAAGAACGCCTCGTCGATGTCGTGGGTGACGAAGACGATCGTCTTGCCGATCTCGCGCTGCAGACGGGTGAGCTCGTCCTGCAGCTCGGCGCGCACGATCGGGTCGACGGCACCGAACGGCTCGTCCATGAGCAGGATGTTCGGGTCGGCCGCAAGCGCCCGGGCGACGCCCACGCGCTGCTGCTGTCCGCCGGAGAGCTGACTCGGGTAGCGGTCGGCCATCGCGGCATCCAGTCCCACCGTCGCCATGAGTTCGAGGGCGCGCTCGCGGGCAGGCCCCCGCGCGACGCCGTTCAGGCGCGGCACCGTGGCGATGTTCGCAGCCACGGTGAGGTGCGGCAGCAGCCCCGAGTTCTGCATGACGTACCCGATGCTGCGCCGCAGCGCCACGGCCGGGCGGGTCGCGATGTCGACGCCGTCGATCGTGATGGCGCCGGAGGTGGGCTCGACCATGCGGTTGATCATGCGCAGCAGTGTGGTCTTGCCGCATCCGGAGGAGCCGACGAACACCGTCGTGCGGTGCGGCGGGATCTGCAGCGAGAAGTCCTCGACCGCACGCGTGCCGTCGGGGAACGACTTCGAGACACCGCGGAATTCGATCACGCTCAGTCGCCGACCTGCACGTCCTGCCAGAACGCGACGTAGCCGGAGAAGTCCCGGCCCACTCGGTCGATCGCGCTGGGCAGGGGGTCGGGATAGGCGAACGCGTTGTCGGCGTGCCCGTCGACCGTGTAGTACTGGCACCGGCCCTTCCACGGGCAGGTGTAGGGCGTCGGGCTCTCGGTGAGCAGATCCCACGCGACGCTGTCGGGCGGGAAGTACCAGTTGCCCTCGATGCTGATGAGGTCCCCCTCGTCGGCCTCGGCGATCACGGTGTCACCCAGTCGTGCTCTCATCGCGGATCCTTCCGTCGCGTGAGCGTCAAGGGTAACCGCCCCCTCCGACACGCGCACCGTGTTGCGCAAGGGATCGCGCTGGACTATCGCCGTCAGTACCAGACGCTCAGTCGCGGCGGGACGTGCCAGCCGAACGTGCGCGCGGCGGCGTCGGCGTCGGTCGCCTGCACCAGGCCCGCCTGTGCGAGCGTGGCGAGCAAGACACCGCCGAGGTACGCCGCAGACAGCTCGCGCACATCCAGCGCGACCTCGACCGCCCCGGTCGGCCGGTCGTCGTCGGCGAGCCGCGTCACCGACGCGGTGCCGTCGGCGGCAGCGTCCAGCAGGAACCGGCCGCCGGCGATGCCGAGCAGGTCGGTCACATCGAGCACGAAGCGCCCGGGAGCGCCGTAGGAGCGGGCCTCGAGCGCCGCGGGCACGTCGAGGATGCGCAGGTACTGATGGTCGCGGAGTGTGATGGTCGCCGCCCGCTGGTCGTCGATCATCCACCACAGCGGCTCGTCGACCGACTGCTCGGACGCCTTCACGGTGCCGACGAGGTCGAGTTCGAGCAGGAACCGCCAGAGCCCCGCGTACGCGTCGTCGGTCGCGGTGAGCAGATACCCGACGGTGACGGTCGCCTTGGTGAAGTCGTCGTCGTTGCCCTCGACGGTGTAGACGGCCAGGCCCGTGACCTGTCCCCCGGCATCGGCGTACTGCACCGCGCGCAGCTTGTCGGTGTCCTTCGCGTCGCGGCGGGTGCCGGCGATGTTGTCCCAATGCCCCGCGGGCACCTCGATCTCGCCCGGTGCGCCGCGCCGGGCGCGGTCGTGCAACTCGGGCGCGAGTTCGCGCAGTCGCGCCCGCGGGATGAAGTCCACCCGCCCGTCGGGCTGCGGACCGACCCAGCGGGCACGCTTGGTCTCGATCGTCCACGACGCGGAGGCGGCGGCAGGCGCGAAGCCGTAGCGCCCGTACAGCGTCGACTCGCTGACGGTGAGCATGGCCATCGGCAGCCCCGCGCCGGCGGCGGCGCGCAGCTCCCCCTCCAGCATCGCCCGCGCGATGCCGCGGCGCCGGTGGGTGGGGGCGACGGTCACCGAGGTGATTGCGCACGACGGGATGGCGCGGCCCCCGGGGGCGCTGACCTCGGCGATCCACGAGGCGATGGTCGCCACCGGGGTGTCGGCCATGGGCGCCGCGGCGTCGTACACGCCGGTCAACCGGCGGTAGGCGGTCAGTTCACGGTTGACGGCGATGTGCTCGTCGTTGCGCTCACCGTCTTGAAAGCCGCGGGCGACGGCCTGCAGCCAGCCGGCGAACGCCGGTGGGTCGTCGTGGGAGACCGTGCGGTACTCCAGCCCCCGCGTGGTCAGCGCCTGCCGCGAGGCGGCGTCGACGGGGGCGGCCTTCCAGGCCTCGTTCGTCACGGAGTCGGTCATCGCCCCATTGTGCCCTCAACCGACGACACGCGCCCCCGGCACCGGTCCGTGGACCGTCAGCGCATCGAACCCGGCGGCGGCGAGGGTGACCCGCAGATCCAGCGCGGCGGTGGCATCGGCGGCGAGGAAGGCCACCGTGGGACCCGAGCCCGACACGAGACCCGCCAGCGCACCGTTGTCGCAGCCGAGGTCGCGCAGCGCCGCCAATTCGGGGCGCAGCGAGAAGGCGGCATCCTGCAGATCGTTGCGCAGGGCCGCGGCGACCGCGGTCGCGTCGCCGGTACGGAGGGCCTGCAGGACGGCGGGGTCGGCGTCGGGAACGCCGCGCGCCGGGGCGATGTCGGGAGCGCTGCGTTCGCGGAGGCGGTCGAGTTCGCGATACACGTCGGGGGTCGACAGCCCCACCGAGGTCGTCGCGATCACCCAGTCCAGCCGTCCGCGCGCGAGCGCGGGGCTGAGCTGGTCGCCGCGCCCGGTGCCGACGGCGGTGCCGCCCATGAGCGCGAACGGCACGTCGGCGCCCAGGCGCGTGGCCAGCTGCTGCAGGCGTGCGGGGGTCACCCCGCCGTCCCAGAGCGCGTCGCACGCGACCAGCGCCGCCGCGGCATCCGCCGAGCCGCCGCCCATGCCGCCGGCCACCGGGACCGCCTTGTGGATCTCGAGGTGCACCCCACCGGGGTAGCCGATCTCCTGGGCGAGCAGCCGCGCGGCGCGGATGGCGAGGTTGCGGTCGTCGACGGGCACGCCCGAGACGTCCACGACGCCGTCGACGGAGATGGTGAACCCGTCGGCGTGCGTGGCGTAGACGTCTTCGTACGCGGACACGGCCTGGTAGACCGATGCCACGTCGTGATAGCCGTCCTCCTGCACGTCGCCGACCTCGAAGAAGACGTTGATCTTCCCCGGTGCGCGCACGTGCACCCGGTCGGGCGAGGCGGCCAGCGTCACGAGGTCGTCGACTCCCAGAGTCCGACCTCGATGCCGTCGGACAGGGCGTCGATGCGCTCCAGCTCCTCGGTGTCGAAGGCGGGTCCGCTGACGGCGGCGAGGTTCTCGTCGAGCTGCTCCGGCCGGGACGCGCCGACGAGCGCCGAGGCCACCACGCCGTCGCGCAGCACCCACTGCAGCGCCATCTGGGCGAGGGTCTGGCCGCGTTCCTTCGCGATCGCGTCGAGGCCCAGGAGGCGCCCGCGGGCCTTCTCCGACACGGTGTCGCGCGGCAGCGACCAGCGGTCGAGGGAGCGCTCGGCCTTGCGGTCGCCGAGGTACTTGTCGGTGAGCACGCCCTGCCCGAGCGGCGAGAACGCGATCGCGCCCAAGCCCTCCTGCGTGAGCGCACCGGTGAGGCCGTCTTCGATCCAGCGGTTGACGATGGAGTACGAAGGCTGGTGGATCACCAGCGGCGTGCCGAGGCTGCGCGCGATGGCGGTGGCTTCGATGGTGCGCGCGGCGCTGTAGGAGGAGATGCCGACGTACAGGGCCTTGCCCTGGCGCACGAGCGTGTCCAGCGCCCCGATGGTCTCCTCCAGCGGCACCGACGGGTCGTCGCGGTGGGAGTAGAAGATGTCGACGTAGTCGATGCTCATCCGCTGCAGCGACTGCTCGGCGCTGGCGAGCACGTACTTGCGGGACCCGCCCTCACCGTAGGGACCGCGCCACATGTCGTAGCCGGCCTTGGACGAGATGATCAGCTCGCCCCGGTAGCGGCCGAAGTCCTCGCGCATCATGCGGCCGAAGTTGGTCTCGGCGGCGCCGTAGGGCGGCCCGTAGTTGTTCGCGAGATCGAAGTGCGTGATGCCGATGTCGAACGCGTGACGCAGCACCTCGCGCTGGCGGTCGAACGGCACATTGTCACCGAAGTTCCACCACAGGCCCAGCGAAATGGGCGGCAGGCGCAGGCCCGATGTGCCCACTTGGCGGTAGTCGACGGAGCCGTAGCGTTCATCGGCGGCGGTGTACGGCCGGTGGAGGTCGGCGACGGTGGGCTTGGAGCGCGGGGAATCTGTCACCCACCCACGCTACTGCGAGAGGGGGGCTGCGCGCGCGATGCGCAGGAACTCCTCGACCTGCAGCTCCTCGCCGCGAGCGGTGGGGGCGACCCCCGCCGCCTCGAGCACGGCGGACGCTTCGGCGGCCGTGCCGCCCAGCACACCCGCCAGCGCCTGGCGCAGCATCTTGCGGCGCTGTCCGAACGCGGCATCCACGATCTCGAAGGTGCGCCGGCGCTCCTCCTCGGTGCCGCGGGGCTCCGGATCGCGGCGGAAGCCGACCAGCACGCTGTCGACGTTGGGGACGGGCCAGAAGACCTGGCGCGACACGGTGCCCGCCAGCCGCCACGGGCCGTACCAGGCGGCCTTGACGCTCGGCCCGCCGTACGCCTTCGTGCGGGGGGATGCCGCCAGGCGCTCCCCCACTTCGGCCTGCACCATCACGACGCCCCGCTCGAGGTGGTCGAAGGTCTCGAGGAAGTGCAGCAGCACGGGCACGCTGACGTTGTACGGCAGGTTCGCCACGAGCACCTGGGGATCGCCGGGAAGCTCGGTCACGCGCAGCGCGTCCGCGTCGAGGACCGTCAGCGCGCCGTCGGGCACGCCGTGGGCGGCGGCGGTGGCGGGCAGGCGCGCGGCGAGGCGGTGGTCGATCTCGACGGCGGTGACCGTCGCGCCGGTCTCCAGGATCGCCAGGGTGAGCGACCCGAGGCCGGGACCCACTTCGACGACGCGGTCGCCCGGCTGGACGCCGGCGACCTGCACGATCTTGCGGACCGTGTTGGCGTCGACCACGAAGTTCTGACCCAGCTTCTTCGTGGGGGTGACGTCGAGTTCGGCTGCGAGCGCGCGGATCTCTGCCGCGCCGAGGAGGGTCACCGGCATACCTCAACAGTACCGAGTCGGCATCCAGCCACTCGTCACACAGCGTTCACACGAAGGGAACACGCCTGTCGTGCCGGGCGCGCATCATGGACAACACGTTGCGGTCCCTGGGGGGATACGCCGCAACGCCAGGGGAAGGATCCATGCGCGCCGACGGCGCTGCGGATGGGTGCACCGCCAGTCCATCGGGGGGAACCGAATGGCACGCATCGCATCACCACGTCCACGCAGCACCACCGCAGAGCGGCTGGAGCCGAGAACCGGCGGAGAGCCGACACCGGTCATGATCCTGCTCGTCGTCGTCGCGACGATCGGGGTGCTGGCCTACGCGGCGTTCCTGCTGGCGCCGGACAGCCGCGGGGACCTGCTGCCCTACCTCATGGTCATCGTCGCGGAGTCCATCCTGGTGCTGCATGCGCTGCTGTCGATGTGGACGATCCTCTCCAGCGGGCGCAACCCCCGTGACTATGCGGCGCACGACGCCGCCGCGCGCCTGCTGCCACGCCTGGCGCGCGGCGACGACACCGTGCACCTGCGCGGAGCGCCCGTGCAGATCGATGTGTTCGTCACGGTCTACGGCGAGGATCCGGCGACGGTCCGCCGCACCGTCGCGGCGGCGGTCGCGCTGCAGGGCGCGCATCGCACCTGGGTGCTGGACGACGGAAAGTCCGACGACATCAGGGCGATGGCGGCGGAGGTCGGCGCGTGGTACGTGCGCCGGCTGAGCTCCCACGGCGCGAAGGCGGGCAACATCAACCACGCGCTGACCCTGGCCAAGGGACAGTTCTTCGCCATCTTCGACGCGGACTTCGTCCCCTCGCCCCGGTTCCTGCTGGAGACCATGCCCATCTTCGTGCACGACGACGTCGCGTTCGTGCAGACGCCGCAGGTCTACGGCAATCTCGACACCGTCGTCGCCCGCGGGGCGGCGTACATGCAGACGGTGTTCTACCGATTCATCCAACCCGGCCGCAACCGCTTCAACGCGGCCTTCTGCGTCGGCACGAACGTCGTGTTCCGCCGCCGCGCGATCGACGAGATCGGCGGCATCTACACGGATTCGAAGTCGGAGGACGTCTGGACCGCGCTGCTGCTGCACGAACGCGGGTGGCGCTCGGTGTTCCTGCCCGACGCGCTCGCCGTCGGTGAGGCGCCCGAGACGATCGAGGCGTACAGCCAGCAGCAGCTGCGCTGGGCGACGGGCGGATTCGAGATCCTGCTGCACCACAACCCGCTGAGCCCGCGGCGCACCCTCACCACCGACCAGCGCATCCAGTACCTCGTGACGGCGAGCTTCTACCTCGCCGGCATCTGTCCACTGCTGCTGCTGCTGGTGCCGCCGTTGGAGATCTACTTCGACCTGCGGCCGATGACGCTCGAGACCACCGTGCTCACGTGGGCGCTGTACTACGCGGGCTTCTACGTCATGCAGATCCTGCTCGCCTGGTTCGCCGTCGGGTCGTTCCGGTGGGAGACGCTCACCCTCGCCACGGTGTCGTTCCCGATCTACGCGAAAGCGCTGTGGAACGCCCTCACCGGAAAGGACGTCGGCTGGCACGTCACCGGCTCCGCCACGCGGCGGTCGCCCTTCAACTTCATCATCCCGCAGACGCTCTTCTTCCTCTTCCTGGCGCTGACGACGGTCGTTGCGATCTGGCGCGACGCCGACAACGGCGTGTTCACCCTGGCCACCGCGTGGAACGCCACCAACACCGTGATCCTCGGCGCGTTCGTCGTGACCGCGCTGCGCGAAGCGCATGTCCTCGCGCATCCGAAGGCCCGCGTCGTGCCGGCGGGGGTCCCGACGCTCGCCGCGCCCGTCACCGTCGTCGCACGGCCGCCGGCGGTCGCGGAGCCGGTCGCCGCACCGGTCGCCACCGCGCCGGAACTCGTCCCCGCCGGAGGTGCGCGATGACCTGGACCAATCGGCTGAAGCTCGCCGGCGGCATCCTGCTGGTGCTGGTCGTGGTGGCCGCGTGCACCGTCGTGTTCAACCAGCGCCAGCACCGGGTGCTGTCCACGAGCGCGATGATCGTCGCGCAGAATTACCCCGTCGGCACCGACTACGGCGGCATCGTCACCCGGCAGTACATCGACGTCGGCGACGAAGTGGCGGTCGGCCAACCGCTCTTCGAGGTGCGCAGCCTGCAGCTGCAACGAGACATCGCCTCGGGCCAGGTCTCCGACGCGGAGGTCGCGGCGAGCGTCGCGGCGGACGGCACCTCCACGATCGTCGCCACCGTCGACGGCACCGTCCGCGACGTGGCCGTGCCGCAGGGGGGATTCGCCCAGGCCGGGAGCGTGCTGGCGACGGTCGATCAGGACGCGTCGCTGTTCGTCGAGGCGGAGTTCCTGCTCTCGCCGCGCGATTATGCCCGCATCGCCGAGGGCAGCGACGTGGAACTGCTGCTGCCCAACCAGTCGGTGCTGCGCGGCGACGTCGACGGGATCGACGTCGAGACCGCCGAGGGCCAGGCGATGTCCACCCTGCGGATCACGAGCGGCGACCTGTCGCGGCGCGCCGCCACCGGTCTGTTCCAGGCGGGCACCCCGGTGCAGGTCACCCTGCAGCTTCGTGACGACGGGCCGCTCGCCGGCGTCGGCGATGCGCTGCGGGATCTCGTGCAGAAGGTGGGCCTGTGAACGCCCGGCGCCTCGTCACGGGGCTGCTGGTGGGTGCGGCGCTCGTGGTGACCGGCTGCACGGCCGGTCCGGTCGACGATGCCGTGCCCGGTCAGTGGGCGCCGCAGGCGGTGTCGGCGGCCACGGTCTCGGGCCTGCCGGTGGAGCGCGTCGCAGAGGTGGGTGCGCCGCGGATCGCGGACGGCGTCATCCCGCCGACCAACCGCTGGTACTCGGGGCTCGTCTTCGGCGCGGAGCCGCAGCCGGTCTACCCGTTCCCGCTCGCGTTCGCGGCGGCATCCGACGCCTTCACGCTGGACCTGCCGGCGGTCTCGGCGACGGCGCAGACCATTGCGGCCTCGTTCGCCGGCGGCCTGCAGGTCGGGTTGACCGCGGACCGCTTCGGGGCCGTGCGGGCGGATGCCGTCTCGGTCACGCTGCGCTGGTGGGACGGCGGCGACGCCGTCGGCGACGTGACGATCGCGGAGGGCTCCCCCGTGGTCGGCTTCACGGCGGCGCGGGAGTCCGCCCTGGTTCCCGGCGCTGCGCTCGAGCCCGCGGGCGACGGGGTGTGGACGGCGACCGCCGACGACACGACGTTCGGTGTCGTGGCCCCCGGGTCCCGGTGGTCCGAGGGCACCCTGACGGTTCCGGCCGACGGGCACGCGCAGTGGTTCGCGCTGCCGGACGATGCCGACATCGCCGACTGGGCGGCCGCACTGGATGCCCCGATCAGCGGGGTGGAGATCGACTCCGGCCAGGACGCGGAGGCCTCGTCGACCCGGCTGACGTACACCGGCACCGCGGCGACCGTCCTCGTGCCGTTCCCCGGCCACGAGACGGATGCCGCGTGCGGGCTGGGCACCTTCCGCACCGCTTACGGCGACGCGGTCGCGTGCGCGGGCACCGAGCTGGAATGGTCGGTGCCCGTCCAGCCCGCCCGGGCGTCGTTCGATCTCGACGGCGCCGACGACGCGGTCCGCAGCGACATCGCGGCGCAGATCGCGGCGGATCTGGATGCCACGCCGCCGCTTCCCACCGACACCTACTACGGCGGCAAGGCGCTCGCCCGCCTGGGCGCGCTCCTCACCCTCGCCGGCGAACTGGGAGAGGCCGACCTCGCCGCCCGCGTCGCCGAGCGCCTGTGGACGGAACTGTCGCCGTGGGCGGAGCCCGGCGGCTGCGCCGAGCGCGACACCCGCTGCTTCGTCTACGACGATGCGCTGCGCCTGGTGGTGGGCAAGGCCCCCTCGTTCGGGTCGGAGGAGGGCAACGACCACCACTTCCACTACGGCTACTTCCTCAGCGCTGCGGCGGCGCTCGTCGCCGCAGCGCCCGAGCGTGCCGAGCCCCTGCGGGAGGTGATGGACGCGCTGGCCGCGGACATCGCCGGCGGTGCGGCCGCGGACGCCCTCCCGCAGCTGCGCGTGTTCGACCCGTACCGCGGCCACTCCTGGGCATCGGGCCTGTCGCCTTTCGCCGACGGCAACAACCAGGAATCGAGCTCCGAGGCGGTCGCCGCCTGGAACGGCCTGGCGCTGTGGGCCGAGGCACGCGGCGACGACGCGCTGACGTCGACGGCGACCTGGCTGCTGTCGGCCGAGGTCGCCGCCGCCCGCGCGCTCTGGCTGGAACCGGACCCGCAGACCCTCGCCGAAGGCTTCGCCCACCCGATCGTGTCGCTCACCTGGGGCGGCAAACGTGATTATGCGACGTGGTTCTCGCCGGAGCCGTCCGCGTTCCTCGGCATCCAGCTGCTGCCGTTGAGTCCGGTGGCGCTGGACTACCTCGGCGCGAACCCTGCGCGCGTGGCGGCGAACGTCGCCGATGCCGGGCCCACCGCGTTCACCGGGCCCCTTGGGGAGTACGTGCGGATGTACTCGGCGCTGGCCGGCGAGGCCGAGCGCGCGGCCGCGGCGGCCGCGCTGGCGACACTGCCGGCGGTCGACGACGGCAACTCGAAGGCCGTCATGCTCGCGTGGCTGACCGCCGCCGCGGGGGCATCGTCGTCGGCGTCGGCGGGTCAGTCGGCGAAGGATCCGTAGACGGCGAGGGTGTTGGCGGCCAGCTGCGCACACAGCGCGTCGAGGTCGGTGCCGAGCTCCTCCGCCAGGAAGCGCACGGTCGCCGGGATCAGATACGGCGCGTTCGGTCGGCCACGGTAGGGCACGGGGGTGAGGAAGGGCGCGTCGGTCTCGACGAGGATGCGCTCGTGGGGGGTCACCGCGAGCGCGTCGCGCAGGTTCTGCGCGTTCTTGAAGGTCACGTTGCCGGCGAACGAGAGGTAGTAGCCGGCGTCGGCGGCGATGCGCGCCATGTCGGCATCGCCCGAGAAGCAGTGGAAGACCGTACGGTCGGGCGCCCCGACGCGGCGGAGGGTCGCCAGCACCTCGTCGTGCGCGTCACGGTCGTGGATCTGCATCGCGATGCCGTGGCGCTTGGCGAGCGCGATGTGCGCCTCGAAGCTCTCGTACTGGGCGGGCAGGCCTTCGGGTCCGGTGCGGAAGAAGTCCAGCCCCGTCTCCCCGATCGCCCGCACCCGCGGCTGGGCGGCGAGCTCGTCGATCGCGGCGATGGCCTCGGCGAGCATGCCCCGCTCGGCATATGCCGGTGCTTCGTTGGGATGGATCGCCACGGCGGCGAGCACCTGGGAGTGTGATTGCGCCGCCCACGCCGACCAGCGGCTCGAGTCGATGTCACCACCGGCCTGCACGACCCCGACGACTCCGACGGCCGTCGCACGGGCCAGCTGCTCGTCGAGGCTCAGCCCCACCTCGCCGTCCTCGATCTCGAGGTGGGCGTGGTTGTCGTACACCGGCACCGCGAGCGGCTCGGGGGCGGGCGGGTAACTCACGTCCCGCGCGCCCTTCTCCCGCTGCCGGACGTACTGGCTCGGATCGGTCATGCGCTCTGTTCGACGCGGGGGAAAAGCGGCGCGAGCCCGCTGACCGACGCCCCGGCGGGCAGCTGCCCCCAGGTGCCGGCGTCGCGAATGGGCTGGTCCTGCAGCGCGCCGAGGGTCGCGGCGGCACCGAGGGCGTCCCACAGGATGCCGGTGGCGTGCGGCATGACCGGCGACAGCAGCACCGCGAGGGCGCGCAGGCCCTCGGCGGCGGTGTACAGCACCGTGCCGAGCCGCTCGCGCTGCGCGTCGTCCTTGGCGAGCGCCCACGGCTCGTTCTCGGTGATGTACAGGTTCAGCGCGTCGACGATCGTCCAGATGGCGGTGATCGCCTCATCCGGGCGGAACCGCTCCATGGCGGCATCCGCGGCGGCGGCGGCATCGGCCACCGTCTGCTGCACGCGCAGGTCGGCGTCGGTGTACGCACCTGCGGGCGGCACGACGGCTTCGAAGTAGCGCTCGACCATCGCGATCGTGCGGGAGGCGAGGTTGCCGAACCCGTTGGCCAGCTCCGCCTGGTAGCGGGCGGAGAGGTCCTCCCACGAGAACGAGCCGTCCTGGCCGAAGGCGATGGCGGAGAGGAAGTAGAACCTGTACGCGTCGGAGCCGAACACGTCCGTGATCTCCGACGGCGCGATGCCGGTGAGCTTGGACTTCGACATCTTCTCGCCGCCGACCAGCAGCCAGCCGTGCGCGAAGACGCCGCGGGGAACCTCGACGCCGGCGGCCATGAGCATCGCGGGCCAGATGACGGCGTGGAAGCGCAGGATGTCCTTGCCGACGACGTGGTAGGCCGGCCAGCGACGCTCGAACTGCTCGGGGTCACTCCCGTAGCCGACGGCGGTGGCGTAGTTCAGCAGCGCGTCGACCCACACGTAGATGACGTGCGACTCGTCCCACGGCACACCGATGCCCCAGTCGAACGTCGACCGCGAGATGGAGAGGTCCTTCAGGCCGTTCTTGACGAACGAGATGACCTCGTTGCGGGCGGAATCCGGGCGCACGAAGTCGGGGACATCCTTGTAGAGCTCGAGCAGCTTGTCCTGGAACTCGCTGAGCTTGAAGAAGTAGTTCTTCTCCTGCAGCAGCTCGAGCGGCTTGGAGTGGATGGCGCAGACCTTGAGGCCTTCGAAGGCACCGGTGCCGTCGACGATCTCGGATTCGGGCTTGAACTCCTCGCAGCCCACGCAGTACAGCGCCTCGTACTCCCCGGCGTAGATGTAGCCGCGGTCGTAGAGTGTCTGGAAGAAGGCCTGCACGTTGCGCTCGTGGCGCTCCTGCGTCGTGCGGATGAAGTCGTCGTTGGCGACGTCGAGGGTCTCCAGCAGCGGGAACCACGACTCGGTGACGAGCTTGTCCACCCACTGCTGCGGCGTGACGCCGTTGGCCGCAGCGGCGCGCAGCATCTTCTGGCCGTGCTCGTCGGTGCCCGTGAGCATCCACGTGTCATCGCCCGCCTG
Organism: Microbacterium sp. NPDC058021; assembly: GCF_042885955.1. Classification (NCBI taxonomy): domain Bacteria; kingdom Bacillati; phylum Actinomycetota; class Actinomycetes; order Micrococcales; family Microbacteriaceae; genus Microbacterium; species Microbacterium sp. NPDC058021. The sequence goes on from NZ_JBHVRF010000002.1 coordinate 599,137, forward strand.
GCGGTGCCAGCGCGCGAGGGTGTCCACCGCCACGGTGGTGTAGCCGTGGCCGATGTGGGGCACGTCGCTGGGATAGTAGATCGGCGTCGTGATGTAGAAAGAGCGGCCTGAAGTCACCCGTCGATTCTAGGTGGGGCGGGCTGCGCGCTCGCTCCGGGTTACGGCAGCGGCATGTGTTCCACCACCGGGAACACCGGATAGAGCCCCGCTTCGGGGTCGCTCGCCTCGGGCGGGAGGCTCTGATGGCCGCGGCGTCCGCGCGCCGGCGCGCGCCCCGGACCCTTGCGCGGCACCGGTCGGCCGTCGAATCCGGGCCCGGCCAGCGGATCCCTCTTGGCCCGCAGATCGCTGTCCCAGCCGATGCCGCCGGACATCTTCCGCCGCAGCCGTCGGACGGCCGCCTCCAGCGAGCCGAGGCCGTCGCGCGTCAGGTAGTACCAGCGCCACTGGAAGTCGCCGCGCACCTCGACGAACCCGGCGTCACGCAGGATCCGGAGGTGCTTGGAGATCGCCGTGCGGCTGATGCGGAACTCGCCACCGACGACGGCGGCGAGTTGCCCCGCGGTGTGCTCGCCGTCGGCCAGCACCTCGACGAGGCGCCGGCGCACCGGTTCGGCCATGGCCTCGAACGGGTCGATCGTGCGCGCGTAGCGATCCATGGCCGCACGCTACGCGCCCCCTCCGACACGCCCGCCGTACCCGCCTCCCCTCGCCCCGCCCCGCCCCGCCACGCCCGCCTCGCCCCGCCCCGCGCCACCCGCGCCGCCCCGCACGTTGCCCGCGCGGAGCCCTCCGGGACCGCAGACACTTTCTTTTTCGCATGTGAGTTCCCGCTCACGCACTCCCCCGCCCCGACAGCGGCGGCTGCGGCGAGCACGACGCGACCTCCGGCCGCCCGTCGCGCTCTCCCCACCCGCCCCCCTCGAACACGCATGTGACTTCCCGCTCACACAGCTCCAGGCTCAGTGACAGGTGTGTGAACGGGAACTCACGTGCGGATCCGAGGTGTCTCCGGACCGCGGGCGGTGCGCCGGCCGGGACGGTGTTCGACGCAGCGGGTGCGCCGAGAGGGCCTTCGGCGGACTGATGCCCCGCGTGTGTGCGCAGGAACTCACATGCGGGATCGAGAGAACGCGTGCGGAGTGGCCTCGGCTCCGGCGGCAGCGGCGGGTGTGCGCAGGAACTCACATGCGGAATCGAGAGAACGTGTGCGAAATGGCCGCGGCTCCGGTGGGAGCGGGGGGCGGGCAGGGGGCCCGGCGCGCACGGCCGGAACCGCCGCCGGTCGGGGCGGGACTCAGGCGCTGTCGCGCACGATGAGGGTCGTCGGCAGCACGACGTCCTCACGGGGGACGCCGTTGATGACGTCGATCAGGATCTCCACCATCGCACTGCTGATCTGGCTCCACGGCTGGCGCATCGTCGTCAGCGGCGGGTCGTGCGTCTCGGCCAGACCCGAGTCGTCGAAGCCGGCGACGGCGAGATCCTCGGGCACGCGCCGGCCGGCACGGCGGGCGGCGGCGATCGCCCCGACAGCCATGACATCGGATGCCGCGAACACGGCGTCGATATCGGGCGCGCGCTCCAGCAGCCGCGTCATTGCTGCCGCACCCGCCTCGCTCGAGTACACGTCCTGCTCGACGAGGTCGGGGTCGAACCGGTCGCCCATCTCCTCACGGAAGCCGACCAATCGGTAACGGCCACCCGACGTGTCGTCGGGGCCGGTGATGACGCCGATCTTCCGGTAGCCGCGATCGATGAGGTGACGGGTCATGACGCGGGCCGACTCCGTCTCGTCCACCGAGACGGTCGGGACGTACGCGCGGTGCCCCAGCGGCACACCGGTGCACACGGTCGGCACGCCCGCCTCGATGAGCGAGGCCAGCAGCGGGTCGGATTCGTGCGAGGAGATCAGCAGCACACCGTCGACGTGGCCGGCGCGCACATAGTGCTCGACGTTCGCCCGCTCCGCAGCGGTGTCCGCCACCAGCAGCACGAGGGTCATCGACCGCTGCGCGAGCGCCTCGGTCGCCCCGCGCAGCAGCAGCGCGAACGTCGGGTCGGCGAACAGCAGCTGCTGCGGCTCGGTCAGGAGGAAGGCAAGCGAGTTCGAGCGGCCGGTGGCCAGGCTCCGCGCGGCGTGGTTGGCCGTGTAGCCGGTGCGCGCGATGGCCTCCTCGACCGCTTCGCGCGCGTCGGGCGACACCCAGTGACCACCGTTGATGACGCGCGACACGGTGCCCCGTGACACGCCTGCGGCCGCCGCGACGTCACGGATCGTCGGGCGGCGGCGACCATCGTTGAGATCCCCCACGTCGAGTGACTTTACCCCCACCGAGCCCGTCCCGTGACCGGTCACAGTTCGATAACACGAGATGCGGGACCCGTGAGGACCACGTAGGCTGTCTGCATCACCTGGGACCGGTCACAGCAGACGAGCGGTCCCCCGAATCCGAGGATGAGTTCGATGACCTCGACCCCCCGCTGGCCCGACGTAGACGGCATCGCCTACGGCGGTGACTACACCCCCGAGCAGTGGTCGCGTGAGACCTGGCGCGAAGACGTCGCCCTCATGCGCGAGGCCGGGGTGAATCTCGTCAGCATCGGCATCTTCGCGTGGGCGCTGCTGGAGACGGCCGAGGGCGAGTTCGACTTCACCTGGCTCGACGAGGTCGTCGAGTTGCTGCACGAGAACGGCATCCGGGTGGACATGGGCACCCCGACCGCCTCTCCCCCTGCCTGGTTCTTCGCCGCGCACCCCGACGCCCGCGTGATCACCCGCGACGGCGTCACCCTCGGCTTCGGTGCACGCGGCATGGCGTCGCACTCCGCACCTGCCTACCGCGAGGCAGCCGTGCGCATCGCCACCGAGCTCGCCCAGCGCTACGGCAACCACCCCGCCGTCGTGCTCTGGCACGTGCACAACGAGTACGGCGTCCCCGTCGGCGAGGACTACTCGCCCCACGCCGTGCGCGAATGGCGCCTGTGGCTGCAGGAGCGCTACGGCTCCCTCGACGCGCTCAACGCCGCGTGGGGCACCGCCTTCTGGGGTCAGCACTACACCGACTGGGAGCACGTCGGCGCCCCCGCCGCCGCCCCCTCGACGGTCAACCCCGCCCAGCGCCTGGACTACGCCCGGTTCACCGACCACCAGCTGCGCGCGTGCTTCATCGCCGAACGCGACGCGATCCGCGCGCACAGCGATCGGCCCATCACCACCAACTTCATGGCGAACCAGCACAACGGCTGCGACCTGTGGGCGTGGGCACGCGAGGTCGACATCGTCTCGGACGACCACTACCTGTGGGCGGCCGACGAAGAGGGCGAGATCGGTCTGGCCATCGCCGCCGACCTCACCCGCTCGGTCGGCGGCGGTGCGCCGTGGATCCTCATGGAGCACTCCACCTCCGCCGTCAACTGGCAGCCGCGCAACATCGCCAAGCGCCCCGGTGAGATGGCGCGCAACTCGCTCTCGCATCTCGGCCGCGGCGCCGACGGCATCCTCTTCTTCCAGTGGCGCGCCTCGCGCTCGGGCGCCGAGAAGTTCCACTCCGCGATGCTCCCCCACGCCGGCACCGACTCCCGCGTGTGGCGCGAGGTCGTCGACCTCGGCGCCAGGCTCGACCGCCTCGAGGAGGTGCGCGGCTCCCGAGTGCACGCCGACGTCGCCATCCTCTGGGACTTCGAGTCGTTCTGGGCGCAGGATCTGGAATGGCGCCCGTCGGAGGACGTCGGCCACGACGAGCGCATCCGCGCCTACTACGAGCGACTGTGGCGCGACGGCATCACCGTCGACTTCGCCCTGCCCGGCCAGGACCTCTCCGGCTACAAGCTCGTGATCGCCCCGGCCCAGTACATGCTGAGCCTCGCCGACGCCGACAACCTCAACCGCTACGTCGAAGGCGGCGGCACGCTCCTGGTGTCGTTCTTCTCGGCCGTCGTCGATGAGCACGACGCGGTGCACGCCGGCGGCTTCGGCGCACCGCTCGAGCCCGCCCTGGGTGTGCGCGTCGAGGAGCACCTGCCGCTGCGGGAAGGCGCCACCGGCGACATCGACTGGAACGGACAGACCCTCCGCGCCGACGTCTGGCAGGAGGACCTGGTGCTCGCCGGTGCCGAGGTGCGGGCGACGTACCTCGGCGGCCCGGCAGCCGGCGAGCCGGCGATCACCCGCAACCACCACGGCGCGGGTGTGGGCTGGTACGTGAGCACCCGTCCGGATGCCGCGGGGCTGGCCGCGATCATGACCGCGGTCTACGCCGACGCGGGCGTCGCCCCCGCCGACGTGCCCGCCGGCGTCGAGATCGTCCGCCGCCGACGCGACGACGCGGAGTTCGTCGTCGCCATCAACCACACGACCGAGGCGGTACAGCTTCCGGTCGAGGGGATCAACCTGCTGACGCGGACCGAGATCACGGGCATGCTGAGTCTTGCCGGTGGCGACGTCGCCGTCATCCGCTCGCCGCGCACTGCTGCACGGGAGCAGGTCTGACAGATGTATCCGTTGCGGCCTCCCGGCCCAACATCCACCACCGGTCGTAAGGGCGCGACCTCAGACGAGGCCCGCAGGATCGACCACCCCACGGAAGGAAAATCCATGCGCAAGATGGGAATCGGCATCGTCGCGATCGCGTCGACTGCCGTCCTGCTCGCCGGTTGCGCCGGCGGCAGCACCGAGGAAGCGGACAGCACCGAGGGTTCGGGCGCCGTCCTGACCGTCTGGACGGACGAGAACCGCGAGCCCGCGATCGAGGCCGCTGCGGCCGCGTTCGAGGAGGAGACCGGCGCGAAGATCGAGCTGGTGCAGAAGAACTTCGAGGACATCCGCGCCGACTTCATCTCGCAGGTCCCGACCGGTGAAGGCCCCGACATCACGATCGGCGCGCACGACTGGCTGGGCGCCCTCGTGGCCGCCGGCGTCGTGGACACCGTGGACCTCGGCGAGAAGGCCGACTCGTTCGAGCAGGTCGCGGTCGACGCCATGACCTACGACGGTCAGCTCTACGCGCTGCCGTACTCGCTCGAGACGATCGCACTCGTCCAGAACACCGACCTGGTCGGCGAAGAGGCACCCGCGACGTGGGACGACATGATCGCCGCCGCACAGGGCGCGGGCGCTGAGCGTCCGATCGTCATCAACACCGCCGGGCAGACCGGTGACGCCTACACGATGTACGGCTTCCAGACGTCGTTCGGCGCTCCGGTCTTCCAGCAGGACGACACCGGCTCGTACACGACCGAGGTCGGCATGGGCGGCGCGCCCGGCGAGGCGTTCGCCACGTGGCTCGGCGCCAACGGCACCAACGGCACCGGCTACATCTCCACCACGATCGACTACGACACCAACAACGAGCTGTTCGCGTCCGGTCAGGCCGCCTACACCGTGCAGGGCCCGTGGGCGATCGAGGCACTGACCGCCGACGGCGTGAACGTCGCGGTGAACCCGATCCCGTCGGCCGGCGGCGAGACCGCGGCTCCCTTCGTGGGCGTGCAGGGCTTCTACCTGAGCTCGCAGAGCGAGAACGCGCTGCTGGCCCAGGAGTTCCTCGTGAACTACCTCGCCACCCCCGAGGCGCAGAAGGCGCTCTACGAAGCCGACCCGCGCATCCCCGCGTGGAGCGAGCTGGCTGAAGAGGTCTCCAGCGACCCGATCATCGGCGGCTTCGTCGCCTCGTCGCAGAACGGTGTGCCCATGCCCTCCATCCCCGAGATGGGTGCGGTCTGGGACCTGTGGAACGCCGCGCAGGTGCAGATCATCGGTGGCGCCGACCCCGTGTCGACGTGGAACCAGATGGTCACCGACGTCGAAGCAGCCATCGGCTGACACCCCCGCGGGGCGGGAGGTCACCCTCCCGCCCCGCACCCTCTCGCACACGCGAGTCCCTGATGCAGGAGGAGCCCATGTCGGTCCCGAAGGAAGACGTCGCCGCGAAGGCGCCGCAGACCCTCAGCCCGAAGTCCGAGTCACATGCCCGCAACTGGCGCGGCATCGGCTGGGGATTCGTCGTCAAACTGCTGCTGATGGCAGTCGTCAACGCCTTCGGCATCATGGCGGCCATCAGCGCCGTGCGCGCCGAGTCGTGGCTGATCCTGTCGGTGTCGATCCTGCTGCTGGTGATCGCCAACGTGGTGTACTTCACCAAGAAGGCGCTGCCGCTGAAGTACCTGCTGCCGGGGCTCATCTTCCTGCTGCTGTTCCAGGTGTTCATCTTCGTGTACACCGCCTACATCGCCTTCACCAACTACGGCAGCGGCCACATCGGCACGCAGGAGCAGGCGGTCAACGCCGCGCTGATCCAGGGTGAGCGTCGCGTCGACGACTCCCCCACCTACCCGCTCACGATCGTCGAACGCGGCGGCGAGTACGGCTTCGCCATCGTCGACGACGGCGAGGTCTTCGTCGGTGACGCCGACGAGCCGCTCGTCGAGTCCGAGGACGCCGTCATCGGCCAGGCGGGGGCTGCCACCGAGGTGCCGGGCTGGAACGTCGTGCCCCGCGCGGACCTCCTCACCGACCCGACCCTCCAGCAGACGGTGCAGAGCCTGCGCGTCCCGGTCTCCGACGACCCGAACGACGGCTCCATCCGCACCCGCGAGGGGACGACGGGCGCCGTCTATGAATCGACGCTGGTGTGGGACGAGAGCGCCCAGACCATCACCGACACCACCAACGGCACCGTGTACACCGCGAACGATCTCGGCAGCTTCGTCGCCGAGGACGGCACCGCCCTCACCACCGGCTGGTACGTCAACGTCGGCTTCGACAACTTCGTCCGGCTGTTCACCGAGCCGCGCCTCGTGCAGCCCCTGCTCATGGTCGCCGGCTGGACCTTCGCCTTCGCGATCCTCTCGGTCGCGCTGAGCTTCGGTGTCGGCCTGCTGTTCGCCCTCATCTTCAACGACCCACGGGTGCGCGCTCGCAAGTGGCTGCGGACGCTGTTCATCCTCCCGTACGCCTTCCCCGCCTTCATGTCGGCGCTGCTGTTCCGCGGCATGTTCAACGCCGAGTTCGGCGTGATCAACGACCTGTTCTTCTTCGGCGCCGAGATCAACTGGCTCGGCGACCCGTGGCTCGCCCGCATCGCGGTGCTGTGGGTGAACCTGTGGCTCAGCTACCCGTACTGGTTCCTGGTGTGCACCGGTGCCCTGCAGGCGCTGCCGGCGGACACGCTGGAGGCGGCATCCCTGGACGGCGCGGGACGGTTCCGCCAGTTCCGCTCGATCATCCTGCCGCTGCTGCTGGTGTCGACCGCGCCGCTGCTGATCTCGTCCTTCGCGTTCAGCTTCAACAACTTCACGATCATCTACATGTTCAACAACGGCGGTCCCGCCATACCCGGGGCGCCGTACGCGCTCGGTGCGACCGACATCCTCATCTCGGCGATCTACGACATCGCCGGCATCTCGGGCGGCGTCGCCGACTACGGCCTGGCCAGCGCCCTGTCGATCATCATCTTCATCATCGTCGGTGCGATCTCCGCCGTCGCCTTCCGACAGACCCGCAAGCTCGAGGAGTACCAGTGATGTCCACCACGACCGAGCAGGCTGTTCCCTCCACCACCCGCGTCGCCGGTGAGCGTCGCCCGGGTCACCGTCGGCGCTGGTTCGTCGAGGTCGGGTGGAAGTACCTCGTCGCCCTCGCGATCATCTTCTACGCGTGCTTCCCGCTGGTGTACGTGCTGTCGGCGTCGCTCAACCCGCGGGGCACCCTCTCGGCGGCCAACGCGCTGTTCAGCGCCTTCGACCTGTCGAACTACCTGGCACTGGCCGACACCAAATACTGGGCGTGGGCGGGCAACACCCTGATCGTCGCCGGCGTCTCGTCCGTCGGTGCCGTGCTCATGGGCGCGGCGGCGGCGTACGCGTTCTCCCGCTTCCGCTTCTCCGGCCGCCGGGTGGGCCTGACGACCCTCCTCATCGTGCAGATGTTCCCGCAGGCGCTCGCGTTCGTCGCGATCTTCCTCATGCTGCTGACGCTCGGCGAGGTCATCCCCGCGCTGGGACTGAACTCCAAGATCGCGCTCATCTGCGTCTACCTCGGCGGCGCCCTGGGAACGAACACGTTCCTCATGTACGGGTTCTTCAACACGATCCCCATGGAGATCGACGAGTCGGCGAAGATCGACGGCGCCACCCACGCTCAGATCTTCTGGCGCCTCATCATCCCGCTGGTGACCCCGATCCTCGCGGTCGTGGCGCTGCTGGCCTTCATCTCGGCCTTCGCGGACTTCATCATCGCCAAGATCGTGCTGGTCTCCGAGGATCAGTGGACCCTCGCCGTCGGCATGTACCAGTGGGTCTCGAACCAGCTGTCGTCGAACTGGGGATTGTTCGCCGCCGGCGCCGTGCTCGCCTCGATCCCGGTGCTGGTGCTGTTCCTGTCGCTGCAGCGCTACATCGTCGGCGGTCTCACCGCCGGCGCCGTCAAGGGGTGACGCCGCCGCTCCGGCGCGCCTGGAGCGCCGCAGCGTAGAGGTCGCGCGAAGCGAGACCGGATGCCGCGGCCACCTGGCCCGCGGCATCCTTCAGCCGCACGCCGTCCGCCACGAGCTCCAGCACGCGCGACAGCGCGTCCTCGGGGTCGGCGGCACGCGCCGGCGCCCCGCCCACCACGACGACGATCTCCCCGCGCACGCCGCCCGCCGCCCATGTGGCGAGGGCGGCGAGCTCGTCGCGGACGACCTCTTCGTGCAGCTTCGTCAGCTCGCGGCACACCGCAGCGGGACGGTCCGCCCCGAAGGCCTCGGCCATCGCGGCGAGGGTGGTCGCCAGCCGGGACGGCGCCTCGAAGAACACCATCGTGCGCGGCTCGGCAGCCAGCGCACCGAAGAACGACCGCCGCTCCCCCGCCTTCCGCGGCGCGAAGCCCTCGAACGTGAAGCGGTCGGTGGGGAGCCCCGACACCGCCAGCGCGGTCAGCACGGCGCTGGGACCGGGGATCGCGGTGACCGTCACGCCCAGTGCGACCGCGGCCGACACGAGGCCGAACCCGGGGTCGCTGACGGTGGGCATGCCGGCGTCGCTGAGCACCAGCAGGTCCTGCTCGCGGGCGAGCTCGGCCAGTTCCCCGGCTCGCGCCTTCTCGTTGTGGTCGTGCAGCGCGATCAGGCGAGGCCGGTTGGCGACGCCGAGCGCGGCGAGCAGGCGCTGGGTCGTGCGGGTGTCCTCCGCAGCGATCACCGTGGCCGTTTCGAGCGCTTCGACCAGGCGCCGCGAAGCGTCACCCAGATTGCCGATCGGGGTCGCCGCGAGGATGATCATCGAGCCAGCATAAGGTGGTGTGCGTGACCGCCGAGCCACTGCTTCCCACGGTGCCGACGTGGTACGACCGGGTGTCGACCCGCATCGCCGGCGACGATCGGCTGCGGCGCCGGCTCGGGTGGATCGTGCCGCTGGTGATCACGTTCGTCGCCGGCATCCTGCGCCTGTGGAACCTCGGCCACCCCCACGAGATCGTCTTCGACGAGACGTACTACGTCAAGGACGGCTGGAGCCAGTGGAACCTCGGCTACCCCGCCACCTGGCCGGAGGATGCCGACGCCGCCTTCGCCGCGGGAGACACCGACGCGTTCACGGGCGTGGGCAGCTACGTGATCCATCCGCCGCTGGGGAAGTGGATCATCGGCGCCGGGATGGCGCTGCTGGGACCCGACTCGTCGGTCGGCTGGCGCATCGGGGTGGCCCTGGCGGGCACCGCCGCCGTGCTCGTCCTCTACTTCGTGGCGCGCGCGCTCACCGACTCGCTCGTGTTCGCCGCGATCGCCTCGGGCCTCATGGCCGTCGATGGTCTCGCGATCTCGATGAGCCGGGTGGCGCTGCTGGACACGCCCCTGATGCTCTTCGTGCTGCTGGCGTTCTGGTTCGCGCTGCTCGACCGCCGGGGGCACCTGGACCGCCTGGCGGCCGTGGTCGCCGACCGCGGCGACCACGGCCCGCTCACGTGGGGTCCGGTGCTGTGGAATCGGCCCTGGCTGGTCGCTGCGGGCACCGCCGCCGGCGCCGCAGCGGCGGTGAAGTGGTCGGGTGCGTGGGTGCTGGCCGCGATCGGCATCTACGCCGTCGTGACCGACGCGCTGGCGCGGCGGCGCCTGGGCGTCTGGCAATGGCCGATGGATGCCGTCCGCCAGGGGGCCGCGGCGTTCCTGCTCCTGGTGCCCGCGGGCGCGGCGGTGTACCTCGCGTCGTGGACGGGCTGGCTCGTCACCGACGGCGGCTACGGTCGCCACGCCGTGGACGCCACGCCGGCGACCGGGGTGTGGGCGTGGGTCCCGCTGCCGCTGCAGAACCTGTGGCGCTACCACGAGGGCATGTACGCCTCGGCCGCCGGGATGGAATCCGCCCACGGCTATGCCAGCCCCGCCTGGCAGTGGCCGCTGCTGCTGCGGCCGACGTCGATGTTCGCCGAACGCACCGCCGACGGCGAGGCCGGATGCGCCGCAGCGAACGGCTGCATGGCGGTGGTCTACAGCATGCCGAACCCCCTGGTGTGGTGGGCGGGCGTGGCCGCGGTGCTCTTCCTCGTGTACCGCTTCATCGTGGCCCGCTCGTGGCAGGCGGCGTTCATCCTCACGGCCATCGCGGCGACGTACGCACCGTGGCTGTTCTACCCCGAGCGCACGATCTTCCAGTTCTACACGATCGTCATACTGCCGTTCCTGCTGCTGGCCCTCGCCCTCGCGCTGCAGGCCATCGCCGCGCCACACGAGCCCGATCCGACCCGGAGACTCGCCGCCCGGCGCGTGGTCGCGGTGTTCCTCGTCGCCGCCGTGCTGATGTCGGCGTTCTGGTACCCGAGCGTGACGGCGATGAGCGTGCCCTACGACTTCTGGCGCCTGCACAACTGGATGCCGGGGTGGATCTGACGGGTCCGGTCCGTGCCCCCGTAGGGTGGGTTGCGTGTTCACCTACAACGTCCCGTCCGAGACGGATGCGGCGGGCTTCGCGATGGTCGCCGACCGCTTCCTGCTCGTGCTCGCCGGTGAGGTCGGTGACCGGTTCGCCCTGGAGCTGTGGACGATCCTCTCCGGCGGCGACGCGGCCCTCGAGGATGTCCTGGCGGCGCTGGCCGGTCGCGGCATCGAGCACCTCCCCGACTTCGCACTGGTCGAACTGGTCGACGCACGCACGAGCTCGGTGAGCGTCGCCGTGCGGGGCGCGGCCACCGCGCGGGTGCACGGTCCGGAGACGAGCACCCTCGACGGCGCCGGCGTGGGCACGTGGGTGGAGGGCTCAGCGCAGCATGTGTCGAGCATCGCCCTGACCCTCAGCGGTGCGGCCGGCGGGGCGCTGCTCCCGCTCGGCCGGGGCGTCGTGCGCGCCGACCGGCTGCAGTGGGGGTCCCCTCCCGCCGACTCCCGTCCCGAGCGCACGCCGGCGGCACCGGAAGCCGACGTGCCCGCGTGGGCAGCCGGCCTCGACGACGACCCCCTGACGACGACGGCGATGGACCGCGCCGCGCTGGCCGAGATGGTCGCCGGCATCGCCGATGACCGCACGCAGCTCGGCACGGTGCGACGCCGCGGACCTCAGCAGCCCACGCGCCGATTCGTGCTGACCCTCGACAGCGGGCGGGTGCTGGAGCTGGATCTCCCCGTCGTGCTCGGACGGGCGCCGCAGCCCGCCGCGCATCCGGGGGCACGACTGGCCGCACTGGTGTCCCCGCGACGCGAGGTGTCGGGCACCCACGTGGAACTGCGCCTCGACGGCGACCAGCTGCTGGTGCGCGACCTCGAATCCACCAACGGCACGGTGGTGCGACACGCCGACGGCTCGGCCATGCTGCTGCGCGGTGGGGCGACGGCCCGGCTGACCGAGGGGGCGACCCTGGATATCGGGGACGGAAATGTAGCACGATTCCACGCCGTACAGTGAGGCCGGATCGTGATTTCCGAGGCTTCCGAGGCTGTGTTAGAAACTTCTAAGGCTGCTGGTATCCGGGGGGACCAGCGTCGATGCCCCCTCCCCCATCGACTTCCACGTAGGTGAGGTGAGCGGATGGCCAACAGGCTCCCCTCTGCCCCGCCCGTGCTCGCCGGTTTCACCTATGTGAGGCCGCTCGGAACCGGTGGTTTCGCCGACGTCTTCCTGTTCGAGCAGAACCTGCCCCGTCGCCCCGTCGCGGTGAAGGTGCTCCTCGAGGACATCGTCGATGAGGGCCTCTTGCGCATGTTCAACGCGGAAGCCGACGTGATGGCCCGGTTGAGCTCGCATCCGTCGATCCTCACCATCTACGAGGCGAGCATCTCCGCCGACGGCAGGCCGTACCTCGTCATGGAGTACTGCCCCACCTCGCTGACCAACCGCTACCGGCGCGAGGTGATGCCGGTGGCCGAAGTGCTGCAGGTGGCGGTCAAGATCGCCTCGGCACTGGAGACCGCGCACCGCTCCGGGCTGCTGCACCGCGACATCAAGCCCTCCAACATCCTCGTCACCGCCTTCGGCTCGCCCGTGCTCAGCGACTTCGGCATCGCCGCAGCCGTGAACGGGCGCGCCGGCACCGATGAGGTCTTCGCGATGAGCGTGCCGTGGAGCGCGCCGGAGATCGTCGACGAACGGGTGTCCGGCTCGATCCCCGCGGAGATCTGGGGCCTCGGGGCGACGGTGTACTCCCTGCTGGCAGGGCGCAGCCCGTTCGAACGCGCCGGCAGCGGGCAGAACTCGCGCGACCAGCTGAAGGCGCGCATCCGCAAGGCCGCCTACACGCCGATCGGCCGCCCCGACGTCCCCGCCCGTCTCGAGTCCGCCCTCGCGCGATCGATGAGCAAGGATCCGGACGCGCGGTACGCCACGGCCGCCGAGTTCGCCCACGAGCTGCAGCTCGTGCAGCACGATCTGGGCCTGCCCCACACGGCGCTGGACGTCGCGGTGGACGAGTGGGCGATGGCGGGCACCGCGATCGACTTCCAGGACGACCGCGCCCGCGGGCCGGTGCGGCCGAGCGTCGAGCGCGTGTCGCGCCGACCTCCCCGGGCGACGCCGCAGCGTCGCGCCCGCGATGAGGGCACGGTGCTGGCCGGTTCCCGTCCGCGACGGCGCACCGGAATCTCCGCGCGCATCGTCTTGCTCTCCTCCGCCGCCGCCGTGCTCGTCGCGGGCGGCGCGGTGACCACCGTCCTGCTGCTGACCGGCGGGCGCTGACATGTCCACTCCCACACCTCGCCGCGCGCGTCGAGGCAACTGGCTCGGCGCGGCGGCCGTGAGTGCCGTCGTCGCCGTCGTCGCCACGCTCGCCGTGGTGTGGCCCGGCTACGACGCCCAGCAGACGCCGCTGGACGACGCCACGGTGTGGGCGATGCAGAACGGGGCGGGCAACGGCTACGCGCGGGTGAACCTGGAACTGGCGGAGCTGGACACCGTCAAGCAGGTCGAGAACGGCAGCGCCCTCGCCCAGACCGACAGCCGGCTCTTCGTCTTCAGCGACGGCGGCACGCAGTTCGCCGACGTCGACATGGCCACCCCGCCCGACCTCACCGCCGATGACGACGACGCGTTCGCGGCGACGCCCGCCGGCACCGCCGAGGTCGTGGCCGCCGGCGACTTCCTCGCCTACCGCACCGAAGCCGGCGCCGTGTACGGCGCGACCCTCTCCAACGCGGGCCGCACCGCGAGCGTCGACCCCTACGCGGAGGTCAGCGTCGAGGAGGGGCAGGAGCGCCCCCGCTTCGTCGCGACGGCGGTCACGGTCGACGCCGACGGCATCCTCTATGCGTACTCCGCCGCCGAGGGACGCGTCCTGCGCGCCGAGGCCGCGACGGGGCGCATCCTCGGCGAGGACGCGACCGCCCGCGCTCCCGCCGACGCGCAGCTCACCGCCGTCGGCGGCACATGGGCGCTGCTGGACGAGTCGACCGGTGGCCTGCAGGTGCGAGACCGCGCCGAGGAGGCGGCCACCGGCACCGGCGCCGGCGCGGTGCTGCAGCAGGCCGCCACCGGCGGCACCGGTGTCTACATCGCCGATGCGCAGGGCCTGGTGCAGGTCTCGCTCGACACGCTGACCGCGGCGCGCGTGCACAGCGACACCGGGCTGGGCACGGCCGTCGCACCGGCGGTGCTCGGGGACACGGTGTTCGCCGCGTGGCTGCCCGAAGGCAGTGCCGGCGGCACGCTGTGGTCCAGCGCCTCGGGAGAAGCCGTCGACCTGGACTACGCCGGCACGGACATCGGCGAAGGCCTGGATCCGGTCTTCGTGGGCAACGGCTCACGCCTCGCCCTCAACGAGCGCCGCTCCGGGTGGGTGTGGACCGTTCCCGACGGGCAGCTGGTCCCCTCCTCGCAGGCGTGGGACCTCGAGGAGCCGACCGAGGTCGAGCAGCAGAACGAGGTGGAAGCGGAGCGCGTGCTGGATCCGAAGCCGCCTGTCGCGGTCGACGACGCGTTCGGCGTGCGCGCCGGGTCGGTCGCGGTGCTCCCGGTGCTGCTGAACGACCACGACCCCAACGAAGACGTCCTGAGCATCGACCCCGCCTCGCTGGAGGGTCTGGATCCCGCCTTCGGCACGGTCTCGCTCGCGGGCGCGCAGCAGCAGCTGGTGCTGCAGGTGGCCGACGACGCGAGCGGTTCGGCGACCCTGCGTTACCGCGCGACCGACGGCACCACGACCGGCGGGCTGCTGTCGGATGCCGCCACCGTCACCATCACCGCCGTCCCCGACACGCAGAACACCGCTCCGGTGTGGTGCGGGGTCGACGGATGCCTGGCCACCTGGCCGTCCCCGACCGTCGCACCCGGTGGCACCGTGAGCGTGGACGTGCTCGACGGGTGGGTCGATCCGGAGGGAGACCCGATCTACCTCGCCGGCGCGGTCAACGACCCGGCCACGGGAGGTGCCGTCACGGCAGCCCCGAACGGCACCGTCACCTACCAGCATCCGGATCCGAACGCCGCCGAGGCCGTCACCGTGACGCTCGGGATCACCGTCTCCGACGCGCGCGGCGCCACGGCCGAACGCCCGCTGAGCATCGCCGTCACCCCCACTCCCGACCTCGTGGCGGAGTCGTTCGCCATCGTCGGCGTGGTCGGCGAACCGGTCGCGGTGGACATCGCCCCGTACGTCACCGGGTCGACCGGGGTCCTCACCCTCAGCAAGGCCGTCGTCCTGGACGAGGCACGCTCCACCGTGACCGCCAACGCGACGGGGCTGAACATGGTGTTCAGCGCGAACGAACCCGGGTCCTACCTCGTGCAGTACACCGTGCGCGATGACCGCGGCGAAGTGAGCGGCACCGTGCGGGTGACGATGACGTCCCCCGACGCGGCGACGATCTCGACGCCGCCGCTGACGGCCTTCGTGCGGCCCAACGAGGATGCCACGGTCGACGTCTTCCCCGCCGTCACCAACCCGGCAGGTCTCGTGCTGCTGGTCAGCGACATCCGCCCGCAGAGCGACGCGCTCGCCTCGCTCAGCGTCGATCTGGTCGGCCAGAGCATGCTGCGCGTCAGCGGCTCGACCGACGACGGGCAGCCCGGCCGGCTCGGAGTGGTGCGCTACACCGTGTCGGACGGCACGGGCTCGGCCCGCACCAGCGCGCAGGGCGAACTGACGGTCATCCTGCTCCCGTCCCCCAGCGCCGACCCGCCGATCGCCGTCGACGACGCCGTCACGGTGCGCGCCGGGGCGCAGATCGACATCCCCGTGCTCGCCAACGACAGCGCCCCCGCCGGCGCGCTGATCGCGGTGGACCCCTCCCGCGTCGTCAACGAGAGCGGTGCGGGGCTCGCGTTCGCCTCGAGCCGGGTGCTGCGCTACCTCGCGCCCCGTGAACCGGGCGTCTACGGCCTCGGGTACACCATCTTCCGTCTCGGTTTCCCCGACGTCGTCGACTCCGCCCGGGTGGTGGTCACCGTCGTCGGCGACGACACCAACCAGGCGCCGGTCCCGCGCACCCTGGAGGGTCGCGTGCTCAGCGGTGCGACGGTGCGCATCCCGTTCTCCTCGTTCGAGGTCGATCCCGACGGCGATGCCGTCCTGCTGGACAGCATCACCACGCAGCCCGAGCAGGGCTCGGCGACGATCTCCGCCGAGGGCGACGCGATCGTCTACACCAGCCCCGCGGCCTTCAGCGGCCAGGTGCGCTTCGGCTACCAGGTGCGCGATGCGCAGGGGGCCACCGGTGTCGCCGAAGTGCGCGTCGGCGTGCTCGACACCCAGTCCGACCCGAGCCCGGTCACCTACAGCGACTACATCCAGATCCAGGCGGGCGAGACCGCCGAGGCCGTCGTGCGCCCGGGCGACAACGACGTGGACCCCGGCGGCGGTGAACTGGAGTTGGTGTCGGTGGAGCCCAACGCCCCGCGCGACTCGGACGAGTTCGCCGCGCTGCAGTCCCGGCTCGGCCCCATCGACGACGACCAGGTCACCGTGCGCGCCGGCAGCGAGCTGGGGACGTACTCGTACACGTACACGGTGCGCAACGACGCCGGCGACACCGCGATGGGCCTCATCGTGGTGAAGGTGGTGCGGGCACCGGTGCCCGATTACCCGATCGTGCGCGACACCGCCCTGACGATCGAGACGCGCGAGGCGTTCCCCCGCGGCGTGGACGTGCTCAGCGGCAAGGTCTCGTGGAACGCCGGCGACGTCTCGGGTCTGAAACTGTCGCTGTGGGGGTCGCACCCCGGCATCGAGGTCGACGGCTGGGAGATCTCCGGGGCGATCCCCGACGAGACGCTGCTCATCCCGTTCGAGGTCTCCGGCACCGCGTTCGACGGCACCGAGGTGAGCTCCTACGGGTTCCTCCGCGTCCCGGGCGACCGCGATGTGCGGCTGAGCCTGCGCAGCTCGATGTCGTCGCTGGACGTGCGCGAGAAGGAGCAGGTCGAACTGGACCTGGCCCAGGCCGTCGCCGTGCCCGCCGGCCAGCAGCTCGTCGTGGGCAGCGCCGTGCGCGCCGGCGGCGCCCGCGCAGAGGCATCCTGCACCCTCACCTCCGGCACCACGATCCGCTACTCCGCCGGCACCGGCGCCCCCTGGACCGACACCTGCGTCGTGCCGGTGAAGCTCGAGATCCAGGACGAGTACACCTTCCTCACGGTGCGCATCGATGTGGAGGCGGAGATCCCGCAGCCGGTGCTGCGCAGCGCCTCGATCGGGGTGAGCCCGGGAGCCACCGTCGAGTACGACCTGCGCGACATGGTCGGCTGGACGGGCAAAGAGGACTGGGATGCGGTGCAGTACGCCGCGGCCTACCGGGGCGACCAGTTCGTCGTGACGCAGGAGGGCTCGCGCGTCTCGATCGCTGCGAACGACACCGCGCGCCCCGGTCGCGAGGAATCCGTCACCGTGACCCTGCCGAGCCACCGCGATACGCCGGCGGCCAGCCTCATCCTCACCGTGGGCCCGGCGCCCTCGACGCTGCCCAAGGGCGGCAGCGCCGTGCAGCGCTGCTCGCAGACCGGCGGCGCCACCTCGTGCACGATCCCCGTCATCGGCGCGGCGGGCGAGGTCAACCCGCTGCCGCGGACGCCGCTGACGCTCGTCTCGGCGACGGGCCCGGGCAACTGCGCCGGAGTGAGCTTCACCCGCGCCGGCGACACCGCGGTGCGCGCCACGTGGGCGGCCGATGCCGCCGGCGCGGCTGACTGCACGGGTTCGTTCGTCGTGCAGGACGCGCAGGGACGTCAGTCCAGCGGCGACCGCAACGGCCAGGTGATCCTCGATCTGCAGGGCCTGCCCGCCAATCCCGCACGGCTGAACTGGACCGGCTTCACCGCGACGAGCGTGACCCTGCGCGTCATCTCGGATGCCGCGTCCTACCCCGCCGTCGAGGGCTACCGCATCACGACCGGCGGCCGCGTGGTCGCGACGTGCTCGGCGTCGGGCGAGTGCCCCGCGATCGAGGCGCCCACGGGCGAGCACATCGCCTACGAGGCGCGCGCGTTCAACGCCGTCGGCGAATCCCGCGGCGCAGTGGGCACCACGGCCTGGGCGTACCGCTCCCCCGCCGCTCCCACCGGCGCCACGTTCACGCCGACCCCCAACGGCACCGACGGCGGTGTCGCCACGATCACGGTGACCGGCATCGACGGGTCGGCCGGCTCCGTCCGCCTCACCGGCGGCACGGGGGGCGAGGTCACCGCCCCGGTGCTCGGCGGCACCGCGACGTTCCGCGACTACGTCATCGGCTCCAACGCCCCCACCACACTCACCGCGACACCTCTCACCCGCTTCGAGCTGCCGTCGATCCCCGGTGGTTCGCAGACCGGCGGCTCGTACTCGTTCCAGGCGTACGGCATCGGCTCACCGGGGCTGGACCTGACGGTCGTCGGGTCCACCGACGGCGAGCGCACCGTGACCGCGTCCGCGCGACTCACCGCCAACGGTGTCGGCAGCGACATCCTCGTGGGGTTCACCACGGGCGGCCGCTGCACTCCCACGCAGGGGGTCGGCGCCGGTGGCGGCACGGCGACGCAGGTCTTCGAGCGCCAGGACCTGTGGCGTCCCGTCACCGTGACCGCCTGCGCCGTCACCGTGCGCGACGGGGTGCGATTCGGTGGCACCGAGGCGACCGGGGTGGCCACGCCGATCTCCGGCATCTCGGCGCCGACAGGGCGCACGCAGTACTCGATCGCCGCGGCGCCCACCGTCAGCGGGAGCACCTACACGTGGGACCGGTTCACGAGCGTTCCCGACCTCACGGTCGACCGGGCGTTCGAACTCCGCTATCGCGCAGGCTCCACCGACACCACGGACTTCCGCGCGCTGTTCACGCTGGGGAGCAACCCAGGGCCCATCCAGGCATTCGCCTGCATCGGACTCTTCGGCTGCAGCGCGCCCGGCGTCGACATCACGCCCACGGGCGCCGCGTACACGGCGCGGGCGAGCTTCCCCACGACGTGCCTCAGCGGCGAGCCCGCGCCGGGCGCGACGGTCGAAGCGTCGGGCACGGGAGACTACGTCGTGACCGTGACGACGACGACGGATGCCGCCGACGTCGACACCCACACGTACGCCCTGACGTGGCGCGGCGCGCTCACCGGGCTGGACGGCGCCACCCACACACTCACCTGTGATCCGCCTCCCGCGCCGCCGGCGCCCGCCCCGGTGCCGCCTCCGCCGCCGCCGGGCGAGACCACCCCCTGACCGGCGCCCGACGCTCCCCACCCCCTCGAGAGGACCCCATGACCATCACCGCCGAGCAGACCGCCTGGTTCCAGGAGACGTTCGCCCAGCTCGTCGACAACGTCGAGCAGGTCGTGCTGGGCAAGCGTCACGTGATCGAGCTGGCGTTCACCGCGATGATCTCCGAAGGGCATCTCCTGCTGGAGGACTTCCCCGGCACCGGCAAGACCTCGCTCGCCCGCGCCATGGGGCAGAGCGTGCAGGGCACGAGCACGCGCATCCAGTTCACCCCCGACCTGCTCCCCGGCGACGTCACCGGCATCACCGTCTACGACCAGCGGCGGGGGGAGTTCGAGTTCCACCAGGGCCCGGTCTTCGCCAACATCCTGCTCGCGGACGAGATCAACCGCGCGTCCCCCAAGACGCAGTCGGCGCTGCTGGAGGTCATGGAAGAGGGACACGTCACCGTCGACGGCGTCACCCGCCCCGTCGGCGTGCCGTTCCTCGTCGTCGCGACGCAGAACCCCGTCGAGCAGGCGGGCACGTATCGCCTCCCCGAGGCGCAGCTGGACCGCTTCCTGCTGAAGACGTCGCTGGGCTACCCCGACCACGCCTCCACCGTGCGCATCCTCGAGGGCACCGGCACGGTGCGCCGGGAGGTGGAGCCCGTCATCACCCCGCAGGGGGTGGTGAGCATGGCCGACGTCGCCCGCGACGTGTACCTCAACCCGCTCGTGCTGGACTACATCGCCCGCATCGTGGAGGCCACCCGTCTTGCCACCGAGGTGCGCCTGGGTGTGAGCGTGCGCGGCGCCATCGCGCTGACGAAGGCGTCGAAGACGTGGGCCGTCGCGCATGGACGCGGGTACGTGACCCCCGACGATGTGAAGGCCCTCGCCGAGTCGGTGCTCGCCCACCGCCTGATCCTCGACCCCGAGGCGGAGTTCGACGGGGTGACGGCGGGAGCGGTGATCGGTCAGGTGATGCTCGACACCATGCCCCCCAGCCAGCGGGATGCCGTGTGACCATTCCGTCCGAGTCCCGCCTCACCCGCACCGCCGAGTCGACCGGCACCGCCCACGCGCACACCCGGTACGCCACCGCACGCTCGACGACGGTGCTGGCGGTGCGCGGTGAGCGCGCCTGGCGCCGGGCGCGGCAGACCGTCGTCACGGCGTGGCGCGCGGTGGCGGGCACCGTCACGGTGGCGGGGTGGCTGCTGCTCGCAGCCGCGGCGGTGGGGCTCGCTCTCGGAATCACGTTCGGCTGGCTCGAATTCGCCGTCGCCGGGGTGATCGCGGCGGCGCTGCTGGTGCTGTCGGTGCCGTTCCTGTTCAGCGCGCGGTCGTACGACGTGGACCTCGGCCTCGACCACGACCGCGTCGTCGCCGGCACCCAGGTGCACGGCACGCTGCGGGTCACCAACATCGGTCGCGGCATCGCCCTGCCCGGTCGCATCGACGTGCCCGTGGGCGAAGGCCTCGTCGACGTGTACGTGCCGATCCTCCGCAGCGGCCACACGCACGTGCAGGAGGTGCTCGTGCCGACCCACCGCCGCGGCGTCATCACGGTCGGCCCCGCCCACACCGTGCGCGGCGACCCCCTCGGCATCCTCAAGCGCGAAGCGACGTGGGACGACACGCACACGCTGTACGTGCACCCCGTCACGACCACCCTGCGCAGCACCAGCACCGGTTTCATCCGGGACCTGGAGGGGTCGGCCTCGCGCACCATCGTCGACGCCGACATCTCGTTCCACGCGATCCGTCCGTACGTCCCCGGCGACGCGCAGCGGCAGATCCACTGGAAGTCGACGGCCAAGACCGGCACGCTCATGGTGCGCCAGTATGAGGAGACCCGGCGCTCGCGCATGGTGATCGCGCTCGCCCTCGCCGAGGGCGAGTACGGCAGCGACGACGAGTTCGAGCTCGCCGTGAGCGCCGCCGGATCCATCGGCATCCGCGGCATCCGCGATGGGCGGGACGTCGATGTGGTCGTCGGCGGCGAAGTGCCCGAGTTCGCCCGCAGCACCGTGCGCACGATCCGTGAACTGGCCACCGTGAGCACGCGGACGCTCCTGGACGATCTGGCCGGGGTCGAGCGCACCGCGCTCGTGGCCCCCCTCACCGGTGTCACCTCCCTCGCGCGCGAGACCCACCCCGACGCGTCCATCGCCTTCCTGGTGTGCGGGTCGGCGCAGACCGCCCGCTCGCTGCAGGCCGCCGCCCTGGCGTTCCCCGCCGAGGTCGCCGTCGTCGCCGTCGTCTGCAACCCCGAAGCCGAACCCGGCTTCCGCCGCCTCGGCACGATCTCGGTCATCTCGATCGGGCTGCTCGACGACCTGCGCCAGCTGCTCGCCCGCGGAGCGCAGTCGTGAACGCCACCCCGTCGCTGCGCCGGCGCTCCCGCGGCCGCACCTCGACGGTGTCCGTCGGATTCCTCATCATCAACGCCGTCGTACTGGACGCGCTGTTCGTCGTGGGGGCGGTGGCGGTCTGGCCGATCTACCGCGACTCGGCATTCGTCGTCGTGGTGGCCGCGGCACTCGTCCTCGCCCACCTCATCGCGTGCGCGGGGCTCCGCTGGCGCTGGTCGGGGTGGTGGGTGGCCCTGGCCGCGATGGGCACCTACCTCGTCGTGGGCGTCCCTCTGGCCTCCCCCGCCTCCCTCACCCGCCTCGACGCGCTGCTGCCGGCGCTGCTGGGCGTCGTCACGGCGCCGATCACCGGGTGGAAGGACCTGCTCACCCTCGAACTCCCCCTCGGCAGCTACCAGACGACCCTCGCCCCGGCGCTCCTGCTCTTCCTCGGCATCCCCACAGCCGCCCTGTCCCTCGCCTGGCGCGCGACGCAGCTGTGGGTGCTGTCTGCGCCGCTCGGACTCGTGCTGACCGCCTTCGGCGTGCTGTTCGGCGCCCGTTCGCTGAGCGCGCCGGTGATCGGCGGGGTGCGCGTGCCCGGTGCGCTGGAAGTCTTCGTGGGCGCCGCGGCGATCCTGCTCGCGCTCACGTTCACCGTCTGGCGCACGGTTCACCGGCGCCGGCGGGCGCTGCGCTCGGCGGAGGTCGCCAGCGGCGTGCGGACGACCGGCCGCACCGGATCGGCCGTGGCCGGACGCGTGGGCATCGCGTCGGGCATGATCGTCCTGGCGCTGACCGCCGGCGCGCTGATCGCGCCGTGGGCGATCGCCGGCCAGCCGCGCGATGTGCTGCGGGCGGGCATCGACCCGCGCATCGAACTGGCCGGCCAGCTCAGCCCGCTGTCGCAGTACCGACAGTTCTTCACCGACGAGCAGTTCGACACCGTGCTGTTCACCGTCGAGGGTGCCGAAGGCGCCGACCGGGTGCGCCTGGCGACGCTGTCGTTCTTCGACGGCCAGGTGGCTCGGGCCATCGACCCCGCCGCCGGGGTCGCCGACCAGACGACGGCGTTCGTGCGCGTGCCAGCATCGCTGCCCGCGCCGCCGGACACGACCCCCAGCACCGCCGAGGTCACCGTCGGAGCGTACGAGGGGATCTGGGTGCCCACCGTCGGCTCCCTCACCTCGATCGTCTTCGAAGGCGGTGGCAGCGGCGACCGCGCCGACGGATTCTTCTACAACGCCGAGACGCGCATGGGCATCGCCCTGCCCGAGCCGGGCCTCGTGCCGGGCACGGTCTACCGTCAGCGGGGCGCCGTCGAAGGCGAGGCTCCGCCGCTGGCCGAGCTCACCCCCGGCCGCGACACCCCGCAGCTGCCTGCGACCATCGTCCCCGAGAGCGTGACCGACTGGATCGCCGCGCAGGAGGCTCCCACCGGCGGCGAGGGCCTGCAGGTGCTCATCGATCGGCTGCGCGCGCGTGGCTTCCTCAGTCACGCGCTCGCGGTCGACGCCGAACAGCCCGCGCAATGGACCACGGCGCTCGGCGACTACGCCTTCGAACCGAGCCGCGCCGGCCACTCCACCGACCGCATCGACCGGCTGTTCACGGCGCTGCTGGACCGGCAGAACGAGATGGGCGGTGACGACGACGCCGCGCTCGTGGCCGGCGTCGGCGACGATGAGCAGTTCGCGGTCGCCGCGACGATGATCGCAGACCAGCTGGGGTTCGCCTCGCGGATCGTCCTGGGGGCGCGGCTCGTGGATGCCGGCGACACCGGCGCCGTGCCCGCGTGCGTCGCCGGCGAGTGCCGCGGCGCGAACATGTCGGCGTGGATCGAGGTGCAGGATGCCTCCGGACTCTGGGTGCCGGTCGATGTGACGCCGCAGCACGAGGTGGGGATGCGCCCCGACCTCGAGCAGCGACGGGACCCGCAGAACCCGACCGAGGTGCGCCAGGAGGTGGCAGAGCCGGTGCTCCCCGCCGAGGCCAACCCCGCCGACAGCGGGGAACGCGACGAAGACGACACCACGACCGAGACCGACCTGTCCGCGCTGTGGACGGCGCTGCGCATCGCCGGCATCAGCCTGCTCGGCCTCGTCGTGCTGGTGGGACCGTTCCTGCTGGTGGTGCTCCTCAAGGCACTCCGCCGCCGTACCAGGCGGGGCTCCCCCGACGCGGTCGACCGGTTCACCGGCGGCTGGGACGAGTACGTCGACACCGCCGTGGACCACGGCTATCCGGCGCCGCGCACGCAGACGCGCTCCGAACTGGCCGCCGGCTACGCGAGCGAGGCGGGCGGTGATCGCGGCGCACTCCTGGCCGAGTGGACCGACCGCTCGGTGTTCGACGTGGCGGAGCCCACGGCCGACGACAGCGCGCGCTTCTGGGAGATCGTCGACGAGGAACGGCAGCGGTTCGCGGGCGAAGCGGGCTGGTGGGCGCGGCTGCGGGCGCGGCTGTCGCTGCGGTCGTTCGCACGTTCGCGGCGCACGCCCGCGAGGCGACGGACAACGACGAGGCCCGGGCGTGATCGCCGCTAGGGTGTCCAGGGCGATGCGCTCCCCCACGATCGGAGAGCGCATTCCACACGAGACGGAGGAGAACCGATGACGGGCCTGGTGGGGACGACGGCGGAAGCCGCGACATGGGTGCTCGCCTACTACGGCGGCGGGATGGGGGCGCAGACACCGCTGATCGTGTGGATCCTCCAACTCGTGGTCGCGGTCGGTGTCTACGTGTGGCTGTCGCTCGCGTTGACCGCCCTCTTCCGCAAAGCCGGCCGGCCCGCATGGAAGGCGTGGGTCCCCGTCGTCAACGTGTGGACTCTGTTCACCCTCGGCGGCATGGCCGGGTGGTGGGCCGTCGTGCTCGCCGTCGGAGGTCTGGTCGCGGGCGTGGCAAGCGTCGTCGTGGCCGCGCTCTTCGCCGGTGCAGCGCTCGGCGCCGGCGGCGAGGGCCAGGCCGGTGCCGCCGGTGCCGCCGTGATCGGTGCGGTGCTCGTGCCCGCGCTCATCTGGGTCGTGTACGGGGTGGGCGTGCTGATCCTGCAGATCCGGATGCTGCTGGCGGTCAACCGCGGCTTCGGTCTCGGCGGCGGCTACACGGTCCTGGGCATCCTGCTCTTCCCGGTGTGGGTGAGCATCGTCGGCTGGGGGTCGGCGCGCTGGCTGGGCCTGCCGCCCAAGGTCGCACAGCCGAGCCTCACGGCACCGCCGCCGCCGCCGGCGGCGAGCCCGTTCACCCTCGGCGCCGTCTCCCCTTCGCCCGACGGCGACATGCAGATGGCGTCCGCCCCGCTCCCCGCGGCATCCTTCCCCGGCGCTGTCGCCGCGACGGGCGCCCCCGCCACGGCCGTACCGCCCCCGCCGCCGCCCGTGGGCGGCAACCCGTGGGCCCCGCCGCCGCCGCCCGGCGCGGCACCGGCGGCCGCCCCCGCAGCGGCTCCCGCCGCACCCGTGTCGGTGCCCGCACCGGCATCCGCCGTGCCCGCACCGGTCGCGTCGGCGGCGCCCGTGGCCGCTGCGGCACCGGTCATCGCCGCCCCCGTACCCGCCGTCGCCTCCCCGGCACCGGCGGTGGCGCCCGTCGCGGCCGCGCGACGCGACGCCGTGGCCGACGACCTCGACGAGCGCACGGTGCTCGCTGCCCGTCGCCAGGGCGGCTGGTCGCTCCTGCTCCCCGGCGGCGCGAGCGTGCCGCTCAGCGGCGATGTCGCGGTGCTCGGCCGCAACCCCGTCGCGACCGGCACCCACGCGGGAGCGCAGGTCATCGCGATCGACGACGCCACCCGCACCGTATCGAAGACCCACGCGGCGCTCGAGCGCCGCGGCGACGGCTGGGTGGTCATCGACCTCTCCTCCACCAACGGCGTGTTCCTCCAGGACGAGCGCGAGGTGGAGGGCACCGCCGAAGTGTCGGGGGCGTTCTTCCTCGGCGACGCCCGGCTCGAGCTGCGCGCAGACGCCTGATGACGGCGCCACCCCTCTCCGCGACGCTGGTGGTCACCAGCGGCGCGCGCACCGACCCCGGGCTGCGGCGCGCGGTGAACGAGGACGCGCTGCTGGCCGAGCACCCGGTGTACATCGTCGCCGACGGCATGGGCGGCCATGACGCCGGCGACCGTGCCAGCGCCGCGATCATCGATGTGTTCCGCGCGCTGGTCGGACGCGACGACCTCGCCCCCGAGGAGGTCGCGGGTGCGGTGGAACGCGCGCACACCGCCGTGTCGGCCATCGCGGCGGGCACCGCGCGAGGCGCGGGCTCCACGCTCACCGGGGTCGTCGCCGTCCGCCAGGACGGCCTGCCGCGCTGGCTCGTGGTCAACGTGGGCGATTCGCGCGTCTACCGGCTGCTGACGCACCACCTCGAACAGCTCACGGTCGATCACTCGGTCGCCCAGGAGCTGGTGGACGAGGGCAAGCTCGCGCGCGACCAGATGTCGAGCTACCGGGGGCGCAACGTCATCACGCGCGCCATCGGCGAAGAACGCAGTCGCGCCGACTACTGGCTGCTGCCCATCGTCACCGGTGAACGTCTGCTGGTGTGCTCCGACGGCCTGTCGGGAGAGCTCACCGACGAGGCGATCCGCGCCGGTCTGACCCTCGGCGGCGCCCCTTCGGGTACCGCCGCGGCGCTCGTGACGCAGGCGATCGGCAACGGCGGCAGGGACAACATCACCGCCATCGTGGTCGACGTCGTCGCCGGGGGTATCAGCCCGCGCCAGGACGACACCACCGGCGGTCTGGGCGGCTCCAGCGCGTCGGCGACGATCGAGGTGGCCACCCTGCGGTCGGCCCGCACGAGGGCGCGCCGTGGCTGAGTGGTCCTACGCCGCGGGCGACCTGCCGGCGATCCTCACCGGCCGGCTCGCGCTGCTGTTCGCCGGCCCCCAGGCAGCGCCCACGGCGCGCACGGTGCTCGCGGCCGCCCGGCCGGAGGACACGTGGGAGACGGCGCTGGACGTCGTGCTGCGCGCGGGCCTGGCCGCCGCCCCCGACCTGTTCGTGGGGCAGCTCGACGGCGCCGGGCTGACCGGGGTCGTCCGCGGTGGGGTGCGGGTCACCGTGCAGCATGACGACGGCCGCACGACCGAGCTGACCGGCGAGGGGCTGCGCACCTGGCAGGAGTTCCACCTGGGCGGCGTCGCATCGTTCGCCGTCGACGCCGGGGTCGCCGCCGGCACGCACCGCGCCGCTGCGCCCGGCCCGCTCGCGGTGTCGCAGCTGACCTGCCGCGTCGCGCCTGCGGCGGCCGACCCCGGGCTGACGCTGGAGTTCTCCGACACCCTCTTCGAGCAGGCGCCCGAGCTCATGCCGGGCCTGGTCGCCGCGCTCGAATCCGCGCCGGCCACGGGACGCTACGACGATCTGTTCGGCGCGACCATCCACTTCGGCGTCGAGGCCGCCGCGGTGCGCCCACCGGACGATGACCTCGAGCAGGCACCGACCGATCGCGTGCCGCTCGAGGAGCCGCCCGCCGCCGTCAGCGGCATCGTCTGCGTCGCCGGACACCCCAACCCGCTGGAGCGCGATGTGTGCACCCGGTGCGGCGCGTCGCTGTCGGGCGCGGCCGTCGCGCGAGTGCCCAGCCCCGACCTCGGCACCGTGGTGCTGCCGGACGGGCGGGTCATCGCCCTCAGCGGAACGCTGCTCATCGGCCGCAGCCCCCGCGCCGATCGCACCGACGGCGACGGGATCCCCACCCTCGTCGAGATCGACGACCGCGACGTCTCCCGCACGCACGTGCGCATCCGCACCGAGGGCTGGCAGGTGCTGCTGGAGGACCTCGGCTCCACCAACGGCACCGTGTTCACCGCGGTGGGGACGGGCCCGCGCCGCATCCGTCCCGGCGAGACGGTGCTGGTCACCGACGGCGCGGTCGCCGATCTCGGCACCGGCAGCCGCCTCACCTTCGCGGGGCTCCCGTGACCGCGCGCTACGGACCGGTCGAGCTGCCCGGCTTCACCCTCGAGCGTCCGCTCGGCTCCGGCGGCTTCGCCGACGTGTTCCTGTACGCACAGCATCTGCCGCGGCGCCTGGTCGCGGTGAAGATCATGCACGAGCCCGTCGACGACCGCGCCGCCCGCGCGCGTTTCGAGAGCGAAGCCAACCTCATGGCGGCGCTGTCGTCGCATCCGTCGATCGTGACGATCCACCATGCCGCCGTCGCCGACAACGGGCGGCCGTACCTCGTGATGGAGTACTGCTCCCGCCCGACGCTCGCCGAGACGTACGCGGCCCGGGTGGTCACCGTCCCCGAGCTCCTGCAGACCCTGGTGCGGCTGTGCGGCGCTGTGGAGACCGCGCACCGCGCCGGCATCCTGCATCGCGACATCAAGCCGGGGAACGTCCTGACCACCGACTACGGCTGGCCGGCCCTGACCGACTTCGGGCTGTCGTCGATCTACGGCGCGTCGGCGGATGCCGCAGGGATCTCGGTGCCGTGGGCCGCTCCCGAAGTGGTCAGCGGTCGCGGCTTCGATGCGCGCTCCGACGTCTACGCGCTCGCCGCGACCGCCTACACCGTGCTCGCCGGCCGTACGCCGTTCGAGGGTGCGGCGGCCCCCGCCGACCTCACCGGTCTCGTCACCCGCGTGCTCACCGAGCCCGCCCCGCCGATCGGCCGCGACGACGTGCCGCCTGCGCTGGAGCGGCTGATCCTCACCGCCCTGGCGAAGGATCCCGACCGGCGCTCTCAGAGCGCCGCGGAATTCGCGCGCGGGCTGCAGCGCATCGAGCAGGACCTGCACCTGCCGATGACCCACCTCGACATCCCGGCGCTCGCACCGCGCGCCGACGACGCGTCCGCGGGACCTGCCGACGAGGACGACGACGCCGAGGCCACACGGTTCGCGGCGCGCCGCCGCACCGAGGCCGAGGCTGCCGGCGCGGCCGAACCCGACGACAAGACCGTGCTCGCCGCGCGCGCCGTGCCGCGCCCCGCTTCCCCAGCCGCCGAGCCGTCTCCCGATGACGCCGAGCCGACGCGGCTCGCCGGGCGCCGCCACCGCGATCCGCTCCGCAGCAAGGGCGAGGACGAGCAGCCCGGCCCGCGTCGCACCGGCCCGGCCGATCCGGTGGCCGATCGCGCGCACGAGGCCGACGCGGAGGAGCCGACGCAGTTGGCCGAGCGTGCCGCAGGTCCGTCGCCCGCCGCCCGCGCGGCCGCCGACCTGCCCGCCGCGGTCGAGACTCCGGCCGGCAGCCGCGCGGCGCACGACCCGGGCGCGGACGTGGGACGGCAGGCGTACGGCATCCGTCATATCGAGGTCGCACCCGTCGTGCGCGCCGAACCGCCGAGCACGACGCCTGCCGCACCCGCCCGGCCGGTGGCGCGCCCGCGGCGTCGGCGCGGTGTGGTGACGGCGATCGCGATCGTGGGGAGCGTGGTGGTGCTCGCGGTGTGCGTGGCGGGGATCGCCGTGCTGGTGGGCTTGTGATGATGGGGGATGCGATGACGATGACTCAGGACGGCGCGATCGGCGAGGGCACACTCGGGATCGAGTTCTGCGGCGAATGGCACCACCCGGTGCCCGGCACCACCTTCTCGGTCGGGCGCGACGCCGACCTGACGGTGGACACCAACCAGTACCTGCACCGGCGACTCCTCGCCTTCGACGCCGAAGGCGACCTCTGGTGGATGTCGAACACCGGGCAGACGATCTCGGTGAGTCTCGCCACCCCCGACGGCGCCTACCAGGCCGTCCTCGGCCCCGGCGCCCGGGTGCCGCTGGTCTTCCCGGACCTCGCGGTGATGTTCTCCGCCGGGGCGTACACGTACGAGCTCGCCGTGCGCAACGACTCCGCCAGCTTCACCGGGCGCGACCCGCGCGCCGTGCAGCACGAGGAC
Organism: Microbacterium sp. NPDC058021; assembly: GCF_042885955.1. NCBI lineage: Bacteria > Bacillati > Actinomycetota > Actinomycetes > Micrococcales > Microbacteriaceae > Microbacterium > Microbacterium sp. NPDC058021. The sequence continues at coordinate 628,404 of NZ_JBHVRF010000002.1, forward strand.
GACGGCACCACCACGATCGGAGCGGTGAGTCTCACCCCCAGTCAGCGGCTGCTGCTGATCGCGCTGTGCGAGCCCATCCTGCGCGGCGGCATGGTGGGCGCGAGCCAGCTGCCCTCCTCGGCGGCCGCCGCCGCGCGGCTGGGCTGGCCGCTGACGACGTTCAACCGCAAGCTCGACAACGTCTGCGACAAGCTCGACCGCGAGGGCGTGCAGGGCCTGCGCGGCGGCGTGGGCAAGCTCGCCACCAACCGGCGAGCGCGACTGGTCGAACACGCGATCCTCTCGCGGCTGGTCACGCCGCAGGATCTCGATCTGCTCGAGGTGGCTTCCACCCTGGGCGAGAAGGGCACCCGATGAAGGTCCGCGTCACCCTCCGCCGTCCCGACGGCTCCACCGACGACATCGCCCTGGCGGCCGAGCCGGGCGTCAAGGTCGGGGAGGTCGCCGATTCCATCGTCGCGCGCGATCCGCGCGGCACCTACCACGGGTCGGCCTACGCCCCCGGGACGGTCACCCTCGAAGCCCACGCCCCCGCCGTCGGCGGTGTGCCCGAGGTGCTCGACCCCGACGACACCCTCGCCGACCTCGCCCTGGCCTCCGGGGTCGAGGTCGCGGTGGTGGGCCTGGACGATGCCCCGCGCCCCGACGTCGCCTACATCGAGATCGTCAGCGGGCGCGCCGCCGGCCGACGCTACACCGTGCCCCGCGGGTCGACGATCATCGGCCGCGGGGACGACTGCGGCATCGTGCTGGATGACGCGATGGTCTCCAAGCGCCACGCGCGCGTGCACGTCGGCCGCGACCGCATCGAGCTGATCGACCTCAACTCCGCCAACGGCATCATCGTGCAGGGCGCACCGGTGGGCCGCCTCGAACTGCAGCACGGTCAGGACGCGCTGCTGGGCAGCACCGTGATCCGCGCCGGCTACCTGCCGTCCACCGTGGCGCAGTCCTCGCCGCTGGGCGAGGTGCGCCACACCCGCTCCCCCAGCGTCGAACCGCGCTACGTCGGCCGGGAGCTCGACGGTGCGGAGCCGCCCACGCCCGCCGACCCGCAGCCGTTCCCGTGGGCCGCCGCGATCCTCCCCGCGTTCGCCGGCATCGCCATGTTCGCCTTCACCCGGTCGCCGCTGGCTCTGGTGTTCGTCGCGATCTCCCCGCTCATGATGATCAGCACCTGGGCGACGGCGAAGTCGCAGCAGAAACGCAAGAAGCGCCTGGAGCACGAGCGGTTCGTCGCCCAGATGGAGCGCCTCTCGGCGCGGCTGGCCCACGAGCGCGAGGAGGAGATGCGCATCCGCGCCCGCGAGGCCGTGCCGCTGCACGAGGTGTACGACGCCGTGCAGAACCGTTCCGCGCTGGTGTGGACCCGCCGCCCCGAGCACTGGTCGTTCCTGCAGGTGCGCCTGGGGGTGGGCGACGTCCCGACCCGCAACACCGTCAAGGAGACCGGCAACACCGACCGCGCGCTGCCCGAGCAGGTGCAGCAGCTCGAAGAGCTCATCGCGACCTACGAGACCGTCCCACGCACCCCGGTGGTGGAGAAGCTGTCGGATGCCGGTGCGCTCGGCATCGCCGGCGACCCGGCGGCCGTCGCCGCCTACGGCCGCGCGGTCACGGCGCAGCTGGCGGGTCTGCATGCCCCGGGCGACCTCGTGATCGGCGGACTGTTCGGCCCCGGCTGGGCGGCGCAGTTCACCGACGCCAAGTGGCTGCCCCACGCGATGGCATCCGACGCCGTCTTCGGCGGCGCCCCGTTCGCCGACACCGCGTCGGCCGGCGCCACCCTGCTGTCGCGACTGGAGGAGATCCTCGCCGCCCGTTCGCCACGCGGGGAAGACGCCCCCGTGCAGCTCGGCGCGATCGGCGACAAGCGCGCCGCGCTCAACGCCGGCGAGAAGGTGGGCGCCGACACCGGCGCGACCACCGGCGCGACCGACCCGCTGCCGGCGATCGTCGTGCTCATCTCCGACGACGCGCCCGTCGACCGCGCCCGCCTCATCCAGGTGCTGGAGCGGGCCGCAGGCCGCGGCGTGTACCCGATCTGGATGGCCGCAGACACCGCGGCCCTCCCCGCCGCCTGCCGCACGTTCGTCGAGCTGGGCGCCGACGGCTCCGCCGCGGTCGGCTACGTGCGGCTCGGCCGCACCCTGGCCCCCGTCGAGGTCGAGGGCCTCACCCTCGAGCACTTCACGCGCTTCTGCCGGCGGCTGGCGTCGTTCGTCGACGCCGGCGAGATCGCCGCCGACACCAGCGACGTACCCCGCTCGGTGCCGATGCTGCAGCTGATCGGCAAGGAGATGGCCACGGCGCCCGGCGCGGTCGTGGACCGCTGGGAGCAGAACGGCTCGATCCTCGCCTCCGCGACCCGCGCGCCGTCGACGCCGAAGCTGCGCGCCATCGTCGGACAGGCCGCGTCCGGGGCGATGCACCTGGACCTGCGCGCGCAGGGTCCGCACGCCCTCGTGGGAGGCACGACCGGCTCCGGCAAGAGCGAGTTCCTGCAGGCGTGGGTGCTCGGGATGGCCGCCGAGTACAGTCCGCAGCGCGTCACGTTCCTCTTCGTCGACTACAAGGGCGGTGCCGCCTTCGCGGAGTGCACGGCACTCCCCCACTGCGTCGGGCTGGTCACCGACCTCAGCCCTCACCTCGTGCGCCGGGCGCTCGTGAGCCTGCGGGCGGAGCTGCATCACCGCGAGACGCTCTTCACCCGCAAGAAGGCCAAGGACATCCTCGAGCTCGAGAAGCGCGGCGACCCCGACACCCCGCCCGCGCTCGTCATCGTCATCGACGAGTTCGCCGCCCTGGTCAACGAGGTGCCCGACTTCGTCGACGGGGTCGTCGACGTCGCGCAGCGGGGCCGCTCGCTCGGCATCCACCTCATCATGGCCACCCAGCGCCCCGCCGGCGTCATCAAGGACAACCTGCGCGCCAACACCAACATGCGCGTCGCGCTGCGGATGGCCGACGAGGTCGACTCCGACGACGTCATCGGCACGAAGGATGCCGCCGGCTTCGACCCCGGCATCCCCGGTCGTGGTGCGGCCAAGACGGGACCCGGCCGCCTGACGGTCTTCCAGTCCGCCTACACCGGCGGATGGAGCTTCGTCGAGGAAGAGGCGCCCGAGGTTGAGCTGGAGTCGTTCGCGTTCGGGCCGCCCCGCCGGTGGGAGCTGCCCAAGGCGGACGCAGGCTCCGTCGAGCGCGACCTCGGCCCCACCGACCAGCAGCGCCTCGTCGCCACGATGGTTGCGGCATCGCAGTCGGTGTCGATCCCCTCGCCCCGTCGCCCGTGGCTGGACGAGCTCGCCACCGTCTACGACCTCACTCTGCTCCGCCAGCGCACCGACGAGAAGCTGCTGCTGGGTGTGCAGGACGTGCCGCAGCGCCAGGCGCAGGACACGGTGTACTTCGAACCCGACACCGAGGGGCACCTGGCCGTGTTCGGCACCGGTGGCGCCGGCAAGAGCTCCACGCTGCGCACCCTGGCCGTCGCTGCCGGCATCACGCCGCGCGGCGGACCCGTCGAGGTGTACGGGCTGGACTTCGGCTCGGGCGGCCTGCGGATGCTGGAGGCGATGCCGCACGTCGGCGCCGTCATCCCCGCCGATGCCGGCGAGCGCGTCACTCGCCTCTTCCGCATGATCAAGAGCGAACTCGACCGCCGCGGCGAGGCGTACGCCGCCGTCAACGCGGGCACGATCTCGCAGTACCGCACCCTCGCCGGCCGCCCCGACGAGGCGCGCATCCTGCTGCTCATCGACGGGTTCCCCACGTTCCGCGCCGAATACGAGGCCGTCACCGGTCGCGCCGACGCCTATCAGGTGTTCCAGCAGGTCATGACCGACGGTCGCTCGGTCGGCATCCACGTGGCCCTCACCGCCGACCGCGGTCAGGCGGTGCCGACGGCGCTGCAGTCCACCATCCAGAAGCGGGTCGTGCTGCGACTGTCCGACTCCGACGCGTACGCGATGGTCGGGGCTCCCCGCGACGTGCTCTCGCCGGAGTCCCCGCCCGGACGCGCGATCGTCGACGGCCTGGAGACGCAGATCGCCGTCATCGCCGGCACGACCGACCCCCGCGCCCAGGCGCAGGCGATCGGCGAGTTCGCCGAGGCGATGCGCCGCCAGGGCCGCACCGACGCACCGCCGGTGCGGGCGCTGCCCGAGCTGTACCCGATCACCGAGCTCCCCGCCCACCTCGACGGTCGCCCCGTGCTGGGGCTCTCCGGCGACACGCTCGGGCCGCTCGCGTTCGATCCGACCGGGCTGTTCGTGGTGGCCGGCCCCCCGCAGAGCGGTCGCAGCAACGCCCTGCAGGCGATGGCCGAGTCGCTGCGACGCGCCGACCCCACGGTGCGGCGCTACTACGTCGGCAGCTCTCGGTCGCCGCTGCGCGACGCCGTCGCGTGGGACGGCGTCGCCACCGACGGCGGCTCGGCCAGCCGCCTCATCAACGAGCTGCTGCAGGACGAGCAGGGTCTCGCGGGGGTCGCGGTCTTCCTCGAGGGGGCGTCCGAGTACGCGACCTCGCTCGCCGAGATGCCGCTGTCGGACTTCGCCAAACGGGTCAAGCGCGGAGACGGGCTGCTGGTGGCCGAGGGCGAGACGAGCGACTGGACCACCGGGTTCGGGCTGCTCGGCGACATCAAGTCGTCGCGCCGCGGCGTCGTGCTCCAGCCCGACACCCACGACGGCGAAGTGGTGCTGAAGACCGCGTTCCCGCGGCTGCTCAAGCGCGAGTTCCCGCTCGGTCGGGCGATGCTCGCCGCGGGCGGCAAGACGGTGAGGGTGCAGTTCCCGCTGGCCGGCGAGAGCCCCGCGGCGCCGAATGGGGAGTACTCCCCATTGGTGGCTCAGCCCGCCCTCCCATAGGTTGAACACGTCGGCAGGAACTGCCGCCCCACGACACAAGGAGTGAGATCATGGCGAACCTCAACGTCACGTACGACCAGATGCAGAGCGCCGCGAACCGTCTGCGTTCGGGCCAGTCCGACCTCGAAGGCAAGCTGCAGGAGCTGCGCGCCCTCGTCAGCCAGCTGGTGCAGGACGGCTTCACCACGACCCGCGCCTCCGGTGCGTTCGACTCGTCGTACGAGCAGTTCACCTCCGGCGCCCAGCGCACCGTGCAGGGCATCGACGGCATGGCGCAGTTCCTCGAGAAGGCAGCTTCCGCGCTGCAGTCGACCGACGAGCAGCTCGCCAGCTCCATCGGCTGATCACGACCCTGTGAGCGGGGCCGGTCCACTTCGGCCGGCCCCGCTTCGTCGTCTCACGGAGGAGGACACCGATGGCCGACCTGAAACTCGACTTCGCGGAGCTGCGCCGCAGCGCCCGCACGGCGGAGCGCATCGCTGCGGACTTCGCCGGGGCGGAGCGTATCGCCGGTGAGACGGCGGCGGCGACCGGCCACGACCGGCTGGCGGCCGCCGTGCGCGAGTTCGGCGACAAGTGGGACATCGCCCGTGGCGACCTGCAGGAGAACCTGCGGCTGGTCTCGGACTACCTGGGCGCCGTCATCGACACCTTCACCGACCTCGACACGGACCTGGCCGCGGCGACGAAGGGCGACCGGTGAGCGTCCTGCCCGGCTCCCCGGGCACACTCGCCGAGCGCGCCGAGTCGCTCGTCGCCTCGGCCTCGCGCATCCAGCGCGCGGCCGACGACCTGCGCGCCCTCGCGTACGAGAGCACGGGCCGTTCCCTCGATGGCATCCGCGAACGCACCGCGCAGGTCGCCCGCGATCTCGACCGCGTGCACGAGCGGTACCAGGGCACCGCAGGCGCCCTCACCGACTACGCCGTCGCGCTCAAGGCCGCCCATGACCGCGCCGACGCCGGCGAACTGGACGCCGCCCGTTACGACGCCCTCGCGGCGACCACCGAGTACGATCTGCTGGTCTCCGAGCGCCGCCTGGAGCGGCTGGAGGAAGCCGACGCCCCGGCCGGGAACATCGGCACGGCGGAGAACGACGTGCGGTCGCTGCGCAGCACGCTCGGCCGCCGGGAGGATGCCGCCGACGCGGCACGCGCCGAGATCGACGCCGCCCGCCGGGATATGGATGCCGCGGCCGAGGTCGCCATCGGGCGCATCAACACGGCGATCGACGCGACGAACGAGGGGTTCTGGGACGCCGTCGGGGACTTCTTCGGCGACATCGGGGACGTCCTCGGGGACATCGCGCGATGGGCGGGCGACTTCCTGTCCGAGGTCTACCACGAGCTGCTGCGGATCCTGTCGACCGTCGTTGCGCTCCTCGGCGTCGCGATCATCCTGCTGCTGGTGTATTCACTGCTGGCGCTGGTGCCGTTCATCGGCCCCGCGATCGCGCTGTTCGTCACCGTGCTGCTGGCCGGATTCCTCCTCGGCAGCGTCCTGTCGGACGTGCTCTCCCCCACTCCGGCGGTGGGCAGGCACGAGCGCAGCGACGCGGAGCGCGGGTCCCACAAGGGCCAGCCGGCCGACCTCTCCCAGGCGCTGGCGGACGCGGGATACGTCGACACGCTGGGCTGGGCCTACGACGCCGACGGCGAGAAGACCGGGGTCGAGCAGACGGTGATCAGCGTCACCCGGGTCGTCGACGCCGACGGCGTCGTCCGGTGGCGCGTCGTCCTCCCGAGCACCCAGGAATGGCTGTCGCGCCTGAACGGCGACCAGGGCGGCGTGCACGATCTCGACAGCAACCTCGCGCTCGTCCTCACGCCCGCCCTGCGGTCGCAGTACGAGCGCGCCGTGCTCGAGGCGATGCGTCAGGCCGGCGTCGGCGCCGACGACCCGGTCATGCTCGTCGGGTTCAGCCAGGGCGGCATCATGGCCGGCACCCTCGCCGCCTACAACGACGACTACAACTGGTCGGCGGTGGTGGCCGCAGGCGCCCCCATCGACCACATGCCGATCCCCGCCACGACCTCGGTCGTCTCGGTGCAGCACGAGGGCGATCCCGTGCCCATGCTCGACTCGGTCGTCACCGTCGGCACTGACGGCGCCCCGCCGCGCCGTCCCCACTGGACCACGATCGACACCGCTTCCCCCGACGCCGACCTGGGAATCCACGGCATCCACAATGCCGCGGCGTACGACGAGACCCTGAGGTCGCAGATCGGTCAGGTGCCCGCGGGCACGGTCGACGCGCTCGACGCGTACTTCGTCGGGGATCCGGACGCCTACGGCTACCAGCAGAGCTATTACGGATGGTCGGAGTGATGCCGCCACGCACCGCGCGCCTGAGCGCCGCGCTTCTCACCGCGGCCTTCGCCGCCGCAGTGGTGACCGGCTGCGCCGGCATCCCTGCCCCCGCACCGACCGAGACGCACCAGGGAGAGGCCACCGTGAGCCCCGAGACCGTCACCGGCGCCGTCGCCGCAGCCGACCCCCGCATCACCGACGTCATCAGCGTCCAGGTGGTCCAGTCGGGACTCGCGCGCATCATGAACGTCGCCGTCGCCGTTTCCGGCGACGAGCCCGTGAGCACCGAGACGGTCGTCAACATCGCCGCCACCGCGCTCGAACACGCCAAGAGCGACGTGCAGTACATCGTCCTGTTCGTCCGCGACGACGACGACACGTCCGTCTTGCTGGACCTCACGGACGCCGCCGCAGGCCTGCCGCCCGAGGTCGACTACCGCGTGACGGACGGGTCGCTGGAGATCATCGGCGCAGACGCGGCGGAGCTGCGCGGACGATGAGCACCGTCGCCGCCGAGCCGCGCCTGGTGTTCCGCATGATCGGGACGTGGTGGCGCATCGATCTCTCCTCGCCTGAGGCGGTTGCGGCGTCGGTCAAGGCGATGGCGACGGGCGTGCTCGGGCGTGCGGACGAGCGCGCGACGGCGCGGGCGCGGCTGCGCGAGGAGTTCACGCGGGCGGCCACCGCCGCCGCCGACGCGGACGCGCAGCTGCTGATGATCCAGACGGAGCTCGGCCCCGGGGAGCCGATGTCGGCGACCCTCACGGTGTTCGAGCACGAGCGGATGCGCATGAGCCCCGCTCTCGGCACGGGCGACGACGCGGTGCTGGCCGTGTTCGAGAAGTCGCTGCCGATGATGGATGCCGCCGGCGCGAGCACCGCGGTGCGGCGGCGCTGCCTCGATTCCGAGGTCGTCCGCGTGCACCGGGTCGAGGAGACGGTGGAGATCGAGGACGGCGAGCGGTTCACCCAGCGCCGCCTCGTCGCCCAGTACTGGTACCCGGTGCCCGGCAGCAAGCGCCTCCTCACGGCGGTGTTCTCCACGCCGCTGGGCGACATCCCGCACACCCTGCTGTCGTACTTCGACGCGATCGTCGCGGCGTCGGCCTTCCGGGACGCCTGAGCCCCGGCATCCGCCCCACCCCACTCTCCCCAGAACAGCAGATCGCACCGCAGCAGGACGTTTCCCGCCGGATCGGTCCTGCTGCGGTGATTCCTCCTGTCCCCGTGCGCCGCGCCGGGCGCCGCCGGGCATACGATGGAGGGCTGTGTCCGCACCAGAGCCCGTCATCGTCTACCCGCCCGAGCTGCCCGTCAGCGCGGCGCGGGACGAGATCGCGCGCGCCATCGCCGAGCACCAGGTCGTCATCGTCGCCGGTGCGACCGGGTCGGGCAAGACGACACAGCTGCCGAAGATCTGCCTCGAGCTCGGCCGCACCCGCATCGCGCACACGCAGCCCCGCCGCATCGCCGCCCGCACCATCGCCGAGCGCGTGGCCGAGGAGATGCAGGTGCCGCTGGGCACGACGGTCGGCTACAAAGTGCGTTTCACCGACAACGTCTCGGCCGACACGCGGGTGGCGCTGGTCACCGACGGCATCCTCCTCAACGAGATCCACCGCGACAAGCTGCTGCGCCGCTACGACACGATCATCATCGACGAGGCGCACGAGCGGTCGCTGAACGTCGACTTCCTCATCGGCTACCTGCGGCGCATCCTGCCGCGCCGCCCCGATCTGAAGGTCATCGTCACCTCGGCGACGATCGACCCCGAGAGCTTCGCGAAGCACTTCGCGGATGCCGCAGGCAACCCGGCCCCCATCATCGAGGTGTCCGGGCGCACCTATCCCGTGGAGATCCGCTACCGCGGCCGCGTCGCCGAAGCCGGTTCCGACGGGGAGGACGGCGGCCCCGACGACGTCGATGCGCTGCTCGGCGCGCTGCGGGAGCTCGACCGCGAGCCCGCCGGCGACGTGCTCGTGTTCCTCCCCGGTGAGGCCGAGATCCGTGATGCGATGGATGCCGTCCGCGGCATGTATGCCAAGGACACCGCGCCCACCGAGGTCCTCCCCCTCTACGGCCGGCTGTCGTCGGCTGAGCAGCACCGCGTGTTCGAGCGCTCGACGGTGGCGGGGCTGCGCCGGCGGGTGATCCTGGCGACGAACGTCGCCGAGACGAGCCTCACCGTGCCCGGCATCAAGTACGTCATCGACGCCGGCACCGCGCGCATCTCGCGGTACAGCGCGCGGTCGAAGATCCAGCGGCTTCCGATCGAGGCGGTCTCGCAGGCCTCGGCGCAGCAGCGGTCGGGGCGCGCGGGCCGCACCTCGGACGGCATCGCGATCCGGCTGTACACCGAAGAGGACTTCACGTCGCGGCCCGAGTACACCGAGCCCGAGATCCTGCGCACGAGTCTCGCCTCGGTCATCCTGCAGATGCTCGCCCTCGGCTTCGGCGACATCACCGAGTTCCCCTTCCTCACTCCCCCGGACTCCCGCGGGGTGAAGGCCGCGTTCGACCTGCTCGTCGAGCTCGGCGCGGTGCGCTCCTCCGGGGGCACCGGCGCCGCCGCCCGCAAGGCGTCCGACGCCGGCAAGGGCTGGCGCCTCACCGACATCGGCCGCGAGATCGCCCGACTGCCGATCGACCCGCGCTTCGCCCGCATGCTCATCGAAGCCCGCCGGCTCGGCGTCGTGCGCGACGTGCTGGCGATCGTGGCGGGGCTGTCGATCCAGGACGTCCGCGAGCGCCCCGAGGAACGCCGCGAAGAGGCCGACCGCCTGCACGCCCGGTTCACCGACCCCACGAGCGACTTCCTCAGCCTGCTGAACCTGTGGAACCACCTGCGCGAGCAGCAGAACGAGCTCGGCTCCAGCACGTTCCGGCGCCTGTGCCGCGCCGAGCACCTCAACTACGTGCGGGTGCGCGAGTGGTTCGACGTGCACCGGCAGCTGCGCTCGCTCACGAACGCCCCGAAGCCGGATGGCGCAACGGCCGACCCGGCACTCGTGCACCGGGCGATCCTGGCGGGGCTGCTCTCGCACCTCGGCATCCTCGACACCCGCACGACGTCGTCGCCGTCGGCCACCGGCGCCCGCGCGGCCAAGGGCCCGAAGGGCCGGCCCCGCGCCGAGTACCGCGGCGCCCGCGGCGCGCGCTTCGCGATCTTCCCCGGGTCGGGACTGCGCAAGGCCTCCCCCGACGCCGTCATGGCCGCGGAGCTGGTCGAGACGTCGCGGCTGTATGCCCGCACCGTCGCGGCCATCGACCCGGAGTGGGCCGAGGAGCTCGCCGGCGATCTCGCCCACCGCAGCCTCAGCGACCCGCATTGGTCCAAGGATGCCGGGGCGGCCGTCGCCGCCGAGAAGGTGACGCTGTTCGGGCTCGAGATCGTGCCCCGTCGCCGGGTGCAGCTGGCCCGCATCGACCGCCCGCTCGCGCGGGAGCTGTTCATCCGCCACGCCCTCGTCGAGGGCGAGTGGAACACCACTCACCTCGACAAGCGGCTCACCGCGTTCGAACGGCGCAACCTCGAGCTGCGCCGCCGCCTCGAGAAGATCGAGGAGCGCGAGCGTCGCCGCGACATCCTCGCCGGCGACGAGGCGGTCTACGCCTTTTACGCCGCGCGCCTGCCGCAGGACGTGTTCGACGTGCGCTCGTTCGAGGCGTGGTGGCGGGATGCCGCGAACCGCACGCCGCGCCTGCTCGACCTCACCGAGGCCGACCTCGTCGACGACGCCTCCCGCGCCGACGAGCGCGACTTCCCGATGCGATGGCAGCAGGGCGACCAGGTGCTGTCGCTGGCGTACCGTTTCGAACCCGGCGCCCCCGACGACGGCGTGAGCGTCGTGGTGCCGCTGGCGCTGCTGGCGCAGCTGCGCCCCGACGGCTTCGACTGGCAGGTGCCGGGGCTGCGCGGTGAGCTCATCGCCGGGCTCCTGCGCGCCCTCCCCAAGGCCATCCGCCGCTCGGTGGTGCCTGCTGCCGACTGGGCGGCGCGCTTCGCCGAGGAACTCGCCGGCGACGGCCCCGAGTCGCACGACGGCCTCCCGCCGCGCACCCTGCGCGACGCACTGGCCGCCCGCGTGCAGCGCGTCGCGAACCAGCTCGTGACCGCCGCGGACTTCGACCTCGAGCGGGTCCCCGCTCACCTGTGGATGTCGTTCCGCGCCGTCGACGAGCGGGGGCGCACCGTGGCGTCCGGCCGCGACCTGCGTGCGCTCCAGGACAAGCTCGCCGACCGTGCGCGCGGCGCCGTCACCCGCTCGCTCACGGCGCCCCGCGGCGCGAGGCCCGGCACACCGGCGCCGGGCCCCGCCACCGCGGCATCCGCCGGCGCGTCCGGCGCCCCCGCGGCCGCCGGTGGCAGCGGCGCAATCGCGGAGCAGAGCGGTCTGGTCGACTGGACGATCGGCGACATCCCCGCCCTCGTCGATTCCCGCGTCGCGGGCGGCGTCGTGCGCGGCTACCCGGCACTCGTCGACGAGGGCGCCACGGTGGCCCTGCGCATCCAGGCGACTCCCGAGAGCGCCGAGCGACTCATCCGCGCCGGGGTGCGGCGCCTGCTGCTGCTGACCGTGCCGTCCCCCGCCTCGTATGTGCTCGAGCACCTCACCGCGCACGAAAAGCTCGCTCTGGCCGCCTCCCCGTATCCCTCGGCCAAAGCCCTGATCGAAGACGCGCGCGTCGCCGTCGCCGATGCCGTGCTGGCGCGCACGACGGGCGGAGCGGTCGTGCGGACGGCGGCCGAGTTCACCCGCGCACGGGAGGCCTTCTCCGCGGCCGTCGTCGACGAGCTGTTCCAGACGGTGTCGCTGACCGCCCGCATCCTCACCGCCGCTCGCGATGTCGACAAGGCGGTGCGCGCGCAGAACTCGATGGTCCTGCTCGCCGCCCTCGGCGACATCAAGGCGCAGCTGGCGGGCCTGGTCTTCCCCGGCTTCGTCTCCCGCATCGGCGTCGCCCGGCTCGCGCACCTGCCCCGCTACCTCGCCGGCGCCCGCGAACGCGTCGCGCAGCTGGCGGACAACCCCGGACGCGACCGGCAGCGGCTCACCGAGTACGAGCGCATGGCGGCCCTGTACACCGAGGCGGGCGGCACGATCCCGCTCGCCGAGGATGCCCCCGCGAACCTCGCGCACACCCGGTGGCTGCTGGAGGAGTACCGCGTGAGCCTGTTCGCGCAGCGTCTGGGCACCGCCGAGCCGGTGTCGCCGCAGCGGATCCAGAAGGCTCTGCGAGGATAGGCACGAACCCCGACGGAAGAGGTACAGATGTCCCGCGCGATCGTCTACACCGAGTTCGGCGAGCCCGAGGTGCTGCACGAGATCGAGGTGCCGGACCCGCAGCCGGGCGCCGGCAAGGTCGCCGTGCGCATCCAGGCCGCCGGCGTGAACCCCATCGACGCGAAGCTGCGGGCGGGCCTGCGCGCCTCCGCGCCGCCGAGCGTGGCGAAGCCGCGCCGCCTGGGGATGGATGCCGCGGGCATCGTCACCGCCGTCGGCGACGACGTGGACGGCTACCGACCCGGCGACCCCGTCGTGCTCTCCGGCGTCAACGGCTGCTACGCCGACGAGGTCGTCGCCGCGGTCGACAAGGTCTTCGCCCGCCCCGCCGCCGTCACCGCCGCCGCGGGGGCGGCCCTGGGCATCCCCGTCGGAACCGCCTACCAGTGCGTCCGCTCGCTCGCCATCGGATCCGGCGACACGTTGCTCGTGCACGGCGGGTCGGGCAGCGTCGGCCAGGCCGTCATCCAGTTCGCCCGCCTCGCCGGTGCCGATGTCGTCGCGACCTCCTCCGAGCGTCGCTCCGACCGCGTGGCCGCTCTCGGGGCGACGCCGGTGGTCTACGGACCGGGCCTGGTCGACCGCGTGCGCGAGGTCGCCGGCGACGGCGTCACCGCGATCCTCGACTGCGCCGGCACCGATGAAGCGCTGGATGCCTCCTTCGCGCTGCTCGAGGACCGCACCCGCATCGCGACGATCGTGCGCGGACCCGATGCCGAACGCCTCGGCATCCGTGCCTTCTCCGGCGGCGCCCCCTGGCCGCTCACCGAGCAGCAGCTCGCCTGGCGGGCCGAAGCGGTGCCGGTGGCGCTGGCGCTCATGGCAGCCGGAGCGTTCGACGTGGAGCTCGGCCCCACTCTGCCGCTGTCGGACGCCGCCCAGGCGCACCGTCTCGTCATGGGCGGCGTGGACGGGAAGATCACGCTGGTCCCCTGATCCGCGCCGCGCCGCGTCGCGGCGCCCCGGCGCCCCGCGTCGCGAGCGTAGGAGATGTGCCCGGCGTAGGACGTTCGCCGCGGCATCCGTCCTCCCTCCGCCACATCTCCTGCCCTCGGCACGCCCCCGCGCGACGAGCGGGTGGATGCCGCAACAATGCGACACACGAACCCGGCCGTGCCCGCGGCGGGCGCGATGATGGGTGCCATGCCCGACGCCCCGTGTCCCTCGTTCGCGACCGCCCAGGTGCAGGCCGGCTATGACCCGGCCGCCGTGCAGCACGCCAGCGTGCCGCCGATCTACCAGTCCAACGCGTACGAGTTCGCCTCGCTCGCCGAGGCGAGGGACCTGTTCGCGCTGCGCCGCGAGGGGAACGTCTACAGCCGCACCGGCAACCCCACCGCCGCCGTCCTCGAGCAGCGCGTGGCCACCCTCGAGGGCGGGGTCGGCGCGGTGTCGGTGGGGTCGGGTCAGGCCGCCGTCGCACTGTCGCTGCTGACCCTGGCACGCCAGGGCGAGCACATCGTCGCGGCCCACCAGCTGTACGGCGGCACCATCTACCTGCTCGCCGACACGTTCGCCGACTGGGGGATCGAGGTCACCTTCGTCGATCAGGACGACCCGGAGGCATGGCGTGCGGCGGTGCGGCCGACCACCCGCGCCTTCTTCGCCGAAACCGTCGCCAACCCGCTCGCCCAGGTGCTGGACGTCCGCACCGTCGCCGACATCGCCCACGACGCCGGCGTGCCGCTCGTCATCGACAACACCGTCGCCACGCCCTACCTGCAGCGGCCGAAGCAGCACGGCGCCGACATCGTCGTGCACTCCGCGACGAAGTTCATCGGCGGTCACGGCGCGGCGCTCGGCGGACTCGTCGTCGACCTCGGCACGTTCGACTTCGCCGCGGATGCCGCGCGCTGGCCGCAGCTGAACACGCCGCTGGCCCGCGTCCCCGGCCCGGCGCTGGTCGAGCAGTTCGGCCCGAAGGCGTATCTCACCCTGCTGCGCACCAAGTACTCGCAGGACATCGGTCCCTCGCTGTCGGCGTTCAACGCGTTCCAGCTGCTGCAGGGCCTCGAGAGTCTCGACCTGCGCATGGCGCGCCACAGCTCGTCGGCGCAGACGGTGGCGGAGGCGCTCGACGCCCACCCCGCCGTCGCCCGCGTGCACCACCCGGGCCTTCCCGCGAGCCCGTGGCATGCGGCAGCCGACCGCTACCTCCCGCGCGGCGCGGCATCCGTCTTCTCCTTCGAGCTGCACCCCGGCCGGGACGCCGACGACGACTTCGCCCGCGCGGCGGCGCTCATCGACCGGCTGCAGGTCGCGCACCTCGTGGCCAACATCGGCGACGCCCGCACGCTCGTCGCCCACCCCGCATCGATGACGCACAGCCATCTCAGCCCCGAGCAGCTGGTCGCCGGCGGCATCTCGACCACCACGATCCGCCTGTCGATCGGGCTGGAGGATCCGGCCGACATCGTCGCCGACCTCACCGCCGCCCTCGACGCGGTCCGCTGACGCAAACGACGAACGCGGCCCCCGCAGGAGCCGCGTTCGTCGCCGTACCGATCGGTCAGTTGCCGGAGCGGCGCTTGTTGTAGACGTCGAACGCGACGGCCAGCAGCAGCACGAGGCCCTTGACGGCCTGCTGCCACTCGATGCCGATGCCCATGATCGACATGCCGTTGTTGAGCACACCGATGATGAGACCACCGATGATGGCGCCGCCGATGGTGCCGACGCCGCCCTGCACGGCTGCGCCGCCGATGAACGCCGCCGAGATCGCCTCGAGCTCGAAGCCGTCACCGGCCTTCGGGCCGGCGAGGTTCAGGCGCGCGGTGAAGATGAGGCCGGCGAGGGCCGCCAGGAACCCCATGTTCACGAAGAGCCAGAAGTCCACGCGACGGGTCTTGATGCCCGACAGCTCGGCGGCGTGACGGTTGCCGCCGATGGCGTAGATGTGGCGTCCGAACACGGTGCGGTTCATGACGACGCCGTAGACCATCACGAGCGCGGCCAGGACGATCAGGGTCACCGGGATGCCCTTGTAGGTCGCCAGTGCCCACGTGAAGAACCCGATCGCGACGGCCACGGCGACGAGCTTGATCGTCACCCAGACGATCGGCTCCACCTCCTGGCCGTACTTCAGACGCCCCGCCCGGGTGCGCAGCTGCTGCACGACGATCGCCACGATCGCCACGGCACCCACCACCAGGGTGAAGATGTCCGGGTCGCTCTCACCGAACAGTCCCGAGAGGAACCCGTTGCCGATCGCGCGGTATTCCGTGGGGAACGAGCCGATGTTCTGGTTGCCGAGGACGACGAGGGCGAGGCCGCGGAAGATGAGCATGCCCGCGAGCGTCACGATGAACGCGGGGATGCCGACGTAGGCGATCCAGAACCCCTGCCACGCACCGACCAGGGCGCCGATGAGCAGCGACAGGACGATCGCCAGCCACCAGGGCAGCCCCCAGTGCACGGCGAACACGCCCGACACCGCACCGATGAAGGCGGCGACCGAGCCGACCGACAGGTCGATGTGGCCGGCGATGATGACCATCACCATGCCGATCGCGAGAACGAGGATGTAGCCGTTCTGCACGATCAGGTTGGAGATGTTCTGCGGACGCAGCAGGATGCCGTCGGTGAGGATCGTGAACAGCACGATCACCGCGATGAGCGCGATGAAGATGCCGTTCTTGCCGAGGTCTGCCAGCACGGTGGACAGCCACCGGGTGAACTTGTTGTCGGCCGGCTGGATCAGCGCGCCTGCGGCCTGGGACTCGGTCGAGGGTGTCTCGTTGGACATGGTCGTTGTCTCCTGCGCCCGCTCAGCGGGGCTTCTCCATGGTCATCAGCTTGAGGACGGATTCGGGTGTGGCCTGCTCGGTCGGCAGCTCACCGGTGATGCGCCCCTCGGACAGGGCGTACACGCGGTCGGCGATGCCGAGAAGCTCGGGCAGCTCGGAGGAGATGACGATGATCCCCTTCCCGGCCGCAGCGAGCTTGTTGATGATCGTGTAGATCTCGTACTTCGCACCGACGTCGATGCCGCGGGTCGGCTCGTCGAGGATGAGCACCTCCGGGTCGGAGTAGATCCACTTCGACAGGACGACCTTCTGCTGGTTGCCGCCGGAGAGCTTCCCGGTCTTGACCAGCACGTTCGGCGCCTTGATGTTCATGCTCGCGCGGTACTCGTTGGCGACGGCGTACTCCTCGTTGTCGTTGACGAGTCCGCCCTTCTCGAGCTTGCGCAGCGACGCCATCGAGATGTTGCGCTTGATGTCCTCGATGAGGTTGAGGCCGTAGGTCTTGCGGTCCTCGGTGGCATACGCGATGCCGTTCTCGATCGCCTCGGCCACGGTGCGCGTCTTGATCTCCTTGCCGCGCATGAAGACGCGGCCCGAGATACGCGAGCCGTAGCGGCGGCCGAACAGGCTCATCGCGAACTCGGTGCGTCCGGCGCCCATGAGCCCGGCGATGCCGACGATCTCGCCGGCACGCACGTTGAGGGAGACGCTGTCGACCATGACGCGGGTGGGATCCTGCGGGTGATGCGCGGTCCACTCCTCCACGCGCAGCAGTTCTTCACCGAGCTGCGGCTCGTGGTCGGGATAGCGGTGCTCGAGGTCGCGACCCACCATGTCCTTGATGATGCGGTCCTCGGTGACGTCGGACTTCTGGATCGTCTCGATCGACTTGCCGTCGCGGAGGACCGTGACGGTGTCGGCGACCTTTTTGATCTCGTTCAGCTTGTGGCTGATGATGATCGACGTGATCCCCTCCTCCTTGAGGCTGAGGATGAGATCGAGCAGGTGGTCGGAGTCCTCGTCGTTGAGCGCGGCGGTCGGCTCGTCGAGGATCAGCAGCTTCACTTCCTTCGACAGCGCCTTGGCGATCTCGACGAGTTGCTGCTTCCCGACGCCGATCTGATTGATCTTCGTCGTCGGGTTGTCCTTGAGCCCGACGCGCTTGAGCAGTGCCGCGGCTTCGAAGTTCGTCTTGTTCCAGTCGATGAGCCCGCGGGTCTTGCGCTCGTTGTTCAGGAAGATGTTCTCGGCGATCGACAGGTACGGGCTCAGCGCCAGCTCCTGGTGGATGATCACGATGCCCTTGGCTTCGCTGTCGCTCAGGCTCTTGAACTGCACTTCCTCGCCGGCGTAGATGATCTCGCCGTCGTAGGTGCCGTGCGGGTAGACGCCCGACAGCACTTTCATGAGCGTCGACTTGCCGGCGCCGTTCTCACCGCAGATGGCGTGCACTTCACCGTTGCGCACGCTGAAGTTGACGTTGGCGAGTGCTTTGACTCCAGGGAACGTCTTGGTGATGCCGCGCATCTCCAGGATGTTGTTCGTCACGTTCTCCGACTTCCTCGAGGGTGTGTGAGGGGTGGGGCGGTGGTGGTGGATCGGGTGTCCACCACCACCGCCGAGTAACCGGTGAGCGGGGCCTGGTTAGAGGCCGAGCTCCTCGGCCGTCCAGTAGCCGGTGTCGACCAGGGCCGACTCGACGTTGTCTGCGACGACGGGCACCGGGCCGAGCAGGTACGAGGGAACGACCTTGACGCCGTTGTCGTACGTCTCGGTGTCGTTGACCTCGGGCTCCTCGTCGTTGAGCAGGGCGACGGCCATCGCCGAGGCGACCTTCGCCAGCTCACGGGTGTCCTTGAAGATCGTCGCGTACTGCTCGCCGGAGAGGATCGCCTTGACCGAGTCGACCTCGGCATCCTGACCGGAGATGATCGGCCACTCTTCGCCGACCGTGTAGCCGGCGTCGGTGAGGGCGCCGATGATGCCGCGCGAGATGCCGTCGTAGGGCGAGAGCACCGCGTCGACCTGCGAGCCGTCGGAGTAGTTCGCCGTGATGAGGTTCTCCATGCGGCTCTGCGCCTCTTCGCCGTCCCAGCGCAGCGTCGCCGCCTGCTCGATGTCGGTCTGACCCGACTTGACGACGAGCGTGCCGTCGTCGATCAGCGGCTCGAAGACGCTCATCGCGCCGTCGAAGAAGAAGAAGGCGTTGTTGTCGTCCAGCGAGCCGGCGAACAGCTCGATGTTGAACGGTCCGGTGGGCGCACCCTCGGTGGGGTTGCCCTCCAGGTCGGTCAGGCCCAGGCCGTTGAGCACGGTCCATGCCTGCTGCTGTCCGACGAGGAAGTTGTCGAACGTCGCGTAGTAGTCGACGTTCTCGGTGTCGCGGATGAGGCGGTCGTAGGCGATGACGGGGATGTCGGCGTCGGCTGCGGTCTGCAGCACCTCCGACAGCGTCGTGCCGTCGATCGAGGCGATGATCAGCGCCTCGGCGCCCTTGGTGATCATGTTCTCGATCTGCGAGACCTGGGTGGGGATGTCGTCCTCTGCGTACTGCAGGTCGACGGTGAATCCCTGCTCCTCCAGCGTGGCCTTGACGGCGTCGCCGTCCTGGATCCAGCGCTCGGAGCTCTTGGTGGGCATGGCGACGCCGATGAGGCCGCCGTCTCCGCCGCTACCTTCGTCGCCGCCGTCGGTGTCGCCGGTGCACCCCGAGAGGACGAGGGCGCCTGCGGCGATCGTCGCCGCCGCGAAGAAGATCTTCTTGGTCTTCACTGTGTTTCCTTTCCAGTGGACTGCTCTGTCTTGGTGTTTCATGCTGACCGCTCGCCCGGAGGGCTACCGGCGGTCGTCGGTGGTCTGTCCGTACACGTTCTGGTACCGGTCGTAGAGCCGGTCGATCGCGTCCTGCGGGATCGGGAGGACCTCGCCGCCCTGCCGTGCCAGGTGCACGGTGCGGGCCACGTCCTCCACCATCACCGCCGCCTTCACGGCATCCTTCGCGCTGGCCCCGATCGTGAACGGGCCATGGTTCTGCATCAACACCGCCCGCGACCGGTGTCCCGTCAACGTCTCCACGATGCCGCGGCCGATCGAATCGTCCCCGATGATCGCGAACGGGCCCACCGGCACCTCCCCGCCGAACTCATCCGCCATCGCCGTGATCACACACGGAATCGCCTCACCCCGCGCCGCCCACGCCGTCGCATACGGGGAATGCGTGTGCACCACCCCACCCACCTCCGGCATGTTCCGGTACACATACGCGTGCGCCGCGGTATCACTCGACGGCGACCGGTCACTGCCGGGCGTCCCCGCCACCACGGCACCGTCCAGGTCGCACACGATCATGTTCTCCGGACCCAGATCGTCATACGACACCCCCGACGGCTTGATCACGAACAGATCCGCCCCCGGCACCCGCCCCGACACGTTCCCACCGGTCCACACCACCAGGCCGTACCGCACCAACTCCGCATGCAACGTCGCGACTTCCGCGCGCACGCGTGCGACGGCGACCTCGGTCTTGACCCCGCTCACATAGCGCTGCTTGCGTTCGGCGTCACTGCCCATTGCCACGGGTTCGGCTCCCTTGCCTGATCGTCGATGTCGGGTGGTCGACTGTGTTGCGGTCAATGTGACCGTTCACATTGAGGAAACTATAGCGATCCGTCGGTGGTGCGTGTCAACCCGTCGTCGATCTCGGGTTGATAACGCCGGGTCAGGCGTGCACACGGGCGGCGGCCGACGCGCGCACGATGAGCTCGGGCACGAGGGCGTTGCCCGCCGGCGACGGCGCCCCCTCCTCCGCCCCCAACAGCACATCGACGCAGCGGCGGCCGAGTTCGGCGAAGTCCTGACGCACCGTCGTCAGCGGCGGCCAGAAATGCGCCGCCTCGGGGATGTCGTCGAATCCGACGATGCTGATGTCGCGCGGCACGTCGAGTCCTTCGTCGCGGATCGCGTGCATGAGTCCCAGCGCCATCTGGTCGTTGGAGGAGAAGATCGCGGTGAAGTCCCGCACCCTCAGCAGTTCACGCCCGGCGTAGTAGCCGAACTCGGCCGTCCAGTCCCCCAGGATCGGCGCGGTGGTGGGGATGTCGGCGGCGCTCATCTCATCGAGGAACCCGGTCATGCGCGCCTCGGCCTCGATCCAGTCCTGGGGACCTGCGAGGTGGTAGATCTCGCGGTGTCCGAGCGAGATGAGGTGGCGCGTCGCCAGTCGCGCTCCTGCGATCTGGTCGACCGAGAGCGTGTGCCCCGGGTCGAGGTCGGTGGACTGCAGGGTGACGTAGGGGATGTCGAGGCGCTGTGCGGCGATCGCGCGGAAGACGCGCACCTGCGGGGCGATGACGACCAGGCCCTCGATCGACTGGGCCATGAGGTGCGACAGACCGTCCGGGATGGACTGCGGGTCGCCGGGCTCGATGTTGGCCGTCGACACCCAGTACCCGCGGGCGCGGGCGGCGGCCTCGATCGCGGCGATGCTCGATGCCGGCCCGTACTGCGAGCTCGACCCGGCGAGGATGCCGATCGTCTGCGAGCGGCTGGTCACGAGGGCCCGCGCGGCACGATTGGGGCTGTACTGCAGTTCCGCCATGACCGCCAGCACGCGATCGCGTGTCTCAGGCCGGATGCTCGGGTGGTTGTTCAGCACGCGCGAGACGGTCTGATGCGAGACGCCCGACAACCGCGCGACATCGCGGATGCTGGGCCTTCGCCCGCTCGCATCGTCGGTCATCCTCGTCCGCCCTTGCATGTGCACGGTCACATCATTCCCACCCATTATGTCCCGCGCACCCCTTCCGTGCCGCCGCCGCGCAGCATCCGCTTCCCTCCGTCGTGGCATCCGCCCCGCTGCCAGCGTCCCGCCGGGCCGATTGCGACCACCGAACGCCGCCAGCGCCCGCCGCCCCGCACCTTCAGTCGTCGCAAACACCCCACTCCCCGCCCCACGCAGGGCCGAACGCGACCACCGAACCCCCGCCAGCGCGCCACCCCACCTTCAGTCGTCGCGAACGCGCCGCTCCCGCGGCCCACAGGTGCGGATGCGACGACCGAACCCTCCAGCGCCGGCTGCACCACCCCGCCTCGGTCTCAGCGCACACCCGCGCCAGCGGGCGCCGCGCGGCCTAGACTGCCCGCATGCCGGATCTCGGACGCTTCCTTCCCCTGAGCAATCGACCGGGTTCCGACGAGTCTGCGGTGTCCCGCGACCGTCGCAACCAGATCGCCGACGTCGTGGCGGCTGCGGCGCGCATCGTCGCGGCGGCCCCGCCCGAACAGGCATCCGCCCTCGCCGGGGAGTTCGTGTCGACGGCGCGCCTGCGCGAAGAGGTCTCCCCCGATGCGGCGGGCCTGGCACTGCTGGACGCCCGGGTGCGCGACGGCCGCCGCCGCGGCATCCGCACCCTGTCGCGCGTCGTCCGCGCCTACCTGCTGCTGACCCAGAGCGCGGGGGTCACCGCTCAGCTGCCGCCCGCGGTCACCGGAGCCGTGGCGCTCTACGCCGCGACGACGGCGCCGCTGCCCCGCCGTGCCGTCGTGGCGGGCCACCGGGTGCGCGCGAGCGACGACGGCTGGGAGTTCGGCCGCGGCACTCGACTGGAGGGCACGGGGGTGCAGATCATCGCGTTCCTCCTGGCGGTCTCCGAGGAGCCCCCGAGGCCCCCCGCACCGTCGCCGGAGTGAGTCAGCTCCCGCGAATGAGATCGCGGTAGAAGCCGATGCCCCGCAGCCAGGTGTCCACGCGGATGCGTTCGTTGTGCGAGTGCAGCGCGTCGCGCTCCTCGCGCGTGAGGTGGAACGGCGTGAAGCGGTAGACGTTCGCGCTGATGGCGGTGAACCAGCGGCTGTCACTCGCTCCCAGCTGCAGGTACGGCGTCGTGACGATGTCCTCACCCAGGGCCGAGGCCACGGCGGTGGCGATGCGACGCCAGGCGGGACCGCGCCACGGCGACACCGGCGACGGGTCGGAAGCGTGACGCACCTCGATCTCCACGGCGTCGTCGGCGATCACCCGGCGCACCCGGTCGGTGGCGGCGGCGACGGTGTCGCCGGTGAGCAGGCGGATGTTCACGGCGGCCTTGGCGCTCGTGGCGAGCACGTTCTCCCCCGGCGCGCCGCTGAGCTGGGTGGTCACCGCGGTCGTGCGGGCGATCGCGTTCATCTCGGGCCCGAGGCGCGGCAGCACGGCTGCCAGCAACGGCGCCGACAGGTCGATGCGCGACAGCAGCGCGCGCAGCGGCTGCGGGGCGTGCGGGGCGATGGTGGCGAACATGGCGCGCACCGGCGGCGCGAGGCGGGCGGGGAACGGATGCCGGTGCAGCCGCGTGATCGCCCGCGCCAGCCGTGCGGTCGCGGGGAACGCCGGCGGCGTGGACGCGTGTCCGCCGCCCTCGCGGGCCGTGAGCAGCACCGTCATGATGCCGCGCTCGGCGACTCCCACCATCGCGGTGGCCACCGTGACGCCGGGGATGACGCCCTCGACGACGGCGCCGCCCTCGTCGAGCACGAGCCCGGGGGTGACGCTCCGCTCCCGCAGCACCGCGACGATCTCCTGCGCGCCGGCGCCGGCGGTCTCCTCGTTGTGGCCGAAGGCGAGGTACACGTCGCGCGCCGGGGTGAACCCGTCGGCGAGGAGCTGCTCGACCGCCTCGAGGATCGCCACGAGCGATCCCTTGTCGTCGATCGCGCCGCGGGCGTGGATGGCGGCATCCGCCCCCTCCCCCACGATCTCCGCCGCGAACGGGTCGGTGTCCCACTCCTCCACGACGACGGGGACGACGTCGATGTGCGCCATCAGCACCAGCGGCTCGGCTGACGCCGCGCCCGCCCAGCGGTAGAGCAGCGAGTGACCCGCGACGATCTCGCGCTCGAGCACCGCGTGCAGCCGCGGGTAGAGCCGCTCGATCGCGGCGGTGAACGCCTCGAACGGTTCCCAGTCGGTCAGCGTCTCGTCGACGTTCGACACGGTCGCCAGGCGCAGCAGTTCACGGAAGCGGTCGACGGGGGATGCCACGGATCGAGCCTATCCGGGGGTGCGCCGCCGGGTACGCTCGGACTATGACCGGACTTCGCTGGGGGATCCTTGCCACGGGCGGTATCGCCCACGCTTTCACGAGCGACCTGCAGACGGCGGGGCTCGACGTCGCCGCCGTCGGGTCGCGCAGCGCCGAATCGGCGCAGCGCTTCGCCGACGAGTTCGGCATCCCCCGGGCCCACGGCTCGTATGACGAGCTCGCCGCGGATCCCGACGTCGACATCGTGTACATCGCCACGCCCCACCCGGCGCACGCCGAGAACGCCATCGCGATGCTCGACGCCGGCAAGCACGTGCTCGTCGAGAAGCCGTTCACCCTCACCGCCGCCGAAGCCGCGGCCGTGCGCGACGCCGCGCGACGCAACGGACTCCTCGCGATGGAGGCCATGTGGACGCGGTATCTGCCGCACATGGTGCGGGTGCGCAAGCTCATCGCCGACGGGGCCCTGGGCGAGGTGCGCACCGTCTTCGCCGACCACACGCAGAAGATCACCGCCGACCCGACCCATCGCCTCAACGCCCTCGAACTCGGCGGCGGGGCGCTGCTGGATCTCGGCATCTACCCCCTCTCGTTCGCGTGGGACATCCTCGGCGCCCCCACCTCGGTGCAGGCCGCCGCGCGGCTCGCCGAGACGGGCGCCGACGCCGAGGTCGCGACCGTCATGACGCACGGCAGCGGCGCCCTCTCGACGACCATCTCCTCGTCGCGAGCTGCCGGTCCCAACAGCGCCCACATCGTGGGAACCGAGGCGCGCATCGACATCGACCGCGTCTGGTACACGCCCACCACGTTCCGTCTCACCACGCCAGACGGCACCGTGCTGGAGGAGTACGTCTCCGAGGTCGACGGGCGCGGCATGCAGTACCAGGCACTCGCGGCCGAACGCCTCATCTCCGAGGGACGGGTCGACAGCGACCTGCTCCCCCTCGACGAGAGCGTCGCCATCATGGGCACGCTCGACGACATCCGCGCGCAGATCGGCGTGCGCTACCCCCAGGAGGCATGAGCATGGCGGATCCCCAGCCGGCACGCGTGGCGGTGTACCTCGACTTCGACAACATCGTCATGAGTTGGTACGACCGCGTGCACGGGCGCAACGCCTACTCCCGCGACCGTCAGAAGATCGCGGCGGACACCACCGACCCCGAAGTCGCCGAACGCCTTGCGGCGGCGACCATCAACGTCGGCGCCATCATCGACTACGCCGCCTCGTTCGGCACCCTCGTGCTCACGCGCGCCTACGCCGACTGGTCGATGCCGGTCAACGCGGAGTACCGCGCGCAGCTCGTCGCCCGCGCCGTCGACCTCGTGCAGCTGTTCCCCGCGGCGGCCTACGCCAAGAACGGTGCCGACATCCGCCTCGCCGTGGATGCCGTCGAGGACATGTTCCGCCTGCCGGACCTCACCCACGTGGTCATCGTCGGCGGTGACAGCGACTACGTGCCGCTCGCGCAGCGCTGCAAGCGGCTCGGCCGCATCGTGGTGGGCGTCGGGGTGGCCGGCTCCACGGCCAAGTCGCTCGCCGCCGCCTGCGATCAGTTCGACTCGTACGACTCGCTGCCGGGTGT
Organism: Microbacterium sp. NPDC058021; assembly: GCF_042885955.1. Lineage (NCBI taxonomy): Bacteria > Bacillati > Actinomycetota > Actinomycetes > Micrococcales > Microbacteriaceae > Microbacterium > Microbacterium sp. NPDC058021. Next base: position 653,227 of record NZ_JBHVRF010000002.1, read on the forward strand.
GACCCGCCCCGAGACCAGCGCCGAGAAGAAGGATGCCGCCCCGGCGCGCTCCCGCGCCCGCAAGCGCGTCGTCGACCCGTCCACCGAGCTGCTCGAGCGCGCGCTGCGCCTGGAGGGCGTGCGCACCGACGACGAATGGGTCAACGCCTCGGCGGTGAAGGACCTCATGCGTCGCATGGACCCCTCGTTCAGCGAGAAGGAGCTCGGGCACAAGACGTTCACCGACTTCCTGCGCGAGCACCCCACGGTGGTCGAGCTGCGCGAAGAGGGCAACACCCGTCAGGTGCGCTTCCACCCCGACGCGCGCTGAGCGTTCAGCGTCGGCGGGCGGGAGCGGTCGACCAGAGCGCCCACGCCACCAGCAGCGGCTGGAAGAACAGGCGCACCAGCCGCTTCTGATCGGTGTCGAGACCGAACCCGTCGCGCTTGTGCGTGTACTGCGCGATGTTGCCGGGGAAGACGGCGACGAAGAAGGCTGCGAGGGCCGCGCCGATGCGCCGGCGCTCCTTCGGCAGCGCGATGAGCGCCACCCCGAAGGCGGCCTCGACCACGCCCGACGCGACGACGACGCCGTCCTTGTCGATGGGGACGATCTCGGTGATGGCATCCGGCACCTGCGCCTGGAACTCCTTGCGGGCCCAGAACAGGTGGCTGAGGCCGGCGAACAGCATGAACCCGGCCAGCAGCCAGCGCGCGACGATTCTCATGGGGACAGTCAACTGCACTGCGGCGAGGGCGGCGACGCCTTGACAGTGGGCGTGGCTAGGCTGAGGTGGTGAGCGAGGCCAGGCAACGCACCCCCCTTCAGCGGATGCCGGACGGCACCGTCAAGCAGATCGGTCCCCTCACCGGCACCCGCGTCTGGACGGTTCCCGGTCGTGCCGGTCGTCCGCTCTTCGTGCCGCGTGAGCATGTCGCCGTGCTCGCGCCGGGTGACGAGCGGCGGCTCTGCGCGTTCTGCCAGGACCGCTACCTGGAGACCACGCCGGAGAAGGTGCGGCTGATCGGTCCGGACTTCACGGAGGTGCGGCGGGTGCCGGCGCGCGAGCTGTCGGACACGGTCGCGCAGTTCCGCCGGTTCGGCAACCTGTTCGAGATCGTCTCCGCGGAGTACTGGCGCGAGAACCACGGGTTCCGCCAGCCCACCCGCGTCGTGCAGTGGGCGCAGGAGTACCTGTCCGACCCGGTGGGGCGGCGGCATCTGGAGCATCTGGCGGCGATCCGCGCGGCCGCGACCGGTACGGCGCAGAGCCTCGAGGAGGCGGCGCTGGATCTCGTCGGCGGATCGCACGACGTGGTGGTGGCCCGCCGCCACGTGGTCGACGGCGCCGAGACCGATGACCAGCTGGCTTCATCGGGCATGCTCAGCCCCGACGAGCACGCGGCCTACATCGCCTTCACCGTGCAGTCGCTCGAGGAGATCGCCCGCGCCCAGCCGAACGCCGCCTACGTCGCGGTGTTCCAGAACTGGCTGCGCGCCGCCGGCGCCTCGTTCGACCACCTGCACAAGCAGCTCGTCGCGATCGACGAACCGGGACCGCAGCTCGACCACGAACTGCGGATGCTGTCAGCCGACCACGGGCTCTACCAGCGGGCCATCGCCGACATGGCGGTGCGGGAGGGGCTCGTCGTCGCCGCGACCGACGGTGCGGTGGTGTTCGCCGGGGTCGGTCACCGCTACCCCGCGTTCGAGGTGTACTCGACCTCCCCCGCGAACCTCCCCCACGAGCACACCCCCGCCGGGGTGCGCGCGATGTCGGATCTCATCCACGCGCTCCACGCCGCGACCGGGCCCCAGGTGCCGACCAACGAGGAGTGGCACTACCGGCCGCCGGGGGCGCCGTGGCCCATGCCGTGGCGCGTCGTGCTGAAGTGGCGCATCTCGAATCCGGCCGGGTTCGAGGGCGGCACGAAGATCTACGTCAACACGATCGATCCGTGGCAGCTGCGTGAGCGCGCCGTCACGCAGCTGCGGGTGCTCCGCGACGAGGGCCGCATCGCCGCGGGCATCCGCATCGGCGACGAGTGCACGCCCGACGACGCGCGCCTGCGGTACGCCGACGACGCATGATCGACCTCGATCAGCTGCGGCGGTGGCCCGATGTCGAGTCGGCCGACCTCCCCGCCGTCGACGCCGCCGACCGCCTGCTGCTGGACGAGTCCGCCGCCGCGCGGCAGGGTCTCGGCGATGGCTCGCTCGTCGTGATCGGCGACGCGTACGGCGCGCTCGCGCTCGGAGCGGCGGATGCCGGCGCCACCGGCATCCGGGTGCATCAGGATCCGGTGACCGGCGAACGGGCGCTCGCGGCGAACGCCGAACGATTCGCCCTGGCGGACCGGGTGCGGTCGATGCCGCTGGAGGCCGACCTCGTGCGCGACGCGCGCGTGGTGCTGCTGCGCCTCCCCCGTTCCCTCGCGGCGCTGCGGGACATCGCCGGGCTCGTCGCCGCGCACGCCGACCCCGACGTCGTCGTGTTCGCGGGCGGGCGGATCAAGCACATGGCGCTCGCGATGAACGATGTGCTGCGGGAGCGGTTCACCCGGCTCGACGTGACGCATGCCCGGCAGAAGGCGCGCGTGCTGGTGGCGCGCGGGCCGCAGCACGGCGCCGACCCGGTGCCGGCGCGCGAGAGCCACGACGGTCTCGTGGTCTGCGCCTTCGGTGGCGCGTTCGCGGGGCCGCGCATCGACATCGGCACGCGGCTGCTGCTCGCGCACCTGCCGGAGCGGATCCCCACCGGGGCGCCCGGCGACCTCGTGGTGGACCTCGCCTGCGGCACCGGAGTCATCGCGACGACCGTGGCGCTGCGGCATCCGTCCGTCACGGTCTATGCGTCGGATGCCTCCGCCGCCGCTGTCGCCTCGGCGCGTGCGACGGCCGAGGCGAACCAGGTCGCGGGGCGGGTGACGGTCGCGCGGGACGATGCGCTGTCGGCGCTGTCCGACGGCACGGCCGGCTTCATCGCGCTGAACCCGCCGTTCCACAGCGGGGCGGCCGTCACCGACGCGCTCGCGCCCCACCTGTTCGCCGATGCCGCCCGCGTGCTGCGGCCCGGCGGCGAGCTGTGGTGCGTCTGGAACTCGCCGCTGCGCTACCGTCCCGCCCTCGAGCGCCTGGTGGGACCGACCCGGCAGGTCGCGCGCGACGCGAAGTTCACCGTGACGGTCTCCACCCGCCGCTGACGCGCCGTCGCGAGTGTCGGGACTCGGGACTCGGGTGTCGGGTGTCGGGATCCTCGTCGCTCCCGCTCCCCGCCGCTCCCGCTCCGCCATCGCCCCCGATCCCCGTCGCCACAACTTCGGAGAAAGCCACAACCTCGGAGCCGAACCCCCGATCCACTCCGAAGAACCGGCGATCCCCGAAGAACCGGCGACGACCGGATGCCACGCCCGCCGTCGCGGCAACAGATCGCCCCGCGGCATCACATCGCCTCGCGGCATCCACCCCGCCGCCGCGGCATCCACCCCGCCATCGCCGCAACTTCGGAGAAAGCCACAACCTCGGAGCCGAACCCCCGCCCCACTCCGAAAAACCGGCGATCCCCGAAGAACCGGCAACGACCGGATGCCACGCCCGCCGTCGCGGCAACAGATCGCCCCGCGGCACCCACCCGCCGTCGCCACAACATCGGAGAAAGCCACAACGCCGGGGCCGAACCCCCGATCCACTCCGAAAAACCGGCGATCCCCGAAGAACCGGCGACGACCGGATGCCACCCCCGCCGTCGCGGCAACAGATCGCCTCGCGGCAACACATCGCCTCACCGCATCCACCCGCCGCACGGGATCTACCCCGCCGCCGCGGCATCCACCCCGCCATCGCCACAACATCGGAGAAAGCCACAACGCCGGAGCCGAACCCCCCGATCCCCTCCGAAGAACCGGCGATCCCCGAAGAACCGGCAACGACCGGATGCCACACCCGCCGTCGCGGCAACACATCGCCTCGCGGCATCCACCCCGCCATCGCCACAACTTCGGAGAAAGCCACAACCTCGGAGCCGAACCCCCGCCCCGCTCCGAAGAACCGGCGATCCCCGAAGAACCGGCGACCACCGGATGCCACGGCCACGGCCACGCGGCCCCGCACCGGCACCCCCGCGCGTCACGCGGCCCCGCCCGGCACCGCGCTACGCGGGCAGGCGCGGCACCGACGCGAGCAGCCGCTGCGTGTACGGATGCTCCGGCGCGGTGAGGAGGCGCTCGGTCGGCCCCTTCTCCACGATGCGGCCGCTTTCGAGCACCGCCATGCGCCGGCACAGCGCCGACACGATGGTGAGGTCGTGGGAGACCAGCAGCATCCCGATGCCCTGCTCGCGCGCGAGGCGCTGAAACAGCTCGATCACGTGCATGCGCACCGAGGTGTCCAGGGCACTCACCGGCTCATCGGCGAGGATCAGCCGCGGGCGCGGCGCGAGCGCACGCGCGATCGCGATGCGCTGCCGCTGCCCGCCGGAGAAGGCCTCGGGGTAGCGTTCGGCGGCATCCGCCGGCAGATCGACCGCTTCGAGCAGCTCCGCGACGCGTGCCGCACGCGACGCGCGATCGTCCCCCAGCCGCAGCGACTGCAGCGGCTCGGCGATCGACTCCCCCACGGTCATCCGCGGATCCAGCGACGAGAACGGGTCCTGGTACACCGGCTGCACCGCGCGGCGGAATGCCCGCATCGTCGAGGCCGACCGCCGGTCGAGCGGGCGGCCCTCGAACAGCACGCGACCCCCGGTCGGGGCGGCGAGCCCGAGCAGCACGCGCAGCAGCGACGTCTTGCCCGCGCCCGACTCGCCCACGAGCCCCAGGCTCTCCCCCGGCGCGAGCGCGACCGACACGCCACGGAGCACGGGTGTGCCCTTCCCGTACGCGAACGCGACGTCCTCGGCCGCGAGCAGCGGCGTCTGCGCGTGTGGCATCAGGCGCCCCTTCCCGACGTCGACCGCGGCAGGAAGTCGTCCAGGCGCCGGGATGCCGCGACGAGCTCGGCCGTGTACGGATCGCCCGGGGCGCCCAGGATCTGCGCGGTGTCCCCCAGCTCCATCTGCCGGCCGCCGCGCATCACGAGCACGCGGTCGGCGATGCCGGAGACGACCGGCAGGTCGTGGCTGATGAAGATGAGCGCCATGCCGCGCTCGGCGACCTCGCGCTGCAGCAGCTCCAGGATGCCGGCCTGCACGGTGACATCCAGCGCCGTGGTCGGCTCGTCCGCGATGAGCAGCCGGGGCCCCGCCGCCAGCGCGATCGCGATCGCCACGCGCTGGCGCTGACCGCCGGAGATCTCATGGATGTACGACCGCGCGATGCGCTCCGGGTCGCTCAGCTGCACGTCGGCGAGGGCGTCGAGCACGCCGCGGCGGAGAGCCTCGCCGCGCAGGCCGCCGTGGTGCGCGAGCGGCCACGCCACCTGCTTGCCGACCCGCATGAGCGGGTCCAGCGACGACAGCGGCTCCTGGAACACCGCGCTCATGATCGCGCCGCGCACGCGGTCGAGCCGCCGCGACGGCGTGCCGACGATCTCGACTTCACCGGCATCCGTCGCCACGCGCGCCGATCCGTGTGCGACGAGCGGGTGCCCGAGCAGCCCCAGCACCGCGAGGGCGGTGAGTGACTTGCCGGATCCGGACTCGCCGATGATCCCGAGCCGCTCGCCGGGGGCGAGGGTGACATCCACGGCGTGGACGAGATCGACGGGGTCGGGCCCGTCGATGCGCACACCGAGTCGATCGACCGTCAGCAGGGCGCTCATCGGATGCTCCGGGAGGTCGGGTCGGCGACGTCGCGCAGGCCGTCGGCGAGCAGGTTGACCCCGATGATGAGGGCCACGAGCAGAATGCCGGGGAGGATCGCGGCGGTCGGCGCGACGAGCACCGTGCTCTGCGCCTCCTGCAGCATCCGCCCCCACGAGGCGTTCGGCGGCGGTGAGCCGAGCCCGAGGTACGACAGCGATGCCTCGGCCCCCACGGCGCCGCCGAACTGCAGCGCGAGCGGCACGATGAGTGTGGGCCAGACGTTGCGCAGCACGTGGCGGCGCAGGATGCCGAGGGTGCCGGTGCCGGAGGTCCGCGCCGCGGTGACGTAATCCATCGCGAGCACCCGGGTCGCGGTGATGCGCGTGAGCCGGGCGATGACCGCCGCCCCGGCGAGCCCGATCGCGAGGATGGCCGAGTCGAGCGAGGCCCCCCGCCACGCGACGATGAGCATCGCGAGCAGCAGCGTCGGGAAGGCGATGGCGATGTCGAGCAGACTCGAGATGGCGTCGTCCACCCAGCGCCGGGCGACGGCGGCGGCCAGCCCCAGCGTGATGCCGACGATCGCCGCGATCAGGACGGAGCCGAACCCCACCGCGAGCGCGAGGCGCGCGCCGATCATGAGCTGGGTGAACAGGTCCCGGCCGAGCCGGTCGGTGCCGGCCCAGTGCTCGAGCGACGGCGGCTGCAGCCGGTCGCCGGTGGTGTCGTCGTAGGCGAACGGCGTCCAGAACACCGAGACGAGGCCGATGACCGCGATGAGGCCGAACAGCGCCGCGCCGACGGCGAGGTTGACCGACCGCCGCGCGCGCCGACGGCGGGCGGATGCCGCCGGCGCGGGGGCCGGTGCGGGCACGGTGGGCAGGATGGTCGCGGTCATGCCAGAGCCTTCGTCCGCCGGTTGCCGGAGAGGGAGTCCCGCAGGCGCGGGTCGATGATGCGCTGCAGCACGTCGGCGATGAACCCGAGCACGAGCACGAGCGCCGTCGAGAACAGCAGCACGCCCTGCACGCTCGGGAAGTCCTGCTCCTTGATGCCCACCAGCAGCATGTCGCCCAGCCCCGGCAGCGCGAACACGCGCTCGATGATGACGGCGCCCACGAACGTCGTCGACAGCTGGATGGCGAGGATCGAGATGAGCGGCACGACGCCGTTGCGCACCCCGTGGCGCCACAGCGCCGTGGCGAAGCTCTGCCCCGCGGCCCGCGCGGCGCGCAGGTACTGCTGCCCGAGGATGTCGAGCGTGGCGCTGCGCACGTACCGCGCGAGGTCGCTGCCGGCGACGATCGCGATCGTGATCACCGGCAGGGCCAGCGAGTACAGCGCCGCGCCGGGATCCTCCCAGTCGGTGCGGGGGAACCCGCCGGCGGGGAACAGCCGCCACCCGAGCGACAGCACCGCGACGAGCAGGATGCCGACCCAGAACACCGGGATCGCCCCGCCCAGCTGCGACACCGCCGAGAACGTCGTGCCGTACCAGGTGCGCGACTTCCAGGCGGCGAAGAAGCCGACAGGAACCGCGATGAGCACCGACAGCGTGAACGACAGCAGCGTCAGCGGGAGGGTGACGTTCAGTCGCCGCACGATCTCGTCGCCGACGTTGAGGTGGTTGGTGAACGACTGTCCGAGATCGAACGACAGCAGCTGCCCGATGTAGGCGAAGAACTGCTCGTGGATCGGCCGGTCCACCCCCAGGCGGGCGGCGGCCGCGGCGATCTCGGCATCCGTCGCGCCGACCGAGATCAGCGCGAACACCGGGTTTCCGAGCACCCGGAGCACGACGAACAGGATTGTCACCGCCAGCGCGAACGCCAGCAGCAGCAATCCTGTCCGTCGAAGCAGGTACCGGGTGATCGCTACGCCTTCGTGATGTCGTACACGTAGAACAGCGAGTTCAGGCCGTTCTCGGGCACCCCGGTCACACCCTCGGCGGCGATGCGCAGCTGCGGGTTGAGGTAGAGCCACACGCTCGCGGCGTCATCGGAGATCTGCTGGTTCGCCTTCGCGATCAGCTCCGTCTGCTCCTCGACGGTGGATGCCGCCTCGGACGCGGCCAGCCACGACTGCACGTCGGCGTTGTCGTAGCCCCAGTAGAAGTCGGGGTTGCCGTAGAAGTTGATGTCGCGGTCGTTGACGTGGCCCTGCAGCGTCGCCTGGAAGTTCTTGTCGGTGTAGACCTTCTGGTACCACTCGTCGTCGGTGATGATGTTGATGTCCACCGTCACGCCGACCTTCGCCAGCTCAGACTTCAGGAACTCGGCGACCGTGGAGTGCACGCCCGAGTCGGGGGTGTCGATCGTGAAGGTGAACCCGTCGGCGTAGCCGGCCTCGGCGAGCAGCTGCTCGGCCAGTGCCGGGTCGTAGGGGTTGTTGTCGGCGAGGTCGAGGTACCACGGCTCCGACGGCGGCACCATCGAGCCGATCAGTTCGCCGCGGCCGTCCCAGATCGCATCGAGCAGCTTCTCGCGGTCGATCGCGGAGTACAGCGCCTTGCGCACGGCGACGTCGTCGAACGGCGCGAGGCGGTCGTTGAAGGCCAGCAGCTCCTTCGTGGTGGAGGTGCCCTCGATGATCTGGAAGCCGGCGGCCTCGAACTCGGCGAGGCTGTCGGGGTTCGACTGGCTGGTGACGAGGTCGACGGCACCGGTCAGCAGCGCGTTGTTCAGCGCGGTCGGGTCGGCGTAGTACTGGTAGACCACGCCGCCGTTGGCGGGCGCGTCGCCCCAGTAGTCCTCGTTCACCTCGAGGGTGATCGAGTCGCCCTTGCGGTAGTCGGCCAGGGCGTAGGGTCCGGTGCCGTCGGCGGTGGTGGTCAGCTCCCCCGCCTCGTCGTTGACGATCCAGACGTAGCCGAGGTTGTAGGTGAAGCTGATCGACGGCTGCGCGAGGGTCACCGCGACGGTCTTGTCGTCGACGACATCGACACTCTGGATGACCTTGAGCTGGTTCTTGCGCGCCGCGATCGACTCGTCGCCGACGAACCGCTCGAGGCTGTACTTGACGTCTTCTGCCGTGAGGGGGTCGCCCGAGTGGAACGACGCGTCGGCGAGGGTGAAGGTGTAGACCAGACCGTCGTCGGAGACCTCGGTCTCGGCGGCGAGCAGCGGCTCGACCTCGGCGTCGTCGGTGATGCGGAACAGGCCCTCGTAGACGTTGCCCGTGAACACCTCGGTCACGCCCGACGAACCGCCGAAGATCTGGTCGAGGTTGGTGGGCTCGTTCTGCGAGCCGACGACGATCTCGGCCGACGCGTCGGCGTCACCGGATGCCGCGGGGGCTGCGCCCGAGGCGCATCCGGCGAGCAGGAGCGCACCGGCGGACACCGCGGCGGACGCGGCGAGGAGTCGATTGAAGCGGCGTGAAGTCACGTCGGGTCCTTTGCTGTGAGGGTGAAGCAGTCGGCGCGAAACCGGATTCGGGTGGGAGAGAGTCAGAGGGAGAAGCCGTCGGCGAAGCGCACGCGCTTCTCGCCCGCGCGCAGCGCGAACGGCAGCCGGTTCTGCGCCGGCGGCAGCGGACAGTTCATCTGGTTGGAGAAGCCGCACGGCGGCACGGTCGCGCGGTTGAAGTCGATCGTGAGCGCGACGCTGTCGCCGGGGCGGAGGTCGCGCGACTCGGCGGGACGGTCGAGGAAGAGGAAGCGCCCGGCGCCGTAGGTCTCCGACCCGTTGGTGAGGTCACCGAAGACGAGCTGCAGCTTGGCGGTGCCGCCGTAGACCGTGTCGAAGGCGCTGAGTCGGTACTCGGTGCCGTCGAGGTCGAACACGAGGTCGCCCGAGACGGGCAGGCCCCGCGTGGCGCCGGCATCCCGGATGTGCTCGAACGGCACGACGCGCTGCTCGTCGACGAGCTCGAAGCGCCCCTCGAGCACCCAGGCGGGGTCGTACGGGTAGCGCTCGATGTCCTCGAAGGCGAGGTTCGCGGGAGAGTCCTGACGCCAGATGCGGTACGCGTGCTGCGGCAGGCCGGTCTCGATGTCGGTGCGCTCGAGACGGGTGAACAGCGCGGATGCCGGGTGCCCCTGCCGGGCGACGGACTCCTCGACGGGAGGCTCGCCGGCGGGCGACCAGTTCGTGAGCACGAGGGAGAGGGCTCCCTGCGGCGCGGTGACAGCCTCGCGGCGAGCGCGGATCCACTCGGAGTGGGTGACGGGCTCGGCTGTGGAGGTATCTGTGCTCACCATGACAGGTAATCAAACGCGGCGGCCGTTGAGAAATTCCGTTGCGTCGTGTTTCTTTTGCGACGTCGTGGCGTGGTCAGGGCCGGCGGGCGCCGGCGACGGCATCCACGAAGCCGAGGTAGTCCGCGGTGTCGTCGGTCGGGGTGATGGCCCGCAGCACCACCTCGTCGACGCTGTTCTCGTACGCCTCGAGGGCGGCGCGGAGGTCGGTGGTGCTGTCGATGACGGTGGCGGCCGGGTCGATCCCGAGGCGCGCGAAGTGGGCCGCGTAGTTCGGGAACCCCGCGTAGCGCGCGGTCTCGGCGGCCAGGCGCGCGTCGGCGTCGGGGTGCACCGAGGTGCGCACGTACACGGCGACGTGGGCGTCGGGTGCGGCGGCGTGGGCGTCGGCGGCCTGCGCGGCCGCAGCGGTGGGGGTGAGCCAGCTCAGCAGCAGCCCGTCGGCATCCGCGGTGCCGCGCCGGCGCATGCGCGGCCCCAGCGCCCCGACGATGACGCGGGCGTCGGTGTCGGCGCGCAGCGTGCGCGCCGCGTCGCCGACGGCATCCAAGGCTCCCGTGCGCAGGGCGCCCGACCCGATCCCCAGCACCAGGCGGTCCTGCGGCAGGCCGAGCCGCTCCGCCGCGGCGACGATCTGCGCCGGGCTGCGGCGATCGACGGGGATCACACCGGTGGCGAGCGTCAGCGTGCTCGTCACCGCAGCGGCGGCAGCCAGCACCTCGAGCGCGTCGGCGCCCGGGGTGTCGTTGACCCAGAGCGCGCGCAGGCCTGCGGCTTCCAGCGCCGGAGCCAGGGCCGCCGCGACGGCGGGTCCGGCCGCGGCGGCGATGCCGATCGACAGCATGGCGTCTCCTCGTGTCGGTGAGCCGCCCACGCTACCGGCTCAACGGCCTCCGGGCGGGCCGAGAATCAGCAGCACCGTGAAGACGACGACGACACCGACCGCGAGCGCCAGCGCGAACAGCCACGGGCGGCGCAGCAGCGTGCGGAACAGGCGGTCGTGCCAGGTGCGGTCGCGCGGGTCGTCAGTCTCGGTCGGGCGCCACTGGCCGGCGAGGCGGCCGGTGCGGTTGAGCCAGATCTCCACCGGGATGGTGGCGTACGGGATGATCGCCGCGACGATCGCGACGGCGGTGGGCCAGGGCGACCAGCGGTTGTTCTTCGCGACGACGACCGCGGTGGCGGCATAGGAGAGGAAGACGAACCCGTGGATACCGCCGCCGATCGACACGGCGATGTCGAGCCCCACCGTGGCACGCAGCACGAGACCGGTGATCAGCAGGGTCCACGAGACGGCTTCCGCGAACGCGAGCACGCGGAACAGAGCCAGAGGGGTGCGGAACATACCTTCAGTCTACCTGAAGGTTATGCTCCTCTTCGCCGAACGGGCGCTCGTGCAGGCCCTGCAGGGCCGAGGCGAGCCCCGGGAGCGCGGCGGTGAAGGCCACGTCGAGCGAGGCGACGAGCGCGTCCGCGCTGTCCAGCGCCTGCTGCCCCTTCTTCGTGACGCGCAGGTCGGATGCCGCGCCCGCGTGCGCCGTGGCATCCGAGACCATCCCCGCCGCGGCGAGGGCGCGCACCGCGGTGTGGGCGGTCTGCACGGTGATCTGGCTGCGGCGGGCGAGCTCGCTGAAGGAGATGCCGGGTTCGGCGCCGATGTGGGCGAGCAGACCGAACTTGCGCGTGGTGAGGCCGACGGACTTCAGGGCACCGCCCAGGCGGGCATCCCAGATGGCGGACACCGTCAGCAGCGAGATGACGGGGCTGAAGGGGGGACGTTCGGCGTTCATCGCGATTCCTCCCTCGTATGTGGACCTGTATGTGGACCGGCACTCTCGATGCTATCGATGCGTCACGCTGTGGCACGACGCCGGGCCATGATTAAACGATGACCCGCCCGATCAGTCCCACGACCGCCCGCCTGACCGGCATCGCCCTCGTCGTGCTGCCGCTGGTGGCGCTCGCGCTGAAGCTGGCCTCGGCGGGCTGGATGGTGGTCGCCATCATCTGGACCGCGCCCGTGTGGCTCATCGGCTACGGGATGCAGGTCGCGGTGGCTGCCAGCGGATACCTCGGCGGGCGCGCCGCGCTGCGCGAGGGCACCGGGGCGCGGCGCGCGCTGATCGCGGCGTGGGCGACGAGCATCGCCGTCGTGCTCGTGGGGATCTTCCTGGTCGACGGCGGCGACAGCGGCGACTGGGGATCCACCTTCATGCTCGCCGCCGGCCTCGCCGGCGACGGCGATGCGGCGGACGTCTCGTCCGGCATCTTCGTCATCGCGGCATCCGTCTGGATCGCCGGCTGGCTGTGGCTGGTCGTCGAGTGGGTCGTCGCGCTCGTCCGCCGTCGCCGCGCCGCCCGCGTCCCCGCGCCCGCCTGACCCCCGCCCCCGTCAGCCGTTCCGCGCCGCCCGCGTCCCCGCGCCCACCTGACCCCCGAACCCGTCAGAATTCAGGCTCCCGCTCCCCCGCACCGCCGTCTCCGGCCCGTCACCCGCCCCCAGCCTGAATTCCGACGCCCACCGGCTCCACCCCGTCGCCCGGCGCCACCGCCCGGCCCGACCGCCCACCCCCACCCGACCCCCACCCCACCCGGCACCCGGCCCCGGTCCGGTGGCCACCCACCCGCCGTCCCTGTCGGAATTCAGGCTCTCGCGGCGGCGCGGCCGCGGGCTGTCGCCGAGACCGGCCCGCAGCCTGAATTCCGACAGCAGATGCGGCGACCACCTAGCATCGGGGACATGCCCCTCGCCCTCGTCACCGGCGCTGCCCGCGCCAACAGCATCGCCGCGGGCGTCGTGCCGCGGCTGGTCGCCGACGGTTGGCAGGTGGTCACGAGCGACCTCGAGTCCGCGGACTACCCCGCCGACCTGTCGTCACCGACCGCACCCGACGACCTGATCGACGCCGTCCGCGCCGACCACGGCGCCATCGACGCCCTGATCCTCAGCCACGCGCACGACGTCGAGTCCGGGATCCTCGACACGACCGCCGAGAGCTTCGACCGCCACGTCGCGGTCAACGCCCGCGCCAGCATGCTGCTGATCGCGGCGTTCGCCCGCCAGGTGCCGCCCACCGGCGGCGCGGTGGTCGCCTTCACCAGCGACCACACCACCGGCAACCTCCCCTACGGCGCGTCCAAGGGCGCGCTCGATCGCATCGTCATCTCCGCCGCACGCGAGCTCGGCCCGCTCGGCATCTCCGCCAACGTCGTGAACCCCGGCCCCATCGACACCGGCTGGATGGATGCCGCGACGCGCGAACAGCTCGGCGCGCACCATCCCCTGGGCCGCCTCGGCACGCCCACCGACATCGGCGGCGTCGTGTCGTTCCTCGTCTCCCCGGAGGGCCGGTGGATCTCCGGCCAGCTGCTGCACGCGGACGGCGGGTTCTCCGCCCGCTTCTGACGTCGCTCGTCAGGGATGCGGGTTGGTCGCAGCCCCATCCAGCCACAGCGTGTCGGTCGGATCGGCGTGCGTGCCGCCGCTGCCGACGTGCTTCGCGCTGATCTGCGGCCCCTTCGTGATGACGTGGACCATCGCCATCGCATGCCCACGCCCGAGTCCGTAGTCGTCGGCGAGCCACTGCACGATAGGCGTGGCAGCCGTCGACGAATCGAACCCCTTCTCCCCTGCGATCGCCACCAGTTCGCGCGGCGTGAGCCCGGTCTTCTTCTCGACGGCGTCGAGGTACGCCTGGAAAGACATGTGCACTCCTTCAGTCGGTCAGCGACGGGATGTCGAGCGTGCCGCGCGAGTCCCACCACTCCTGGATGATCACCGGCGACGCGTGCATGCAGACGATCCGCAGCCGCGACGTGCCGGAGTTGACGAAGCGATGCCAGGTCCACAGCGGCGCGGTGACGGTGTCCCCCGCCGTCGCCCGCAGGACGCGATCGCCGATCGTCACCTCGGCCTCGCCCTCCAGCACGATCCACGTCTCTGTGTAGGGATGCCGGTGCAGTCCCGGGCCCTGCCCGGGATCGTTGTCGACGAAGAAGTACGACAGGCCCGCCCCGTGCTCGCGCCCGACGAACCGACGGGTGCGGCCGCTCCCGATCCGCAGCGACTCGGCGGGAATCGGTCGCAGAGCTTCGTCCATCGTTCCTCCCGGTGCGTCATCGCTGCTCCGAGCGTGGCACAGACACCGGGCCGACCCAAGCCCCGATCACCTCCGGCGCACGAGCACTCCGACCACGCCGCTGAACGCGGACACGATGTGTCCTCGTTGCCGCGTACCGTCGGCGATACAGCGATCCCGCCGGGATCCCAGGCTGAGGAGAACGCCATGGACTGGAAGATCGAGCTCATCTTCGTGCCGGTGACGGACGTCGACCGCGCGAAGGACTTCTACGTGAAGATCGGCTTCCACGCCGACCACGACCAGGTGCCGTACGAAGGGCTGCGATTCGTGCAGCTCACTCCGCCCGGGTCGGCGTGCTCGATCGCCTTCGGCACCGGACTCGGCTCTCGGATGCAGCCGGGCGATCAGGACTGCATCCAGGTCGTCGTGCCGGATGCCGACGCGGCGCTGGCCGACCTGCGCGCTGCGGGCGTCGACGCACAGGGTGTCGACGAGCAGGCGTGGGGGCGCTTCGTGACGTTCGACGACCCCGACGGCAACACCTGGACGCTGCAGCAGTTGCCGCCGCGCGACTGATCCCCGCCGGCGCGCCACCGCCCGGCCGCCAGCGGGCGACGCCCGGCTACCGCAGCAGGCCGCGCAGCGTCTGGATCGTGTCGGCGTCCGCGGCGCGTTTGTCGTCGCGGTACGCCTTGACGCGTGCGAACCGCAGCGCGATGCCGCCGGGGTAGCGCGGCGACCGCTGCACGCCGTCGATCGCGATCTCCACGACCGTGATCGGCTGCACCCACAGCGTGCCGGGCGTGCGGCCGGTGGCGATCGTCGGGAAGTGCTCGGTCTGCCAGCGCAGCGTGGCATCCGTCAGCCCCTTGAAGGTCTTGCCGACCATGACGAATCCGCCTGGCTCACCGAACTCCCCCTCAGGATCGAGGGCACCGAGGTGGAGGTTGGAGAGCATCCCCGAACGGCGCCCCGAGCCTTGCTCGACCGCGAGCACCACGAGGTCGAAGGTGTGGACCGGCTTGACCTTGATCCAGCTCGACCCGCGTCGACCCGCCGCGTAGGTCGAATCGATGGCCTTGACGACGACGCCCTCATGCCCGGCGGCGAGGGCATCACGGCTCACCCGTTCAGCGACCTCGGGATCGGGCGTGACCTCGCCGCGGACGCGGTGGGCCGGCGCGATGCGGGCGAGCTCTGCCATGCGAGTGCGCAGGGGCTCGTCGATCAGGTCCCGACCGTCCAGATGCAGCACATCGAAGAACCATGGATGCAGCACGAGTTCGCGCGCCGCCTCGGCACCGAACCGCGCCATCGTCTCCTGGAACGGCCGCGGCGACTCGTCCTCGTCGAGGGCGAGCGTCTCGCCGTCGAGCACGACGGCGCGCACCGGCATGGCCCGGACGATGTCCACGATCTCGGGGAGGCGATGGGTGATGTCGGCGAGATTGCGGGTGAAGATGCGCACGTCGTCGCCGCTGCGGTGCACCTGGATGCGGGCACCGTCGAGCTTGTACTCCACGGATGCCTCGCCGACGGTCGTGATCGCCTCGGCCACCGTGGATGCGGTACTGGCGAGCATCGGCAGCACGGCGCGTCCGACGACGAGGCCCGTCCCCGCCAGATCGGCTTCGGTGCCGTGCAGCGCGATACGCGCGGTCTCGCCGAGGTCGCCCGACAGCATCGCCGCGCGGCGGACCGCCGCGAGGGGTCGGGCGGCGGCCTGCGCGATCGCATCGGTGACCACACCCTCCAGCGCGCCGGTGCGCACGTCGCCGAGGAGTGATCGCCGCAGGAAGTCCGCCTCCCGGGCGGTGGCCTGCCCGAGCAACGCGGCGAGCGAAGCCGAGCGGCGCTCCGCCGAGCCGGGCCCCGACGTCGTGGCGAGCTCGGTAAGGGTCGCGTCGACGTCGGCGATCGTCAGGGTCGCCTCTTCAGCCGGCGCTCCCGCAGCCGACGCCAGACTGCGCCACCCGACGCCGATGCGCCCCTGTCGCGGCTTGCCCAGTAAGAGGCCCAGCGCCGGAGCGAGGTCGTCGGGCTCGAGACGTCGCAGCAGCGCGGCGAGCGCATCGACTTTCGCCCGGCGCGAGCGCGTGGCCGTCACGGCATCGGCGGTGTCGACGAGCTCGGCGAGCAGCATGCGGTCAGTCTGCCACCGGCATCCGACGCCCGCGCCGTCCCCTTCGATCCCCCCACGAGAAAGCCCGGCGACACCTCACGAGGAGGCGCCGCCGGGCATCACGCAGCAGCGGGTCAGAAGTCCCAGTCGTCGTCTTCGGTCGCCTCGGCCTTGCCGATGACGTACGAAGAACCCGACCCGCTGAAGAAGTCGTGGTTCTCGTCGGCGTTCGGCGACAGGGCCGACAGGATCGCCGGGTTGACGTTGGTGGTCGTCGCCGGGAACATCGCCTCGTAGCCGAGGTTCATCAGCGCCTTGTTGGCGTTGTAGTGCAGGAACTTCTTGACGTCCTCGGTCAGCCCGACGGAGTCGTAGAGGTCCTGCGTGTACTGCACCTCGTTGTCGTAGAGCTCGTACAGCAGCGAGAACGTGTAGTCCTTGATCTCATCGCGCTCGGCCTGCGAGACCTTCTCGAGCCCCTTCTGGAACTTGTACCCGATGTAGTAGCCGTGCACGGCCTCGTCACGGATGATGAGGCGGATGAGGTCGGCCGTGTTCGTGAGCTTCGCCCGCGACGACCAGTGCATGGGCAGGTAGAAGCCCGAGTAGAACAGGAAGCTCTCGAGCAGGGTGGATGCCACCTTGCGCTTGAGCGGCTCGTCGCCCCGGTAGTACTCCATGACGATCTGAGCCTTCTTCTGAAGGTTCGGGTTCTCGACGGACCAGCGGAAGGCCTCGTCGATCTCCTTCGTCGAGCAGAGCGTGGAGAAGATCGACGAGTAGCTCTTGGCGTGCACCGACTCCATGAACGCGATGTTGGTGTACACGGCCTCTTCGTGCGGCGTGATCGCGTCGGGGATGAGCGAGACGGCGCCGACCGTGCCCTGAATGGTGTCCAGGAGCGTGAGCCCCGTGAACACCCGCATCGTGAGGGTCTGCTCCTCGGGGGTGAGCGTGTTCCACGACTGGATGTCGTTGGACAGCGGCACCTTCTCGGGCAGCCAGAAGTTGTTCACCAGGCGGTTCCAGACCTCGAGGTCCTTGTCATCCTCGATGCGGTTCCAGTTGATGGCCTGGACGTGGTCCAGCAGCGGCAGTTTTTCGGTCATGTCGATGTCTTTCCTCGGCTCGTCTCGTGTGCGTGTGCGGTGACCGGGGTCACAGCATGCAGGAGACGCACTCGGTCATGTCCGTGCCCTCGAGGGCCAGCTGACGCAGACGGATGTAGTAGATGGTCTTGATGCCCTTGCGCCAGGCGTAGATCTGGGCCTTGTTGATGTCACGCGTCGTGGCGGTGTCCTTGAAGAACAGCGTCAGCGACAGACCCTGGTCCACGTGCTGCGTCGCGGCGGCGTACGTGTCGATGACCTTCTCGTAGCCGATCTCGTACGCGTCCTGGTAGTACTCCAGGTTGTCGTTCGTCATGAACGGCGCCGGGTAGTAGACGCGGCCGAGCTTGCCTTCCTTGCGGATCTCGATCTTCGACGCGATCGGGTGGATCGACGACGTCGAGTTGTTGATGTACGAGATCGAGCCGGTCGGGGGCACCGCCTGCAGGTTCTGGTTGTAGATGCCGTGCTGCTGAATGGATGCCTTCAGCGCGCGCCAGTCGTCCTGCGTCGGGATGTCGATGCCGGCGAACATCTGCTTGACCTTCTCGGTCTGCGGCACCCACTCCTGCTCGAGGTACTTGTCGAAGAACTCCCCCGACGCGTAGGTCGAGTCGGCGAAGCCCTCGAAGGCCGTGCCGCGCTCGATCGCGATGAGGTTCGACGCCCGCAGGGCGTGGAACAGCACCGTGTAGAAGTAGATGTTCGTGAAGTCCAGGCCCTCTTCGGAGCCGTAGTGCACGTGCTCGCGGGCGAGGTAGCCGTGCAGGTTCATCTGCCCGAGGCCGATCGCGTGCGAGCGGTCGTTGCCGTCCTCGATCGAGCGGACCGAGCGGATGTGGCTCTGGTCGCTGACCGCGGTGAGGGCGCGGATGCTGGCCTCGACGGTCTTGCCGAGATTGCCGCCGTCCATCGCGAGGGCGATGTTCATCGAGCCCAGGTTGCAGGAGATGTCCTTGCCGATCTCCTTGTACGAGAGGTCCTCGTTGTAGGTGGTCGGGGTGTTGACCTGCAGGATCTCCGAGCACAGGTTGGACATGTTGATCCGGCCCTTGATCGGGTTGGCCTTGTTCACCGTGTCCTCGAACATGATGTACGGGTAGCCCGACTCGAACTGGATCTCGGCGAGGGTCTGGAAGAACTCGCGCGCGTTGATCTTCGTCTTCTTGATGCGCTCGTCGTCGACCATCTCGCGGTACTTCTCGGTGACCGAGATGTCGCCGAACGGCACGCCGTAGACCTTCTCGACGTCGTACGGCGAGAACAGGTACATGTCCTCGTCGTTCTTGGCGAGCTCGAAGGTGATGTCGGGGATGACGACACCCAGCGACAGCGTCTTGATGCGGATCTTCTCGTCGGCGTTCTCACGCTTGGTGTCGAGGAAGCGCAGGATGTCGGGGTGGTGCGCCGACAGGTACACGGCACCGGCACCCTGACGCGCACCGAGCTGGTTGGCGTAGCTGAAGCTGTCTTCGAGCAGCTTCATGACGGGGATGATGCCGCTGGACTGGTTCTCGATCTGCTTGATCGGGGCGCCGGCCTCACGGATGTTCGACAGCAGCAGCGCCACGCCGCCACCGCGCTTGGACAGCTGCAGGGCGGAGTTGATGCCGCGGGCGATCGACTCCATGTTGTCTTCGATGCGCAGCAGGAAGCACGACACCAGCTCGCCGCGCTGGGCCTTGCCGGTGTTGAGGAACGTCGGGGTCGCCGGCTGGAAGCGGCCCGAGATGATCTCATCGACGAGCTCCGTGGCCAGCGCCTCGTCGCCGTCGGCCAGGCCCAGCGCCGTCATCACGACGCGGTCCTCGAACCGCTCGAGGTAGCGCTTGCCGTCGAAGGTCTTCAGCGTGTAGCTGGTGTAGTACTTGAACGCGCCGAGGAACGTCTCGAAGCGGAACTTCTTGCCGTAGGCGAAGTCGTTGAGCTGCTTGATGAACTCCATCGAGTACTTCGCCAGCACGGCCGGCTCGTAGTACTCCTTCTCGACGAGGTAGTCGAGCTTCTCCTCGAGGGAGTGGAAGAACACGGTGTTCTGGTTCACGTGCTGCAGGAAGTACTCCCGCGCGGCGCGCTTGTCGGCGTCGAACTGGATCTTCCCGTCCGGCCCGTAGAGGTTGAGCATCGCGTTGAGGGAGTGGTAGTCCATGCCCTCGAAGCGTGCGTCGGCCTTGAAGGCCAAGTCGGTCAGTGCTGATTCCACCATTGCTCCAGTCCCTCGCTTACGCGATCGACGTCTTCTGGCGTGCCGAACAGTTCGAGCCGGTACAAGTGCGGCACGTTGCACTTGCGGCTGATGATGTCACCGGCGAGGCAGAAGGCCGCGCCGAAGTTGGTGTTGCCCGCAGAGATGACTCCGCGGATCAGGCGCCGGTTGCTCTCGTCATTGAGAAACCGGATCACCTGCTTGGGAACCGCGCCCTTCTCCTCACCCCGGCCCTGACCGCCACCGTAGGTGGGGGTGACCAGGACGAAGGGCTCGTCGATCGTGAGCGCGGGCTCTGAGGAGCGCAACGGGATACGCGCGGCCGGGAGGCCCAGCTTCTCCACGAATTTCGCGGTATTGCCGGACAGGCTGGAGAAGTAGACGAGCAATGGTGCTCGGGTCGCCGTCATGTGCATGTCCACCCCCTTCCCCGATCGCAGCACCGCAGCGCTGCGCGTCGAGACCGTCAGGCCAGGCGCGAAGCGAGCTCGTCGATCTTGTCGGGGCGGAAGCCCGACCAGTGGTCCTCGTCGGTGACGACGACCGGCGCCTGCAGGTAGCCGAGCGACTTCACGTGCTCGAGCGCCGCGGCGTCTTCTGAGACGTCGAGAACTTCGTATTCGATGCCCTTCGAGTCCAGCGCGCGGTAGGTCGCGTTGCACTGCACGCAGGAAGGCTTGGTGTAGACCGTGATCGCCATGTCGTCCGTGTTTCCCCTCAAAATCCGTGGTGTCCTCGGCCAGACCGCGCCGGGAGTTCAATACTACATATGGGTGCCGACGTTCAGAAGCACCACAAGGGATAGTAGTTACATCCGTGTAGTTTTCCACCGCTCTCCCCATGTACAACACATGTTGTCCACCGTTTCATCCACAGGACGAGCGATTCCCAGAGGCCTCGAAAGGCGCTGAATCACGCGGCTCGCGCCGCCGCCGGGACGATTCATCCACAGGTCGCACGCTACGGACCCCCTCCGACATCGCCGTTCCTGTGGAACCGGCGGTACGGCGTGTCGCGACCCGCGGAGGTAGCGTTGACAGACGTGGCGGGCTATCGGGATCTTCTGCGCACTCCAGGGGTGGGGCGCATCATGGCGGCGCAGCTGACGGCGCGCTTCCCCAACGGCATGACCAGCCTGGCGATCCTGCTGCACATCGAGCACGTCACGGGCTCCTACGGCGCGGCGGGCCTCGTGCTGGCCGCCACCTCGGTGGGCCAGGCGGTCGCAGGCCCGGTCACGAGCCGCTGGATGGGCCGCTGGGGCATGCGCAAGGTGCTCACCCTCACCACGCTCGTCTGCGCCGTGACGATCGCCACACTCGCGTTCGTGCAGACCGTCGTGCCCGTCTACATGCTGCTCGCGCTGGTCGCAGGCCTGTCGACGCCGCCGGTGCAGCCGGCCGTGCGCACGATCTACCCCAAGATGGTCACCTCGCGGCAGCTGACTCCGCTGTTCTCTCTGGACGCGTCGCTGCAGGAGATCATCTGGATCATCGCCCCGGTGCTCATCACCTTCATCGCCACGCAGGCGGGCACCGTCCCCGCCCTCGTGTGCATCGTGGTCATCCTGTTGCTGGGGTGCACCTGGTTCATCCTCTCGCCGGAGGTCGGGCGCGTCCGCATCCCCCGCAGCCGCCGCAGGCTCGGCAAGGTGCTCACCCGCCCCGCCGTGATCCTCGCCACGGCCACCGGCTTCCTCCTCATCGGTGCGGCCGCCGCGGTCGAGGCCGGGGTCGTCGCCACCTTCGACCACGGCGGGCTCGAGGCCGGTCTCGTCCTGGCGGTGTTCTCGATCGGCAGCCTCGCCGGCGGGCTGGGCTTCGGGCACATCCCCATCGGGCCCTGGGCCATGGCGCGGCGGTTCGCCATCGTCGCGGTGGGACTGTGCCTGGCGATGATCTCCCTCGACGTCTGGTGGATGGGCGGGTCGCTCCTCATCGCCGGCGCCGGCGTGGCTCCCGCTCTGGCGGTGATGTTCGCCATGACCACCGCCAGCGTCAAGTTCAGCGACACCGCCGAGGCCTTCGGCTGGGTGGGCACCGGTCAGCTGATCGGCTCGGCCGCGGGGTCCGCGACCGCGGGATTCCTCATCGACGGCGTCGGGCCGCAGGGGGCGTTCTTCGCCGGTGCCGCGTTCGCCGTGGCCGGGGTGCTCGTCTCGATCGTCTTCGTGCGCGGCTTCCCCGACCTCCGCGGCCGGGACGCCAGCCCCATCCCCGACACCGAACCGGTGTCGATCGTCACCTGACCGGCGGGTGCAGCAGCGCTCAGGCCAGTCGCGCCAGCAGGAACAGCACGGCCCGCGCATACGCGTCGGCCGGCTCCGGATGCCGGAAGCGATGACGGATGCCGGCGACCTCGATCTCCACCTCGTACGTGTCGGGCAAGCGGCTGAGGGTGCGGAAGGCGCCCCGCAGCATCTCGCGCAGCTGACCCTCGGACGGCAGCCACAGCGCGTCCTCGAGGGCGACCGAATCCAGCGCCCACTCCGTCGTGCCGTTGAAGGCCAGCAGCGTTCCGGTCGGGTAGCTGCGCGGCTCGATCGTCATGTCGCTGACGGTGAAGACGTCGGCGTCGAACTCGGGTTCGTCCAGCTGGAACCGGTCGCCCGACCGCGGCCGCCACACCAGTCCCGCCGCTCGGAGTTCCCGTGCCAGGTCTGTGGAGATCACCCTCCCCATCATGCCGTCGTCCGCGGGAGCGGGGGCCGCCGCCGCCGGCACCCCGTCGCACCTCCGCTTTAGGCTGGGGGCATGCCCGCTCCCGTCGTCCTCCCCCGTCAGGCCTGGGGCGAGCCCCACGCGTCCCGCCGGGCGCTGCTCGTCCACGGGCTCGGCTCCAACGGCGCTCTCATGTGGCTCTACGGCACGGCGCTGGCGAGCATCGGCTGGCACGCGACGGCGGTCGACCTGCGCGGGCACGGCACGGCGCCCCGCGCGCTGGATTACTCGCTCGCGGCGTACGCCGCCGACGTCGCGGCCACGACTCCGGATGCCGCAGCCCCGGATGCCGCGACGCGCGGCGCCGCGCGCCCGTGGGACCTCGTCATCGGCCACTCCCTGGGCGGGGCCGCGGCCACGGTGGCGGCTGCGGCGCACCCCGACTGGACTCGCCAGCTCGTACTCGTCGACCCCGGCATCCGGCTCGCCGGTCGCGACCGCTCCGTCGTGCGCATCAGCCAGACGCGGGCGTTCGCCGACCCCACCGAGGCTGCGGTGCGCGCGCAGCACCCCGCGTGGCATCCGAACGACGTCGAGCTCAAGGCCCTCGCCGCCCGGCAGGCGAGCCGCTGGGGCGTGGAGCAGACGAGCGACCAGAACGCCGTCTGGGACGTCACTGCCGACGCCCTGCGGCTGAGCGTGCCCACTCACATCATCGCGAGCGACCCCGAGGTCTACTCGATCTTCACCGGCGACCTCGTGCGCGACGTGCTCGCCCACCCGCGGATCACGATGTCCGTCGTCACCGGCGCCGGCCACTCGCCGCACCGCGACAAGCCCGCCGATACGCTCCGCCACCTGATGGAGGTCCTCCCATGACCGCTCTCGACGTCACCGACCTGCTGCCCGACGACCTCCTCGAGCGCATCCGCTCGCGCGCCGCCGCGCACGACCGCGACAACACCTTCCCGGACGACGACCTGACCGAGCTGAAGGCCGCCGGCTACCTCGCCGCGCTCGCGCCCACCGACCTCGGCGGCGCGGGCCTGGGACTGGCCGAGGTCAGCGTGCTGCAGCAGCGCCTGGCCGGGGCGGCGCCCGCGACGGCCCTCGCGGTGAACATGCACCTGGTGTGGACGGGTGTCGCCAAGGTGCTGCGCGACCGCGGCATCCACGACCTCGACCACGTGCTCGAAGGCGCCGTCGCCGGCGAGGTGTACGCCTTCGGCATCAGCGAGGCCGGCAACGACCTCGTGCTCTTCGGCAGCGACACGGATGCCGCGCCGCAGCCGGACGGCGGGTACGCCTTCACCGGCACGAAGATCTTCACCTCGCTCGCCCCGGTGTGGACGCAGCTCGGCCTCCACGGCCTCGACACCACCTCCCCCGACGGCCCGAAGCTCGTCTACGCGTTCGTCCCGCGCGGCGAGGAGCAGCAGGGCCGTGTCGTCACGCGCGACGACTGGGACACCGTCGGCATGCGCGGCACCCAATCGCGCACCACCGAGCTGCACGGCGCCCTCGCCCCCGCCGACCGCATCGCCCGCCGCATCGCGCCCGGTCCCAGCCCCGACCCCCTCGTCTTCGCCATCTTCAGCGTCTTCGAGCTGCTGCTGGCATCGGTGTACACCGGCATCGCCCACCGGGCGCTGGAGGTCGCCGTCACCACGGCGTCCCGGCGCACCTCGAAGAAGACCGGCCTCACCTACAGCCAGGACCCCGACATCCGCTGGCGCGTCGCCGACATGGCGCTGGCCTACGACGCCCTGCCGCCGCAGCTGCAGGCGCTGTGCCGCGACGTCGACGCGCAGGTCGACCACGGGTCCCGCTGGTTCTCGCTGCTGGCCGGCATGAAGCACCGCGCCGTGACGACCGCGAAGGCCGTCGTCGACGACGCGGTGCTGGTCGCCGGCGGCTCGTCGTACTTCGCCGGCGCGGAGCTGGGGCGGCTGTACCGCGACGTGCTGGCGGGGCTCTTCCACCCCTCCGACCCGGAGTCCGCCCACGCGACCGTCGCGACCGCCTGGCTCGGACCCGTCGGCTGAGTCGCGTGCGAGGATGACGGCATGTCTCCCACGCCCACCGCTGCGCTGAGCCCGGCGGATCAGGAGCGACGCCGCGGCCTGCGCGTCATGAAGAGCGTGGCCCTGGGCGCCCTGCTGTTCATGGCGGTGCTGTTCGCGATCTCGTTCCCCCTGCAGAACGACGTGCCGTGGCTCGGGTACGTGCGCGCCGCCGCCGAGGGCGGCATGGTCGGCGCCCTCGCGGACTGGTTCGCGGTGACGGCGCTGTTCCGGCATCCGCTGGGCATCCCCATCCCGCACACCGCCATCATCCCGAGTCGCAAGGACGAGATCGGGCGCAGCCTCGGGGAGTTCGTGGAGACGAACTTCCTCTCCGCCGAGGTCGTGCGCACCAAGCTCGAATCGATGAGCGTCTCCCGGCGGCTGGGCGAATGGCTCTCCCACCCCGAGCACGCCGAGCGGGTCGCGGACGAGGGCTCCGCGATGGCTGCCGGGGTGCTGCGCGCCCTCAGCGACAGCGACGTGCAGGACCTGATCGCCGACATCGCCCGCGATCACCTCATCGCCCCGGAGTGGGGGCCGCCGCTAGGCGGCTGGCTGGAGCGACTGGTGGATGCCGGCGCGCACCACGGCGCGGTCGATCTCGCCGCCGACTCCCTCGGCACCTGGCTCGAGGGCAACCGTGCCTCGTTCGACGGCCTCGTGTCGCGGCGCCTGCCCAGCTGGGTTCCCTCGCTCGCGCACCGCCTCATCGACGACACCCTCTACAAGGAGGCCCTGACCTTCGTGCGCGCGGTGCGCACCGACCCCGACCACCCCGCCCGTCGCGCCATCGACCGCTACCTCGCACGCCTGGCCGACAACCTGCAGCACGACCCGGCCACGATCGGCCGGTTCGAGGATGCCAAGGGTGGCGTCTTCGACTCGCCGCGGGTGCGCGAACTCGCCGCCGAGGCGTGGAACACCACCAAGAACGGGCTGCTCACCTCCCTCTCCGATCCCGACAGCGCCCTGCGGCGTCGGGCGGCGGAGGCCCTGATGGATGCCGGGCGGCGCCTGGCCACCGACGCGACGCTGCAGCGCCGCGTCGACACCTGGGTGACCGACGCCGCGGTGTTCCTCGTCGACCGCTACCGCCACGACATCGCCTCGATCATCACCGAGACGGTCGAACGGTGGGACCCCGCCGAGACCACCGAGAAGATCGAGCTGATGGTGGGACGGGATCTCCAGTACATCCGCCTCAACGGCACGATCGTCGGCTCGCTGGCCGGACTGCTCATCTTCACCATCGCGCACGCGCTCGTCGGGTAGGTAGCCTGTGCGCATGGGCGAGGGCGAGCTGCTGTTCAGCTACGGGTCGTTCGGCGGCGACGAGCTGCAGCTCGACACGTTCGGGCGGGTCGTCGCGGCCGAGCAGGACGTCCTGCCCGGCTACGTGGCCGAAGCCGCGCCGGCGACCGATCCGCGGCTGGTCGACCGCATCGGTCCCATCCCGCAGCGGCGCCTGCGCCACACCGGCGATGCGCTCGACAAGGTCGTGGGGAGGGTGCTGCGTCTCAGCGCCGACGAACTGGATGCCGCCGACGACCTGGTCACCCCGCTGCTGAGCCGCCTGCCGGTGACCCTCGCGAGCGGTCGCCGCGCCTGGGTGTACGTGGCGGCCGACGCATGATCCGCCTCGGCCTCGTGCGCCACGCCAAGAGCGACTGGGGGCACCCGGGGCTCGCCGACCACGACCGGCCCCTCAACGCGCGGGGCCTGCGCGACGCGCCGGTCATGGCCCGGCGCCTCGCGGACACGCGATTCGTCCCCGACGTCATCGTGACCTCCACGGCGCTCCGCGCCCGCACCACCGCGGGTTTCTTCGCCGAGCGGTTCGGGCTCGAGCCGGTCGCGCTCGAGGACCTCTACGGCGCCCCGGCCGACGAACTGCTGCGGGTCGCCGCGGCGCAGGACGTGCCCTCGGTGCTCGTCGTCGCGCACGACCCGGGCATGAGCGTGCTCGCCGAGCGACTGTCGGGCGACATCGTCCACATGCCGACCTGCGCCGTGGCGACCTTCACCTGGTGGCAGGACGACTGGGACGTCGCGACGGCGCTCGACCCCGACGAGTGGACGTACGACACCCCGCGCTGAGGGCGGCGAGCCCGTGACGGGTCACCGCACCGGCGTGCGCACCACCAGCACCGGCTCGATGAGGCGGCTCTCCGGCGGTTCCTGACTCACCAGCAGATCGAGCACGGCCGCGGCGACGAGTTCGGGCCGCTGCTCGACGCTCGAGATCCCCAGTGCCTCGGCGACGGGCGTGTTGTCGAACCCGACGACGGTGAACTCCGGCCGCCCGGCGTGCGAGGCCGCCAGATGCGCGCCCACCGCCAGGGTGTCGCTCGCGCACACCACGGCATCCATCCCACCCGCAGCCAATGCCCGCTCGGTCTCCGTCCTGGCCGCCGCGACGCTGTCGACGCTCGTGAGGCGGAGCCGGTCGACGGCATCCTCCCCCATCTCCTCGCGCCACCCCCGTTCGCGATCGTCGCCGGTACCCGACCCCCGGGGCCACCCGAGGAAGGCGACCCGGCGGCCGTACGTGCGCGCGTGCCGCGTGGCCGCCGCGACGCCGCCGGCGCCGTCCACGTCGACCCACGCGTGGCCGGGAGAAGGGGATGCCACCCCCGCCGACCACGGGCGTCCGAACGCGACGAACGGCAGTCCCACCTCGTGCAGCCAGGCGGTGCGCGGGTCGCCGTCGTACGTGCCGGTGAGCACCACGCGGTCGATCTCGCCGCCCTCGCGTAGCGCCCGCAGCCGCGCGAGCTCCTCCTGCGCGTCCGCGGCGGCATAGACGAGGATGCGCAGCCCGCGCGGCGTCGCCTGCTCGGTGAGGGCGTGCACGAAACGATCGAGGATGACGCCCGAGATGCCCCCGGCGTAGGGATCGAGGTGGATGCCGATCGTCTCACTGCGGTTGGTGCGCAGCCGCCGCGCCGCCATCGACGGGGTGTACCCCAGCTCGCGGATGGCGCTCTCCACCCGTTCGCGGGTGCCGCTGCGCACGATCGCCGGGCTGTTGAGCACGTTGGAGACGGTCTGCCGCGACACGCCGGCGTGACGGGCGACGTCCTCGACCGTGGGTTGTCGCACCGACACGCTGCACCTCTTCCCCGGCCGCGCACCCGGTTGACACGCGACGATCCGTCGCCCTAGTTTGGCACCACGGCAAAGAATTTGAACGATCAAATTCTACCGAGTGACCGGTAGCGCCGACGCATCGAAGGAGATCTCATGAAGCGACACACAGCAGTCCGTCTTCTCGGGGTGGGCGCATTGGCGACCACCGCCGCACTCACCCTCGCCGCCTGCGGCCAGGGATTCGACGACGGCGGGGGCAGCGACGCCTCCGACGATCTGACGAGCTCGGATGACGCGCTCACCGTGATGATCGGCTCCAGCGGGGAGGCCGAGACGGCGGCGGTCGAAGAGGCGATCGCGGCATGGTCGGCCGAGTCGGGAGTCGACGCCGAGGTTCTGGCCGCCACCAACCTCAGCCAGGAGCTGGCCCAGGGCTTCGCCGCCGGTTCGCCGCCGGACCTGTTCTACCTCTCGACCGACCAGCTCGCCGGCTTCGTGGACAACGGCTCGGTGCGCGCCTACGGCGACCTGCTCGACAACAAGGACGACTTCTACCCCAGCCTCGTGTCGAACTTCACCGTCGACGGCGAGTTCGTCTGCGCCCCGAAGGACTTCTCCACGCTCGCGCTGGTCATCAACACGACCCTGTGGGAGGCCGCCGGCCTCACCGACGCCGACATCCCGACGACGTGGGACGAACTGGCATCCGTCGCCCAGACGCTCACGACCGACGGGCGCGTCGGCCTCGCGTTCGGCGCCGAGTACCAGCGACTGGGCGCTTTCATGGCGCAGGCCGGCGGGCGGCTCGTGAGCGCTGACGGCACCGAGGCGGTCGCCGACTCGCCCGAGAACGTCGAGGCCCTGACCTACGTCAAGGATCACCTGGCCGACGGCACGTTCGCGTTCGCCGCCGACATCGGGGCGGGCTGGGGCGGCGAGGCGTTCGGCAAGGAGCTGGCGGCCATGGTGGTCGAGGGCAACTGGATCACCGGCGGCCTCGCGGCGGACTTCCCCGACGTGGAGTACACCGTGGCGCAGCTGCCCGAGGGGCCGGCAGGTCCCGGCACGATGCAGTTCACCAACTGCTGGGGCATGGCCTCCGACAGCCCCAACCAGGAAGCCGTGCTCGATCTCGTCGAGTACCTGACCAGCACCGACCAGCAGCTCGCCTTCTCCGAGGCCTTCGGGCCGATGCCCTCCATCGAGTCGGCCGCCGCCGATTGGGAGGCCGCGAACCCGGAGCTGGCCGCTTTCCTGGCCGGGTCGGACTACGCCATCGGCATGCCGACCAACATCGGCATCACCGAGGTCATCACCGACTTCAACGCACAGCTGGAGTCGCTGGCCACCGGCGACCCGCAGCAGATGCTCGAGTCGGTGCAGACCAACCTCGAGGCCGTGGTCGGCGGCTGACGTGACCGCCACCGTCCACACCCCTCGGCGCGCCGGATCCCGAGGCGGGCTCCGGCGCGGCGAGGGGGTGGCGGGGTGGTTGTTCACCCTGCCGATCATCGTCATCCTCGGGCTGTTCCTGTTCGTCCCCGTGCTCATGGCCCTGTGGGTGAGCTTCTCGGACTGGAGCGGCCGGGGCAGCCCGCTGTCGTCGAACGTGTCGTTCGTGGGGCTGCAGAACTACGCCGCCATCACCACCGACGGCGGCCTCCCCGAACGCAACTTCGGCCTGGCCCTGCGCAACAACGCCTGGTACGTGCTGCTGGTCGTGCCGCTGCAGACGGCGCTGTCGCTCTTCCTTGCGGTGCTCGTCAGCCGCGCCGCACTCCGCGGTCGCGGGTTCTTCCGCACCGCCTTCTACTTCCCCTCCGTCACGAGCTCGGTGGCGATCACGGTGCTGTGGCTGTTCCTCTTCTCCACGACCGGCGTCGTCAACGAGGTGCTCTCGTGGATCGGCCTGAACGGCCCCAACTGGTTCAACGAGCCGCGCGGCATCCTGCACCTGGCCCTCGCCGGACTCGGCGTGGATGCCGCCCCGCAGTCCCTCGCCTCCGGGAGCTTCCTCGGCGTCACCTGGTGGGACTGGCTCGCCGGTCCCTCGGTCGCGATGACCGCGCTCATCCTCATGGCGGTGTTCACGACCAGCGGCACGTTCATGCTGCTGTTCATCGCGGCGCTGCAGAACATCGGCGGTGAGCTGAGCGAGGCGGCGATGATGGACGGTGCCAACGGGTGGCAGCGCTTCTGGCGCATCACGCTGCCGCAGCTGCGCCCCACGCTGTTCACCGTGATCACCCTCGGTCTCATCGGATGCTGGCAGGTGTTCGACCAGATCTACACCGGCACGCAGGGCGCGCCCGGCAAGACCACGATGACCCCCGCGTACCTCTCCTACACGTCGGCGTTCACCGACCAGCAGTGGGGCATCGGCGCGGCGATCTCCTTCATCCTGTTCCTCATCATCATCGTCTTCACGATCTTCCAGCGCTGGGTGCTGCGCGAGCGCGCCGTCTCCCGGCGCCGGCGGCGGCCGTATGAGCAGGCCATTGCGGCTGCGGCATCCAGAAGGGCGGCATCATGACCTCCACCACCGCGCTGACCGACGAGGCGGTGCAAGCCGGCCCCCCGGTCACGCTGCCCCCGCGGCGGCGACGCCTGCCCCCAGCGCGCATCGTCGGTCAGGTGCTGCTGTACGCCCTGCTCATCGTGATCGCGATCATCTACATCTTCCCGTTCCTGGTGCAGGTGTCGACGTCGTTCAAGACCGATGCCGAGGCCACGAGCGACGCGGTCTCGCTGATCCCGTCGACGGTGACCTTCGCCGCCTACGAGCGACTGTTCACGCGCAGCGACTTCCCGTTGTGGTTCGCCAACTCCGCCGTCGTGACCGTGCTCGTCACCCTCGGCCGGGTGTTCTTCGTCTCGCTCGCCGGCTACGCGCTGGCGCGCCTGCGCTTCCGCGGGCGCACCGTGATCTTCGCGATGGTCGTCGCGGTCATGGCGGTGCCCACCGTCGTGCTGCTCATCCCGAAGTTCCTCGTGCTCAACCAGCTCGGCATGTACGACTCGTACGCCGGCATGATCATCCCGCTCCTCGTGGATGCCGCCGGCGTCTTCATCATGAAGAACTTCTTCGAGTCGATCCCGCCGTCGGTCGAGGAGCAGGCCCGCATCGATGGGGCGGGTGCGTTCCGCATCTTCTGGTCGATCGTGCTGCCGATGGCCCGCCCGGCGCTCGTGACCATCGTCATCCTGTCGTTCCAGGGATCGTGGAACGAGCTGAGCCACTTCATCGTGTCGACGCAGTCGCCCGAGCTCACGACCCTCACCAAGGGCGTGGCGGGCCTGGCCTCCGGGCAGCTCAGTCAGGGCAACCAGTACCCGTTGAAGCTCGCCGCCGCCGCGATCATGACGATCCCGGTCGCGGTGCTGTTCTTCATCTTCCAGAAACGCATCATGAACACCAGTGAAGGAGCCGTCAAGGGATGACCGACGGACTGCAGCCATTCCTCTCCGATGCCGTCGTGGCGCTGCGCGCGCCCACGCAGGCCTGGTCGGGCCGCGACGGCGACCTCGGGGACGCCGCGATCGACGGCGTGTACCACGGCGACACCCGGTTCCTCCGGGCCGCGCGCCTCGAGTACGCCTCCCCCGATGGACCGTGGCACCGGCCCGAGGCGATCGCGCTCACCAGCCCCGACGCGTCGACGGTCGTCTTCGACGCCCTGCTGCGCGCGGTGGACGATGCCTGGCCCGACCCGAAGGTGCGCCTCCAACGGCACCGCCAGGTGCACGAGGGGCAGATCGTGGAGACCCTGCGCCTGCACTCGCACCTCGACGAGCCGCTGGAAGTACGGCTGCGGCTGCGGCTGACGCCCGACTTCTCGCCGCTGCAGGAGGTCAAATCCGGCGCGGTGCCCACCGGCGAGTGGGCCGCGCGGGGTGCCGGCGCTGCCGTGCACGTCAGCCGCGGCGCGGCCAGGCTCGACCTGCAGGCCGACGACGCGATCGTCGACACCGGCGACGAGCACATCACGCTCACCTGGCGGGTCGTGTGCGGCCCGCGCGGCTCGGCGGAGGTGGCGTGGCAGGCCGTGCTGCACGACCCGGCACTCGTGGTGCGGGCGCCCGAGCGGCCGGTGGAGTGGACGGTCGAACTGCCGCAGCAGGCGGACCCCCGGCTGCGGCGCTGGGTGCACCGGGCCCTCTCCGACCTCGACGCGCTGCGCCTGGCCCTCCCCGGCGAACCGGACGACCAGTTCTTCGCGGCGGGCGCGCCGTGGTTCCTCACGCTGTTCGGCCGCGACTCGCTGTGGGCGGCGCGCATGATGCTGCCCGTCGACGTCGGCATCGCCGCCTCGACGCTGCGGGTCCTCGCCCGGCTGCAGGGCCGCGAGACCGATCCTGCGACCGCCGAACAGCCCGGCAAGATCGCCCACGAGTTGCGCGCCGGCGAGCTCGCCATGCCGGGCGAGGGCATCGTGCTGCCGCCGCTGTACTACGGCACGGTGGATGCCACCCCGCTGTGGGTGTGCCTGCTGGCAGACGCTGCGGACGCCGGCATGCCCGAACCCGAGGTGCGGGCGCTGCTGCCGCATCTGCGCGCCGCGCTCGAGTGGATCATCGACAGCGCGGGCGAGGACTTCCTCGACTATGTCGACGAGACCGGGCACGGACTGTCGAACCAGGGGTGGAAGGACTCCGGCGACTCCATCCAGTGGCGTGACGGCACGCTCGCCACCGGACCCATCGCGCTGTGCGAGGTGCAGGGGTACGCGTACGAGGCGGCGAGCGGCGCCGCCCGGCTTCTCGACCGCCTGGGCGAGGAGGGCGGCGAGCGTCTGCGCGCCTGGGCGGAGAGCCTGAAGACCCGGTTCGCCGAGCGGTTCTGGGTGCAGACCCCCGAGGGCCGCTACCCGGGGATCGCACTGGACCGCGACGGCCGGCCCGTCGACACCCTCACCAGCAACATCGGGCATCTGCTGGGCACCGGCATCCTCTCCCCCGCCGAGGAGAAGAGCGTGTCCGAGCTGCTCATCCACCCCTCGATGTCATCGGGATTCGGGGTGCGCACGATGTCGACGGCCGCCGCCGGCTACTGGCCGCTGAGCTATCACGGCGGCAGCGTGTGGACGCACGACTCCGCGATCGTCGCCCACGGCATGGCGCGCGCGGGACTCGTCGACGACGCCCGTTCCGTCGTCGACGGACTGCTCGCCGCTGCCGAGGCCTTCGACTTCCGCATGCCGGAGCTGCACGCCGGCGACGCCGCGACGACGGCGACGGCACCCGCGCCCTACCCCGCCGCCTGCCGCCCGCAGGCGTGGTCGGCGGCCGCGGCGATCGTGTGCCTGCAGATCACGACGGGGGCGTGACCGGGGCGGCCGCGGCATCCGGCGCGTCCGGCGCCCGGGCCGTCGACAGTACACCGCGGCGGGCATAGGCTCCCCGCGACACCGAAGCACGAGGAAAGGACACACCGATGCGCGCTGCACGCTTCCACCGGAAAGAGGACCTCCGCGTCGAGGACGTCGAGGAGCCCACGCCCGGCCCCGGGGAGGTGAAGCTGCGCAACGCCTACTCCGGCATCTGCGGGTCCGACCTGCACGTCTACTTCACCCCCGAGGCTGCGGGGCTCGACTTCGAGCACCCGCATCCCCTCACCGGCGCCCTGCCGCCGCAGATCCTCGGGCACGAGTTCTCCGGCGAGGTCGTGGAGGTCGGCGAGGGGGTCGAGGGCATCGCGGTCGGCGACCGGGCCGCCGTCTGGCCGGTGTACTACTGCGGCGAGTGCCCGGCCTGCCGCAAGGGCATGTACAACGTCTGCCAGAAGATCGGCTTCCACGGGCTGACCTCCCACGGCGGCGGCATGGCGGAGTTCACAACGGTGCCCGCCTCGATGCTGCATGTGCTGCCCGAGAACGTCGACCTGCGTCTGGGCGCCCTCGTCGAGCCGATGTCGGTCGCCTGGCACGCCGTCGCACAGGTCGACGTGCCCGCCGGTGGCACGGCGCTGGTCGCGGGGGCCGGTCCCATCGGCATCGGCGTGTGGTTCGCGCTGCGCGCCCGCGGCATCGAGCGCGTGCTCGTGTCGGAGCCGAGCGCCGAGCGCCGAGCGATCGTCGAGGCGCTCGGGGCGACCACGGTCGACCCCGTGGGCGGCGACCTCGCCGCCGCCGTCGCGCAGCTCACCGACGGGCAGGGCGTGGATGCCGCCTTCGACGCCGCCGGCGTGGGAGCGGCGATCACCTCGGGTCTGTCGAGTCTCACGCCGGGCGGCCGGCTCGTGGTGGTCGCGGTCCACGAGCGACCGATGGACTTCCTTCCGACGCAGCTCGTGATGGCCGAGACCGGCATCGTGGGGAGCCTGGCCTACCTCCCGGAGGACTTCGACGCCGTCATCGCGGCCATGGCCGATGGGGTCTATGACACCACCGGATGGGTCGAGGAAGTGGACCTCGACGGCGTGGTCGACGCCTTCCAGCGACTGCGCAGCGGCGCCGGGGCGAAGATCCTCGTGCGCGCCACGGCATCCTGAACCTCCTGATCCCGCCGCGGGCGCCGCAGCTGTTCGCTGTCGCGCCCGCGACGGGGCAGCAGGTCAGAGACCGACCAGTGCGGCGCTGCGGTCCCAGAGTCTGCGCGCCAGCAGCGGGTCGTCGGCTGCCTTGTTCGTGCGGCCGATGCGGTTGCGCTCGTAGTACTGCCCCGGCTGCCAGTCCACGCCCGGGGTGCCGAGGGCGAGCCAGGTGAGGCGTGAACCGCCGGTCTCGGTGGAGGTCAGCAGTCGCCGCGAGACGGGATTGGTGTAGATGAAGCGCCACGGCCCCTGGGATGCCGAGGCGAAGCTCGTCGCCACGGCGCCGGGGTGGAAAGCCACGGCGTTGACGCCGTCCCCTCCCCACCGGCGCTGCAGCTCCTTCGTGAACAGCACGTTCGCGAGCTTGGCGTTGCCGTACGCGGCGCCGGCGGAATAGTGCCGCTCTCCCTGCAGGTCGTCGATGTCGAAGCGGGCGAACCGCCGCGCCGCGATGCTCGAGGTCTGGATGACGGCCGCACCGCTGTCGACCAGCCGCTCGCGCAGCAGGTTGGTCAGCAGGAACGGCGCCAGATGGTTGACCTGGAAGGTCTTCTCGAAGCCGTCCGCCGTCAGGGCGCGGTCACCGAAGATGCCCCCGGCGTTGTTGGCGAGCACGTCGATGCGGGGGTACCGCTCGAGCAGGCTCGCCGCCAGTTCCCGCACCTGCGACAGTTCGCCGAAGTCGGCCAGATGCCACGGTGCGCCGATCGGGTCGGCGACGGCGCGGGTCTTGGCCGGGTCGCGCCCGACCACCACCACCCGCTCGCCGGCATCGTGCAGCTGATGGGCCGCTGCTGCGCCGATGCCGTCGCTCGCGCCGGTGATGACGATCGTGCGCGCCGCGGCATCGGTCACAGGGTGAAGTCCTCGTTCTCGCCTTCGATGCGTTCGCCGGTGACCTTCTGCTTCACGAAGGCGACGAGGCTCGCGACCTTGCCGCCAGGGCTGTCCCAGTACTCGGCGCTCTCGGCCTCGACCTTCAGCAGCGTGATGTCGTGGTCATCGGGGCCCTCGGGGAACCAGGCCTCCAGCGAAGGGTTCCACAGCTCCTGCAGCTTGGCGCGGTCATCGACGACGCGCCCGTGGCCGGCGATCGACAGCCAGGAATCGCTCGAGCTGAACGCGATGCCGACGGCGGGGTCGCGCTGGATGTGCTCGACGGTGGAGGCGTGACGGTTGATGACGAACCACAGGTCGCCGTCGAACTCCCGCTCCTGCACCGTCAGCGGGTGCGCCGTGAGCTTGCCGTCCGCGGCGCGGGTGGTGACCATCGCGAAGCGGAAGTCGCCGAGCAGATCGTTCAGCTTGTCCAGTTCCTCGGGGGTGGCATTCATGGATGTCTCCGTTCTGATCCGGTCCCGCCATCCAACCCTCGCCGCCGCAGGTCACGCGCCCCGTTGACAAAGCCGGTGCGCGGGGTCAGTCTTCCTCGGGCATCGGCGTCTGCTGGTACAGCGCCAGACGCCACCGGCCGCCTTCGCGCACGTACACGCTCGTCATGATCCCCACGAACGGCGGGCCGCCGGCCGCGCGGAACGCCCGCGCCGTGTAGACGAGCGCCGCGGCATCCGGCCCGAGCTCGACCAGACGCTCATCGGTGATCTCGTACGCACCCCAGGCGGGGGCGTCGCGGAGGGAGGCGATGACCTCGTCGCGATCACGGGCGACGCCGTCGGCGAGCACCATGACGGCGTGGTCGGTCATGATCGAGCCGTAGAAGTCGCTGCCGGTGCCGTCGCAGAGCGAGGTCCAGCCAGCGAGTTCGAGGCGAACGAGCGGTGTGATGTCGTGGGCCATGCTTCAGCGTTCCGCGCGCGAGGCCCGGGGGCAAGAGGGGTGAGTCGGTCGGTCAGTCGACCTTCGTGACGACCCCACCGGTGAGCGCGACCAGTTCGTCGAAGGTCATCGGGAAGACGGTGTGCGGCGTGCCGCCGGCCGCCCAGATCTCGGGGTGGTCGGCGAGGGCTTCGTCGATGATCGTGAGAAGCGGCGCGGGGTGCCCGGTGGGGGCGACGCCGCCAATGGCCTGGCCGGTGGCCTCGCGCACCTGTTCCGCCGTCGCGCGCTGGATGCGCTCGCGGCCCAGGCGTGCGGCGAGCGCGGCGGTGTCCACGCGGTGCGCGCCGCTGGTCATGACCAGCAGCGGTGCGCCGTCCGACCAGAACACGAGGCTGTTGGCGATGGCGCCGACCTCGACGCCGAGGGCCGCCGCCGCCAGCGGGGCGGTGGCCGCGGCATCCGGGAGCACCACGATCTCCCCCGGGATGCCCGCCGCCCGCAGGGCATCGTGGACGAGTCGGCTGCGGATGGGCAGGTGCGATGTCACAGGCTCCACCCTAGAGTCTGGGCATGGACGCTGTGTTCGACGTCGAAAACCCCGCCCACGCAGCCGCGCGCACCCGCCTCGACAGCGAGTTGATCGCGTGGCTCATCACCACGAAGGCCGACGGCACGCCGCATCCGGCGCCGGTGTGGTTCTTCTGGCACGACGGCGTGTTCACCATCGTCAGTGAGCCCGACACGATCAAGGTGAAACACCTGCGGCGGGGGTCGAAGGCGACGCTGCACCTCGACGCCGGGCCGCTCGGCGACGACGTCGCGATCTTCCACGGTGACACCCGCCTCATCCCCGACGGCGGGGCTGACTTCCTCGCGCGCTTCCGGGAGCCGTACGTCGCGAAATACGCCGCCGCGATCGAGGCGTACGGCATGCCGCTCGAGGAGATCGGCCGGGTCTTCTCCACGGTGATCGAGTTCACTCCCACCCGCCTGATCGCCTGGGGCGCCTGACCCCCGCTCGCGCGCCCCTCCCCCGCCGGAATTCAGGCTCCCCGCCGCCCCCGCCACCCACCGCGTGCCCCCATGGCCGCACCGCCTGAATTCCGACAGCACCGCCGTCCCTCTACCGCCCGCGTGCCCCGCCCGGCGCCGCTCATCCCCCACCCCTCGGAATCCAGGCTCCCGCCGCCCCCGCGACCCGATGCTCGCGCCCCACAGCCCCACCGCCTGAATTCCGACAGCACCACCGTCCCCCTCCGCGCGCGCCCCGCCCGGCCCCGCTCATCCCCCACCCGTCGGAATCCAGGCTCCCGCCGCCCCCGCGATCCGCCGCACGGCTGAGCCGGCATCCACCGCCTGAATTCCGACATCGCCGCCGTCCCCTACCGCCCGCGTGCCCGCGCGGCACCCGTCGGAATTCAGGCTGCGGCAGTCCTACCAGCAGCCGCAGCCCGCCACCGGCACCCGCAGCCTGAATTCCGACATCGGCGGAGAGGGCGGTGGCCCGGCGGAACCGCCGCGACGAGTCTCGTCAGCGGTTGGGCCGGCGGCGCGGTCGCCGCAACAGACCGCGCAGTGCCGCGACGACCCGTTCGGGGCGGTACAGGATGTCCTCGGCGATGGGGCGGTAGACGCAGTACCCGAGGGCCGCGAGCGCCTGGTCGCGGCGTCGGTCGCGACGCTGCGATTCCCAATCGGAATGGTGCGCCCGACTGTCGCACTCGATCACGAGCCAGCCGTCGACGACCAGGTCCACCCGACCGACACCCACGAACACCACCTGCAGCTCCACCGTCACCTTGAACGCCCGCAGCATGAGCCGCACGAGGGTCTCGGTCCCCGCTTCGCTCCGGCCGTCCACGAGGTTCCGCAGCTGACGCTTCCCGGCATCCAGATGACGGAACAGCTCGTCGAGCTCGTCCTCCCGCAGCAGCCCCAAGTGCAGCGCGGAGTCGATCGTCGCCACCGCATCGTCCGGGTCCTGGCATCCGATCGCCTGGATCACCGCGTCGAACACGTCGACGGTGGCGTCGGCCGGGTGCGGGCACCGATGCAACGGGCGCCAGTGCCGCCGGGCATCGCGCGGGAGGTCGCGCAACCTCGAGGCGCTGCGGTGGAGGTGCACGTGCAGCGCGCTGTGATCGCGGACGTACACGCCGAGCCGGGCCAGCTCCGACACACAGGCGAGCCGGCCACCCACCCGCACGGCGTCGACCACGTCCTGCGCGGTGTCGGGGTGCAGGTACGCGCCGCCCCGCGGGCGAAGCACCGCACCCCGCCGCACTGCCGTGGTGAGGCCGGTCGGCGAATAGCCGCTTGCGAGCATCTCGCCGCGGCCGAACACGCGCACGCGCTGGGCGGGATTGTCGATGTGGCGGAGCATTCCCCCGTCCTATCCGACCGCGCGGATCGCTCGTCGGCCGGATCGACCCGTCCGCGGACAACTCGGCGTCCCGCGTGCTTGGGGAGGAGGCGACGACGCCCGGATCCTGTCGGAATTCAGGCGGTGAAGCCGTTTTCGGGCACGGCCAGCGGGTCGGTCCCCGCTCAGCCTGCATTCCGACGGGGGGTGAGACCGGACACGCCCGGCACCCGACCGGCGGGGCGCGGGAAGGCAGGATGGCGGCGGCCACGACGGCGGGCTGTCGGAATTCAGGCTGTGAGCTGGGTTCGTGCCCTGTGACCCTCGTTCGGTCGGTGCCAGCCTGAATTCCGACGGACCGGCGCGGGCGACGACAGTGCGGCGGGCGCGGCGGGCGCGGCGGGCGCGGCGGGCGGCGGGCGCGCGGCGGCGGGGACGGGCGGCGGGCGGGGACGGGCGGCGGGGGGGCTGCCGGGGGGGGGGGGGGGGGCGCCCCCCCCCCCCCCGCCCCCCCGCCCCCCCCCCCCCCCCCCCCGCCGGCCGGGGCCCCGAGCACCACAA